>JAJDAL010000050.1 GCA_029261875.1 Deltaproteobacteria bacterium
AGGAAAGACCAAGATGCAAGCCAACGTGGCCGTCATGCGGAAGCTCCTCCATGCGATCCACGGAATGCTCGAACACGATCAAGACTTCGTTGGAGAGAAGTTCTTCGCGATGAAGGGTTGACTAGGAAGGGAGTATCTAACAGTTAGGTATTCAAACCCTGGGATCAGGATATCCGATTCGGGGGACGGTGCTCATCCCCTGCAGCACCCACATCAGCTTAGTGCTCGTCACCACTTTTGTGGACACCCACCGAAATTACATAGTACCTGCGCGAGCACCGTTTCTCTGGCGAATCAGATTGAACCGGAGTTTGAAAGAAGACTCTTCCCAACTGACGGCGGCAAGTGCTAACCGCTGGGTCGAAGTGGGAAACCTTGGCCGTGTAGTCGAAGAGACAACGAAGGGTGGTCAGCCCCGATTCCGAATCTATTTCGGACGATCGGAGGGGAAGCACCTGCGCTTGGACTCTATGCCGAGCCCGATCGATGGTAAGCCCATTCCTTTCGAGAACCGCGGAATGGCGGTCCGCGTGTTGGAAAGTATTCGGAGTTCGGTCGCAGACGGCATGCCTCTCGAAAGGGCCGTAGCGAAGTTCAAGGCGCAAGCGGTACCGGAGGATTTGGTTGAGAACCGGATCGCCGAGTACCTCAGGTGGTACGAGCACGCTGTGGACAACGGGAAGCGGAGCCCAACGTCTCTTCGGGAAGTAAAGCGCTACGCCGCCCACGACGGGCATTTCTCGTACTGGTGGGGGCGTCCGGTGCACGAGATCCGAATCTCCGACATAAGATCGTGGCATCTCTGGCTGGCGGAGAGACCCAACGCCCGGAACACCGACAAGACAATCTCTCCCAAAACCCAGAAGAATGTGTCGGATGCGTTTCGGGCATTCCTTCGCCGCCTCGACGAGGACGAGGTAATTGTGCACGCCCCACGCTTCCCGGAGATCGAAGTCCCTGAGTATGCGCCCCAAACAATTTCGATGGAGCTTCAGGAGCAAATACTCGACGCCATCCCGTGGGAACGAAGAGGAGCATTCCTGGCAGCGGCGACCGAGGCTCTGCGACTTAGCGAGGTCCGCGCGTTCAACGTCGATGGCTGGAAGGACGGCAAGCTCAACATCTCGCACGCGGTGCAAGGCCCAAGGGCTGACGCTCGGGTACACCACACGAAAAACCGATCGGCGGAATGGCGAGAGCCATGGCACCCAGAGCTACTACGGTGGATCGGGTGGCGCATGACCCAGCTTTCGGGGCGTGCCAAGCTCCGAGGAGAGGTCGCCCTGTTCTGGAATCCCAAGGCTCGGAATCCCGCGAAGCGATGGACACCCGACTCGATGGAACGGGAGTGGCACCGAGCCTGCGAGGAGGTAGGCGCTTCCATCCCGTTCCAGGAAGGCACCCGCCACAGCACCCTTACGGCGATGGGGTCCACCATGTCGGACCGCATGTTGATGAACTTCTCACGGCACCGCGACGCGAAGTCATTGGGGCGCTACTCGAAGCCCAAGGCCACCAAAGAAGCGATCATTCGATCGCTCCCCAAGTCAGAGAAACACCGTTCCAAATAGGCCAAATCGGACGCGGGAAACAGCAAACTGTCCCCTCGCTGTCCCCTCAGCAAAAAAACACAGAAATGTGTCTAATGTTTTCAAGTACTTATGGCGGGGCGGACGGGACTCGAACCCGCAACTTCTGGCGTGACAGGCCAGTGCTCTAACCAGTTGAACTACCGCCCCCAAAAACAGCGCCGGCGGTCAATCGTGGCGACTGAGCGCAAAGCGCGAAGTCGCTCCTTCATCCCGCCAACTCCCTACCACTGCTGAAGAAACCGGGGACGGGGCGCGAACGCCGGGGCCCAACCTCTCACAGCCGTGCGCGACCTCAATTAGCCGAAAATCCGTTGTCGTGCAAAGACTTTCGGAGCGAGAACCCCGCGGGGGCTCGCACCTGCTGCGTCCAGCGGGAAACTTCGTGCTGGAATTCGAGCGCCCGGTTCGGGTGCTGCTCCACGACGTTGTGGCGCCGACTCCGTTCGAGTCGTACGTCGTAGAGCTGGTGTTCCATGCGCGCTTGGTTCCACGCGTAGTGCCAGTCCCGAGTACGAACGAAATAGGCGGGTCCGTTCTCTGCCTTGTCATCGCGCGTGTAGAACCCGCCGTTTCGGATACTTCGCATGCGCCCCACGATGGCGGTCCGCGTACCCGCACGCCCGTCCTCGATCAGGGGGCGAAGCGACTGCCCGAGAAGTTCCGGCGTGATCGGGGCGCCGGTCCAGTCGAGGAGCGTCGGAACGATATCCACAGAGGATATGAGCGCAGCGTGAACCTGGCCCGCAGGGATACGCGACGGCCAGCGAAGGATCAGCGGCGTGCGGAGCGAAACCTCCGTGATCGCGCCCTTCCCTTGTTCCATGTCGGAAAGGAATTCCCGGTGTTGGGGGCCCATGTCCCATCCGTTGTCCGCGAGAAACACCACGATCGTGTTCTCCCGTAGTCCGCGCCGATCGAGATGGGCGAGCAACGCCCCCACAACGCTGTCGAAGCGGGTGATGTTCGCGTAGTAGTGCGCAGCGGCGCGCGACAGTCCCTTGTCGCGGTAGTGTTCGACCGACTCCCGCGGCGCATCGAAGGGCACGTGGGGGAGTTGCGGAGCGAACCAAAGAAAGAACGGTTCATTCCGGTTCTGATCGATGAAAGCGAGCACCGAGTCGATCGAGGGTCGACCCAATTTGAGATCGGACCCGCCGTGTTGCAGGTTCGTCTGATCGCGCTGGTTGCCGTGGGTAAAGCCCGCTTGCGCGAAGTTCCCTTCCCAGAATTTTCCTGCTTGGAAGCTGCGGTAGCCCCGTTCCGCTAGACGCCTCGGGAGCGTGGGGATTTTCGCAACGAGGGGTTGGCTGGCATCGCTGCGGGCGTCGTTTTGATGTCGCTTTGCCTCGAGCTCCCATTGATAGGGATACAACCCGGTGAGGAGCGTTCGCAATGACGGGCGACACACGCTTGCGGTGACGTAGGTGGTGGGAAAGACCGTTCCTTCTCGCGCCAAGCGGTCGAGGTGCGGAGTCTCGACATGGGGCGACCCCATGAAGCCGAAATCCGAGTAACCGTGATCGTCGGATAGGATCAGGACGATGTTGGGGTGGCCGGGGTCGATCCCGGAGCAGGCCGCGCCCCAAAGCAACAAGAAGTAACAAAGGGCGTTACGCACGAAGCACGATATCACGCTTCGATGGCTCGCGATGCGCAGAATCGGCGCGCGCGTTGGCCGAACAGGGCCGGCTGCGCGCCGGGTGCCGCCCTAGCTCGTACTGCCGGAACCCGGCTGCGCTTGCATTTGCGCCTGCATCTGAATCGCCTGCACCTGCATCATGAGCGCCATGTCGCCGGCGACCTGAATGCGGCCCGCCATGAAGGCCTGCATGGGATCGAGTTCGCCCTTGGCCATGGCTTCGGAATCGGCTTCCGAGATGGTGAGGGTCGTCGTCGCCTCTTCGGGGATGGCGCCCGGCCCGAGTTTGAAGTCGACGGACCAATCGCCGCCGGTTCCGCCGCTCACCACCAAGCGGATCACACCCGACAGGGCCTCCATTTGCTTCAACGCCGCGGGGCTCGGCCCCGGCGAACCCGCCGCTCCCGCTCCCGGCGAGGAACCGGGTTGCAGCAACGCAGCGGCGCCTTGTCCGAAGACCCCGCCCCGCCCTTCCCACAGACAACCCCGCCAGTCGTCGACGGATTGCACCAGGGTGAAGGCCGCCTCGTCGCGCGGCCCCGCATGAACTTCGAGGTTGCCGCGGTTCAAATGGAACACCCACTCGCCACCGCCATCGCCCGAAAGCTTTACGCCCAGCTTGGTGTCGATTTCCTCGGAGCCCGGCGGCAGGGTGATCTCGCCAAAGGTCTTCGGAAGCCATCCTTCGAAAAACTCTTTCGGGGATATCGCGGTCGCGGGGAGTTCAGCCATGTTCACGTCTCCAATTTTCGAGTTGCCGGCAGTATAGCGGCGTCCCCGCCGAGGCCTCGGCCTGGGCAGCGGAATTCGCAGGGCCTAATCGAGCATTTCCCGGTGGATCGCATCGGAGTCCGCGGGCAAGCGGAAATGCATCCCGTCTTCCCCGAGCACGATCTCGCCCGCGAAGGCGTCCGCCGTGCCGCGCAGGAACAGTCGCTCGGCAATGGCGTTGGGGGGAGCGGGAACCAGGTGATTGAGGACGAGCATCGAAGCGCCGGTCTCGGACGCAACCTCCGCGGCTTCGACCGGCGTGGTGTGGTAGTCGAGGATGTCGGCCATGATTTTTGCGCGGCGCTTCATGCCGGCTTTCGCCGCCACTTGTTGCGCGACCTCGATCATATGTGCGGCCAGCGCCTCGTGGACGAGTAGATCCACACCCTGGGAATTGCGCACGAGGTTCGCGCTCTTCGCCGTGTCGCCACTGACGACGACACTGCGCCCCTTGTAGTCGAAGCGATACCCGTAGGCGGGCGTGACGGGCTTGTGATTGACGCTAAAGGCGCGCACCGCCAGGCCGTCGGCTTCGAAAACCAGCCGGGACTCGCCGTGCTTCGGAAGTGCGATCACGCGCGCTTCGAGCGCGCGGGCGGCACGGGGCATGATGTCCGCACCGTGATGCTCGACGCGGTACCCGGTGTCGTGTCCGTAGGCGGTCGTAAAGCCCGAGACCACGCGCTTGACTCCCGGCGGGCCGTAAACCCGCAGGGGCGCGGCGCGGCCAAACGCCCAGCTCTGCATTCCGATTTCACCGAGATCCCCCATGTGGTCCGAGTGAAAATGGGTCAGCAGCACCGAGTCGATGTGGGCCCGAGGCAGGCGATGCAACCCAATGGTGTTGTAGGAACCGGGACCGACATCCACCAGAACGAAGTGGCCGCCGGCGATGACCGCCGTGCAGGCGCTGGCTCGCCCCTCGGCGGGAATCGGCGACCCCGTGCCACAGAGGACGACGTGGAGGGCGCCGTCGTCGAGCCATTCGACCCGGTCGTCCTGCGCGGCCTGTTGCGCCGCGCGTTCCATCATTCGATCCTGAATGCCTTCGCAACCCAGGACGCCCACGAGCACGAAAAGCGATGCGATACGGTGGATCATGGCCCCTCCGGACGCCGAGTGTGGCAGCTGGCCGGAGATTCGCAAAGCAGGCTTCGCAGCGGGTGGGCGGTGGAAGGAAAGGGAAGATGGTGGGCGCGGACGGGATCGAACCGCCGACCCCCTCGGTGTAAACGAGGTGCTCTCCCAGCTGAGCTACGCGCCCCAAAAACAGCGCCAGCGGTCAACGATCTCGGGTGAGTGCAAAGCGCGAACCCCACCCCCCCAAGAACCAACCCGCAAGACAGCGCCAGCCATCCAAGGCTTCAGGGCAATGCGAAGCGCGAACCCCGCATCCCCAAAACCACCCCTAAACTTTACCCTAATTCACCCCGGCCGGAGGCACCGTCGTCGCCTCGGGCTCCCCGGGCACGTCGTAGATCTCGGCAATGGAGTGCGCGCCCTCGTTCAAGAACGTGTCCGGGTCCTCGAGCGCCAGGGCATTTGCGAGCACCTCGTCCATGTGCTCCACCATCACGAGCTTGATGTTCTTGGTGATGGCCGCGGGGATGTCTTTCAGATCCTTGGCGTTCTCTTTCGGGATCAGCACGGTATCGATACCGCCCCGAAGCGCGGCGATCAGCTTCTCCTTCAAGCCGCCGATCGGCAGCACGCGACCACGCAGGGTGATCTCGCCCGTCATCGCCACGTTGGCGCGAACCGGAACCTGCGTGAGGGCCGAAGCGATGCAGGTCGCAATCGTGATCCCCGCGGACGGGCCGTCCTTGGGGGTTCCGCCTTCGGGTACGTGGATGTGGACGTCGACTTTCGAATAGAAGTCGCGCTTCAAGCCCAACTGCTTCGCCCGCGATCGGATGTAGGACATGGCCGCGCTGGCGGATTCCTGCATGACTTCGCCCAGGCGACCGGTCAATTGCAGCTTGCCGCGCCCCGACGTGACCGACACTTCCGTTTGCAGCAGCTCGCCGCCCACTTCCGTATACGCCAAGCCGGTGCAGACGCCGACCCGGTCGCGTTCCTCCGCAAGCCCGAAGCGGTATTTGGGAACGCCGAGATACTTGCGAACCACACCGGGCGTCACCTTGACCTTGGTCGCGCTCTCTCCCGCTTTCACGACTTCGCGCGCCACCTTGCGGCAGACCGATGCGATCTCGCGCTCGAGACTGCGTACGCCGGCTTCGCGCGTGTAGCGCCGGATGATCTCGAGCAAGGCCGGGTTCGAGAACTCGATGTGCGCTTCCTTGAGACCATTTTCTTCCCGTTCTTTGGGAACCAGGTATTGCTTCGCGATGTTGAGCTTTTCGGATTCGATGTACCCGGGGATCTGGATGATCTCCATGCGATCCTGGAGCGGGCGCGGAATGTTGTGGAGCACGTTGGCGGTGCAGATGAACATCACGCGCGACAAGTCGTAATCGACGTCGAGATAGTGGTCACCGAAGGAATGGTTCTGCTCCGGATCCAACACCTCGAGTAGCGCCGACGACGGGTCCCCGCGGAAATCCATCGACATCTTGTCGACTTCGTCGAGCAGGAACACGGGATTGCTCGATCCCGCCTTCTTGAGGCTCTGGATCACCTTGCCGGGAAACGCACCGATGTAAGTGCGTCGATGGCCGCGAATCTCGGCTTCGTCCCGCACGCCACCGAGGCTCACGCGCACGAAATCGCGCTCCGTCGCGCGGGCGATCGACTTGCCGAGGGACGTCTTCCCGACACCGGGCGGGCCGACGAGGCACAAGATCGGCCCCTTGATCTTCCCCACCAACGAATTCACGGCGAGGTATTCGAGGATCCGCTCTTTGGGTTTGTCCAATCCGTAGTGATCGTGATTGAGGACGTTCTCGGCTTCGACGAGGTCCTGCTGCTCTTCCTTGTAGTCCTCCCAGGGCAAACCCACCATCCAGTCGATGTAGTTGCGCACGACCGTGGCTTCGGCCGACATGGGAGACATCATCTTCAGCTTGCGGATTTCTTTCTTGACGCGATCCATGGCCTCTTCGGGCATCTTCTTGCCCTTCAGCGTTTCTTCGATCTCGCCAATTTCACTCTTGAAGTCGTCGCGCTCGCCGAGTTCCTTCTGGATCGCGCGCATCTGCTCGTTTAGGTAGTACTCCTTCTGGGAGCGCTCCATCTGCTTCTTGACGCGGCCCCGGATGCGTTTTTCGACCTCGAGCACTTCGATCTCGGCCTGCATGAGGCTGTAGATCTCTTCGAGGCGCTTGCTGGGCGCAACCATTTCGAGCACGCGCTGGCGATCTTCGATGCTCAGGTTCAAGTGGCCCACGATGGCGTCCGCCAGGCGTGAAGGCGACTCGATGCCGGTGATGGAATTGAGCATCTCCGGCGGAACTTTCTTGTTGAGCTTCACGTAGCGTTCGAAGGTCGAATAGATGCTGCGGATCAGCGCCTGCACTTCGACGTTCTGCTCTTCCACTTCGTTGATGAGCTCGACCTCGCAGGTGAAGTGCGGGTCGGATTGGACGTAGGAGCGGATGCGGGCGCGGGACTTGCCTTCCACCAGCACCTTGACGGTGCCGTCCGGCAGCCTCAGGAGCTGGATGATGCTCGCAAGAGTCCCGATGTCGTAGATGTCTTCGCCCGCGGGATCGTCGGTCCCGGCTTCGCGTTGGGCGGCGAGGAGCAGCTGGCGGTCGCCGTTGCTCGCTTGCTCCAGCGCATGGATGGATTTCTCGCGCCCGACGAACAGGGGCACCACCATGTGGGGAAACACGACGATGTCGCGCAGCGGAAGGAGGGGAACGACCTTGCCAGGGTCCTGCGGGTTCGGCGGATTTCCGCCCGGCTCGTCTTCGTTCCGGAAGATGCCCATATTTTTTTAGGGTCCTAGGCGGACTCAGCCTCCCGCTTGTAAACGAGCAAGGGTTTCACTCCCTGAGTGATCACTTCCTCGTTGATAACGCATTCTTCGATGTCGTTCCGTGTCGGTATCTCGTACATCAGGTCCAGCATCACGTTTTCCAGTATCGATCGCAGACCGCGCGCTCCGGAACGACGCGTCAGCGCCAAGCGTGCCACGGCTTTCAGAGAACCTTCGGTGAAGCGCAAGCGCACGTCCTCGAACTCGAACATCTTCTGATACTGCTTGATCAGTGCGTTCTTGGGCTGGGTCAGAATTTCGACGAGTGCCTGTTCAGTCAGCTCCTCGAGGGTCGCCACGACGGGGATCCGTCCCACGAACTCGGGAATCATTCCGAACTTAAGCAGATCTTCGGTCTCCACCTTACAGAGGACCTCACCCAAACGTTTCTCGTCTCTCTTCTGGATATCGGCTCCGAAGCCCATTCCCTTCACACCGATTCGACGTTCGATGATGCGTTCGAGGCCACAAAATGCGCCGCCACAGATAAAAAGGATGTTCGACGTATCAATCTGCAAGAATTCTTGCTGCGGGTGTTTTCGCCCGCCCTTGGGGGGCACGCTCGCGGTGGTCCCCTCGATGATCTTCAGCAGCGCCTGCTGAACCCCCTCTCCCGAAACGTCACGGGTGATGGACGGGTTTTCGCTCTTGCGCGCCACCTTGTCGATTTCGTCGATGTAGATGATGCCGCGCTGAGCGCGTTCGACATCGTAGTTGGACGCCTGCAGCAAGTTGAGAATGATGTTCTCGACATCCTCGCCGACGTAACCCGCTTCGGTCAGCGTGGTGGCATCCGCGATGGTGAACGGAACATCGAGAATCTTCGCCAGCGTCTGGGCGAGCAACGTCTTACCGGAACCCGTCGGCCCGAGCAGCAGGATGTTGGCTTTCTGCAATTCGACGTCGCTCAACGTCGCCTGGCAATCGATCCGCCGGTAATGGTTGTGCACCGCGACCGACAGGACCCGCTTCGCTTTTTCCTGTCCAATCACGTAGTCGTCGAGAATGGCCTTGATTTCGGGCGGCTTGGGGACTTGCGAGGTGTGGGTACGCGCCTCTTCCTGGCCGTACTCTTCCGCAATGATGTCATTGCAGAGTTCGATGCACTCATCGCAAATGTAGACCGTCGGGCCCGCGATGAGCTTCTTGACTTCCTTCTGGCTCTTGCCACAGAAGGAACAGGAGAGATTGCCGTTGTCGTCGCGCTTCTTCATGACTCGGTTCCCCCGCCTTTTGCCCCTCCGCTCTCTCCACCGGAAGGGCTTGCGCCAATGTGACGCGGCGTATTCCGCCGCGATACCACGTGATCGATGATCCCGTACTCAGACGCTTCTTCGCCGGACATATAGTAATCCCGGTCGGTGTCCTTGGCGATCAAATCCAATGCCTTCCCCGTGTGGTGAGCCAGGATTTCGTTCATCTTTTCGCGGAGTTTGAGAATCTCACGCGCTTGGATGTCGACCTCCGTGGCCTGCCCCTGAAACCCTCCCATCGGCTGATGAATCATGATCCGTGAGTTGGGAAGGCCGAACCGTTTCCCCTTGCTGCCGGCGGCCAACAGCCACGCACCCATGGATGCGGCTTGTCCCATACAGATGGTGCTCACCGCGGGTCGGATGTACTGCATGGTGTCGTAGATCGCGAGTCCGGCGGTAACGGAGCCCCCCGGTGAGTTGATGTACAGGTGGACGTCCTTTTCGGGGTCTTCGGCCTCGAGGAACAGCAACTGCGCAATGATGAGATTGGCGAGATCGTCGTCGACCTGGGATCCCAAGAAGATGATTCGATCGCGCAAAAGCCGCGAATAGATGTCGTAGGCACGCTCACCGCGGTGATCCTGCTCGACGACGATGGGAACCAGCGTAGGCATTCAATCCACTCCCCTAACCCTTAGACGCGCGCCCAACTCAATCCGATCCGTGCGAGGCCCGGAAGCCCCGAATGCAACGCGTGCTTAGCGCACCGCCCCGCTCCTGCCGAGCCTGAGGGGGAGTAGCCCCGCGCCTCTTGGGGGAGTGTAAGGCGCGTGCGCCCGCTGCGCAGAGGGACCGCAAGCGGACGTTCTAAGTACCCGAGACTTCTTCGATTTTAGCTTCACGGATCAGGAAATCAAGCACCTGCTCGTCGCACAGCTGGCCGCGAATCGCCTCGCGGACCTCCGGGTCCTTGTAGGCGTCCCGCAGGCGGGGATCATTCCCCCCGGCCTCCTGGGCGATCGACTCGATCTTGTCGTCGATGGCCGCGTCATCCGCCTCGATTCCTTCCTGACGGGCGATGGCCTCGTAGAGCAGCGCTTCGCGCACGTCGCGCTCGGCCTGAGATCGCCATTCCTCTCGCCAGCGCGCCATTTGCTGGTGCAGCGCATCGTGATCCACCGATCCCTGCATCTGGCGATGGGCGGTGGCGAGCCGATTGTTGAGCCGACGCTCCACCATGCCGGCGGGAACGTCGAAGGGATGGCGCTCGATCAAGGCGTCCACCAACGACGTCTGCAACGCATTGCGCGCCGCGCGCTCGTGCTGCGAGGTCAAATCCGTGCGCAGGCGATCGCGCAGGGCGTCGAGCGAATCGAAATCGCCCAGGTCTTTGGCGAATTCGTCGTCCAGCTCCGGAATCTGGCGTTTCTTCAGATTGACGATGTGGACGTCGAACTCCGCGGCCTTCCCCGCCAATTCCGCAGCGGGATAATCTTCGGGGAACGACACCTGAACGACGCCATCCTCGCCGGCTCGCTTCCCGATGAGCTGATCCTCGAAACCCGGAATGAATCGTCCACTTCCGATTTCGAGTACCGCCTCCTGGGCGGAACCGCCTTCGAAAGCCTTGCCGTCGATGCGCCCCACGTAGTCGAAGGTGATGGTGTGCCCCTCGGCGATCGGCGTTCCTTCGGGTTCCTCCACCAGGGGAGCGTTGCGTTCGCGCAGGGCTTCGAGTTCGCGTTCCACGTCTTCTTCGGTGACGTCACCGGCGGGTTGCTGGGCCGGCAGGCCGCGAATCTCGCCGAGTTCGATCTCCGGCTTGACTTCGATGCGCGCCACGTAGCGGAAAGATTCGTTTTCGCGCGGCGGATCCGCTTCGATCGCGGGCTCCGCCACCGGCGCAATGTCGGCGTCCTGCAGCGCTTGCGGCAGCGTCTGGGATACGAGCGTTCGCTCGAGGTCTTCCGCCAGGGCGGGACCGTACATCTTCCGGAGAACGGAACGCGGTGCCTTCCCCGGGCGAAAGCCCTTCACGCGGGAACGCTTGGCGACGTCGCGGTAAGCGTGCTCGAAGGCGCGGTCGACGAGAGGCGGCTCCACGGTGATCTCCACCACGCGCAGAACGGAACCCTCTTCTTGGATGTTGACCGCAAACCCCTTGGCGTCTTCCGCAGGGTTGTTGGGGTTGCCCGCGGATGCGGATTTTTCAGTCTTGGAAGCCATGTTTTCTCCGAAACGCTGCAAGTGGGGAATGCGGCGCCAATGCGGCGTGCCGGGGACAGGACTCGAACCTGCACGCCCTTTCGAGCGGTGGCTCCTAAGGCCACTGCGTCTACCAGTTCCGCCACCCCGGCAGGGTCGCGCTGAAACCTAGAGTCGAACCCCGGGGGCGTCAAATACGGCGGTGGGATGGTGAGCGCGGAAGGAATCGAACCTTCAACCTAGTGGTTAAGAGCCACTTGCTCTGCCAATTGAGCTACGCGCCCACCGAGCGTCCAAACCTACGAGGCTCGGGGCCCGGTGGCAAGCGATACATCCCAAGTTTGATCAAAACGCTGTCCCGTAGCCTCCGCCGCCGGGCGTCTCCAGAATGAGGCAATCGCCGCGAGAGAGCGTGAGAGTCGCCTTCCCGGGCACTTCTTCGCGTTTTCCATCGGCTCGCTCGACGCGGTTTGTGCCCTTTGCCCCCGGTTCGCCGCCTTCCAGCCCATAGGGGGCCGTGGTGCGCCGCTCGGTCAGGAGCGAGACCGTGACCGGCTCCGTAAATCGGTAGTGGCGCACCAGTCCGCATCCGCCGCCATGGCGCCCGCGGCCCCCGGAGCCCGCACGCAAACGGAAGCTTTCGAGGTGTACCGGGTAGCGGGACTCGAGCAGCTCCGGGTCGGTGATTCGGGTGTTCGTCATATGGGTGTGGACGCCCGACGCGCCGTCGAAACCCGGGCCGGCTCCGGCCCCGCCCCCGATCGTCTCGTAATAGCCGAATCCCGCGTTGCCGAAGGTGACGTTGTTCATGGTCCCCTGGCTCGCCGCCGCGCGACCGAGTGCGCCCAACAAGACGTCGACCACGCGCTGGGAGGTTTCGACGTTCCCCCCCACCACCGCGCTGCCCGGCGGCGGATCCAGCAGGCAGCCCGCGGGCACGCGAATCGCGACCGGCACCAGACAACCGCCGTTGAGCGGAATTTCTTCATCCACCAACGCGCGCAGCACATAGATCACCGCGGCTTGCACCACGGCGGGCGGCGCGTTCAGGTTTCCCGCCACCGCCGCGCCGGTGCCCTCGAAATCGATGTCCATCCGCTCGCCCGCCACCCGCAGCCGCACACAGACTGGCGTTCCATCGTCGAGCTGGTCCCGGAACGCGTGATCTCCGTCTGCGAGCTTGGCGATCTCGCGCGCGACTTTCGTGGCCGCCGCGCGTTGAAGTTCGCGCATGCGATCGCGAACGACCGAGCGACCGTATTTGTGGACCAGTTCCGCGAGCAATCGCTCGCCGGCGCGGTTGGCCGCAATCATGGCTTCGAGGTCCGCGACATTGTCGTCGGGGTTGCGCGCGGGGTGTTCCCCGCTGGTCAACAGCGCCCGAATCCGGGCTTCGTCGAAACGACCGGCGCGCACCAGACGGAAAGGCGCGATCACCACCCCCTCCTGCTCGAGGCGCGTGGAATCCGCCGGCATGGAGCCCGGCGTGATGCCGCCCAGGTCCGCGTGATGGCCGCGACTCGCCACGAAGAAGTCGAGGGAACCTTCGGGGTCGAACACCGGCGTCACGACGGTGACATCCGGCAGATGCGAGCCCCCCGCAAACGGATCGTTGGTCACCGCGACATCGCCCGGCACCAGATCGGGAATCCGCTCCCGCACGCAGCGCACGGTTTCTCCCATGGCACCGAGATGCACCGGAATGTGGGGCGCGTTGGCGACGAGACCACCGTCGCGATCGAAGACCGCACACGAGAAATCCAAGCGCTCCTTGATGTTGGTCGATACCGCGGTATTGCGCAGAACCGCGCCCATCTGTTCCGCGATCGACATGAAACGACTGCCGAAGACTTCGATCTGCACCGGGTCCCCATGTCGGATGTCCGCAGCAGCGGCAACTTCGCGCCGTTGCGATGCACCGCGGTCCGAAAGCACCAGCGTCCCATCGGGGTTCAGGGAACCGCTCCAACCGGGGTCGAGCACGAGGGTGCCGGTGTCTTCGAGGATCAGCGCCGGCCCGTCGATGCCCCGCCCGCGCGAGAGGTCTTCCCGCAAATAGACGGGCACTTCGATCCGACCCAGAGCGGGAAACCACGCCTCGGCGTGTCGCGCGGCGCACAGTTCCCGGGAACCCTCGACCGCATCCGCAATCTCTGGCGGTGGCGCACCCAGCGCCCGTGCGCGCACGCGCAAGGTCGAAATCTCGATGGCCCGCTCCTTGCGCGTATAGCCGAATCGCGCGGCGTGTTCGCGCTCGAAGGCCGCGCGGTAGTTTCCATCTTCCGGTTCAGAAATCGCCAGTGCGGTCTCGGTTCCGGCGTAGCGAAGTTCCAAGAAGCGCTCGGTACGGATTTCTCGCGCATCCGCGGTCTCCGCTTCCAGGGTTCGACGTCCCTCCGCTTCGAGCTGCTCGAACAGCGGCACCCGATCCGCGGGCAACCCTCCGTCGTCCGGCAAGCGTTGGCGTCCGGCATCGCGCTGCCGATCCCAGGTGACGTCCGCCAACCCGATTCCGTAGGCGGACAGCAGCCCGGCAAAGGGATGAAGCAGAACCGACTCGATCCCGAGCTGGCGCGCAATGGCGCACACGTGTTGTCCCGCCGCGCCCCCGAACCCGACCAGCACGTGCTGGCGCGGGTCGACCCCGCGCGCCACCGAAACCTGCTTGATGGCTTCGGTCATGTGGGAATTGGCGACCTCGACGAAGCCGGCGGCGATTTCGTCTTCCGAACGCGGCACCCCCGCCGTCTCCATGGCGTGGGCCAGCGCCGAAAGCGCCCGTTGCACCGGCGCGCGTTCGAGCGGCAACGGGAATCGATCCGCCTGCAGGCGCCCGAGCCAATAGTTGACGTCGGTGAGCGCCAACTCCGTGGCGTCCGGATTCCCGTAACACAGGGGTCCCGGGTCGGCGCCGGCGCTTTCGGGCCCCACACTGAGGCGCACGCCATCGAAGCGGCACAGGGAGCCGCCGCCGGCCGCCACCGTATGGATGCGCAACATCGGCGCCTTCACCCGCACGCCTCCGACTTCGGTTTCGAATGCGCGCTCCACTTCTCCGTCTTCGATCAGGGAAACGTCCGTCGAGGTTCCTCCCATGTCGAAGGCAATCGCGTCGCGATGGCCCGCAGCGCGCGCGACGTGGGCTGCACCGATCACGCCGCCCGCCGGCCCCGAAAGCAGGGCGGTGGGTCCGCGAAAACGTTCGGCGTCCGTCAATCCGCCGGACGACTGCATGAAGTGGAGTCGCGCGCCCGGAAGCGAATCCGCGAGCACGCGCGTGTGCGCTGCCAGGAGCGGCGTGAGATAGGCGTCGGCAAGGGTGGTTTCGCCGCGGGCCAGATACCCGATCTCCTCGGCGACTTCGTGGGAACAGGCGACGTAGTCGAAGCCCGCCGCGCGCGCGATGGCGGCCACGCGGGACTCGAGTTCCGGATACGCATAGGCGTGCATGAGTGCGATGGACACGGAGCGCGCGCCGCGCCCATGCGCCTGGCGAAGCGCTTCGCGCAGCTTGTCTTCGTCGAGCGGCTCCGGAGCGGCGCCCTTCACATCGCAGCGCGCGTCGATTTCGAGTTGTTGCCCATGCAGCGGCGGCGGACGTGAGATCGCGAGGGCGAACAAGTCCGGCCGTTCTTGCGTTCCGATCGCAAACACGTCCGACAGACCGCGGCTCGCGACCAGGAGGGTCGGCACCCCGCGCCGCTCGAGGAGCGCGTTCGTCGCCACCGTGGTCCCGAGCTTGACCGTCGCTTCGGGGATTGTGGGCGTGTCGGGTGCGGCGCGCGCCAGGATGGTCTGGATCGCGCGCAGCGGTGCGTCCTCGGATGAAAGGATTTTCGCGGTATGGACGCGCTGGTCAGGTCCCCGAGCGATGCAATCGGTGAACGTCCCACCGCGATCGATCCAGAATTCCCAGCTCACGTATCGCGCCGCCCCCCGCCGACGGAAAAGCCTTTCAGCAAGCGCGCGACGGCTCCCTTCATCGCGGCATCACCGAACAGCGTGACGCCCAGCAGCGCCACCCCCGCAAACGCGCCACCGGCCAACGCGAGGTTTCGCAAGGCCAGCGTCATTCCCGGCCCGGACTGCAAGATCAACAGGGCCGCAACGCCGGCAGCGGCCGCGATCGAGAGCGCGCGCAGGGTCGTCTGGCCCAGGGCGCCGAGCGCGGGCGTGCCGTAGCGGTAGCGCGCCATGGCGAGCAGCGCGGCGGCATTCGCGGTCTGGCCGATGGCACTCGCGGTGGCGAGCCCCACCCCGCCCATCCGACGTCCGAGTTCGAGGTAGAGGGGAACCGTCGCCAACGCGATCGCGGTCCCCATCAACGCGGGAAGCCAGGGTTGGCGCCGCGCGTAGAAACCGCGAACGGCAATCTGCGCCGCGACCGCACCGGGAATTCCGAGCACCAGGACCGCGAGAATCGCCGAGACCTGCGCGGTGTCGGCCGCCGCAAACGCACCGCGCTCGAACGCCACCCGAACCCAGGGCTCGGGGAGAAAAAAGAACACGCCGGCGGCGAGCACCGCAAGCGCGACGCCCGCCTGGAGCGCGCCGGTGGTCAAGCGCGCGAGTTCCTCGCTGCGTCCCGCGGTCCAGAGTCGCGTCATCGCCGGAAGCGAAGCTGCCGCGATGGCTTGTCCCACGATTCCCACGGGGCCGTCCATGAGTTTGCGCGCGTATCCGAGATAGGAAACGGTCGCGACGCCGAAGTAGTTGCCAATCAATTTGTCGTACCAGACATCCACGGTCAGCAGCGTGACGCCCAGCATGAGGGGCAACGCCAAAGCGAGATAGGAACGAAAGGCGGGATCGAAGGGTGCGAAGCGCGCGCTCAAGATGCCCAGCCGCTGCACCTGGATCGCCGAAATCAGGAACGGGCCCACAAAGGAACCCACCAGCGCCCCCCAGGCGAAGGCCTCGACGCCGAGCTGCGGTGCAAAGAACCAACCGCCGAGGATTATCCCCGCGTTGTAGAAAAGTGGCGCCATGGCCTGGGCGCCGAAGCGCCCCCGGGCCATGAGGGCCGCGCGCAGGATTCCACCGGAAATGAAGAACACCTGACTCGGCAGCAGGATGCGCGCCAGGCGCACGGTGTGCTCGCGCGTTTCCGCGTCGAAGCCCTGGAACAGCAGATCCACCAGCGGTTCCGCCCACCACCAAAGAGCGGCCGCGGCCAGAATTGCGAAACCGCCCATGGTTCCAAACACGGTCGCGAGGAAATGCCGGGCTTCCCGGTCGCGGGATCCTTCGAGGTAGCGGGCGTAGAGGGGAATGAACGCGATCGAAAACGACCCGCCGGCGAGCAGGTAGTTCAGAATATCGGGAACCAGGAACGCGCCGTTGTAGGCGTCCGTGGCGGTTCCGGCACCGGCTCGAAACGCCAGCACCATCTCGCGCACCAGACCCAGCAAGCGCGAAAGCAACACGCTCCCGGCGAGCAGGCCCGCGGCCCCCACGACGCGGCGCAGCGTGAGGTTCGATTGAGAACTCGGCTCGGTCACACTCCCCCCTCGAGCATCCTACCGATCCCAACCCTGGGCCGCGCGGGCAACAGGGGCCATTAACCCACTCTGACGCCGCACCGATACGTACAGCGCCATGCCGCAACACCCGGAAATGCGATTTCGTCGAGGGTACTTCGGAGCTCGCCTGCGCGCTTCCGTGGAGCCCGCCTGGGTGTTTCACTGGAGGCGTGCGTGACCGCCAAGCCCCCCCCGCGCGAAATTCTCGTCATCGCCACGCAGGAATCGGATCGCCAGCGAATCGAATCGGATTTCGCGGAAGATTTTCACGTGCGCAGTCTGCCGCCCGAGGGTTTGCGGGAATCCGCTCCCTGGGTCGATGCCTGCGGGGCCATCGCGGTCCTGCAGGGAAGCGACGGGGACATCCTCGAAGACCTGATGCGGCTGCAGGCCTTGCCCGCCGGTCGGGCCCTGGTGCTGATCCTGCGCGACCTGGGCGACGAGCAACTCGAACATGCGCTGTCCCATTTGAGCCCCGCGCAGGTGTTGACGGATCCAACTCCCGCGCTCGCCCTGCGCTTCGCGCTCGACAATGCGCTGCCCGCGGACACGAGCGGCCGCGGCGCGCGCCCCAACCAGCGCCGCGCGCCCGCGTTGCTGGGGGTCAGTCAAGCCATTCGCGAGGTGATGGACCAGATCCGGCGCATCGCGCCCTCCTCCATTTCCGTCTTGATCCTGGGCGAAACCGGCACCGGGAAGGAACTCGTGGCACGCGCCGTTCACGAGCAGAGCCCGCGCGCCGGGCAGCCCTTCGTCGCCGTCAATTGCGCGGCGCTGCCGGACTCGCTGCTGGAAAGCGAACTCTTCGGTTACGAGCGCGGGGCGTTCACCGGTGCGGAACGCGACATGCGGGGTCTGTTCGAACAGGCCGACGGCGGGACCCTCTTCCTCGACGAAGTGGGAGACACTTCGCCCGCCCTGCAGGTGAAGCTGTTGCGCGTGATCGAGACCCGAGAGGTCCGGCCCCTGGGCGGTAGCGCGACGCGGCCGGTCGACGTGCGGATCGTTTCCGCCACCCATCGGGACCTGGAAACCGCGATCGCGGACAATGCGTTCCGCCAGGACCTGCTCTATCGCCTGAATACCGTCACGGTCCAGATCCCGCCGCTGCGCCGCCGTCGCGTGGACGTTCCATTCCTCGCCCAACATTTCGCCGAAGAGTTTGGCGACGAACAAGCCCGACGCATCGTGCTCGACGAGGGCTTCTTCGATGCCCTCGCGGTGCACGACTTCCCCGGCAACGTGCGCGAGCTGCGCAACGCCGTGGAGCGCACCATCGCCATGGCCAAACGGGACGAAACCATCACCGCCGCCCACCTGGCCCTCGCCCAGGGCCAAAGCCCGGGTGTCGTCGTTCCGCCGGCGGGTACCCTGCGCGAACGGTTGGACCAGGTCGAGTTCGAAGTCATCCGCCAGTCTCTGGCGGAACACGACGGCAACCGGACCCGCACCGCGCAGGCCCTGGGATTGTCTCGCGTGGGTCTGCGCCAGAAGATGCGCCGCCTGGGATTGGAAGACAGTTCCAGCTAACCCGCCCCTGTGCGCGAATACCCGTTCCCCGCGGTTTCCACCGAAAAACGGAAACCTACTTTCCATTGGTTGCCGGTTAGCCGGTTTCCAGACCCACGAGCACAACGACAACGCAACCTTGGACGCGGAGCTGCGCGACCGCTGCCACACCGCAACGACGAAACGCGGCTTTTTCCCGTTTTCGGAAAGTATTGAGACTTCTGGATTTTCAGGGAGTTACGCGATTTTCGCGATTCGGCACGACGCTTGCTCTATCTCGCTGCAAGTCAACGCGGTGGTCGAAGGGGCCATCGCTTTGTTGAACAGGAAAACCCCCGCCATGAAACCCCTGAGCCAGTCACTGCGACTTTCCGCGTCCCTGCTACTCACCGTCTTCGCGCTTTCGGCGACGAGTGTGGTGCACGCGCAATCCATCTCCTGCGACTTCCCGAACCCCGATCTCAATCGCGCCATCGTGCCGCCCTTCGGTAGCCCGGGCGATTCGGTGACGTTGTACCCCGCCGCCAACACCAACCCCCACCAGCCCTCCACCTTCACAGTCGGAACCACCTACGACGTGGTCTTCGCGCCGAGCCCGAAGGACAAGAAGCGCCGGGAAACCGTAACGGCGACGGACCCCAACTCCCTCACCGTCACGCTCCCCGAGGCGCTGCGGGAAGGTCCGACGATGGTTTGGGTGTGGGACGCCGGTACGGGAGAATTTCACTCGGTGTTCGGCATGAAGAAGGCCGAAGTTTTCACGGGCCTTCCGGCGCCGGCGCGCCTCCCCTACGAGACCGGTGTCGCGACCTACCGCTGGAAAAAGATGAAAGCCGCGATCTCCACCTGGCACGGCGCGATGGTTCCGGACGCGGGCCCCACGATGTACATCCCCCTGGACTTCACGAGCGTGACCTACGATGCGAACTTCATGATCGGCCTCGAGAAGCGCCGCTACATGTTCGACGCCGAAGAGGGACAGAGCTACGACGTCGCGTTCTACAGCTTGGACGGCACGCGTCTCGACCCGGCCGCGCCGTGCATGGATGAAAATTCGAGTCCCGTCACCTACGGCGTCCCCTCGACCCACCGCCCGATCGTGTACGACAACGAAGGCAGAGTGATCGCCGACTTCTCGAAGAACAGTGACCTCGTGAAGATCAGCCGGAACGACTCCTACTTTCCCCACATCGACTCGGATCGCGCGATCCCGGTGAACCACAACCGCGTCGTCCTGGCGATCACTCCGGCTCGCGAACGCAAGGGCAAGGGCGCCGAGGAGCGCGAAGTCTACAAGGATGCCAAGCCCGGCAAGAAGAGCGTCAAGCTGCGCATCGTGCAGGACACCTACATCGGTCGCGTGTTCGAGTCCTCGGATGGCGTCCTCGTGCAGCGCGCCTTCACGGACAACTACCTGGACATGCAATAGGACACAGTAGTGTGAGACGACGGCCGACTCTGTAGGGACCGTCAGCGCGGGTTCGGTTCTCTCCAAAGACGACCGTCAAACGTCTCCACTACGACACAGTCCCCCTCGCGCCCCCGGACATAGGGGTGCGCGAGGGGGACTTTTCCGTACGGGGTGTCGAGAACGAAGCTCGGGATCGCAAACCCGCTGGTGCGCCCCCGCATGGCGCGAAAGATCGCGAGCCCTTTCTCGATCGGAACCCGAAAGTGTTCGGTCCCCTCCAACAGCTGCGCCTGGTAGCAGTAGTAGGGGCGCACGCGCAGACGCACGAGGGATTCACACAGCGTCTTCATGGTTTCCAGGTCGTCGTTGATACCGCGCAAGAGCACGCTCTGGTTCCCGACCGGAATCCCGGCGCGCGTCAATCGATCGCAGGCGAGCGCCGCCTCCGGCGTCAGCTCCCGCGGGTGGTTGAAATGCGTATTCACCCAGATCGGGTGATGGCGTTCGAGCATGCGGCACAGGTCCTCGGTGACCCGAAACGGCAGCGTCACCGGCAGGCGCGTCCCCAGGCGGATGATCTCCACGTGGGGAATGCGGCGCAGCCCCGCGAGGATCCATTCGAGGCGTTCATCGGAATACACCAGGGGGTCGCCGCCGGTGAGCAACACGTCGCGGATCTCCGGCGTCGCGGCGATCCAATCCAGCGCCGTTTGCAGCTCGCGTTTCTTCATCACCCATTCGTCGTCGCCCACCATGCGCTTGCGCAGACAGAAGCGGCAGTAGAGCGCGCACTCGTTGTTGACACAGAACGCGATGCGATCCGGGTAAACGCGGATCACGTTCTTCACCGGGGAATGGGCGACCTCGTCCAAGGGGTCCGCCAGGCCCGCCGTGTCGTCGAGTTCCACGCTGCGGGGCACCACCTGGCGGCGGATCGGGCACTCGGGATCGTTGCGGTCCATGAGCGACGCGTAATAGGGCGTGATCACGAAACGGAAGCGCTCCGCGAGCTTCGCGATGGCGTCGATTTCATCGGGGCTCGGATCGATGTAGCGGGCCAGCGTCTCGGCATCGCGCACGCGGTGGCGCATTTGCCAGCTCCAGTCGCTCCAGTCCGCGGGATCGATGTCGCCCGGAATCGCCATCACCCGAGCCCCAGGCGGGCCAATCCCAGGCACAGGATCTCCCCCACGTAATCCGCGTACGTGCGCCCCTCGAGTTCCGCGAGAATCCCGAACGTTCCCTCGGGTGCGAACGTGGGGAGCGGATTGATCTCGAGGAAGTGCGGGCGACCGCGCGCATCGAGCCGGAAATCCGCGCGCGCGAAATCCAAAACATCGAGGGCCGCGTAGGCGGCGAGACCCGACGTCGCGAGGGACGCTTCCAACTCCGGCGTCAGAACGCCGGGCAGCTCGCTGGCGCGCTCTGACGCGGCGGGTTCGCGTGCCAGCGCGTGGACCCCGATCCCCGTCTCCCGATCGAGGGCGCGCTGAAGAACCGGCAACGCCTTGGCGGGATCATTGCCAATCACAGTCACGGTGAATTCCGAACCTTCAAGGAATACTTCAACTAATGCGGGCTGATCGTATGCGGCGCGAATGCGCCGAACTTCGCGCCCGAGGGCTTCCCGATCCTCCACCCGCGAACCCGCGTGGATGCCTTTCGCACTGCCCTCCCAGCGCGGCTTCACGAACAGGGGAAAGGGTCCCGGTAGGGACGCAGATTCCAGATCCGCCGGATCGAGGATCCCTTCCGCGGGTACCGCGACGCCTGCACGCGCCACCAAGGCCTTGGCCCAGGACTTGTCGAGACTCGCCGACAGCGTGGCGGCGTCGGAGCCGAGAAACGGAATCTCCAACATGTCGAGCAGGACCGGCGCCCAGGCTTCGCGATTTCGCGTGCCCCGCCCTTCCGCCAGGTTGAGGACCGCATCGAGTCGCGGCAGCTGGCCTTTGCCCGCCTGGGCGAGCAGGGCGTGGGGACTCCCGATGCGCACGGGGCGGTGCCCCACGTGGAGGAGCGCGCCTTCCAAGGCCTCGATGGTGGCTTCGGGTTCGTACTCGACATCGACGTCGGCCGGGTCTCCGGGCCCCTGGGGCAAGGAGCCCAGCAGCTCGTAGACGATTCCGATGTTCAGCGATCGACTCACGCGCAAAGGATATCGGACCCTTGCGCCAAGCGAGTGCAACGCCGATAACGCGTGCAGAGCCATGGATCGTCGCACCGCCGCCCACGCTCCGAATCTTCGTCCGCTGCTTTCCGCCTGGGGGCTCGTGGGCCTGTGGTGTGGTTTGATCTGGATCCTCTCCGGCGACGATTTTTCCGCCACCACGACCTCCTCGAGTCTCGACCTCCTGTTGCGTTGGTTCGTACCCGACCTCTCGGCGGAGAGCCTCGAAACGATCAACAACGCGATCCGCAAGTTCATGCACCTCGCGCTCTATGGCGTGCTCGGTGCCCTGGCGTTTCGCGCGGGCGGGATCTCGGGTTGGCGGATCCAGACGGCCGCCTGGGTGGCGCTCGCCCTCGCCGGCGCCATGGCGTCCGCGGACGAGACCCGTCAGAGCGGAGAACCCAACCGTTCGGGTTCCGCGGCGGATGTCCTGATCGATCTGGCGGGCGCTTCCCTGGCCATCGGAACCGGCATCTGGAAGCGACGGACTTCTGCCTCGGAACCGACAGATCGCGCCTGACTTCGTAGTATCCCGGCATGCCCGATACCTCGCGAACCGCCGGCGGCGGTAGCCGCTGGCTCGACAGCATCGAACGACTCGGCAATGCACTGCCGGACCCCGCGACGCTGTTCCTGATCGGAGCCTTCAGCGTGATGCTGATTTCCGAAGTCGCCGTTCGCTTCGAGTGGAGCGTCGCGCGCAACGTCGCGCAGGTCGTGCAGGTCCCGCTCCTCGACAGCGCCGGCCAACCCGTCATCGACCCGGTATCCGGCGCCCCGCTGACGACGCCGAAACTCGATCCCCGCAGCCAGCAACCCGTGCGTGAACGCGTGCAGGTCCCCGTCACCGCCACCAGTCTGCTGCGCGCCGACGGCCTCTACTGGGCGCTGAAAAACCTGGTTTCCAACTTCGTGAACTTTCCGCCGCTCGGCGTGGTGCTGGTCGGCATGTTGGGTATCGGCGTTGCGGAACGCAGCGGCCTGATCGGCGCGCTCTTGAAGGCCCTGATGTTGGCGGTTCCGCGTGCGCTGCTGACGCCGACGGTGTTCTTCGTGGGCGTCATGTCCTCCATGGGCCTCGACGCCGGTTACGTGGTGTTGCCCCCCGTGGCCGCGGCCCTGTTTCACGCCGCCGGACGCTCGCCCCTGGTCGGCCTCGCCGCGGTGTTTGCGGGCGTTTCTGCGGGCTTCAGCGCAAACCTCTTCATCACCAGTCTCGACCCGCTGCTCGCCGAATTTTCCACCGCCAGCGCCCAGTTGATCGATCCCAGCTACCAGGTCGTGGCCAGCGCGAATTGGTGGTTCATGATCGCCTCCACGGTATTGATCACCGGCGTGGGCTGGGCCGTAACCGCGCGTTGGGTGGAGCCGCGCTACCGCGACAAGCCCGAAGCGGAAGGCGGCGTTGCTACGTCCGGACAAGCCGGTGATCCCCAACCGATCTCCGCCGAAGAGCGCCGCGGCCTGGGCTGGGCGGGTCTCGCCGCGACGCTCGGCGCGCTCCTGCTCGCCCTCGCCATCGGTTGGCCCGGTGCACCGCTCCACACGCCCGACGACTCCACGCCGCGCTGGATTTCCGTCATCGTGCCGTTGCTCTTCATCGGCTTCCTGATTCCCGGAATCGCGTACGGGGCGGCGACCGGCGCCATTCGCAGCGACCGGGACGTCGCCAAACTCATGTCGGACACGATGGCGGGAATGGGTTCCTACATCGTGTTGGCGTTCTTCGCCGCACAGTTCATCGCCTTCTTCAAGGTTTCCCAGCTCGGGGAGATGCTCGCGATCCGCGGCGGCGAAGCCCTCGCCCAGGCCGCCCTGCCCCCTTCCCTGTTGGTGGTCGCGTTCGTCGGCGCAGTGTCGATCGGGAATCTCTTCATCGGATCGATGTCCGCCAAATACGCGTTCTTCGCGCCGGTCTTCGTGCCCATGTTCATGTTGGCGGGAGTCAGCCCCGAACTCACCCAGGCCGCCTACCGCGTCGGCGACTCCGTCACCAACGTCATCACTCCGCTGAACCCCTACGTGGTCATCATCCTCGTGTTCATGCGGCGCTACGTCCCGCGCGCGGGCCTCGGATCGCTGGTCGCCCTGATGCTCCCCTACGCGATCGCCTTCGCGCTGACCTGGACCCTGCTGCTGGCACTCTGGGTGATGAGCGGCGTGCCCCTGGGACCCGGCGGGCCGCTCGCCTACAGCGCCGGATAACGCAATTCGCGCGTCGGGTTCGAGCCCGAACCCGACGCGTGTTCTGATAGGCTACGCCCCCATGGCACTCACCTACGCACAGGCCGTCGAGAAGCTCACCGGGCCCGGTGGCCCCTTCGAAATCGAAACCGTCACCGTCGACGGGCGCCCCCAGAAAAACTTCAAGCATCGCCAGAGGTCTTTGCGGGAAAAGGTCGCCGCGGCGGCACTTCACGGGGACGCGGAGTGTTTGATCCAGGGCGACACGCGAATCGGCTATGCGGATTTCGCCAAGCGGGTCTGGGGCGCAGCCCACGCCCTCGAGCGCGACCACGGATTTCGCAAAGGGGACCGCCTCGCGGTCTTCGCCTACAACTCGCCCGACTGGATCATCTCGCTGTTCGGCGCCACGTCGCTGGGGGGCATCGGCGTCGGGCTCAACGGTTGGTGGGTGCCGGAAGAAGTCGAATACGGGCTGCGGGATTCCGGCAGCCGGTTCCTGGTGGTCGACGAACGCCTGTACCCCCGCGTCTCCCACATGCTGGGCGAGATCGACAGCCTCGAGCGCGTGTTTTACATCGGTGATTCTCCGCCACCGGAAACCACGCCCATCGCGGAACTCCTCATCCCCGCCGACACCGCACCGACCGTCGAGATCGACGAGCAAGATCCCTTCGTCATTCTCTACACCTCGGGCACGACGGGTCGCCCCAAGGGTTGCATCACCACCCACGGCGGCACCATCACCCAGGTGCAGGGCATCGTGCTGACCGGTGCCATTACGGCGCTGACCGGAAACCTTCCGGAGCAACCCGCCCCGGATGCGACTCCCGCCCAGGCCGCCGCCCTGCTGACCTCGCCCCTGTTTCACGTGGGCGGCCTGCATTGCTCGGTCTGCACGGCGCTGACCGTCGGGTCGAAACTCGTGTTCAATCGCGGCAAGTTCGATCCCGAGGAAGCCATGCAATTGATCGAGCGGGAGAAGATCAACACCTGGGGCGCCATCCCGACCCTGCTCCACCGGGTGGTCAATTCTCCGGCGGTGGCAAAGTACGACCTCTCGAGCCTGCGCGGCATCTCCTTTGGCGCCGCCCCCACGCCGCCGGAAACCATCGAGAAGGCGCGCGCGATCCTGCCCGTGGAACCGTCCTTCACCAACCTCTACGGCTTGACGGAAACCCACGGCGTCGCGACCGCCAACGCGGGCAAGACCTTGCTCGGCCGCAAGACTTCCGCAGGGCGGGTACTTCCCTTTCTCGACTTGCAGATCGTCGACGAGAAGGGCCACGAGGTGGCCACGGGACAGCTGGGAGAAATTCGACTATCCGGCCCCACCATCACGCCTGGCTATTGGAATCGCCCGGAAGCCACTGCGGAAACCGTGCGCGACGGTTGGCTGCGTACCGGCGACCTGGGTTACGTGGACGACGAGGGATTCCTCTTCATTGCCGACCGGGCAAAAGACATGATTCTGCGCGGCGGCGAGAACGTGTATTGCGTCGAAATCGAGAACTGCCTCGCCGCCCATCCGGAAATCGACGAAGCCGCCATCATCGGCGTACCGGACACGGAACTCGGTGAAAAGGTCAAAGCCGTCGTCCGGCGCAAGACGGGTTCCAGCCTGGACGAGGTCGGTGTGAAACGCCATGTGGCCGCGCACCTGGCGACCTTCAAGGTGCCGGAATTCGTCGAGTTCACGGATCAGCCCCTGCCCCGCAACCCGGCCGGCAAATTGCTGAAGAACGTCCTGCGCGGCACGGGAGCCGTCGCCTTCGACCCGGATTCCCTCGAGTGAACGCCGCTCTCCTCGCCGCCGTCGTCTTCGCGCTGTTCGCCCTGGGCTACCGCTACTACGCGCGGTTCCTGGCGGACCGCGTGTTCGGTCTATCGGCCGACGAACCCGTCCCGTCGAAGGAGTTCGAAGACGGCATCGATTACGTCCCCACCCGCAAGAGCGTTCTCTGGGGTCACCACTACACGTCCATTGCCGGCGCCGCCCCCATCGTGGGACCCGCCATCGCGGTCATCTGGGGTTGGCTCCCGGCCCTCGTCTGGGTGACGTTGGGCACGATCTTCATGGGGGCGGTCCACGATTTCGCGGCCCTGGTCATCAGCCTGCGCAACCGCGGGCGTTCCATCGGAGAAATCGCGGGCCGCGTCATCAACCCGCGCGTACGCGCCCTGTTCCTGCTCATCATCTCGCTCCTGGTCTGGATCGTGCTCGCCGTGTTCGCCTACATCATCGGGACGCTCTTCGAGCAGAACCCCGGCGCCATCTTTCCCATCAACGTCCAGATCGTCATCTCGATGTTCTTGGGCTGGCTCGTCTACCGGCGCGGCGTGGGGATCTTTGCCCCCTCGCTCATCGCCTACGGGTTGTTGATTGCGGCGCTCTTCTTCGGGGATTCCTTCGCGGACACGTTTCCCGCCATCAAGGAGATCTCGCGATCCACCTGGGTGTGGATCCTGCTGATCTATTCCTTCGTCGCATCCGTGCTCCCGGTCTGGCTCCTGCTCCAGCCCCGCGATTATCTGAATTCGCATCAGCTCGTCACCGCCCTGGTCCTGCTCAGCCTGGGATTGATCGTCCTGCACCCGACCATCCAGGCCCCGATGGTCAATTGGAGTCCCGAAGGGGCTCCCCCCATGATTCCATTCCTGTTCATCACCATCGCGTGCGGAGCCATCTCGGGTTTCCACGGCCTGGTGTCTTCGGGGACCACGTCGAAACAAGTGGAATGCATGACCGACGCCCGCCCCATCGGTTACGGGGGCATGCTCGGAGAAGGCAGCCTGGGATTGCTCGCGGTATTGGCCGCCACGGCGGGGTTCGCGACCGCCGACGATTGGTGGAGCCACTATTCGAGCTGGGGGGCCGCCAACGGCTTGGCGGCCAAACTCGACGCCTTCGTGGGCGGCGGCGCCATGTTCGTCGCGTCCCTGGGAATTCCCGAAAGCATCGCGCGAACCTTCATGGCCGTGGTGGTGATCGCCTTCGCCGCCACCTCCCTCGACACCGGCGCGCGGATTCAACGCCTGGTGATCGCGGAACTCGCCGATGCCTACAACGTCAAGATCCTCACCAACCGTTTCGCCGCCGGCGCGGTGGGGATCGGGGCCGCACTTCTGCTGGCCGTCACCCAAGCTGGAGGAGACGGCGGACTGATCTTGTGGCCCCTGTTCGGCACAACCAATCAGCTGCTGGCGGGAGTCACCTTGTTGGTGGTCTCGGTTTGGTTGAAGCGCACCGGCCGCGCCTATGTCTACACCCTGGTCCCCATGATCCTCGTCTCGAGCGCAACCGTCTGGGCGATGACGGGAAACGTGATCGGCTACTTCACCCACCAGCAATGGTTGCTGGCGGGCATGGGGAGCTTCGTCTTCGTGTGCGACATCTGGGTTATTCTCGAAGGCGTGCGACTTCTGTTCGGTCCGGCCATCCCCATGGAGCCGGAAACTTCTACCTCCTAACCCCGGGAGACCCCCATGGACATCAGCAACCTTCGCGGCAAACGCGTCGTGGTCACCGGTGCGGCGAGCGGGATCGGGCGCGCCACGGCACTCGAATTCGCGCGGCGCGGCGCAGACCTCGCCATTTGTGACCTCAATGAAGCGGGACTCTCGGAAACCACCAAGGAACTCGAAGCGCTCGGATCCCACGTGATCGCGCGGCGCACGGATGTTTCGGACCGGGCGGAAGTCAACGCTTTCGCCGAAGACGTACACCGGGAAGTCGAAGCCGTCGACATCCTGATGAACAACGCAGGCGTGGCCATCGGCGGGGGCTTCCTCGACACCTCCCTCGACGACTTCGAGTGGATCTTCGGCATCAACGTCATGGGCGTGGTCCACGGCTCCCACTACTTCGTCCCCAAGATGGTCGCGCGCAATCGCGGCGGGCACGTGATCAACGTGGCCTCGGCGGCGGGCTACGTGGCCACCGAAGCCCTCGCCGCCTACGCGTCGACCAAGTTCGCGGTGGTGGGGCTGTCCGAAGCCATGCGCGACGAATTACGCCCCGCGAGGATCGGCGTGACGGCGATCTGTCCAGGCATCATCAACACCCCGATTACGAAGGCCGCAAAGCTGCGGGGCGTCAACGCCCATCCTGCGGCCCGCAAACGCATGGTCGAGATCTACGAGCGCCGGGGCTATACGGCCGAACGCGTAGCGACGAACATCCTCAAAGCGGTGCAGCGCAACCGCAGTGTCGCCCCGATCTCGCCCGAAGCCTGGGGGATGTATTTCATGAAACGCTTTACCCCGGGCCTGGTCGCATGGCTCAATCGGCAGGTGAGCGCCCGCACCCGACGCGAATTCGAAGCCCTCGCCGCGCAATCGCCCTCGGACGATCCGTCCTAGGCGTCTTTCTTCGCGGCGCCGGCGTCTCCCCGCTTCGGGTCCTCGGGCCAGGGCAGCGCGCAATAGCCCGTGTTCTCGACGCGTTGGCCGGTCAGTAGAAAGATGACACCCAAGTGCGTAACGAGGGCCACGCGTCGCTGCCGGTGGCGCTCCGCGAGTCGCTCGAGCGCCTGTTGCAAACGCTGGTCGAGATCCTCGCGGGATTCCCCACCTCCCGGACGCACCTGGCGGTCGCCGGCAAGAAAGCGCTCGAGGTCGGCGGGATGACGCGCCTCGATCTCGCTCCGGGCGAGTCCGCTCCAAGCCCCGACATCGTGTTCGCGCCAGCTGGGATCGAGTTCGAGTTCCAATCCGCGCGCGGCGGCGAGGGGTTCCGCGGTCTGGACCGCGCGGCGCAGGTCACTCGCGATCACGAGATCAATCGGGTGGGAAGCGAGCTCGCCGACCAAACCGCGCGCCTGCAGGAGCCCGTCCGCGGAAAGATCCGGATCCCCCTGGCCTTGCCAGAGCCCCCGGGCATTCCACTCGGACTGGGCGTGCCGGATCAACAAGAGACGGGGCGCCAACACGCGGGCAGGCTAGCAGACCGTCGTATTCACCCGCGGGCTCGCCCCGCTGCCGGCGCGCGCGCTGGCGCGGCAGGCATTGCGGCGGCGCTCGAGTCAGGACTGCGAGGGTTTGCGTTCCAGAATCCGCATGACGGCGAGCATGGGAATCGTCACGACGATGGCAACGATGGCCGGCGCGAGTGCGTGGGCGAACAGGAGATGGCGAAATCCCATGTAGGGACAGCTCAGGTGCACGATGATCGCACCCAGGGCCGTGGCTCCAGCAGCGCCGGCCGCGAGAATCCAGCCCCGATGGGTCGGAAACGCGCGCGCCACGTACGCAACCGCGGCGACCCCCGGAATCAACGCGATCAATCCGGACCAACCCAGACAAATCATGTCGCTCGCAAAGGGCGAACTCGGAGCCGCGATTTCGCCGCGAATCGCAAAGCCCCCCAGCCCCGCACCGAGTACGACGCCGGAAAACGCAAAGAAGCGCCCCCAATTGGCCGGCCCCTCGCGGCCTGGAACGCTCGCCGCCAGCGCCCATACCAAGCCCCCCACTCCCGTGAGAACCAGGCCGGCAAGGACGAGATCGAAGGCCACGTTGGTCGCCAACACGTGTGCCAGGTTTTCCGGAAGACCGCGAATCGCAAGTGCAACGCCGCCCACCAGGATCCAGAGCGCAACGATTCCCACCAACGCCGCCCGCAGGCGCGGGATGGGCTTCACCGGCGCGAGGTCGCGCGCAAGCCGGTCAATGAGCGTTTTTGTGTTGTCTTCGCTCACTCGATTCCCTGTTCCTCGGCGCTGCCAAGTCGTTTACGGAGCGCTCGATAGCCGCGATGCGCCCTCACTTTGAGCGCCCCGGGTGTAGTGCCCGCGCGTTCGGCCGCCTCACTGACCGAAAGTTCGTGCAGGTGGAGGAGTTCGACCGCCTCTCTTTGAGATGCCGGGAGATCACTCAGCGCTTTCTCCAACCAGACCGGAATCGCATCGCTTTCGAAAGAACGCGCAGCCTTGGGATCCTCGATGTCCGCTTCCGGCGCATGGATCTCGCGCTTCGCCCGCCGCGTTTGAGCGCGCAGTAGGTCCAGGGTCGCGTTGCGCGCGATGGTCCGCACCCAGGGCCCAAAGGGACGTTCCGGACGGTAGGTGTGCCGAGCCCGATGAACCGATAGCAGGACGTTCTGCACGACGTCCTCCACCCCCGAGTCGTTTCGAAGACGGGCCCGCACGAAGATCCGCAACATCGGCAACAAATCGCTGAGCAGCCGCTCGTAGGCCGCCGTATCGCCCTTCTGGGCGGCGGCCATCCAAGCCTGCCAACGGGCTTCGAGATCGCGATAGCGCTCGGGGAGCCCCACCGGGTCGTTCGAAGGCCCTTCTCCGTCGCTCTCCATACGTCGGGGTCCCCAGATTGGTTACACGCGGAACGGCGTCTCGGGAGCTGCCGCCCGATTGCGCCCCGCTCGGCCGCGTAACCGTTGCGCGCCGGGCATCGTATCTCAATGCAGTACAACTCCAAAGGAGTCCCCATGCGAGCGGCAAGCGGAGCCAGTGGCGCGGAGCGACGAACGGTCGAGATTCCCCTTCGATCCCGCAAGGATCACCAACCCGATCCGCCGGACACGATTCCGACGTCGGACTCCAGGCGTTTGGGAGAACTCCTGCAGCAGCTGCAACCGCGCCTCACCGCGGTCGCGCTGCGCTTTACCCGCGACCCCGATTCCGCGCGCGACGTGGTGCAAAATGCGTTTCTCAAAGTGGTGCGTCACGGAGACCAATTTCAAGGCAACGCACGACCGTCGACTTGGATCCACCGCATCGTCACCAACGAGGCCTTGATGTGGCTGCGCACCGAGAAGCGGCGCGGCGCGAACGGATTCGAACGCCTCGACGAGAAGGAAAACCTCCTGGTCGATCGCGCACCGTGGCCCGATGAAATCGTTTCGCGCCGCCAATCGCTCGACCAGCTGCGGCGCGGGTTGGCTGCCCTGCGCCCCGAAGAGCGCGAAGTGCTACAGAAATCGACACTGCAGGAGCGCAGCTATTCCCAGGTCGGTCGTGAACTTGGAATCCATCCCGCTGCTGCAAAGAGCCGGGCGTTTCGCGCGCGACGCAGACTCGACGCCTTCCTACACAGCGCCTGAGCGCGCGGCCTAGGGGCCCGGAACCGTTCCGAGTGCCCGGGCGCGCATCGCGTGAGCGCGCTCGATCACCTCTGGATTCTGGCGCAAGTACGCCTCCAAATCGGGATAGACGGTAGCCTTCGCGCCGTCGAGCAGACGTGCCTGGTCGCGCGGTGCGAGCCCCGCGGCGAGCACGACGTCCCTACGCTCCGCCCACACACTGGCCGGAGCGCGCAGATTCGCGTCCCGCGCCAGGTTGGCGATCGCGCGCGACGCCAGGTCGGCGAACTCGTCCGCATCTTCCGCCGTGTCGAAGCGCACGAGCCAAAAGAAGGCCGCGCCGTCGGAACAGGCGAACGAAACCACGCGGTCCCCCGCCCAACCGGACGCGGCCCGTTGGCGTTCGGCCGAGTCCGCGATTTTCCGCTCGGCGAACCAGACCCGAAGTCCAACCTCGCCCAGGGTATTGCGTGCAATTTCGCGACACCCCGAAAGCAATTCGTCCGAGCGCGGCAGGGAGAGAAACGCGGGCGGGCGGCGCCGCCGCGGATCGAGGTAGAACTCCGGGTGCAAGACCTGTCGGCTCGACAGCGGCGGGTCCAGCAACGCGCTACTCAGGGCTGCGGGTCCACCGCGGTTGGCAATCTGTTCCGCAAGCCGGTAGCCGGCCGAGTACTGCAACAAGAACGGGTCGCGAACCGCTCGCGCCGTATCGGGATAGAGAGCGGCCCCGGTCTCCGGGCCGGGAAAACGCGCGTTGCGCGCCGACTCGGCCACGGGGATTCCGGTCTCGAGTTCGACGTCGTAGAAGCGGGTCCAAAGCGCGTCGCCCTCGAGCAGCGCCCCCAACGCAAAACCCACGTCGAAGTTCTCCTCCATCCCGATCGCGACATCCAAGAGCGGGGAATGTTGTCCCTGCAGCGCGTGGACCAGTTCATGCAGCGTCACTTCTTCGGATACGTTTCCATCGGAGATCGGGTTCCCTTCCGCATCGGCGTCGGTCACCACGTACATGCGCTGGGTCAACGGGGCGTAGAAGCCCACGACGGCTTCGACCTCGAAGGAAAGAATTTCCTGACCCAGGTCCACACCGGAGGGCAGATAGCCAATGGTCTGGGTGAGGTGTTCCAAGCCGCGCAGGCGCGGGGGCGGATACACCCATGCGAGTTGCTGTCCGAGCAGCGCGGGAACCTGGGCGGCGCTGAGCAAACGCACCTCGACCGGCCGCTGGAAGCGGAGACCGCGCGCTCGCTCGGCGCGTTGTTGAAGGGTGGCGCTGAGTTGCGCCGGAAGGGTCGGCACAGCGGGAGAACTGCATCCGAGGCTGAAGCCTGCGAGCAAAACAGCGGAAACCCAGCGAAGGGAACAACTCAAGGCGCGACAGCAGAGCATCCGATCACTCTAACGCGGGCGCCCTGTGCCCGCTGCGCAAGTTCCTCCCCCCACCTATTCTCTTGCGCTCTCGTGGAGGGACGACCCCCATACCATGGTCGATTTCCTAACAGCAGCGGTGACGGAAACCGCGCGTGTCCTCTACGAGGGCTCGTTCTACATCCTGATCGGCTTCTTTGTCGCGGGCCTCCTGCATGCGTTCATGCCCACTCAGGTGATCGCCCGACACCTGGGACAGGACAACCCGCGCTCGGTCATTCTCGCGGCGCTGTTCGGCGCCCCCATCCCGCTGTGCTCCTGCGGCGTGTTGCCCGCCGCCGCCGCGCTCCGCAAGAAGGGGGCGAGCCGCTCCTCGCTGATGTCCTTCCTGGTTTCGACACCCGAAACCGGCGTCGACTCGATCGCCATTACCTACGGACTCCTCGGTCCCATCATGGCGGTAGTGCGCCCCATCGTCGCCATCGTGACCGCCATCGCCGCCGGTATGGCGTCGATCTTCTGGCCCGGAGAAGAAGGAGAAGACCCACCCGACACTTTGGAAGCGCCTCCGAACCACGATCATTCCGCGGAGGACGCGTGCGACGACGCGACGCAAGACCCGAGTTGGCGGGCGCGAGCGGACTCCGTCTTGCGCTATGGCTTTTCGACGCTGCTCGACGAAATCGCCTTCTGGCTCATCGTGGGCGTCGTACTCACCGGCGTTCTTTCCGCCCTGTTGCCCGACGATTTCTTCTCCGGTGTGCTCGGTTGGGACGGTGGAATCCTCCCCATGCTCGCCATGGTGGTGGCGGGTGTCCCCCTGTACTTGTGCGCGAGCGCTTCGACGCCCGTGGCCGCTGCGCTGATCGCCAAGGGGCTTTCGCCCGGCGCGGCCCTGGTCTTCCTACTCGTCGGGCCGGCCACCAACGCGGCCACCATCGCGGTCGTGGGCCAGTTGTTGGGTCCCTGGCGATTGCGCATCTATTTGACCTCCATCATCGGCGTCAGTCTCGCGGCGGGACTGCTGCTCGACGCCTTCGCCGCAGATTCGATTCGCGTGGCCTACTTGAGCGGTACCGCGAGCGCGGATTCGGGTGTCTGGGTGTTGATCAAACTCACATCGGCGCTCGCCTTCGTCGCCTTGCTGGTTTTGAGTTTCCACCGCACGCGCTTTCGCGACGGGCGCAAGGACCTGGGCGATCAACTGCGCCGCGTCGGCCACACCCTGCGCAATCTGCGCGCGAAGGACCTGTTGCGGCCACCGGTATTGGGTGCTGCCATTGCCCTTCTGGTGCTGCTGTGGCTTCCGACCGCCGTACTGATCGTCGAGCCCGGGCAACGCGGCATCGTGCTGCGCTTCGGTCGCGCCGTCGCCACCGAACTCGAGCCGGGTTTTCACCTTCACCTCCCCGCCCCCCTGTCCCGAGGCATTGCGGTCGATACGGATCGAATCCGCCAGGTCCCGGTCGGCTTCCGGGAAACGCCGCGCGGAGAGCGTCTGTCGGTTGCCGACCAGGCCTTCTATCTGACCGCCGACGAGAACATCGTCGACATCCGCTCGGTCGTGAATTACCGCGTCGTGGATGCCGCTCGTTTCGCCCTGGGGGTCGAGCGCAGCGACGCCTTGATCGCGAGTCTGGCGCGGCGCGAACTCGTCGCCGCGACCCGCCGGCGCAGTATCGAAACGCTCTACACGCGCGACCGCCGATCGACGGAAGCCGACTATCGCAGCGCGCTACAGGCGCGCGTGACAGAGCTCGACCTGGGAATCGAGGTCGTCGACGTCCGAATCCTCGACGTTCACGCTCCCGCCACGGTGCACGATGCCTTTCGCGACGTCGCCAGCGCCCTCGAAGACCGCGAGCGTGCCATCCACCAGGCGGGCGGCGATGCCGCGGTATCGCGTGCCCAGGCGGTCGGAGAATCCGCGTCGATCACGAACGGCGCCCGTGCCCTTGCGCTGCGTTCGCGCGTCTTGGCCGAAAGCAACACGGCGGCCTTCGCCAGGCTTGCAGCGGTTCATCGCCAACACCCACACCTCACCGAACGACGACTCCATTTCGAAACCCTCGACCGTTCCCTCGCGAAGCCGCGCAAGTACATCAACGCCGCCGGTGGAGCCCATCCCGAAATCGACCTTTGGATCGGCGCGTCGCGTTCGGGGGAACTCGATTCGACCCAACCCAGGACACCGGTCCCGCCCCTCTTGCAGCCAGGGAGAGAAGAATGAGAAGCAGCGTCATCGGACTGGGAATCGCGGCATTCCTGTTCGCCGCCTGGAGCGCGAGTACGGTCGTGAGCGAAACCGAATACGCGGTGATCACACAATTCGGCAAGCCGGTCCGTGTGATTCGAGACGCGGGACTCTACCTGAAACTGCCCGCCCCGCTGCAACGCGTTACGCGTATCGACAAACGCACACTCTTCACGGAAACCAACGAAACGGAGTTGTTGACCGCCGACAAGAAAAACGTTCTGGTCGCCAGCTACCTGTCCTGGCGCATCGCCGACCCGGTTCGCTACCTGACCGCCCTTCGCAATCGGGAATTTGCCGAAGCGCGCCTGACGTCGTTGGTCCAATCCGAGCTCGGGAGTTCGCTCGGGGACCTGCCGTTTACGAATCTCGTGCCCGCTTCGGAAGAGGGGCAAGGCCTCCCCGAACTCGAGGCCCGGGTCCACGCGGCCTGCAACCGGGTTGCGGGAGAAGACTACGGCATCGAAATCGCGAGCTTTGGCATCACGCGTCTCAACTTCCCCAATCAGAATCTGCAGAGCGTATTCGCCCGCATGCGGGCGGAACGCGAGCGAATCGCCCGTGGGTTTCGTTCCGAAGGCGAGGCCGAAGCCCAGAAGATTCGCGCGGAAGCGGATCGCCAACGCGACGAGATCGTCGCCAACGCCGAAGCGGAAGCTTCGCGTTTGAAGGGAGAAGGCGAAGCCGCCGCGGCGCGCACCTACGCCGAGGCCTATCGCGGCCACGAAGATTTCTACGAATTCAGCCGCACGCTCGAGAGTTACGAGAAAGTACTGAGTGGGAACACCACACTCGTGCTTCCCGCCGACTCGCCCTTCCTCGAACTCCTGCTGCAACGGCCGGGGACCGCCCGTGGCCGGAGCGCTGAATGAACCTTTCGCAATGGCAACGCGGACTGCGCCGGACCGGCGGTTTGATCCTCGCCGGAATCTACGCCGGGTTGGGTCTATTCAGTGTCGAGCCCGACGAAAGTGCAGTGGCGTATCGCTTTGGGCGTGCGACGGCGCGCGACATCTTGCCGGGAATCCACTGGAACCCGCCCTGGCCCGTAGGCCGCGTCTCCGTCGCCAAGACCGCGACGAACTTCGTCATGCCCATAGGCTACCGGCTCCAGGACCGTCCGGACAAATCCTTCGTCTCCGACTTGTGGTTGACCCAAGACACCAACATCGTGCAGGTGCGTTTCGACATTCAGTACCGCATCCGCAGCCTCGCGGATTTCGAGCTCGCCCACGAAGCCCCCTTGGAGTTGATTCGACGCGCCGGAGAACGCGTGCTCAGCCGATCGCTATTGACAGAGGGCGTCGATGCGGTCCTCACCACCCGGAAACAGCACCTTCGCGAATCCGTACACCAAGGCGTACAGTCGATCCTCGACGCCGCCCATGCGGGCATCGAGATTCAATCGGTCAATGTCCAGGAGCTGGCTCCACCGCGACAGGGCAAGGTGCGCGCGGCTTTCCAAGAGGTTCAGAATGCCCGCGCCGATCGAGAACGCGTAATGCACGAAGCGCGCGCCTATCGCGCCCAGGTGGTCGCCGAAGCCGAGGGTGCCGCCCAACGCTTGCGAAGCGACGCCCAGGCGCAGGCCCATCGGAGAACGGAACTCGCGCGCGGCCATGCCGAGCGCTTCACCGCCCTGGCCCAGGAGTTCGAGCGCGCGCCGCGGATTACCGAACATCGGCTCTATCTCGAATCCCTCGAGCGACTCCTCCCCAGTCTCGAGACCTACGTGGTCGAACCCGGCAGGGACGGATCCGTCAATCTGCGAGTGGTTCAGTGAATCTGCGCACGACCGGGCTGAGCCTGGGACTTCTGCTCCTGGCCTGCGGACCCAACCCATCCGCGCCCGAGAAACCCATCGTTGCGGTTTCCGTCGCCCCGCAGGCTTTCTTTGCCGCGCAACTCCTGGGCGACGCCGCCCAGGTGATGGCCATGGTTCCGAACGGCGCGAATCCGACGACTCACGAACCCACCCTGCGGCAGCTGCAATCCCTTTCACGCGCGATCCTGTACGTGAAAGTCGGCCATCCGCATTTTCCCTTCGAGGCCGCCTGGCTCGATGCCATTCTCGCGAACCCCGAGCTGGCCGGTAGCGGTCCCGCGTTCTGGATCGACGGCTTTGCGGGCGTCGACGTTCACGACGACGATCCCCACCTGTGGGTAGTTCCGCGCTATGCGGGTATCCTGGTCGCCAACATGCAGCGTGCACTTCGCGAACGGCTCCCCGAGCACGCCGCCGAAATCGACGCCAATGCGGTTAAAATTCAGGTGGAAATCGAGGCGACCGGGAACGCGGTGCGCGCGCTCCTGGCGGACAAACAGGGCCAGCAATTCATGGTCTTCCATCCGGCGTGGGGGCACTTCGCCCGCGAATACGGGTTGCGCCAGGTCGCGATCGAAGAGCACGGCAAGGAACCCGACGCGCGCGGGCTCGCCCAACGGATTCGCGAAGCGCGGGCCGCCGGCATTGCGACGCTGTTCGCTCAGCCCCAATTCGCCCGCGCGAGCGCCCAGGTGATCGCCGAGGAAATCGGGGCGCAGGTCGAAGTGCTCGATCCCCTCGCCTACGCGTGGCACGACAACCTGCGAAGCGCCGCCCGGAAAATCGCCGGCGCCGCCCGTCCATGAGCGTACCCGCCATCGAACTCGACGGCGTATCCCTGGCGTTTCGCGACACGCCGGTGCTCGAAGACGTCAATCTGCGTGTGGAGGCCAATGACTATCTCGCCATTCTCGGACCCAACGGTTGCGGCAAGACGACGCTCCTGAAGGTCATCCTGGGGCTCTTGCGTCCCGATCGCGGTCGCGTGCTCGTCCAGGGTCGCCGCCCGGAAAAGTCCCGGGGCACTCTCGGTTACGTTCCCCAACACGCTCGCTTCGACCTCGACTTTCCGATCCGCGTGATCGATGTGGTTCGCATGGGACGTCTCGCCGCAAGGCCCCTGTTCCGTCCCCTGGGCGACGCGGACCACAAGATCGCCCAACGCGAACTCGAGCGTCTGGAGATCGCGGACCTGGCCCTTCGTCCCATCGGTTCGCTTTCCGGCGGCCAACTGCAACGGGTGCTGATCGCGCGCGCCCTCACCCTCGAACCCAAGGTTCTGTTGCTCGATGAACCCACCGCAAGTCTCGACGAGCGGATTGGAGTCAGCGTGTTCGAGCTTCTCAAGGAGCTCTCCCAGGAGATGACCGTAGTGCTGGTGACGCACGACATTGGCGCCATTTCGCAGTCCGTGCGCAACGTCGCCTGCTTGAACCGCACGCTGCATTGCCATCCCACGAAGGAGCTCACGTCCGAGATTCTCGAAGCCACGTACGGTTGCCCGGTGGAGCTGCTCGCCCACGGTCAACCCCATCGGGTGCTGGGCCCCCACGGAGACGAGTCGTGATCGAAGCGCTCAGCTTTCCGTTCTTTCAACGGGTATTGATCGCCGGGCTCCTCGCGAGCATCGCCTGCGGGGTCATCGGGGCGCTGATCGTCGCCAAACGCATGAGTTCCGTTTCCGGGGGACTGGCCCACGCGGCGTTTGGCGGCGTCGGTCTCGGTTATTGGGCCGGCTTCTCGCCGATGTTGGGCGCCACGGGTTTCGGAATCCTCGCCAGCATCGCCATCGGCGTGGCGTACCGTCGACTCCAATCCGGACTCGACACCGTGATCTCCATGGTCTGGGCGGTGGGAATGGCGATCGGCATCCTGTTCGTCGCCTTCACACCGGGCTACGCCCCGGATCTCATGAGTTACCTGTTCGGAAGCCTGCTCTTCGTACCCTGGAGCTACGTCTATCTGGTCGCGGCGCTCGATGTACTGATCGTGCTCGCCGTCTGGCTCCTCTTCAAGGAATTCCAGGCGGTTTCATTCGATGAAGAATTTGCCGAGGTGGCGGGAGTCCCCGTCGACCGCATGCTGTACGCGCTGCTGGGCTTGTGCGCCCTCGCCATCGTGACGTTGATTCGCGTCGTCGGTGCGATTCTCGCCATCGCCCTGCTCACGATTCCCGCGGCGGTCGCGCGCCATTGGACCCAGACCCTGCAAGGCATGATGTGCGTGGCGGTGGGGGTCGCCGCCGTATGTACGGTCCTCGGTCTCTTTCTCTCTCACGCGCTTTCGGAATCGCTCGCCCTCTCCGCGCCGCCGGGCCCGCTGATCGTACTCTCCGCAGCCGGGATATTCGGCGTCTCCGCAATCGCGCGGAGCGCAAAGGGTCGCCGCTAGAAGGTGGCCCGTGGGTTTTCAGGAACCGGACCCGATCAGGTCGTCGACGGCTAGCCACAACTCGCGCAACGCTTGCCCCCGGTGCGAAATCCGATTCTTTTCTTCCGCATCGAGTTCCGCCATCGTGCACTCGAAGCCGTCGGGCTGAAAGATCGGGTCGTAACCGAAGCCGCCGGCGCCGACGACTTCGCGGCGCAAGATCCCGGGACAGACGCCCCGGGCGGTCGCCACCGTACCGTCGGGAAGCGCGAGGGCCGCCACGCACACGAATCGCGCGACGCGTTCCGCATCGTCGAGCTGTTCGATCTGTGCGAGCAACCGAACCAGGCGGCCGCGGTCGTCGAGCCCCGGCCCCCCGTAGCGGGCGGAGCGCGGCCCGGGCGCCCACCCCAACGCCATCACCTCGATCCCCGAATCGTCCGCGAGCGCGGGAACCCCGCATTGCTGCGCCGCGGCCAGGGCCTTGGCGCGCGCGTTGGCTTCGTAGTCGTCGCCCTCTTCGGGGTATTCGACCGACCCAGCGGACTCGACCAGGGCGCCAAGTGCACCCAGGATCGCGCGAAACTCGCGCAACTTCCCCGCGTTCCCACTGGCCAACAACAGGCGGAGGCTCACGCGATCTTCGCTTCCGCCATGGCTTTTTTCTGGGCGCGCGACAAATCCGCGATGCCGTCCGTCGCAAGCGCGAGCATCTGTTGCAGATCGTCTGGGGAAAACGTCCCCTGCTCGGCCGTTCCCTGGACTTCCACGAAACGCCCCGCCCCGGTGGCCACGACGTTCATGTCCACTTCGGCGCGCGAATCTTCCTCGTAGGGGAGATCGAGCACCGCCTTTCCGTCGACGATTCCCACCGAAATCGCCGCCACGGAATCGCGCAGGGGAAGCCGTTCCAGGTCGCCGCGGGCCATCAAACGGCGCAACCCCAGTTCGACCCCGAGATACGCTCCGGTGATGGACGCGGTTCGCGTCCCCCCGTCCGCTTGCAGCACGTCGCAATCCACCCACAGGGTTCGCTCGCCCAGAGCGTCGAGGTCCGCGACGCCGCGCAGACTTCGACCGATCAGGCGTTGAATTTCCTGGGTGCGCCCGGACTGGCGCCCACGGCTCGCTTCGCGCTGGGAGCGTGTATCCGTTGCTCCGGGAAGCATCGAGTACTCGGCGGTGATCCATCCGCGGCCGGAGCCTTTCAGGAAGCGCGGCACCTCGGCTTCGCATTGAACCGTGCACAGGACCCGCGTTCGCCCCATTTCGCACAGCACCGAGGCCAGGGGATTGTCGGTGAAGTCGAGTGTAAACCGCACATCGCGCAACGCGTCGGCGGATCGTCCATCGCGGCGCATCAACCGCCTCCTCCCGCGGCGACACTGTGTTTGGGATCCACACCCCGCCGCGCGTCATAGCGCCTTGCGAATTTCAGAATCGCCCGGGCGAGTGCGTTGGTGATTTCTTCGCGCCTCTGCTTACTACTCAGCGTCTTCTCCTCTCGCGAGTTCGTAATGAATCCGATTTCCACCAGGGAGGCCGGCATCTGTACCCCCATCAACACCACAAAGGGGGCTTGCTTCACGCCGCGCGAGCGAACCCCCTTCGGATCCGAAAGCGCGCTTTCCGCCAGGCGCGCAAATTCATCGCTTTCCACCATGTGTTCCGTGGCGATCAAGTCTCCCAACACATCGAGCAGGGGGTCGGCGCTGCCGCGCGCGTCGTGGTCCACGGCGCGGAACGCGAGATTCTCCCGCTGCGCGAGCTGGCGCGCAGAATCGTCACTGGCTTCCAACGAAAGAAAATAGGTCTCGATGCCGCGCGCTTCCCGCGCGCGCGAGGCGTTGGCGTGGATGGAAACGAACAGATCACCGCCGGCCCGGTTGGCGATTTCCGTGCGCTTTTCGAGGGAGACATAGGTGTCGTCGGCCCGTGTGAGGACCACCTCGACCCCTTCGGCCCGCAAGCGCTTCGCCAAGGCGCGCGTGATGTCGAGCACCAGGTCTTTTTCGAGCAGCCCCGCGCCGCCCCGGGCGCCGTAATCCTCGCCGCCGTGTCCGGCATCGAGCACGACCGTGTCGAAGCGATCCGTCGGGGCCGGGTTGGCGCCCAGCAACAACAACGCCGTCGCGCCCAGGGCGCAACTCCACAAACGCATGCATCCCCCCCGGCCGGGCAATGTACCACGCAACCCGAGAGGCGCAGGAGAAGCCCCCCGCCGCACCCGATCCAGCGTCGACCCTGCGGACCCCGCCGATGCCAAAACCCCACTATCGGGCCTGCGCAGAAACCGTTCAGGCACCGGCAGAGAGTCGTCGAAAAGAGGATTGCCGGGACTGCGCCCGGAAGGTCCGCATTGCCCGCAGCGCGACCGGGATCGGGGAGTAGCCAGTGGCGGAAGAGACACAACCCAAGGCCTGTCGGGGCCAATGCATCGATCGCATCAACGATTTCGACGTCGTCGCGTGCGAGCCCTGCGGGTTCGTCCACGTCTTGCCGCTCCCCACCGCGACCCAACTCGAAAGCATGTACAGCCACGACTATTACACGCGCGAGAAGCCGCTCTACCTCGAGCGGCACCGCGAAGATCTCGCTTGGTGGAACACGGTCTACGCCGAGCGCTATGCGGCCTTCGACGAACATCACCCGGATTCCGGTCGCCGAATTCTCGACGTCGGCTCGGGGCCGGGTTTCTTCCTCAAACATGGGCTCGACCGTGGATGGCAGACGCTCGGTGTCGAACCCTCACGCCAGGCCGCCGAACACGCGCGGAGCCTCGGTCTCGACATCGTGGGCGACTTTCTCACGCCGGATACCGCGGCCAACCTGGGCTGCTTCGATGTCGTCCACATGTCGGAAGTCCTGGAACACATTCCCGACCCGGCACAGATGCTCGAACTCGCTTGGACGCTGCTCGCGCCCCAGGGCCTGTTGTGCGTACTGGTTCCCAACGACTACAACCCGCTGCAACTCGCGCTGCGCGAAGGCTGCGACTACTCCCCCTGGTGGGCCGCGCCGCCGCACCACATCAACTATTTCAACTTCGAATCGCTGACCCGTCTGGTCGAGCGCACGGGGTTCGACGTCGTACAACGCGAATCGACGTTTCCCATGGAGCTGTTTCTCCTGATGGGGGACAACTACGTGGGCAACGATGCCCTGGGGCGCAGCTGTCACGCCAAACGCAAAGCCTTCGAAACCCATCTGACGGCCGCCGGGCGGACTCCGCTCAAACAGGCCCTGTACCGCAAGCTCGCGGAACTGGGGCTCGGGCGCGAGGTCTACTTGATCGCGCGCAAGGCCCCATGACGCGCCGGAAAACGCGCCCCACCCCGCGCGTCGGTTTGTGCGTCCTCGGCGCCGGTCGTTCGCAGCTTCCGTTTCTGCGAAGCGCCAAAGCGGCGCGCATTCCCACGGTCGCCTTCGATCGCGACCCGAAAGCACCGGGCCGCGCCTATGCGGACCGCTTCTATCCAGTGGGGCTCGATTGCAGCGAGGAGATCGCGCGCCATTGCGCGACGGTCCTGCCCGAGATCCCGCTGGCCGCGTGCCTCGCCTACACGGAATTCCCCGCCGCCCAACGCACCGCCGCCCAGCTACGCGAGCGCTTCGATTGGCGGGGAACCAACGCCGCGAGCCTTGCGGGAATTCACAACAAGTTCGATTTCTCGCGACGCCTGCGCGGCGCGGGACTTCCCGCCGCGCAGGGCGAAATCATCCGCACGGCCTGCGAACTCGACCGCTTCCTCGCGCAATACGCCGACGCCGTCTTGAAACCCTGTAGCGGTGGCGCGGGCTCGCGCGGAGTTGCACGCACCCATCGGGACGACCCGGATCGTGTCACCCGCCTCGCTCGGGCCCTGGATGCGGACGGGAATGCGCTGATCGAACCCCATCTACCGGGCCCGGAGTTGAGCCTCGATGGGTTGGTGAGTGCCGGCGCGGGAACCCTGCTCAGCATTGCGACCAAGCGTCCCGAGTCGGGGGCGGGGAACCCGGGATACGGATTGTGTGCGGGATACACGATCGAGCGGCGCGAAGATCCCGCCCTAGAGGCGCTGGCGTTCGAAGCCGCGGGTGCGCTCGGAATCGAGAATTCGTTTTTCAGCTTCGACGTGCGGATGACCGCAGCCGGGCCCGTACTGATCGACGGCGGTCCGCTGCTCGATGCGAAAATCGAACGCCTCCTCGTGTTCGACGGCGTCGATGTGTACGGACTCGGGCTGGCGGCCAGCTTGGGGCTTCCCATCGAGAAACCCGCGCTCACCGCACGCGAGGCCGCCGTCGCATTGCGTTTCCTGTACGCGGAGAACGAGGGAGAACTCGTACTCGGCGCCCCCTCGGACCTTCCGCGCGGCGACCTGCAGCTCGAGTGGGAACGCAAGCACGGTGACCCGGTACGTCCCCCGGCGAGCGTGGCCGACATCGTGGGCATCGCCATGGCGCGCGGCGACGATGCGGAGTCGGCCTGGGCGCGCGCGAACGCCGTCGGCGGCGCCGCCTGTTTCCAGGTTCGGTCATCGCTGTGAAGCGTGCGACCCTATGGATGATCGGCGGCGGTGTACAACAGGTTCGCGCGGTCGAACGCGCGCGGGCCCAGGACTTCCGAATCGTCGTCAGCGATCGAAACCCCGCAGCGCCGGCAGCGCGGGCCGCGGAACGCCAGGTCGAAATCGACGGGCGCGACGTCGAGACCCTCGTGGCCTTCGGGATGCAGGAGCGCGCCCAGGCACCCATCGACGGTATCTTCACTCTGACGGAACTCGTGACCCCGGTTGCGGTCGTCGCCAACGCGCTGCAATGGCCCGGGGTCCCTCCGGCCGCGGCGGTCGCGTGCCAGAACAAGATTCTCTGCAAGCAATCGTGGCTGTCGGCGGGAATCGAAACTCCGCGCGGCGCCGGCGTGCGCGATGCGGAAGACGCGGAAAACTGGTTCCGGGCCCTCGGCGAGGACGTGTTCGTCAAACCGGCGGTGGGCTTCGGGGGCAAGGGTGCAGGACGCGTTCGGGAACTCGCGCAGCTCGCCCCCTACACGGCCGCCCTTGGACACAGCCCGCACGCCCCCCATGCACCGCTGTTGATCGAAGAGCGGCTCACAGGGAGCATGCACGATGCCAACGGCTTGATCGACGAACACGGTCGTTTCCACCCGTTGGGAATCATCGATCGACGCTTTCTCGAAGACCGGCCCGTGGAATGCGAAGTGCGCGCGCCGACGGAATTGTCCGCCGCCGAGCAAGCGGAACTCTACGCGCTGCTCGAACGCGGCGTGCGCGCATTGGGGATCCATTGGGGTCCCGTGAAGGCCGATGCGGTTCGCACCGAGCAGGGCTTCCGCTTGCTCGAGGTTGCACCGCGACTCCACGGCCCGCGCTGCTCGCTCTACGCGCTGCCGGGTTCCGGATTCGACCCGCTCTCCCCGGCCCTGCACGCCATCGCGGGACGACCGATCCCACCGGCCCTACTCGAACTGGCAGCCACCCAATGCTGTCTCGGACGCGCCCTGTTTCCCAAGCCCGGGCAGATCGAACGCATCGCGGGTGTCGACGAAGCCCAACGGATCGAGGGCGTCGAGAGCGTCCACCTCTACGTCGCACCCGGCACACGGATCGCGGGATACGACGATTCGAGCCAGGTCGCAGGTTACGTATTCACGGTCGGTCAGAATTGGGCGCGCTGCGAGGAAGCCATGGCGCGCGCCGAAGCAACGATTCGTTTCGAGATGGAGACTTAGAGAACGCCTGGCCCTTCGGGCTAGCGGGGTTTTCTCGCGTACCAGATGCACGTGAGGTACGGCACCCGAAGCGAAAGAGCGGGGGCCAAACGCGCCTCGATGGCGTGAATGATCTGCATGAAATGCGCTTCGTTCCCCGCCTGCCGCGCCAGCGACGCATGGGCGCGCCAGGTATCGACGTAGTCTTCGCTCGAAACCTCCACATCGAAACGCGTTTCGATCTGTTTCGCGGGTTCGAAGAGCTCCGAGCGATCGATCACCGCGGCGGGATCTTCGCGCCGCGCACCGAAATCGTAGTTCGGGATCGCATCCCGGATGATCTGTTCGACGTCTTTCTGCAGCGCGTCTTCGAGATCGATGTGATTCCACATGCACGCGAAGTGACCGCCCGGCGCGAGCACGCGGGCTGCCTCCTTCAGCGCCTGATGGCGATCCGTCACGTTGAAAGACGAACCGAAGGTCACCAGATGCGCACTGGCATCTTCGAGGGTCGTGGCCTCGCCGGTTCCCTCGACCCAACGCACGTTCAAACGCTGGCTGTTCAACGTCCCGAATCGCCGCATGGCGTCGTTGGGTTCGACCGCGACCACCTGATAGCCCAGGTGCGCCAAGGGGATGGCGAGCTTGCCGGTTCCGGCACCGACATCGACGATGTCCTGATCCGGTGTCGTCTGCGTCGCCGCGAGCAATCGTTCGACCGCTTCAGCCGCGTACCCCGGCCGTTTGTCGTAGAAAGCCGCCAGCTCGGTGTAATCCCAGCGCGTTTCCATGAGCCGCAATCCTCGATTGTAAAAAACCTACGGTGCGCAGAGTGAATCGGCCCCCCCGCGCATGGCCTTGACTCCGGCCACGAGAACCGAGGCCCTTTGGCTACGGCAACTGAAAGAGTGACCCATGCGGGTCGCCCGATGCCGCGCGCTTCTCCTCGCCCGCTAGTTGGCCGCGGCCCCCGTCGCCGCGCCCCGGTAGAGGATCAGGTCCGAAGGTTGATCGATCTCCCCCCAACGCCCGCGGTAGGGCACCGCGTCGATCCGCACACCGGCTTCGATCAAGCGCCCAAGCAAAGACGTCAGGGCCATTCGGTCGCGCTCTTCGCCCGGGAGTCGTTCGAGGATGTGCTCGATGGCACACCACCCCGTTGGTGTGGTCCGCAACAGGCCCATGGGTTGGCCCTGGATCTCGTCGGCGCAATGCGGGCGTCGACCGATCTCGATCAGATTCCCGTCGCTGTCGACGCGAAAGGATTCGGCATCGTCGAGGGGATCCGCAAAGCGCTTCTCCCACAAACTGCGCCAAGCGGGATCGAACGCCAGAGCGATCTCTGCGTCGCTCTCCGCAAGGGCCCGCACGGCGTGGGGTTCATAGAAGACGTCCCCATAGCTCACGATACAAACCGAGCGTTCGAGCCAATCCGCCGCACAGGCCAGCGACATCACGCTGTGGGTCTCGGCCCAACGTTGGTTTTCGAAGCCGTGGGTTCCAAAGTCGTCGAGTAGATCCGCGCGAAACCCGGTGACGATCGCGACCTCTTCGATCTCCGCCGCTTCCATGGCGTCGAGTTGCCACTGGATCAACGGCCGCCCGTCGACTTCCAACAGACACTTGGGCAGCTCTTCACAATGCCCGCCCATGCGACTGCCGCGCCCCGCCGCCAAGACGATCCCCTTCATCCAACCTCTCCCGCGAGCGCTTTCGGATTTCCCATTGATTCTAAGTAGATGATCGACCCAATCGCGCACGGGCTTTACGCCCGTTGCGGCACATGCCTTGCACTGATTCTTCCCGCCAGCGCCGACGCGACGCCTGGCGAACGCTCGACTCGACTCGCGCGCGGGGGGTTTCAATCTGAAACGTCCGCGTGAAACGAGGCGTGCCATGAGGGGGAATCGTGTCTCTAAAAGCGACCGCCGCACGCATCCGACGCGGCACCCTTGCGGCCATCTACGCCGCCGGCTCCGGACATCCCGGCGGCTCGCTATCGGCAGCCGACCTGTTGGCCTTTCTCTCCCAGGTCGAACTCCTGGAAGACCGCGCGCCGGGCGAACACCACCGATTCGTGTTGTCGAAAGGCCACGCCTGCCCGGCCCTGTACGCGACCGCCGCGGAACTCGGACTCATTTCCCACGCCTCGCTGCGCAGCCTCCGGAAACTCGGCAGTCCCCTCCAAGGACATCCCCACGTGCTCGATACGCCGTGGGTCGAGACGAGTACCGGGTCCCTCGGACAGGGCTTTTCGGTGGCGGTCGGGATGGCATTGGGCTTCCGCCATCGCGGCGAATCCGCCCGCGTCTATGCGCTACTCGGCGATGGCGAGTTGCAGGAAGGCGAAGTCTGGGAGGCGGCCATGTTCTCCGCCCACCACAAGCTGGGCCGCCTGTGCGCAATCGTGGACTACAACAAACTTCAAAGCGACAACAGCAACGCGAACATCATGGGTCTCGAACCGCTGGCGGAAAAATGGGCGGCCTTCGGCTGGCACGTGCGCGAGATCGATGGGCACGATTTCGACGCCATGGCGGACGCCTTCGACCAGGCGCGCAACACTCCCGAACGCCCGTCAGTCGTGATCGCCCACACGGTCAAGGGCAAGGGCGTTTCCTTCATGGAAGGCGAGCCTCCTTGGCACGGCAGCGTGAAGATCCGCGAAGAAGAAATGCGGCGCGCCCTCGAGGACCTGCAAACTCCGGAATCGGAAATGGAGCAATGGATCGATGGCTGCAGCGCCTAGCGCAAGCGGTCCCGCGCTGATCGGGAGCAGTGGCGATTCCCTGCGCGAAGCCTTCGGTCGCAAGCTGGCAGAAATCGCCGATCGCTACCCGCAGGTCGTCGTGCTCGACGCAGACATTGCGGGCGGAACCGGGGTCCACCATTTCCGCGACCAGCATCCGGATCGCTTCTATCAATTTGGGATTGCGGAACAGAACATGATGGCGGTGGCGGGAGGCATGGCACACGTGGGACTGGTCCCGGTCGTCACCACCTTTGCGGTCTTCTGCCTGCGCGCCTACGAGCAAGCGCGGCTCTCCATCTGCTACGCGGGTCGAAACGTCAAGATCGTCGCCAGTCACCCGGGCCTCGACGTCGGTCCCGACGGCGGTTCCGCCCAATGCCTGGAAGATCTCGCGGCGTTTCGCGCGTTGCCGGGCATGTGCGTGGTGTCCCCCGCGGATCCGCTGGAAGTCGCCCAGGCGACCGAGGCCATTCTCGAACACAAAGGCCCGGTCTACATGCGGACGGGGCGAAGCGATGCGCGGCGCGTGCTGCCCGACGACTACCGCTTCGAACTCGGCAAAGGACGCGTGCTTCGACCGGGTCGCGATGTCACGCTGGTCGCGTGCGGGGTCGAAGTCGCGCGGGCCCTGGACGCAGCCGCGATCCTCGATCGCGAAGGCATTCGTGCGCGCGTCGTCAACCTCTCGACCTTGAAGCCGATCGATACAGACTTGCTCGAGCGCTGCGCGCGCGAAACCCGCGCCATCGTAACGGCCGAAGATCACAACATCGTCGGCGGATTGGGAAGCGCGGTCGCCGAGGCCCTGGCCCAGCGCGCGCCCTGCCCCATGGAATTCGTCGGCGTGCGGGATTGTTTCGGCGCATCCGGCGAACCCGAAGAACTCGCCGAACAGTACGGACTCACCGGGCCCCACATCGCGGACGCCGCAAGGCGCGTGCTCGCGCGAGCCGACAAGGAGGAAATCGCATGCCCCTCACCGGGCGCGTAGCGCTCGTCACCGGCGGCAGCCGCGGCATCGGGCGCGCCATCGCGCTCTATCTCGCCGACGCGGGTGCCACCGTGGCGATCACCTACCGACGCAACCAAGACGCCGCCGAGAAAGTCGTCAAAGAGATTTCGCTGTCCGGCGAGTCCGCGGTCTCGGCTCCCCTAGAGCTGGAAGATCGCGAATCGATCCGCGGCGCCCTGGCACGCGTGCAAAGCGCCTGCGGTCCCGTCGAAATCCTGGTCAACAACGCCGCGATCGCCCAGGAGAAACCCTTCGAAACCATTCGCGACGAAGATTGGGACCGCATGCTGGCCGTCAACCTGCGCGGCGCCTTCGCGCTGTGCCAAGAAGTGCTGCCCGCCATGCTCGAACGCGAGTGGGGTCGCATCATAAACATCACATCCATCGGCGGACAATGGGGCGGTTTCAACCAGGTCCACTACGCGGCCGCCAAAGCCGGGCTCATCAGCCTCACGCAATCCATGGCCAAGATCTATTCGAAACACGGCATCACGAGCAACGCGGTATCGCCGGGTTTGGTGGCGACGGATATGGCGAGTGCTGAGCTCGACTCGGACGCCGGAAAAGAGAAAGTCCGCAACATCCCCCTGGGACGCATCTGCTCGCCCTTCGAAGTCGCGGACGCGGTGGCGTTCCTCGCCCGCGATGAAGCGGGCGCCATCACGGGGCAAACCGTGAACGTCAACGGCGGGATGTATTTCGGATGAAGACACTCTGGATCGTCAGCGGTGGAATCGAAGCCGTACCGGGCATCGCGCTCGCGAAACGCATGGGATACCGAGTCGTGGTGAGCGACGGCAGCCCGGAGGCGCCGGGCTTTCGTTTCGCGGACAAGTGCGTGCTGGCGAGCACCTACGATGTGGAGGCCACCCTCAAAGCTGCCCGCTCCCACGTTGCGGGCGGGGGTGCCATCGATGGCGTGCTGTGTGTGGCGGCGGACGTTCCCCTCACGGTGGCGCGAATCGCCGAGGAATTCGACCTACCCGGCATCCCCGTTTCGAGCGCAGAGCTGGGTGTCGACAAGCTCGCCATGAAGCAGCGCTTTTCGGAAAGTGGAGTCCCGGTTCCCTGGTTCCAATCCGTCGCGAATGCGCGCGAGCTGGCGGCCTGCGTCAAGGACCGCGGCCACGCCCTCGTGGTGAAACCCGTCGATAGCCGTGGAGCCCGCGGAGTGGTGCGAATCCGTCCGGGGCTCGACTTCGGCTGGGTGTTCGAAACCGCGCGACGCGAGTCGCCGTCGAACCGGGTCATGGTGGAAGCCTTCCTGCCCGGTCCGCAAATCAGCACGGAGTCCGTGGTGCTCGGCGGGCATTGCCACACCCTCGGCTTCTCGGATCGCAACTACGAACACCTCGACACCTACGCACCGTTCATCATCGAGGATGGGGGCACCCAACCGAGCCTCCACGATGCGGTCACGAAGGCGGCGGTTCACACCCTCATCGAACAAGCCGCGCGCGCGATGGGGGTCGATACCGGCATCGTCAAAGGCGACATCGTCGTCTGTGACGGAAAGCCCTTTGTGATCGAGCTAGCGCCTCGGCTGTCCGGCGGATACTTCTGCACGCACCAGATCCCGCTTCACACGGGTGTCGACATCCTGGGGATCGCGATTCGACTCGCCCTGGCTGAGTCCGTGGACCCCGCCGAGTTGGTTCCGCGCTCCGAAACACCCATCGCCCAACGCTTCGTCTTCGCAGCACCCGGTCGCGTGGTCGAAGTCTCGGGTGTCGACGAAGTCTCGGCGCGGCCGGAAGTCGAATTCTGCCACGTCGGGATCCGCCCCGGGGACTTCGTACGCCCCATCCGCAGCCACCCGGCCCGGCCCGGCATGGTGATCGCCAGCGGCGAGAGCCGCGAAGCCGCCATCGAGAACGCCGCGGCCGCGGTGCGCGACATCCGTATCCGGGTCGAATAGTCCTTCGACCCCACGCCCGGACTCAGACCTTTTCTTCTGCCCGACCCAAGCCAAACGTGAACGACCCGAGGTCCCTCGCGAGAGGTTCCCCGGGTCGTTACGGCGGAGCGCTGGTGCCGCCCAAACGTTCCCTTACGGGATTACTGTCCCAGCGAGACCAGGTTCCCCAGGAGTTCACTCGCGGTGGAGACCGTTCGTGTGTTGGCCTGGAAGGCTCGCTGACTGATGATCAATTGAACGAACTGCGCGGCGAGATCGACGTTCGATTTCTCGAGCGAACTCGATCGCAACTCACCAAATGCGCCACTCTCCGGCACACCGATCACCGGTTGACCCGAGAGCCGCGCTTCGGTCACGTTGTTGTCACCCACCGAGAGCAGACCCTCGGTATTGGGAAACTGCGCCAACGCGATCTGGGCCAGTCGGATGGTCTGCCCGTTCGAGAACTGGCCACTCACGAAACCTTCGGGATCGAAGATCACGTTCTGCAGTTCACCCGGGGCAAAACCGTCCTGCACGAAGCTATTCACCAGGGAATCGCTGCCGTACTGGGTGGTGGGATCCCCGGTCCCGGTACCCGCCACGGGACCCAGGTTCAAGGTGATGGCCTGACTCGCCGCACCACCGCCCGCGTACTCGAAGGTCACGCTGGCCGGGTCCGGCACCATGGCGCTCAAATCACCATTGGTGTCGAAAGTCAAGGTCCCGGTACCCCCCGCGGTCATCACCACGAACTCGTCACCCGCGGAAGCCGGCGCCGTCGTGGTGTCGTTCACACCCAAGGCCGCGTTGTAGGTCCACGTATTGTCGGCGGTCTTCGTGAAAAAGAACGTCGTCAAATGCGGATTTCCCAACGTATCGAAGGTGGTAAACGCAGTCCGGAAATTCGACGTATTGTCGGGATCCGAGGCGTCGAAGCCACCGGGGATGTTCGTATCGTTGGAATCCAACTGCACCGAAAGCTCCATCAGGGTCGTGGCGCGCGGTGCCGACACGGTTTCGTCGAGGGAAATATTCCCCAACTCACCGGTCGAGATCCCCGTCACGGGGTTCAGGGCGAACCCCTGGACCCGGAAGCCGGACCCGTTGACCAGAACCCGCTCTTCATCGAAGTGGAACGAACCGTCTCGCGTGTAGAACACACCCGAATCGTCTTCCAGGATGAAGAAACCCTGACCGTCGATGGCAAGGTCCGTGCCTCGGGCGGTCGACTCGAAGGTTCCCTGGGAATAGATCGGGATGATGCGATTGGTCTTCACACCGGCTCCGAGCTGTGCGAGCCCGCCACCCGCCGTAATCGAGCGACTGAGCACGTCCGCAAACTCGACGCGCTTCTGCTTGAAGCCCGGCGTATTGATGTTGGCGATGTTATCGCCGATGACAGCAATCGCTGTCGAGTTGGAATCGATGCCGCTGATCGAGCTAAACATCGCCGCAGTGAGCGTCATGAGGTTTCTCCTATGGTTTGGGGATTGGCAGCGTACGGGGAGCCCAGGTCGGCATCACCCGATTGAAGAGATTGCTCCAACGTCGAAACGCGGAGCGAAATGGGATCGCTTGCGCGCAGGACCCGGTCGAACTCCATTGCGAAGGAATTCGGACCGCGGCCCCGCAGGCGACGCCAGCGGGCGTCCAAGCGATGTAGCCAATAACGAATCATGAACCTTCCTGTCGGCGGATCTCTTGGATCTCCGTGACCGGAACCACGACGTCACCCAGCATCACCACCGGGTTGCCGCGGTCCAGGTTGGCGCCGTCCACGACCGCGCGAACGAAGCGCGTGCTCGTGACCGGGTCATCGTTGAAGCTCGAATTGACGACGAATTTGTAGGTTCCGTTGGGTAGATTCAGATCTTTTGCGACCTTCTGGAGATCCGCGTAGCTCAGTTCGTGACGCCCCTGGGTCAACGGATCGAAGTCGACGACGCCGAAGACCTGATTGGTGCGCGGGTCGGCGATCGCAACGCTCACGCTGTTTGCAGCCTGGGGCAGATCGAAGATCAACGACGGCCCGGTGTCCGAACCCTTATCGATCGAGAACAGGGAACCTTCGGCAACCACTTCACGCCCGATCAAACTCGAAACCGCCAAGGTCTCGGCCAAGGACGAATTCTCGCTGGATTGGCCGTTCTGGAGCGCTACCAGTGAATCGATGCCCTGGCGGATCGCCAACATCTGCTCGAGGTTGGAGAAGGTCGCCAGCTGGGCGGTAAACTCGGTCGCGTCCTGGGGATTCAGCGGATCTTGGTTTTCCAATTGCGCGATCAACATGCGCAAGAAGTCCTGCTGACCCAGTTCGGCGCTGGCCGGCTCGTTCGCACGGGCGGCGGCGGAATTGGGACTCGGCGTAAAGATCGACGAGAGTTCATCCATGGTTCTACTCCTCTCGCGCGGGGGGCCGCGAATCAAACGTGAACATCAATTCCTCCCTTTGCGTACGCCCGTTGGACGTGCTGCGGCGGAGGCATAGCCGCTCGGATATCGGGCCCGAAGCCGGAGGGTCGGGAAGCGTTGCGCGCGTGGCGGTCGCCCGGAAGCGAGTGGCCGCGACTGTCGGAGTCGTTGTGGGCTTCGCCTTGCTTCTCTTCGCGCGTCTGTTCTTCGCCGGCGTCGCGATTCTGGGCCGACACTTCGAAACTGTTCATTCGCAGGTCCCGGGCCGCCAAGGCGTCGCCCAGGGCTTCTTTGTGCGTGGCGACCAGGGCCGCGGCGCCCGGTTCGTGGGCAACCACCGAAACGTCCACGACACCGCCGCGGACCGTCACCGAAAGATCGATCTCGCCGAGCTGCGGCGGGTTCAAGCGCAGGCGCACGTTTCCGCCCCCACGTGTCGCGAGAAGCTCCGCGAAGGTGGGGACGTTCTCGGGCGTCGTGACCAGCGGTGTCGGGGCCGGCTGGCCGAGGCTCGAAGCCGTGGTCGGATGGGTTCCGGTGTGCTCCTGGGTCGGCGGCGCCACGGCGGAGAGCGAATCCGCGAAATGGTCGCCGAAGGGCGCCGTCGAAACGTTGGCATCAGCGCGGGCCGCCACTTGATTCACCACCTGTGCGAGTGCCTGGGCACTGTCGGCGGGCAAGGACGGTTCCGGCGCGGGCGCAGTCACGCGCAGCGGCGCGAGGGAATGCGAATCGCGCTCCGCCGAATCCGCCGCTTCCTGTCCCGCGCGAATCAGGTCGCGCGCAACCGAAGAGCGATCCGCTGCGTTACTGCGATTGGTGTTCTCGCGCCGGGCAATCGCCTGGGCGAGCAACTCGGCGGACCGTTCCCCCGCACTCGCGACCTGGGTTTCCGTAGTGGCTTCGCGGAGGTTCGAACGCTGTTCGAGCAATGCGCGGAGCGCCTCGGGCAGAACCGCCGGTTCACTGCGTTCGAGTTCGGGAAGGGCCAGCGTGCCGCCGGAGTTGAGTGCCGTCGGATCCGAAGGTTGCGGATTGCGCGCCGCCAGTTGGGCGCGCAGCGATTCGAGCAATCGGTTCGCCGCCACGAGCTGCTGCGGATCCAGGTCCGCGACGGCGGCCAGATCCGCTTCCGAGAGACCCGCCAGCAAGCCGGCCTGATTGTTGGCCGTCAGAGATTGAATCAGGGGCGGAACCGCCACCGGCCGGGCCACGCCGCCTTCGTCCCCATCGAACACATATTGGCCCGTCGGCAACGCGCTGTTGAATCCCAGGTTCTCGCGTGCGAGGAAGCGCTGGCGGATCTCCGCGGCGGTTGCCTGGATCTGCGCTTCGGTCGAAACCGGCGCATCTTCCTTTGCTCCTTCGCGCTCGGGAAGCTCGCCTTCGCGAATCTCCTGAACCAGGGTGCGCTGGAACTGACCCTCGGGGGCGGGTGCCTGAGTGGGTTGCCCGGATGTGACCGCTTCGACCGCGGAGGTATCGACGATGGCGGCGAGATTCGGTTGGATCATCGCTCGCCTCCCGCCCCGCTTTGCGGTCCCTCGGAAACCGACGGGATCGGGCGAGCGACCAAGCGCGAGATCACGAGCGCGCGCTCATCGGACATGAGCGAAAGGACTGCAGCGGAATCCTTGTCCTTCATTCGCGAAACGATGTGGGTCGCGAGATCGGTTTCGAGTTGCTCGAGGAGCGGCGCGGCCCGGCCCGGCGGCATCTCGGCGTACATCTTGGATAGCTTCTTGATTCGATCGCCTTCGCGTTCTTCCCACTCGGCGATCCGGCCATCGGCGGCGGCAATCGTCGTTTCGAGGCTTTCGCGAATCCCTTCCAGCTCGGCCAGACGCGCATCCAGCGTGGCCTCGCGCTCGGCGATGGAGCGTTCCCGTTCGTCCAGCTCCGCCTCGCGACGTTCCAGGGCGTGATGTCGCGACGCAACTTCCTGGAGCAAACGCACGGGCGACGCCTGTTCGGTCGCCATGTCGTCCGCCGCCCGCGCGGTGGAGACGAGGGCGAACGGCAGCAGCGCGACCGTGAGCAACCCCTGTGCGCGGCGCATCATCGGTTCCTCCACGCGCGCACCAGGGAACCCATTTCGTCGAGTTCGCGAATCTCACGCCGCAGCGCTTCCGCGCGGTGTTCGTCGAGTTTGTGCTCCCGGAGTTTCTCGAGCGAACGCACCCGCTGACGCGCTTCCATCATCGCTTCGCGCGCTTTGCCCGCTTTGGCGGTCAACTCCGCGGTCGTACGCTCGGCGTTGGCCGCCTGAATGAAGAGCGAGGCCACGCTGTCGGCCGTCACACTCAACAGGGCACCGTCCGCGCCCGCCTGGGCGCTCGACTCCAGGCGAGCCGCACCCAGCTTGGCATCTGCCTCGAGGCGCCGTTGCTGCAAGCGAGCCGCGTGTGCAAACCCGTCCGCCCGAACGAGCTCCGCCCGGCGCCGCTCGAGCTCATAGCTCCGCAGTCGCAGGATCGGGTCGAGGCGGAAACGGAAACCTTTCACGAGCCAGCCCCCAACGCGCTGGCGAGACTCTGAAGCGATTCCTCGAGATTGACCTGTTCATCCCCGGTTTGACAGAGAAAATTGCGCAACGGGCCTTCCAGGGCCCGGGCTCGGTCGACCTCGGGATCGGAGCCACTCACATAGGCGCCCACGGAGATCAGATCCTCGGCTTTTCGATAGGTCGCGAGCACCTCGCGCGCTTGCTGGGCCAGGGCCCGATGCTCCGGCGCCACCACGTCCGGCATCACGCGCGAAACGCTGGCCAACACATCGATGGCGGGAAAGTGTCCGGCTTCCGCAAGCTCCCGCGTGAGCGAAATGTGTCCGTCGAGGATCGCGCGGGTGGCATCGGAAACGGGTTCGTTGGGATCGTCGCCTTCGACCAGAACCGTGTAGATCCCCGTAATGCTCCCGCTCCCGGTCGACGTCCCCGCACGTTCGAGCAGGCGCGGCAGCTGGCTCCAGACCGACGGCGTGTAACCGCGCGTCGTCGGCGGTTCTCCGACCGCAAGTCCGATCTCGCGCAGGGCGAGACAGAAGCGCGTCACGGAATCCATCAACAGCAGGACATGCCGCCCGCGATCCCGGAAGTCCTCCGCAATCGCGGTGGCGAGATGTGCGGCGCGCACGCGCAAGAGCGGCGCTTCGTCGCCCGTGGCCACGACCACCACCGAGTTCGCAAGTCCGTCTCCCAGATCCCGCTCGATGAACTCGCGAACCTCGCGACCGCGCTCACCCACCAAAGCGATGACGTTGACATCCGCTTCGGTATTGCGCGCGATACTTCCCAACAGCGTCGACTTGCCCACACCACTTCCCGCGAAGATTCCCATGCGCGCGCCGCGCCCCACGGTCAACATGCCGTTGATGGCGCGAATGCCGAGATCGATCGGCTTTTCGATTCGCTCGCGGCGCAGCGGATCTTCGGGCTTGCGGTACAGGGGCACGGAGTCGGCGTGCTCGAGGGCACCCCGACCGTCGATGGGCTCACCCAATCCGTCGAGGACCCGCCCGAGACACACGTCGCCCGCGGGCACGTATTCGCGCCGATGGGACAATCGAATGCTCGCGCCGGGACCGATTCCCGAGTGATCCGCCAAGGGCATCAACAAGAAGCGGTCCTCGCGAAATCCGATTACTTCGGCCGAGAAGGCATTTCCACCGGATTCGGATTCGACTCGGCAGATCGCGCCCACGGGAACCCGCAGGCCCTCCCCTTCCAGCACGATTCCGATCAGCGAACAAACGCGCCCGTCCGCAGCCACCGGTTCGTAGCCCGCCACCCGAGCGCGACAGTTCTCGAAGAACCCCGTATCGCGGAGGTCGGTCATTTGCGCCCCTCCTCGATCTCGGCGACCTGGAGCAATTCTTCGCGCACACGGCGCAAGAGTTCTTCGCGCCGCACGTCGACGTGGGTCCGGCCGACCAGCACGCGCGCATCCCCGGAGGAGAGGGTCGCGTCCGGTTGCAGGGTCACGGCGTGGGATTCGAGTAGCGCCGCGAGTTGCGTCGCATCGCCGCGAGCCAGGGTGTCGCAATCCGCGGTGCTCATGCGAAGGTCGATCTTCCCGGATTCCGGTAGGCCCTGGAGCGCGCGCTCGATGACCGGCGTGAGGGCATCGAGATCGGCCTCGATCGCGCGACCGAGGATCCGCTCGGCAATCGCGATCGCGACTTCCACCGCCTGTCGCCGTTCTTCCAGCAGATAATTTCGCCGCAGGGAATCGATCGATCGCGCGGCCTCTTCGAGAGCTTCGGTCGCCTTCTGCAAGGCATCGGCTTCCTGCCAGGGAAGCTCCGCCCGTCCCGCTTCACGTCCTTTTTCGAACGCCTCGGCGACGAGTTCTTCGGGTGTCGGCGCCGGCGGTTCTTCGGGGATCGGCAGGGCGGGCGCCTCGATCACCGGCTCCGGCGCCTCGGCCTGTACCCCTTGCGGGAGTTCGTCGAGCGATTCCTCTGAACGCTCCCGTACGAACACCTCCGGCGCCGCGGCATCCGGGACGAAAGCGTATCCCTCCACACGGAACGGTTCCGGGTTAAACAATGACATCGCCCGAATCCCCCGTGTCGAGTGTCAACACGCCGTCTTCCTGGAGCCTTCGCGCCACGTCGACGATCTGCTGCTGAACGCTCTCCACTTCCGAAAGCTTCATCGGCGGCAGTAGCTCCAGGTCTTCCTTGATCTGCGCCGCGGCGCGCGAAGAAACGTTGGAGAAGATCTTGTCCCGCATCTCTTCGGTAGCGGTCTTGAGCGCCACCACGAGATCCTCGGTCGGGATCTCGCGCATGAGCGACTGCATGCCGCGGGAATCGAGCGACACCAGGTCGTTGAAGGTGAGCATGCGTTTGCGAATCTCGCCCCCCAAGGTGGGATCCGCGTTGTCGACGCCTTCGAGAATCGTCTGCCCCTCGGCTTTGGGCACGCGATTCAAGACCATGGCCGCGGTCTCGACACCGGTAACTCGCTGCTGGCCCTCCGGCGAGCGGCCGAACAGGCGCTCCAATCCGACCACGAGTTCGCGAATCATCGGACGCGAAATGCTCTTGAGATTCGCGACCCGCAATACGACCTCGGACCGCACCTCCTCGGGAAGGTTCGCGACGATCTCCGCCCCCCGATCAGGCTCCAGCTGGGAGACCACCAACGCGATGGTCTGCGGATGCTCACTCGAAAGGTTCTGGGCAATGAAACGCGGCGCATAGGGGCGGAGCGCCCAATCGATGCGCTTCTCTGCTTCGCTGAAGATCTCGAGGGTTCGGTTTCCGCGCGTGCGATCCAGATGTTTCTCGATCAACTTGACAGCGCGTTCCCGCCCGCCGGTGATGGCATCCTCGCGCCGGCGGATCGTGTCGCGAAACTCCATCAAGACCTGATCCTTGAGATCCGGCTGCACTTCCTGCATGCGATCGACCGCCTGCAAGACTTCTTCGACCTCGTTGTCTTCGAGTTCATCGAGGAAGGTGCTCGCCATGGCCTCGGGGAGCGCCAGGATCAAGATTGCGGCCTTTTCGGAGCCTGTGAGTCGTTCGAGCTGCATACGCCTAGTTCTGTCCGATCCAGTTGCGCAGGATCTTCACGGTGTCGTCGGAATGTTCCGAGGCCACGAGGCTCACCTCGCCCTCGATTCCCTCTTCGGACATGTCTCTTGCACGAGCCGCGATCTCGCGTTCGAGGTCGTCGGGCGTAATGAGTTCCGCTTCGAGTTCTTCCGCGGTTGCGGGCGCGACGCTTCCGCCACTCGTCAAGCCGAGGGCCGCCAGCATCGGGCGCACGACGTAGAGTCCAAACAGCATCACTGCGGCGAGCAGCGCCAGCTGGCGCACCACGGTCGAAACGACGCCGAGCAGTTCCGGATCGAACCAACCGGGTTCCTCCAGCGCGATCATCTGGAAAGGAGCGCTGGTAATCGTCAACTCATCACCGCGGTCGGCATCGAAGCCCACCGCCTGCTTGACGAGCTTCTCGAATCCCAGGATCTCTTCATCGTTCCACGGGATGAATGCACCCGGGGCGGCTTCCGCTTCACCCTCTTGCGCGCCCTCGCCCGCGTCGGGTCCGGCCCCGACGGGCGCGGTCTTCCCGTCCAGCAGAACCGCTACGGACAGGCGTTGAATGGAACCCGAGGGTGCCACGGAATGGGTCACGGTCTTGCTGATTTCGTAGTTGATGGTTTCCGTTTGCTTCGAAGACGCCGTAACCGTGTCCGGTGCGAGATCGACGAGATCCGGCGTATTGGCCGCCGCACCGGGTACGCCACCGACTTCGCCCAGGCGTTCGCTGGAGCTTTCGGTTTGAACCTGCTCGCTGCGCGCCACCTGGGACTCGGGGTCGTAGCGTTCTTCGGTGGATTCGGATTCGGTCCAATCGAGGTCCGCTCGCACCTCGGCGACCACGCGTCCGAATCCGACGGTCTTTTCCAGTAGCGACGTGATGCGTTGACTCAGGTCGTCTTCCACGCGCTGCTGATAGGCGAGTGCACCCGACGTTGCGCGGGGTCCGGTCCCTTCCTCGCCCTGGGGCGCCAGCATGCGGCCGCGATCGTCCACGACCGTGATGCGGCTCGGGTCGAGCCCCTCGACACTCGAAGCCACCAGATGAACGACGGACTTGGCCTGTTCGGGGTCCAGGTCCTGGCCCGGGCGCAATTCCACCACGACGGATGCACTGGCCTGTTTCTTCGCGTCGCGCAAGAATCCCGAGCGATCGGGAATCGCAATCTGAACCCGGCTGCGAACCACCGCGTCGATCTTCTCGATACTGCGCTCGAGTTCCCCCTGGAGTCCCCGGCGATAGTTCACTCGATGCACGAAGTCCGTGACGCCAAACCCTTGACGGTCAAAGATTTCGAACCCCGGCGAGCCACCCAAGGGGAGCCCCTTGGCGGCCACCTGAAGCCGCGTGTCGTACAGCGCGTCGCTGGGCACCAGGATCGAGGTCCCCTCTTCGTCCAAGCGGTAGGGAATGTTGTCGGCTTGGAGCGCCTGCGTGATCTGGCCGGCCTCGTTGTCCGTCAGTCCGCGGTAGAGCATCTTGTACTCGGTGCCGCCGGCGCTGATGGCCAGATACAGGAAGAACGCCAGGGACCCGACCGCGGTCGCGGCGATCGCGACCTTCTGCTGATACGGGAGCGCCCGCGCCTGCTCGACTAGCTGTAGCCACCATTCTCGATCGGGCATGACTTAAACCTGAATCCTTAGAATTTCTTGGTACGCCTCGAGCATTCGATTTCGAAGCGTCAGCAAATACCGCAGCGAACTCTCGGCGCGCGTGACCGAAAGCACGCCTTCGAGGACGTCGCCTTCGCCGCGAGCGATCTCGCTCGTCTGGAATTCGGCGTCCTTCTGAGTCGCATTGGCGCGTTCGATGGCCCCTTGAATCAGTTCCGCAAAACCCAGCGCTTTCGGCGAAGCGGGTTTCTTGGCGTCTTCGTCAAAGGGATTCAAACCCGGTGTAAGGGATTGGATGTCCATCGTTAACGACCGATCTGAATCGTGGCTTCGCCCATCGAGCGGACTTTCCGCATGATGACGAGGTTGGATTCATAAGCGCGACTGGCGTTCATCACGTTCGTCATTTCCTCGACGACGTTGACGCGCGGATAGAAGACCATGCCCTGCGCGTTGGCATCCGGATGTCCGGGTTCGTGGCGCGCGATCGGAGGACGTCGGTCCTGCTCGATGCGCGGCGTGTTCACCGCCTGCATGGCGCGGTCGAGCCGATTGCCGAACGGGCCCGCCACGGGCGAGGGACGGAACACGGGGTCGCGGCGCCGGTAGGGCCCCCCTTCCGGTGTACGCGTGGTATTTGCATTGGCGAGGTTCGAAGCCGCCGCCGTCATGCGGATGCGTTGGGCCACCAGGCCCGACACCGCGATGTCGCTTATATCACCAAAGCCGCCCATCTACTCTCTACCCCTCACCGCTGATCGCGGTTCGCGTCAAACCGAACAAACGCGAGATCAAGGCCGCCTGGTCCCCGTAGGCGCCCGAGTTGCGGGACATATGAATCAGTTCTCGATCGAGCTCGACGCCGTTTCGATCCGGTGTCGTTCCGCGCGGTCCGAGTTCGACCTGGTATCCCCCTTCGGAGAAATCTGCGATCGGGAAATGCTTGGGATGCGTGCTGCGCATCAACCCGAGCTTGTCATCGAGGAGAGACGGAAAGGCGAGGTCGCGTCTGCGGTAACCGGGCGTATCCGCATTCGCGATGTTGCCCGCCAAGACGGCGCCTCGGGTCTGACGAAATCGCAATGCGCCTTCCAAAAGCGGGATCGCATCACCAAAGATTCCGGACATGTTTCCACCCTTCCAAACAGGGAAATCCAGGACCTCCTAGAGCAAGGCGTGTGCCAGGGCGAAAAACGCCCCCTTGCGTCCTCTCGGCGCGTTTCGGCGCCGTTCGTGTTTCGAATCGGGGAATGGGCTTTTCAGACTGGAAGCGTCGAGTGGCAGATTTTTCCGGTCGGGCCCGAATCCCCCCGCGACGATCGAAGCGAAACGGCGCCGCAGGGGGAGATCGGAAAATACTGCCACTCGGGGGAAACCCTGAGGGGACGAAGACGCAGGGCCCGCTAACTGAGTTCGTAGAGGCGGATCTTGTTGCGCAACGTGCGAACACTGATCCCCAGCACGTGCGAAGCCGCTGTGCGATTCCCCTCGCAATGGGCCAGGGATTGGACGATGGCCTGGCGTTCGAGTTCGCGAAGGTTCAGTGAACTCAAAGCGGTGGGAGCCGGTTCCACGGCAATCCGCTGGCGTCCAAACAATCGATCGGGCTCCACCGGTCGTCCGGGAAACAGCACGACGGCCCGGCGCATGAGATTTTCGAGTTCCCGCACGTTCCCGCGAAAGGGATGTCGGGCCAATGCCTCGAGCGTCGGCGCTCCCAGTTCCGGTGGTTCGACCCCGGAAGCCGCGGCGAAGCGATCGAGGAAACGACTGGCCAGCAGGGGAATGTCGCCGCGGCGCTCCCGAAGCGGTGGGATCTCCAACACGATGACGTCGATGCGGTAATACAGATCCTCGCGAAAGTCCCCGACCCGCACGGCTTCGCGCAGATCGCGCTGCGTCGTCACCAGAACCCGAACGTCGACGGCGGTGGGTTCCGTCGCGCCCACGGCCTGAACCTCGCGCTCCTGGAGCATGCGGAGCATCTTGGGTTGCAGGGAAATACGCGTCTCTCCGATCTCGTCCAACAGGAGCGTTCCGCCATCCGCAGCGCGGACCTGCCCTTCTCGGTCCTCCACCGCGCCCGTAAAGGCGCCACGTTCGTGACCGAACAGTTCGCTCTCGGCCAGGGATTCCTGCAGCGCTGCGCAATTCACCACTGCGAATGGGCCGGCGCGACGTGCACTGCGCAGGTGAATGAACCGCGCGAGCATGTCTTTGCCCGTTCCGCTTTCTCCGATGATCTGAACCGTCGCCTCGGTGGCCGCGGCCGCTTCGGTCTGCCGCAACAACTGTTTCATGGCCGGGTCATCCGTCAGGATCGCGGGTTCTTCGGATTCGTGGCTGGCGGCCGGAGAGGGTCCGAGGGCCGCGCCGAGAGCGGATTCGAGCGAATCGACGGCAAAGGGTTTGTTGAGGAAATCGCGCGCACCGGCCTTCATGGCCCGAACGGCGATTTCCGCGCGGTTGTGCACGCCCGTGGCTACGATCGCGAGGTTCGGATACTGCTCGCGCAAGGACTCGATTACGCACACGCGACCGGCGTCCGGAACATCCAGCACCAGCGCGTCGTAGCGCGTGGAATCGAGCCGAGCACGGGCTTCCTCGATGCTGCCCACGGACTGCCCCACGTAGCCCGCTCCACGAACCGCTCGCAAGAGATCGGTCTGGAAGTGGCCATTGGGTTCGACGATCAGTACGTGACGCATACTCGCCGTCATCGTGCGAACGCGATCGCAGCGATCGGCGGTTCGGAGTCCGGAACCAGCGCCATCATGCCCGCGTGCCCGAGGGCAAAATCGCGGGCACCGTCGAAGGCGCGTCTCCATTCCTCCTCGGAGGGAACACCCGGGGCACAGACGGTCTCGACCGCGACCCCGTATCGATCCGCATCCTTGTCGAGCCGCATGCGCAGCGACCCGCCACTGCCCGCGATCGCGACACCGCCCCGCAACAACGCGAGCGCCGCTTGCTCGATCAAACGCGGGTCGCCGACTACGCCGCCGGTCGGAACCGCGCCGAGGGACCAGGATATGCCCCGGGCCTCGAGGGCCGGAGCCACACGCGCACACACGCGTTCCAAGATCGGGACGACATCGACGCGGCTCGTCGGATCCGGCTCGCGGGGAAGCAAGATTTCCAGCGCCCGGTGAATCATCTGATCGATTTCCGCCACCGCATCGGAGATGCCCGCTGCCAGTTCGCGATCTGCGGGAGTCGTTGCATCACGCGCCAATTGCGTGGCCGCCAATTCCACGCGAGCCAGGGGCGTTCGCATGTCGGCGGTCAACGCAGCCGCCAAAGCGTCGCGCACTTCGGTCACCGGGACAGATCCGCGGGCGGCTGAGCCTCTCGCCCCACCGCTCCGCGCAGGCCCACCATGCGGAGTTCGTTCTCTGCCAAACGCCGCCAGGTCCCCGCATCGGGCATTTTGGCAGCGAGCTGCCAGGCGGCGATGGATCGACCCCGGTCGTCTTCGAGTGCGCCGAGCCAATAGGCGGCTTCCGCGCGTCGCGCGCCATCCGGGAGCGCCTCGACGGCTTCCCCGTAGAGCGAAACCGCGGCCGGGCCGTCGCCGTTGCGTCGCAGGGTTTCGGCGGACAGTAAACACGCTTCCCCGAATTGTTCGAGCCGGTCGAATCGCGCTTCGACCGGGAGGGCCGCGATCGCTTTCGCGAGGCTGTCCCCATACGCCTTCGCGCGCGGCAGGCGCGCCGCGGCCTTGGCGAGACTCGCGATCGCGCGAAGTTCATCGCCATCGGGTTGTCGGGCTTCCACCAGGGGCCCCAAAATCTCCGCCGCTACCTTGAGTTTTCCGTCGAACAGCTCCGCTTCCCCGAGCAACAGGGACCAATGCGGACCGCGGTCGCCGCCGACGCGGACACCGGCGCGGGCCGCTGTTCGCGCGGCCCCCACATCTCCGGACGCCAGGGCGGCGCGCGCAACGGGGAGGGAAACCTCCCGCGCGACCTTCGCGCCAAACGCGCGGGTCACATCCCGGTACACATCCAGAGCGGTTTCCGGGAATCCCAGCAGCTCGTAACACTCGCCCAAGCGAATGAAGGGCCCTGGCGTCTCGGCGTAACGCGCGAGCAGCGCTCGGCGTTCGCTCAGGCCGCGGACGTACGCCGCGCAATTCTCATCGTTGCGCGCGTTTTCCGCCGCCTCGTTCAACAGGCGTTCGATATCGGGCGTCACGTCGTCGACGAGTTCCGCCCGCGGATTCTCGTAGGCGAGTCGCGCATAGACATCGAGTGCCCCGTAGCGGTCCCCGGACTCCCACAACAGCCGCCCCAACAGGGTCTTGGCATACAGCGAAATACCGCGGTGCCCACTACGCGCGTGTTTTCTCAGCTCGATGCGCTTCTTCTCGGGTGAGAGGCGCGACAAATCGAGATCGATCTTTCGCAGGGCCGCTACAACGCCGACGGGCCTCCCCGACCATTTGGCCGCCACGTTCTCGATGGCGATGCGCGCATCGTCGACCTTTCCCAGCGCCGCCAGAACATCGGCGAATCGCAACCCCACCGCTGCCGCCGCATCCGCCGACGGCATGCTCCTCAAGTAGCGACGCAGCCAGGAATGGGCTTCGGCCAGATCCCCACCGGCGATGTGGGATTCCGCCACGCGCGGAGCCCAGCCGATCTCCGAAGCACCAAACGCGGTGGCCCCGGCCAGCAGGTCCCCGTAGTCCCGGCGCGTCACCGCGCGCTCGCCTGCGTCGAATTCGATGTCCGTCAACCGAAGACGCGCCGCCGCCACGGTGCGCCGGGTTTTCGATTGGGCCAACACCTTGTACAGCGCCTTGGCCTTGACGGGATGATTCGAGAAATAGAGGGCTTCGGCTTTGTAGAAGTCCGCCGCCTCCATCATCTTGTCCGGGCGGGCGAGTTCCGGTGACAGGCGTCTTGCCAGAGCAGCCTGAGCGGCCGCATCGGGAAAGCGCTCGAGCAAGATCATGATTCGAGCCAACTCGAGGTGGGCGCACACGCTGGGTCCGACCGGGCCTCCATCGATCAGCTCATCGTGGAGTTTCTTCTCGGCCGTGACGCGCGCCCCTTTCTTGTCCGCGGCACGCGCCACGATCGTCGACCAGAGCAGGTTTCCGCCAAAAGGCAGCGCACGACCCTGCGTCGCGTAGGACTCCAAGCCTTTGATGGCATCCTGCAGGCGACCGGACGCTGCGGTACGGGCGATTTCATCGAGGTCCGAATCGAGATTCGGTGGGATGCACAGGGGGAAGGCATCGATGGCCGGTGGCCGCAATATCCGCGGACTCAAGATCGCGTACGGGCTCGGCGGCAAAACCAGCGGCGCGGCCGACTCCGACGGCGCTCCCGAACCCGGTAGCGCGTAGACGATCCCGCAAAGGAACATTGCGAAGGCGAGCGAGAGACGGCGCTGCAACACGGTATTCAGGCGCCGCGCTTTCCGCGCGCAGCGCGGCGCTGTACGCCTTGGGTGAAGCAAAGCAGGGAATCGCGGTGGTTTTCGTCGATGGCGGTGAATTCCAGCGCAATCTCGTTGCCCTGCTCGGAAGGTTCGCTGCGCACGACGCGCGCGACCGCCTGCACCGGGTCTTCTCCTGCGCCCGGAACCAGCATTTCGACCAACAGCTGATCCCCGACCTCGAGACCGGACTCGGCGGTGACCCGCAATCCGCCGGCGGAAAGGTCCACGGGTTGGAGCGCTTCGGCTCGAAGCGGCGGTTCGTCATCCGGGTAGAGGGCCAGGAGAATTCGATCGATCTTGTTTTCGATCCGGCGCAGCGCGCGCGCCAGCGGAAGTTCCAAGGACTCGTGGCCCCCGTATTGTGCGGTCGCGAACTGGTTCTCGTATCCCTCCGCCTCCTCGCTCGTGATCCGTCGGTGGCGCATGGGGAGCTGTGTGTGGACGCGAAAATAGGAACGGCGCTCGGTCTCGGGTTTCGGGTTCGGTGTCGTCTGGGTCATTGCTTCTCCTGGTCCGCAGCGGTTTCACGCAGGGCCGTCTCCGCTGCACCGATCCATTTTTCCAGCAGGGGTGCGATCTCGTATTCGAGGTAATCCGCAACGCGGATCCAATCCGTGTGCGTCTGTGCATCGAGCAATTCGGCCAGCCAGGGTTGGATTTCCCCCTCGACGCCTTCGAGGGCTGCCCCAGCGGGGCCCAGCTCTCGGCCCGCAGCGCACAGGGCGTAGATCAACACCCACAATGCATCCAAGGCTTCGGCGTAGACTCCGTTGCCCTCTTCCGTTCGGCCGGCGCGAAACAGCTCTCCCGCCCCGAGCAAAGCACTCGCCAGTTTTTGTCCGTAGTCCACGCAGCTTTCGAGGCTGGAGCGCGCAATCTCACGATGGGTGCGCGATTCGATTTCCACCTGTTCGATGGCATCGAGTTCGATCTCTTCGAGTCGGTCGAGCATTTCATCGGGAAGGGGGACGCTGTTGACGACCAACCGCTCGATGACCCGGGGTTCGGCTTCACCGCGAACCACGGCGGTCACGAGTTCTTCGAGATTCCGAAACCGCGCTCGATCGTGCTCTTTTTCTTCACCGAGATGTTGGATGCGAATCATGTCGGCTCCCCAAGGAGCAAGCGACGTGCCAATGGCACCGCAACGCTCCCTGGGACGCGCGCCCCCCGCGAACACGTCACCGCGTCCGAGAGGCATATCTCTTGCAGAACGGTTCGTGGAATCCCCCGTTCGACCCGGAGTCGCATTTCATGGTGAAGCACAGCGTTTCAGAACGAACGCAGGACCCTGCAAGTCCTTCCGTGGGCGTCGCCCCGCATCCGGGTGAGGAATTCGCGGTTCGTTTCGTCGCCGAGGTTTCCAGCAATCATCACGGCAGCCTCGAGCGCAGTCTCGCCTTCATCGAGACTGCCGCACGTATCGGCGCCGACGCGGTCAAGTTCCAATTGTTTCGAGTCCGGGAATTGTTTGCCCCCGAGATTCTGGCCCAAAGCGCGGTTCACCGATCCCGAGAGGCGTGGGAGCTTCCCGTCGAGTTCCTCTCCCCCCTCGCCGAGGCGGCTCACGCGCGGGGACTCCAATTTTCTTGCACGCCGTTCTCCCTCGCGGCGGTCACGGAACTCGAACCCCACGTCGATTTCTTCAAGATCGCATCCTACGAACTGCTCTGGGACGACCTCCTCAGCGCCTGTGCGGCAAGCCGCCACCCCCTCGTACTATCCACGGGGATGGCGACCCACGACGAGGTCCATCACGCGGTGGAAGTCATCGCCAAAGCGGGATGCCGCGACCTCACGTTGCTGCACTGCGTTTCCCACTACCCCACGCGCCCCGCCGAGGCCAATTTGCGCGCGCTCGAGACACTGCGCGGTATCGCGCATTCCGCGGACTTTCCCGGCGTCCGGGTTGGCTGGTCCGATCACAGTGTCGAGCCGGGAGTCGTGCAACGGGCAATCCACCGCTTCGGTGCCGAGATGATCGAGTTTCACCTCGACCTGGACGGCCAGGGCGAAGAATTCGCTTCGGGTCACTGTTGGCTTCCGGGCCCCATGCAAGAACTCATTCGCCAGGTTCGATTGTCGCAAGTCGCCGACGGACATCCCGACAAAGGCCCCACCCCGGACGAAATGGCCGAGCGGGATTGGCGGGCGGACCCCAGCGACGGCCTGCGCCCTCTGCTCGCCACGCGGGAAGCCTTCGAACTGTGAATCCCGGCGGCGCAGAGGTGTTCTTCGTCACCAGTGGCGGAAGCGGCGAAGGCCTGGGCCATGTGGCTCGGACGGCGGTGCTCGCACGCGAACTCGAACGCCGCCACAAACCCTACCGCTGCTATCTCGCGGGCGACGCGGCCGCACGACAACTCCTCGAGGGCGAACTCAGCGCGCCCCGCATCGAAGCCTGGGGCCCCGGCGCGATTCCCATCGAAGACGCCGGATGGGTCGTCATCGACACGAGGCGGCCGCTTCGCAACTTGCTCGAACGTGCGAAGGCGGCGGCGGTCCCGACCCTCGTGGTCGACTCCACCCAATATCTCGATCAATCCGACTTGAGTGTCCTACCGATTCTTCACGGCGAACCCAGCAGCCATCCACGGCTGCGCCAAGGCGGCGAATACTGCATCTTGGCCGAAACCTACCGGGATCAGGACGTCCCCCCGTACCCGGGCGAGCGAAACATTCTCCTCGTCACCCTCGGCGGCGCGGATCCCAACGCGTGGACGGAAGGGATCTGCGAGTCCGTCGCTCTTGTCGCGGTAGCGACGGGGTCTACGCTCGAGCGGCATTGCGTTGTCGGACCGGCCTTTCGAGACGCCGAAGCGATATCGCGACGCTGTTCCGACGCCGGCTGGAAGGTTCACTCCGCCGTTCCCCGCAAGACATTGCGCGACTTGATGGCCCAAAGCGTCGCTGCCGTGGCGGGGTTCGGCACGTCGGTCTACGACCTCGCCTTCATGGGCGTCCCCATGCTCTATTGGACCCATCATCGTTCGGACATCGACGACGCCCGACGACTCGAATCCCGCGGTATCGGGGCTTGGGCGGGTGCTCCGGCGGCGGTCGACCGGGCGGGGTTTCGAAAGCAACTCACCCACACGCTCTTCGCCCCCGACTGGTGTCGCGAAACTTCGGAAAACGGAAAACGCGCGTTGGGGTCGGGACTCGGCGCGGCGCGAATCCTCGACACGCTCTTCCAGGAAGACCGCACGTGAGACATCCGGGCGCCATCATTCAGGTTCGCATGGGCAGTCAACGCCTGCCGGGAAAAGTGTTGGCCCCCATCGAAGGTCGGCCGCTGTTGGCGCAGATTCTGCGGCGCCTCGGACACTGCCAGACGCTCGAATGGATCGGCGTCGCGACGACCGACCATCCGAGTGATGACCCCGTCGTGCGATTCTGCAACGAGTCGAGCACCCCCTGTTACCGCGGCAGCGTGGACGACGTGTTGGCGCGATTCACGGGCGCCATGGAGTCGTGGGATCTCGATCCCGTCGTTCGCATCACCGGGGATTGCCCGTTCGTCTGCCCCGAAACCGTGGACTCCCTGGTGCGGGCATTGATTCGCGACGACACGGACTACGCGGGCTACGCGACCCCAACGGTCCACGAGGGCATCGACCCCTTCTCCGCAGGGTTTCTGCGCCGCATGCAACGCGAGGTCGACGACGCCAAGGGACGCGAGCACCTAGCCCTGCTCGTCGAACGACCGGATAACCGTGCCCGTTGCGCCCAAGTACCCGCGCCCGCCGGACACGAACCGCGACCGGGGATCCGTTGGTCCGTCGATGAACCGGACCAGCTCGAATTCGCAAGGGAAGCCTTCGCGGCACTGGATCGACCGGACCGCATCTTTACGACTCCCGAATTGCTGGCTTGGGTCGATCGACGCGGGAAAACGCGTTAGGTCGGGATCGAGAACGTCGCGCGAACGATGTCTTCTACGTGACGCAAGAACTCGCGTTGCTCGATCAAGTAGAACGTGATGTCCGGGTATCCGAGGTCTTCGACGCGTGCGATGATCTCCGCCGGCAACTCCGTGACCCAGGCCCGATCCCGGTGTCCCGGATCTTCGGGTGCCAAACGCAGGTCCCGACAGATTCGGTCCGCGGTGTAGACGAGGGATGCGAGCAACGCGTTGTCGGTGGATTTCTCGGGTTCGAGATGGTGCGCGACGGCGTCGACCACTTCTTCGGGAAAATTCCAGCTTTCGAGTAGGCGTCCCGCGACGGCCGGGTGGCCGACGCCGAATTCATCTTCCAGTGCGCCTTCCACGGATTGGCGTCGGGCATGGGCACCATCGAACGCCGTGATGAAGCGCTCCGTGTGCTTGAGCGCCAGATACGCTTCGCCCAGGGAATGCACCAGCGCGGCCAGGTACGCGACCTCGGGGCGGTCATAGCCGAAATCGCGTGCCAATTGCCGTGCCGAGAGTGCCGACCCCAAGCCCAGACTCCAGAAAGACGTCAAGCTCAAGGGCGCCGGCAGTGGCGGAAGCGTATTCATCAGCCCGACCGCCAGCACCGTATCCCGGGTTCCGGGGATCCCGAGACGCATGATCGCTTGTTCGACGCTGGCGTCCTGCATCATCCCACCGAAGATCGGCGAGCGCGCCGTCTGAACGATCCGCGACGCCAGTACGCCGTCCATGGCAATCTTCTGCGTAATGCTCGGAAGCTCGCAATCCTCACGTTCGAGTTCGCGGGTGACTTCCAGGACGACATCCGGAATCGTGGGGAAATCTTCCATTCCGAGCATGAGTGCGTCGAGGGTTTCACTCATCGATAGGACGCCTTGATGGAAAGCAGCGCTTCGCGGACACCGACCGCCTGCCCTTCGGCGAGAAACTGAACCGCATCCAGGTTGATGAGTTCGATTCGCTCTTCGACTTCCATGGCCTGCCAATCGTTCAAGCCAATCCGAGCTTGACCCGTGTCCAGCTTGATCAGAATTTGGTCAACCACCATCAGACGCGATTCTCCAAGGTTCAATTCCCCAGATGTAAGGAACGGTCGATCCCGCGGGCCTCTTGATCCGGGGTTTTCGAAACCCGAACCCAGTCATCCCCCGATGCCTATCCGGCGTTCTCCGGACCATCGAGTAGGGCTTCGATCCCTGCGTCGAGCTGATCGAGCAATTCTCGGGCACGTTCGACTCCGTTCTTCGTGGCTTCGAACAGGGCGCGGGCTTCATCCACCGCCCGCTCCGGGGTCGGCTGCTGGGCGTCCACGCGCATGGTGGAGGCGATTACCTCAAATATGCCCGATTGAACCAGTGCATCGATCCACGACACGGCCGCCGCCTGTTTTCGGATTCGCTTCTCGGGCCGCGCAATGCGGCGCAAGATATCGATCTTCGCCTGGGGGGCCGTAGCCATGCGAAGTTTTCGGGGTGCGGCCTCCGCCAGGCTCAATCCGGCGTCGGCTTCTCGTTCGAGGTCCCGCAGATGTCGGCGCGCGTGCCGAATCTCTTCCTGAAACTCCGAGACATCGCCGACTTGATGGGCGTCGTAGGCGTCCTGAATGATCGCGCGCCCGTCCACCGGGGTCACGGGACACGTTTCGAGAACCTCCGCGAAGCGCCGGTGGTCGAGCCCGGGAATCTTGGCGCCGCCTTCGGTGCAATTGATCACGTCGACGCCATTCATGCGGCAGACGACACCGAGATCGCGATAGCCTTCCCGGAAAGAGGAATAGTGGAGATTGGTCGGCACGGGCTTCCCGTCCCAGCCTTCGACCCAGATCAAGTCCGTGTAACGCGCCTTGATGGCTTCTTTACCAAACAGCGCGTGCTTTCTCTCCAGGTTGGTGTAGATGAACTTGCCTTCATCGTTGGTCTCGAATCCGACGTCTTCATAGGCGCTTTGTTTCGCGTAGATGCGCCCCTCACTGAACGCCAGGTCCTGCCCCAACAGCACCACGGGGTTGGCCCCCAAGCTGGCTGCGAGGTAGACCGCCGTCTGCGCCACGGTTCCGCCACTGTTCATCCATTTCCGCTCTCCCAGGAACGAACCGATGAAACACCCCAGCGGGTTCGCGGCCACGTAGGCGACATAGCGCGAGCGTACGGGAATTTCGAAAATCTCGGGGTGCGCCGAAGGAACCACCACCAGGTTGACGTCCGACGATTCTCCGGCGCACGTAATCTGATGCGAAACGTTCTGGCTCTCCACGATGTGTACGAGATCCGGCGTGATCCCCGCTTCGCGCAGGGAACGCAGCGATTGCCCAATCGCGATAATGAGCAGTCGATCCGCGTTTTCTTTGAGGAGCGGTATCTGCTTATCGAGGGAAGGCCCCGCCGCAACCACCACCGCGGGAACGCCTCGGAACTTCCCATTCAGCGCCGACAACCCCGGGTGACGCACGAGATTGCCCAGATTGGCGACGGTCGCCTGGGCCCAGGTCTCACTCATCTTCACTTTCGTGCGGACGAGGATGTCGCGGGTTTCTTTACTGCGCGCGATCGTCGACACCGCGCGCTGAACCGCTTCGCCATCCAACTGCAGCGCTGTGGGATGGACGAACACCTGGACCCGCAAGCCAGACGTGTAGAAGCGGCTGAAGAGCCGCGGGAGTTTCTCCGTGTCGAACTCCAGCTTCACGTCGGACTCGAGCAGCGTCATTGCCGGTCGCGCCTCGAAGGCCAGGCGCAGGCGCTCGAGCGAAGGTTCGAACACCAGAATCGGACACGGGTTCAGGCGCCGATACGCTTCGAGGTGGTAACCCAAGCCGAATCCGACTGCGACCATGAGATCCGCCGGCGCGCGGTTCATCTCCTCCGCGAGTCGTTCGCCTTCGCGTTTCGGGTCGTAGGCGGACGCGAGTTGAATCCCGTCGAAACGGGCAGTCGGCGCCCCTTCGCGGCTCGCCAGCAATTCGGATTGGGGTCCGAGCTGGGTTTCCTCGAGTTGCGCCGCAACTCCCGGAGAGTGGCGTCGAATCCGCGCGAGGTTCTGCCTAAATCCCTCGTGTGATCCCAACACCTGCCTCCGTTCGATAGGCCAGACCCCGATTGCCGGCGCGCGCCAGGCGATCGATGGACCCGAGATCGTTTCGATGTCCCACCAGGGACACCGCGATACGCCGCGTTCCGCGAAAGAAGACCGCTTGGGTCTCGTCGGTTTCGGCTGCGGAATGGCTCACCCGCAAAAAGAACGAATCATCCACGTCGCAGAAGTCCACCAGCGGAGCCACCGCAGCCAGGGCCCGCTCCTGCCAGATCCCGACGCCGCGCCGCTCGTCTCCCAACGACACCCAGCCTTCGGTCGCGCCCAGACACGAGGTGGCACTGACTGACGGCGACACCGCCCGCCCCTGTTCGAGGCGCGTGCCGGGTTCGAGTCGAAACACTTCCGGCTCGCGCCCGCCGTTGATCGTGGAAAAGCCAAGACTGTCCCGTTCGAATGCGTCCGGTAGCAGAGTCACATGTCCCATTCGCAGGGACGCAAGTCGGGCGTCCAGGAAGCGCAACCCGTGGATCAGATCGAGGCGTGGTTGGCGGTGATACAAACGATAGGTTTTCGTCCAGTCACCATGGGGAGTCGGGGTTTCGAAGGTCAGGGAATCACGCACGGGACCGCGTACGACTTTGACGAGCCGTGCGGGTGTAAGGTCCGTGATCTTTCGGGCGTCGTGACCAAACGCGACCGTGTGCGCGGAGTAGAGATCCGGCGTGAAATCGATCGTATCGAAGGAACCGTGAGGCAAGGTACCCACCAGGGGAGCGGGATCGATCTTGGGAAAGCGCGCCCACGCCAGTGCCGCACCGCGATGGAGAGCGAAATGCGCCTCGACGGATCGCGTCGTTACGGGTTGGCTGGGATCCAACTCGGCGAAATCGGTCGACGGCGCACCCTCGGCTCGAAACCACAGGCGCAACGGAGCGTTCGGCGCCAGACGCGGCTCGCCCACCAATCGGGCGCGACGTATACACCCATCGCGGTAACGCTCGTCGACGTCGACCTGCCAGGCTGCGGCATCGGAGTCCGAGGATTCCACGCGCAGCGCCGGAAACCGACCCGGCGGAAAGCGCAGCGGAACCTCGACACTCCACCCTTCCCACGCCGCGTCGAATGGATTGTGGAGTTCCAAGTCGCAGCCGCCACCCAGCGGCGGGACCAAGGCTTCGAAACGATCCTCGAAGTGAACGCGCGCCGCGCCCATCTCCGCCGAGAATCGCTGGGCCTTTTCTTCGGTCGACCGCGTTCGAAAATCGCTCCCCCATAGATCGACCAGGGACTTCCATTGTTCCCGGCTCCGTTCTCGCTGAAAGGTTCCGCGCAAAGCCTCGGCGATCCGCAACTCGCGACGCAGGGCGAAGCATTGCGTGTTGATCCCGAAACCATCGCGACCGGAGACCGCCCAGCGGGTTGGGTTGTAGCGCGGCTGCTTCTTGCACGGAATCGGATCCCGGGCGACCGTGAGCTGCACGAGCGGACGCTGCCAGGCGGGCTCGATCACATCGCGGGGCAGTCGAAACACGAAACGCTCGTCTTCAGCGAGCCCGCGTAGGCACTGGGCGAGACGCGCCATCTCGAGCCCCTGTTCTGCTCCCTCGGGCATTCGCTGGCCCGGTCGATAGTCGAAAATCTCGAGGTCGCCCCCATACACGCAAAGCGCACGATCTTCGTCGGGCGCATGCGCTCGGGCAACGGCGTCCCAATACTCTCGCATGGAAATCTCACCGTGCACCGCACGCTGGAGCTTCTGGAAGATGACGCAATCGTTCCACAGCAGATCGATGTCTCCGTGGGACGACTCGATCCGCGCAGGCTTGTAGCGAAGCGAACGAAGCGCGGGTTGATGGCTCGCGGGGTTGTTCCATTCCATCACCAGACGACGTACACCGATTTCGCCATAGAGATCCGCCAGGCCCCGGGCGAAGGTTTGCTCGTTCACGAACCAGGTCTCGGGCAGGCAACCCACATCGCGCTCATAGGATTCCTTGCCGAAGCCGAAGTTTGCGCGATTCACATCCGCGGGCGCGAGGGGTGCTACCACCTGTGCCCAGCCGGACCCGACGAGTTCCACCAGGCCGCGTTCCGACAGCGTGCCCAGCGTCTTCATCCATTCGGGATCTTCATCGGCGATGCGGCGCACGGTCCGGGCGCTCATCTCGATTCCGATGGGAATCGATTCACCCTCGGCCAACGCGAGCAGTGGCCAATAGCAACGCTCGATCACCAGGGGCAGATCCCGATCCGGCAAGGCGGAGAAATCGAGATTCCCGTGAAACACGGTATAGAGTCGGAGACGACCCATCGGCGCCTAGGACTGCCCGCCCCGCTGGACGTCCCGACACAGATCATCGAGATGATCGACGCTCAGCCACTGGGTGTTGGTGTCACTGGAGTAGACGAAGCCGTCGGGCAAGCGTTTTCCACCGTCGGGAACCTTACCGTGCGCCTTGGCGATGTAGTGAGTCGGAAACTCGAATGCGCGCGAAGCTTCTTCCGCGGTGAGGAGCACCTCGTGTAGCTTTTCTCCGGGTCGAATTCCGATCTCCTTCACGATGGCGTCGGGGGCCAACGCAAGGGCGAGATCCGTGATCCGCATGCTGGGGATCTTGGGCACGAAGATCTCTCCGCCTTCCGCCTCCCCCATGCACCACTGGACGAAATCCACCGCGGCGGAAAGCGAAAGCCAGAACCGGGTCATTCGACGATCCGTCACCGTAACGGTCCCGGTTTCCGCCTGGCGCAGGAACAACGGGATGACGCTGCCGCGACTCCCCACGACGTTCCCGTAGCGAACGACCGAAAAGTGGGTGTCGCGCGGCCCCGAATAGACATTGCCGTGAACGAACAGTTTCTCGGCGCACAGCTTCGTGGCGCCGTAGAGATTGACTGGATTCACCGCCTTGTCGGTCGAGATGGCGATGACCTTCGAAACACCCGCGTCGATCGAACAATCGATGATGTTCTGGGCTCCGTTGACATTGGTCTTGACCGCTTCGGCGGGGTTGTACTCGCAGATCGGAACCTGCTTCATGGCCGCCGCGTGAACTACGGTGTCGACGCCGTGCATGGCGCGGAACAAGCGCTCCCGATCCCGCACGTCGCCGATGAAGAATCGCAGGCGCGACTCGCCCTCGTACTCGCGCGCCATTTCGTATTGTTTGAGCTCGTCGCGGCTGTAGACCCGGATCGTGCAAGACGGCTCGCGTTCGAGGAAGCGACGCACGAAAGCGCGGCCAAAGGACCCCGTCCCCCCGGTCAACAGAATCTGGTGCGGTTTGCCCGACATCCCCCCCCCTATCCGGCGCGTACGGCGCCGCTCTTCGATGAGCAAGTTCGATGCCATCGATCTATCGGGGGGGAGAAACCTGGTCGCGCTACAGAGCGACCGAGCCCGAGGAGGGTGCCAGTCCGAAAGTCCGGCGTTTCAGGCTGAAAGGGGGAGGAAAATCCGACCTACACGCGGCGCGTGATGAAGCGCGGCTCCTCCGGCGGCGGACGAACCGCTTTGGCGGCGCGTCGGGCCTGGGCCAATTGTTCGAACTGTCCCCGTACCTGGCCGAATATCTCGCCGATCTCCCCGGTGATCCGCTGGTCGATCTCGAGCACCTGGACGATCGTGCCACGGGCTTCTTCCGGTAGCTCGGACCCCGAAAGCACGTTCGCAAAGGCATCGAAAGCGCGATCGCGTGCGTCCAGGGCGGTTTCGAGGGCTTCGACTTCGCCGGTCACGCTTTCCTCGAGCCGGCGTGTCGCTGCGAGCAAAGACTTCGCGGCTGCTTGGGCCGTCATCGTTCACCTCCTGCTGCACGCGCCTCGGCGGGATTGCGGGCAATCTCCACCCACGCTCCGTGCAGCTCACTCAAGATCGAAACCGCTTCGTCGAGGGCTTCGGGTCGATTTTTGAGGTTGGCTTCGAGCAGGCGTCCGCTGATGAAGCCATACAGCGATTGAAGATTGGCCGCGATCTCTCCACCGTGTTCGACGTCCAGCGCATTGTGGAGTTCGTCGACGATGGCCAGCGCGCGCGAAATCGCCACGCCCCGATCGGCGATTCGACCCTCTTCGTGGTGGACTCGCGCCACCCGCGAAAATCGAATCGCTCCCTCGTACATCTTCACCACGAGACCCTCCGGCGACGACGTGCTGATCTCGACTTCGCGATAGCGTCTGAGCACTAAAGGGAACCACTCAGAAACGACTGCTGGGTCTGGAGTGCCGAAACCGTTCGCTCGAGGGCGGAGAAGCGCCGCACCAATACGTCCTCACGAATCGCAAGGGCCGCTTCGAATCGCGCGATCTGGTCATCGAGAGCATCGATCCGATCGTCGAAACTGTTGTCCCGCGACGCCATCAATCCATCGCCGATCCGCGTGATGGGAACGAGGGCACGCGCCATGGCGGTCAACACGCCGTCCGTCGCATCGGGGTCGTTTTCGTCGTAGTTCGCCGGGTCGCCGCCGATCAGCTGCCGCACTGCTGTCGGGTTCTGGTTGAGGGCGGTTTCCAACGCATCCTGGTCGAGGCTGAAGCGACCGTTTCCGTCGGACTCGATCCCGATCTGGGAAAGTCCCGAGAAGGGATTTCCAGAAAACGTGCGGCTCCCGGTCAGGATGCGCACGAGTTGTCGCTCGATGGAATCCGGCGTCGAGTCCCCGGACAAGATCCCCGCAACCCCCGTCTCGGGGTCGAACCCCGCGTGGCGATCCACGAAATCGTGGACGTCGTTGTAGGCGTCGATGAAGGTATTGATCTTGGCCGCCATGGCGTCGACGTCGCGCGAAACGCTCACGGTCGTCGTCTCGCCCGGGGCATTGGGGGTCAACAGATTGAGCGTCACACCGTCGATCGCGTCGGTAATCGCGTTCGAGGAACGCGTGATGTTGATCCCGAACACGTTGATCGACGCGTCCGTCGCGGCAGTAATACTCGGCACGTCGATGAAGCCATCGGTACTCACGAGCGTCCCCGTGATCGTCAGATCGTTTTCGACGCCCGGATTTGCCGCGGAGATCACCAGGCGAAAATCGTTGTCGGCCACCTGAAGAATCGAGGCGTTCACGTTTCCGCCGTTGTCTGCGTCCAGATTGATGGCGTCGCGGAGATCTTCGAGGCTCCGCGCTCCCGCCGCGGCCCCGACGGTGATGTCGATGTTGCTCGTGCCCCCGTAGTCGATGCTCAGGGTCCGTCCGGCGTTCAAGACGTCGGTGTCGGACGTCGCATAGCTCACCGAACGCTGATAGCCGATCGTCGCCAGGCTATCGACGTCGACCTGATAGCTCCCCGGTGTCGCGCCGCTCGCGGCGGTGGCGGTAAGGACGGCTTCCTTGTCCGAAATCGCGGCGTGGTCGAGAAATTCTTCGCTCGTCGCCTCGGCGCTCAGTACCGAGATTCGGTTGTCGAGCGCGCGCGCCGCGTTGCGCAAGGCGAGCAGCTTGGTGTTGAAATCCTGATACAGCCCTTGCTGCTCTTCGATGGTGGAGCGGCGATCCTCGAGTCGGTCGAGGGGTCGGCGCTCGAGCGAAATCAGGGTTTCGATGAGTAGGTTGGTATCGAGACCCGTGGCGAGGCCACCGAAGGTCAATCGATTGGAAGAGCTTCCGGTAACGGACTCTGTCATGATCGTCTCGTTGTCCGATCAGCCGGCCCGTCCCTGCGACTAACCCGCCACCGGCACGCGTAGCGTGCCCGCGACGAAGAAGAGAACTCCGTGCCGCCCGAAGGCGGCACGGATGCTTCTCAACTTACTGCAGCAGTGAGAGCGCGACGGAAGGCGCCAGGTTGGCCTGAGCCAAGACTGCGACACCCGCCTGCTGTAGGACTTGCTCCCTCGTCAAAGTCGCGGTCTCCGCGGCAATGTCCAGATCTCGAATTCGCGATTCCGCGGCCTGGGAGTTCTCGATCGCAACTCCCAAGGACCGAATCGTCGACTCGAGACGGTTCTGGACGGTACCGAAGGTCGATCGCAACGTGGTGACCTGCGTAACCGCGCTGTCCAAGACGGCCAATGCCGCCGCAGCTCCAGTCGATGTCCCGATGGACAACGCGTCGATTCCAATGGACGAGGCCGTAGCCTGCACACCACTGATCGTGATTCGGTCCTGCGACACCGCATCCACACCGACCTGCAGCTGGAAGCTGACGCCGGCGCTCTGGAGAATCGTGACGCCGTTGAATTCCGTTACCGCCGCGATCCGGTCGATTTCCGTGATCAGGGCCTGGAATTCCTGGTCGAGCGACGCCCGCTCGTTGGTTCCGAGCGTGCCGTTGTTCGACTGCACCGCGAGTTCCCGCATTCGGATGAGCAGTGAAGACGTCTCTTGCAGAGCCGCCTCACCAATCTGAGCGAGAGAAATGCCGTCGAGTGCGTTCCGCTGAGCCACTTGAAGACTGCGGATCTCTTTTCGCAATTTTTCAGAGATCGCAAGTCCGGCGGCATCGTCGGAAGCACGGTTGATCCGGAAGCCCGATGAGAGGCGTTCCAGAGACTTCGACAATCGGTTTGTCGTGTTGAAGAGATTTCGCTGTGCGTTCAACGAAATCGTATTGGTATTGACTCGAAGACCCATTGAAGTCTTTCCTCCGTGATGCTGGGCTGACCTGCGCATCCTTGGCAGGTCGGTTCACAACTACCCTGTCGGACCCCCTCGCCTCCTGTGGCGGACCTTGGATCTCGTATCGGCCGTGCCCCATTGGAAGATGAGCGGTGGAGTGTGGTTTTTCGTCGCCTGCCAGGGGAGTTACGGCGATTGCCGGTTTAGTGCGAGGGAGTTGCCGCCGATTGTTTTCCTGTGAATCAAACACCCTACAAAACGCCCATCCAGCCGGTTCGGGAAGTTGATGTGACACCTGCGGCCTCGTTGCCGGACGGTGTGGAGATATGCCGGCTCGAAGATGTCCAGAATTCTCGACTGATCGATTGGCTGGACAGCGGGCTCCGAAACGGGCGCAAGGGCGCTCTGCTGTCCGAACACCCAATCGTATTGGGGACCGACTCCGCCGCACGGCATTTCGTCGCCAAAGCGGGTTCGCGGTTCATCGCCCACGCCGTGTCGGTTTGCGTTCGCCAACACGCCGGGGATTCCACCCTCGACCTGGGGATGATTGGCCTCGTCTACACGGATCCGGAGTTTCGGCGCCTGGGACTCGCCTCGGCTTGCGTCGAAGCCTGTGTAGAAGATCTCGAACAGCGCGGCGTCCCGCTCGCCGCCCTGTGGAGCGACCGACACGATTTCTACAGACGGCTCGGCTTCGAGCGCACCGGTCGGGAAAACCACTACGTACTTACCCCGAGCGTTTGCGCGCAGGCACTCGGGGGTTTCTCGCCGGTGGACGAGGTTTCCCCCGTGCTTCCCCGCGACCTCGAGCCTCTCGAAGCGCTCTACCGATGCAAACCGACGTGGGTCGAGCGGGCGCCCGGAGACCTGGGACAACTCATCCAAGCGCCCGGTTGTGACGTCTGGGTGGCACGCCGCGACGGCGAGCCCACCGCGTACGCCGCCATGGGCCGCGGTGACGATTTCCCGGGCGTCGTTCACGAATGGGCCGGAGAACCTGCCGGTGTGCTGGCCTGTTTGGCCCGTTTTGCCGAAGAGCGAGGCAGTATCGGGTGGTTGGTGGGACCGACCGACGAAAACCCCGCGGCGGCGCTGCGCCAGGCTGGTGCAGCAATACACCCGGGCTGTTTCGCTTTGGTTCGCGTCCTCGACGCCGATGCGTTGTGGAACGCGTGCGTGGGCTGCGACGAACCGTTGCGACTCACGCGCGGAAAGCGAGGCATGGTCCTGACGTGGCCAGGGCGCCGAATCGAACTCCGCTCGTCGGAAGTACTCGGCTGGATGTTCGGCGGTCCGCCCGACGCCGCGTTGGCGGCCGCCCTGGGCGACGCGACGCTCGCGCGGATCGGCGAAACGTTGCCCTGGCCTTTGTATGTATGGGGCTTCGATTCGGTCTAGGACCTGAGTGTTTGGGGAGAGGACGCGCTTGATCTGGGTAACGAAACTGGATGGGGACCCCCTGCTGCTCAATGACGACCAGATCATCTGGGTCGAAGTCGTCCACGACACCATCATCTCGCTCGAGAACGGAGAGAAGCTTCGCGTGCTGGAATCCGCGGAAGAGTTGACCCGTCGTATCGCGATCTGGCGCCAACGCACGGCCGGTCTTTCCCTCCCGGGACTGACCGAACTCGAAGGAGCGGAGTAGACCGTGGACCTGTTGAGCCTACTCGGAATCGTAATCGGCGCCGGCGCCCTTCTGATTGGACACACGTTGGGTGGTGGAAACCTGAATGCAATCCTGCAACCCAACGCGGCACTCATCGTCCTCGGTGGCACTCTCGGGGCTACGTTGCTTTCGAGCCCCAAGGCAGATATCGCGCGTGGAATCCGCATGCTCTCCCGGGCGTTTCGCAGCCACGATTCTCCGGCAAATCGCATGCTCACCCAATTGGTCCGCATGTCCGCGGTGGCGCGCAAGGACGGGATCGTGGCCCTCGAGAACAGCCGCGATGCCCGCGGACTTCCCTTTCTGCAACTCGCCATCCAACACGTCGTCGACGGAACCAATGCGCAGCACCTGCGGGAAATTCTCGATACCGATCTCGAGGTCCATCTCGAGCAAGAGCTCGCGGCGGCGAAGGTATTCGAAACCGCAGGCGGGTTCGCGCCGACGATGGGAATCCTGGGCGCCGTGATCGGCCTGATCCACGTAATGGAGAACCTACACGACGAAAGCGCCCTGGGTTCGGGAATCGCCGTCGCATTCGTGGCTACCGTGTATGGCGTGGGGATCGCGAATCTATTGTTGCTACCGATCGCGAACAAACTCCGAACCATGGTTCACCATGATCGAAGGGTTCGCGAGATGGTGATGGAGGGCGCGCTGGCGATTCAGGAAGGCCAGAATCCGCGCGTCGTCGAAGATCGCCTGCGGGTCTTCCTCGACGAACCGCCCCGTCCCAGGCCCGCTCCGTGAAGCGCCGAAGCCTCCCCGAAGAACCATCGAACGTCGACCGCTGGATCGTCTCCTACGCGGACTTCATCACGTTGTTGTTCGCCTTCTTCGTCGTCATGTACGCGATCTCCTCCGTCGACGCGCGAAAATTCGAACGCATCTCCCAGGGCATGAAGACCGCATTCGTCGACGGAACCCGCGGCGCGCAACCAATCCTCTCGGACCTCGGGTTGGCGGAGCAAGGCGGAGCCGCGACATCCCAAATCGAGGCCACCGCCATGGCACCGGACACCGAAGCCGGCTCGGGCTCGCCCCTGGGCTTGTTGCGGGATCGTGTGGAGTCGGCGCTGGGCACGGTCATGGATCCCGAAGCCCGCGAACAGACCCTGCGCGTCACTCTCGACGACCGGGGCTTGGTTCTCTCGCTTTCGGCACAGGAATTTTTCCGCCCGGGTCGAGCGAAGATCTCCCGCGACATGGAACCCGTCGTCGATTCGATCGGCAAGGTACTGAGTGGAATCCATACGGGAATTCGCGTGGAGGGCCACACGGACGACAAGCCGATTCGCTCCGGCCGTTACCCCTCGAATTGGGAACTCTCGTCCCAGCGCGCCACGAGCGTGGTGCGACGGCTCGTGGAAGTATCGAATGTCGCACCCGAACGCCTGAGTGCAGCGGGGTATGCGAGCTACCGCCCGCTGGTGCGCAATGACACGGACGAGAATCGCGCGGTGAATCGTCGGGTCGACATCATCATTCTCGCACCGGTGGAGGACACCGACGACCCCGCCGAAATACGCCAGGAACGGGAATTGAGCGCCATCATCAAGCGCCTTCCGGCTTCACTCCCCGACACGCGCTGAGCGGATTCGCTAGGCCTCGTTCGCAGCGGTTTCCGGCGCAGGTACGCCCTCGGTCTCGCCTTCGGCTTTCTCCGCCGGGGGGTCCAATTTGGGCAGCGCTTCGCGCACGGAATAATCACCGCGCGACAGAATGATCTGGATTCCTCGCCTGGCCTTTGCGTTGACGAGAATCGGGGCCGCCAGATTGAGTGTAATCTGCTCTCCGTGAAAGGAGACGATGCTCAACACGTCGACGTCGGTCGCAATGGCGGCCTCGAGGAGCTTCAAGTCCGCCGCTTCCACTTCGAGCTCGTAGGCGGGAAAGAACTGCCACGGATCCGTCACGACGAACGCGAGATCCGGATCGTCCATGGATACGAGCCAAACGAACGTCGATTCGCGGTCGTGATCCATTACGACGAAGCGTTTCGCCCCGGGGAACCCCGGCAGCCCCGAGAAACGGAGAATATCGCTGTCCTCGACTTCGATTCGCCCAAAACGCGAGCTTTCGACAACCACCTGGCCTTCATTGCTCATCGCTGCCCTACCCTTTCTCTAGCCTTTGAACCGGAGGGAACGGATTTCGCAACTTCCGACGACGCCCTCGCGGCCTCGATATTCGCTCGAACGATTCGCTCGTAGACTTCTTCGCGGTGGATCGCCACGTCATCCGGGGCTTCGATGGCCACCCGAACCTGGCCGTTGGACGCCGAAACCACGGTGACCTTGATGTCACCCCCGATTCGGAGACTCTCGCCGGGTTTTCGCGACAAGACCAACATGGCTTACTGGAGAAAGTCCAACAGCGAGGGCTGTATGATTCGCGAAGCGATCTGAGTCGACGCCTGGAGCGCTGTCTCCTGCAACACCAGATCCGAGATTACGCGCGCCGCATCAACGCCTTCGTGACTCTCCAGCGCTTCGGTGAGCTGGATCTCCTGATCCCGGAGCACGTCCTGGCCGTCGAGCAGGCGTTTCTCGATCGCGCCGACCGTGACCCGCTCGGCATTGAGCTGTGATTGAGCGGTATCGAGCCGCGCCAGCGCATTGTCGAGAACCGGAAGGTCGTTGAGGGTGAGGGCCTGCCAGACGTTTCGCAGCGTATCGAAGACATTCTCCTTGCCCGCATCCGGAACCGCTCCGAGTCCGACACCCGCGGCCCCGAAGAAAACGCGCCGACCCGAGAGCGTCGTCTCGGTGGTCACGTTCTCTTCGATCTGAACTTCGACTTCCGTGGTATCGCCGACGAAAGTCACCACCGGCGCCGGTTGGCCGACCTCGAAATCGCCGGACACCTGGAAGGGCTCACGATCGGACTTGTAGCCCGCGAAGATATACCCCTCGGCGCGCCGCGTATTGGCGTGGGTGAAGAGTTCCGCATGCAGTTCCTCGATCTCCTGGGCGATCAGGACCCGGTCGCCGGCGGTGAGCGTCCCGTTCTGGGCCTGCAGGACGAGTTCGCGGGCCCGGACCACGATCTCGTGGGACGAATCGAGCGCACTGTCGATCCCGTTGGTGCGAACCAGCGAATTCGTGATGTTTCGGTCGAACTGCGTATTGGTATCGATCTGACCCCGGATTCGAAGCGCATTTCGCGTGCCGACGGGATCGTCCGATGGGCGATTGATTCGCTTCCCCGAAGAGACCTGCTCTTGAATCGAGGCGAGTTTGCTGCGCTGTTGGTTCAGGTCGAACAGCGCCTGTCGAACCATGACTGAATTGGTGACTCGGGTCGTCATTGCCCGGACCTCTCACTTCCTTGTCGATCCCGGTCCCCTCAGACCGAGCGATGTTCCATCATCTCGTCCAAAACCAGCGCGCTCTAGATAATCCTCGCAATGTCATCCAGCATCGATTGAATCGTCGCGATCACGCGTGTATTGGCCTGGAACGCAGTCTGCAAGCGAATCAGATCCACGACTTCCTCGTCCAGAGACACGCCCGAAACCGAATCCCTTCGATCCTGAAGATCCTGCATCACGACTTCCTGCTGGTCCAAGGCGGTCTGCATCGTGCGGGCTTCTTCTCCGATCGTGGCGACGGTGGCCACGACGTGATCGAACACCGAACGGGTGGGTCCGGAACCCGGTGCCGGCGGATCCCCGGGCAGAATGATCGCGTTCTTACTGATGCGAAGATCGGCCAGTGCGCGTGCGTTCTCGTTGTCACCCGGGTCCGCGGTCAACCCCGCAGCGATGTTGTTGACGTTCGCTTCGATATCCGCGTCGAGGCTCATGTTGAACGCGGCGTTTTCTACCTGCGACAGCGCAGTAAAGAAACGATGGGCATTTCCGTCGAGGCCGCGACCCAACTGATGGACTTCGTTTACGGTCGTGACGACGTTGAAGGCGATCGTGTCGAGTTTTCGAATCGCCCCACCCACGATGGTGTCGCGTTCGGTCAAACGGCCGCCGATCGATCCGCTGGAAATCCGATCGGTGATGTCGAACTGCGAGGACCCATCCGAGTGGTAGATCCGGACGAAGCTCGTATCGAAGGAATTCGTGGGATCCGCAACGCCGACGAGTTCGTAAGAGTTGAGTTCATCCACCAGGGGCGAGCCGCCGCCCACCAGGACCGTCAGCGTTCCATTGTCCTGTTCGAACGTGTCGATATCGATCTGCCTGGATAGATCGCGCACCAATTGGTCGCGTTGATCGCGTAGGTCGTTCGCCGGCGCGATGGGTTCCTGACGTGCGATCGACCCGTTGAGCAAGGCGATTTGCTCGGCAATCGCGTTGACGTTGGCGATCTCGATCGAAATCGCATTATCGGCTTCGCGCTGGCGCACACGGAGCTCGGAATCCAGTCGTTTGATCGTGGTGATCAGGGTCTGGCCCTGGGCGCGCGCGGCTTCGCGCTCGACAGATTGGCCGGGTGTCGGGCTGCTGGCAATCTCGTTGAAGGTCTCGTAGAAGGCGGATAGTTCCCGCGTGATACCATCGCGCTGTTGCTCGTTGAAGACTTCTTCGACGCCATTCAGGGCACCGGATTGCACACGGACGGACCCCTCGGTGCTGGTCTCGTCGATGATCGTCTTTTCGAGGAAGCTATCCGTCAGACGGATGACACTCTTCTGTTCCACACCGCGGCCTAGAAGACCATTGGGCGCAACCCGCGGAGGCGCCGCACCGATGACCTGGCGTTGCTTCGTGTATTCTGGGTTGTCGACGTTGGCGATGTTGTGACTGACGGTCTGCAGTCCGGATTGGTTGACCGCCATGGCTCGCGTGGCGGCGTCGAGAACTCCGAATAGTCCGGCCATTTGGGGGGTCCTTCAGGCGGAGCGGCGCACGAGGCTACCGGCGACCGGAGGGTCGCCGGGCCGAGCGCCGGGGTTGTAAATGGGTTCCGAGGGCAGAATTCGACCCAGGAGTCGCAGGGTTCCGCGCACCTGGTTCAAGGACTTGCCCGCAAACGTATTGTTGGCGTCGAGTAGTTCCCGAACGGCTCCGATCAACGCAACCAATCGCGTGTGTACTTCGCGTAGATCTCCTGCCTGCTCGCCCAGGGCTTCGCAGAGTTGGGAAAGCGTTGGGCGGGATTCGTCGAGCCCCAGGGCCAGGCCGAGTTCCGCCGCCACGGCTACGCGGCTTTCTTCCAACAAATGGCCTTCGGCGGCCAGAGTCTCTTTGCGAAAGACGCATTCCTCGAGCTCGGGCGCTTCGAGGTTTACGATATAGCGCCGCTCCTCCTGCAGGAGATCGCGCATCTGTCGATACAGATCCTCCTCCGCGAGAAGAACCGTCACCAGTCGCTCCGCCCTATCTCTCACCGTGGTCATGGCTTTTCTCTTATCGGGTTTTCACCGGTGTGGCTTGACTGCTTCACTTGACGCTCGATTGCATCTGCGACCCCAAACCCCCCGCGCTGCGAGGCGATTCGGGCCAGCTCCTGGTAGAACATCTCGCGGTACATTCGCCCGGCGGGCCCCCCATCCAGGTATCCCTCGCCCGTCACCGGTTTGGTTCCGGTCTTCAGCAGCTGTCCCACGTAATGGGCCTCGAAGGCGCGAGCCGCTTCACCGATCTTGACATCGCGCGCCGGCGTGCGCAGTGCGATCGGTCCGCTCGCCGCGCCCAGGGCCAGGGGATCGCTCACATGAGCTCCAGTTCTGCGCCGAGCGCACCGGACGTCTTGATGGCTTGAAGAATGGCGATCAGATCGCGGGGGGTAACGCCCATGGAGTTCAACCCGCGCACCAGCTCTCCGATGGTGACGGCTTCGGGAATCACGGCGAGCTGAGCGGCCTCTTCGACGGCCGAAACGTCCTGATTCTGAATCACGACGGTTTCGCCTTCGGACAGGGGTGCCGGTTGCGAAACCTGATTCGTGACGTTGATGGTGACCGACAGGCTGCCGTGGGAAACCGCGACCGTCGCGATCCGAACGTCCTCCCCGATCACTACGGTTCCCGTTCGTTCGTTGACCACGACCCGCGCAACCCGGTCCGGGTTGACGTCGATGGATTCGACTTCCGACATGAAGCCCACGAGGTCTTCGCCGTATTTGCTCGGCACGCGGAGCCGCAACGTCCCCGCATCGCGCGCGGATGCCACGTCCGACCGGAAGTGTCGATTGACGGCTTTCGCGGTGCGCTGCGCCGTCGTGAAATCCGGCGACGCCAACGCCATCTCGAATTCGCGTTTGTCGTCGAGGTCGTAGCGCAGCTCGCGTTCGATCGTCGCGCCATTGGCGATTCGTCCGACGGTCGGGTGATTCTTCTGCACCGAGCTCCCGCCTCCGCCTCCAGCCGAGAAGCCGCCAACGGAAATCGGTCCCTGTGCGATCGCGTACACTTCCCCGTCGCTTCCGTAGAGCGGAGTCATGATGAGGGTTCCCCCCTCGAGACTTTTCGAATCCCCCAGGGATGAGACCATCACATCCAGCGTCGACCCCGTGCGGGAAAACGGCGGAAGCGTCGACGTCACCATCACCGCGGCGACGTTCTTCACACTCACGAGGTCCGGATCCACGCCGATTCCCATTTTCGAGAGCATGCTCGTGAGCGACTGAATCGTGAACTCCGTACCCGACTTGTCGCCAGTCCCGTTCAGTCCCACGATCAGGCCGTAGCCGATGATCTGGTTATTCCGCACGCCCTTCACGGATGCGATGTCTTTCAAGCGTGCGGCCGGAGCCAACGTGGGTGCGAAACACACGAGGCTCACCAGGGCGAGGAGCCCCGCCAGCGCTTTGCGCCTCATTAGAAGGGATAGATCCAATCCAATACCCTCGCCAGAATTCCCGGCCGTTGCTTGTCATCGATTACGCCGATTCCGTCATACGTGAGTCGGAGTTCGGCGATATCCGTCGACATGATCTTGTTGTTGATGGTGATGTCTTCGCGACGGACGAGACCTTCGAGTGTGATCCATTGGTCTTCGTGGTTGACCACGATCGATCGCCGTCCGCGAATGTGATAGACGTCGCCGGGCAATACGTCGAGAACCCGGCACGCGATCACGCCGCTGAAATTCGACTTCCGTTCGGTTGTGCCTTCCCCGGAAAAGGAAGTTCCATAGTCGGACTCGAGCACCGTGAGCTCCGTTCCCGCAGCGGCTTCGCCTCCCTCATCCTCGACCCCGAGCAGGCTCAGCACCTTCTCCGCCAGGGTGGCGACGACGTTCTGGAACCCCACATCGGACGTCACCTTGGACTCGACGGTGCTGTCCTTGGTCAGGTCCGTCTTCGCTTCGCCCAGGGCGGTGAGATTTTCACTGATCACGACCGTCAAGAGGTCGCCGATTTGATTTGCCTTCTGGTCGTAGAAGAGAAACGAACCGGACTGCTGTGCCCCGGGCCAGATTGCCCCTTCCGTGGGCGCTGGGGTCTTCGCCGTGGGAACCGGCCGATAATCGAAAGGTTCCATGCGCTCGCGCAGCGCGGTCTCCACGCACCCGCCGAGCCCGACGAGCGCGCAGGCCAGAACCGTGACGGACCTAATACGAGACATGGACCACTCCATCCGGTTTGATCTCGCCGTAGATCTCGCGTTTGGAATCCAAGTTCAGAATCCGGATGAAATCCCCGACGGATCCGTCTTCACGGGCACGGCCCGATCCGTCGATCACCATCGCACCGTGGCGCAGCCGCAACCGAACGTGCTGATTACGTCGCACGCGCGTCTCCCGGTCGATCCATTCCTCACGCCAGACTTTTCCCGCCGCGATCGCTCGGGAAGTGCGAAACCCGACGATGGAGTCGAGTCCGCTGGGCATGCTGTTCGGTACCCGATTCTCCGAACGCCGCTCGCGCGACACATCGCTCTCCCGAATCAACGTTCCACGCGACATGCTGCGCGTCGCGACCCATACCGGAGCTTCAGCCTTCACACGGGCCGTGACGACCGCGCGTTTGATCTCCTCGCCGTCTTCCAGCAGGGAAACCGTCAACGGAACCGAACCCACGAAACGCTGGCCCTCTCGGGACTCGATCGCCACTTCCGCCCGACCGGATTCCCGCCAGGCTTCCTCGAAGGAGCTGAGCGCCGGCACATCCACCGCAAGTGCGTCCACCGGGGCTCGATCCACCACGTAGGCGCGAACGATCTCGCGAACGTGCGAACCCTGCTCGGCGGACGCGGTCCCGATTCCACCGACACACGCCACCACGCCCGCAAGGGCCGCGGCCATGACGCTAAGCCTGGCCCGCATTACCGACTGATCCCGGCGACCGTCTGCATCATCTGGTCGCCCGCTTGAATGGCCCGGGAGTTCACTTCGAATGCCCGCTGGGCAAGGATCATGTTCACGAGTTCCTCCGCCACATTGACGTTCGAGTTCTCGAGGAAACCCTGGGCGACGGCACCGAAGCCATCCGCGTCCGGGGGACCGGTCTGGGCCTGTCCCGAAGCATCGGTGGGTGAAAAGAGGTTTCCACCGAGCGATCGCAATCCGGCCGGATTGACGAATCGCGCCAGCTCGATCTGCCCCAATTGATTGGCCTGGATCTGTCCCGCGATGGTTTGGTTGACGGTTCCATCCGGGAGAATCGTGACCTCCAAGCTTTCGATGGGTACCTGGATCGCGGGAATCATCAAATAGCCATTGGCGTTGACGATGTTCCCCTCGGAATCGAGGTTGAGAGAGCCGTCTCGGCTGTAGACCGTCTCGCCGTCGGGCTTCTGAAACTGGAGGAAGCCATCTCCCTCGATCGCCACATCGAAGGCCCGCGCCGTATTCTGGCGTTCGCCCTCGGAGAAAACCGTATTGACCGATGCGATCCGAACGCCGTGGCCGATCTGCACACCCACCGGGAGCACCTGGCCGTCGGCCGCCTGAGCACCCGGGGCCTGAAGGGTCTCGTAGAAGAGGTCCTGAAATTCGGCTCTCCCCTTCTTGAATCCCGTCGTCGTCACGTTCGCGAGGTTATTTGCGATCGTGTCGATACGGAGCTGCTGAGCCTCCATGCCCGTAGCCGCGGTAAAAAGCGCTCTCATTGGGATACCTCTCGAATCAGTTGCTCCGTGTTACGGTCCGCAGCGCGCATCGTCTGCATTACGATGTCGAAGCTGCGTTGCAGAATCGTCATGGCGCCGAGCTCCCGGGCGGGATTCACGTTGGAGCCTTCGATGGACTTGGGAACCAGTCGGGGATTTTCGATTCCGAGACGCGATTCCTCATTGCGTGCGCGAAAAAGCGTCCGCCCCACCTTCTCCAGGGTCGAGGAGTCCGCGAAGTCCACCAGGCCGATGGCACCGAGCACCTCGCCCGCATCATCGATCACCTGACCGTTGGCTCGGATCTCCACGGGACGGTCACCCACCGCAACCGGTCCCCCGTCTCCCACGACCGGATACCCATCCGGCGTGGAGAGCAGTCCATCGGTATTGATCACGAACGATCCCGCGCGCGTGTATCGCACGCCTTCGGGGGCCAACACCTCGAAGAATCCGCGTCCCTGGATCGCGACCGAAAGCGGATCGCCCGTCTCCGCGATCGGCCCCTGGGAGAAGTCCACGGACGCTTCGGCGGATCGCACGAAGACCCGGCCCGGGACACCGCCCGTCAAGCGATCTTTCACCGTCCGCAGGGCAGATTCGAAATCGCTCTCGAACACCGCCCGATCGCGTTTGAATCCCGCCGTATCCGCATTCGCGAGATTGTTGGCAACGATGTCCAGCTCGCGAACACGAGCCAGGCCACCGGTCGATGAAACATATAGGTCGTTCGCCACACTGACTCCCTATCCGCACGCACGATCCGAGCGGACTCGGTTCCTTGAAGAGCAAGGGGTGTGCCACATCCACGTCCGCGTGAGAAAATGAAAAGTCGCTTTGCATCCGTGGGTTAGCGGAGACTCTTGAATTCGCGCGCAGACCTGGGGGGAAAAATCTGCCGCCCCGCGGGCCCCAGCGTTTCAATGTGCAATCAGGCCCGAATATCGATCTTCTTGCCCTTGGGCCCTTCGGGATCCGGTTTGCCCTCCTCGTCCTTCTTCGGGGCGCCCCGCTCGCGGTTCGACTCGCGCTTCGAATCGCGCCGGCGGTGCGTGGCCCCATCGACAATGGGGCCGACGGGGGGTCGGATGCGCGGTACGGACGGCGCATCGGCGACGAACTGCATTCCTTCACTCATCTCGGAATCCTCCCTCTCCGAGTGTCATCCCAATAGAGCAAGCGCCTCTTTGCGTTGCTCGGCGGCAATCTCCAGAATCGGCGCCACATCCATGGCGGACAATCCGAGGAACTGCCACGACAGCATGCCGTTCAAATCCAGGTCGACGATGGGCTCGCGGCGCCCGACACCCATCCGCGTACAACACGCGGTCGCGACGCTCGCGAGCGCCGTCATGCGTGCGATCGATTCGTCGAGCTGCGGAAGCGCTTCGATATTGTGGTGGTACCGAATCACCTCTTCGAGGCCCGGCGATAGCTTCCACTTCGCGGCCACGCTCGCCCCCATTTCCGCATGATCGAACCCGAACGCTTCCCGTTCGGCGTCCACGAAACGAATCCCCTCGTTGTACACACGCGCCGTGACGTCCGAATATTCTTCGGGCGTCGCATTGTTGAGCGCGCATTTCCCGATGTCGTGCAGCAAGCCCACGATGAAGGCTTCTTCGCGATCAACGCCCACGGCGGGGTGATCCGCGAGACGCATGGCGACGGCGGCCGCCACCGTGGAATGCTCCCAGAGCAGCTTCTCCGCCAGACCAAACCGCTTGAAGGTTTGCTTGAGCGTTGCGGCCAGAACGACGTTACGCACGGTGCGAAACCCCAGCATCGTAATCGCGTGACTCAGGGTTTCGATTTCCCGCGTAAAGCTGTACAGCGATGAATTTGCAACGCGCAACAAGCGAGCCGCGATGGCAGCGTCCTGCTCGATCACTTCGCGCATGTCATCGACGGTTGCCGACGGATTGTCGACGATTCGCTGCACGGATGCGGTGATCGCCGGAATGGCGGGCAGGTCGTCCACGCGGTCTAGATATTCGGTGAGTTTGGCGTTCATCGAAGCGGTTCTCCTATAGATACGTTCGAGAGATTCGAGGGGGGCTCTGCGACACTCTTTCGAGGTCGTGCCTCGGGTTCGGTGGGCACGAGATTCTGTGCGAGAGCGACGAGCCCCTGGGAGATCGGCGCGTTGGGATAGAGGTCCACGACGGCTCTTTGGCGCGCCACCGATTCGCCCAAACGGTCGTCGCGGACCAGGTGGCCCAGCAAGGAAATCCCCTCGCCGAGAAACCGCTGGGTCATTCGCTCGATGCGCGAATGCGTGCGCGCCGCATCCGCGGGGCTTTGCGCCGCATTGACGACCAGGTCGAGTTTCGTCTGCCGCGCTTCGCGACGCAGAAGCTTGATCAAAGCGTAGGCGTCGGCCAGCGTCGTCGGTTCCGCGTTCGTCACCACCAGCGCGCGTTGGCAGAGTGCCGCCAGGCCCAGGACGACATGCCCGACACCCGCTCCCGCATCGACCAACACCAGATCGTATTGGGCCGTGTTCTCTCGCAGCAGTCGTTCGAAGCGCGCCAGCTCGGATCCCTGCAGCGTCGCCATTCTCGAGTCCCCGCCCGCCGCCGGAAGAATCTCGATACCCGCCGGTCCCAGGAGTGTGGCGTCTGCGAATCGGCAGCGGCGGTCCAAAACATCGGCCGCGCAATACTCGGGAACGAGGCCCAGTAAAACGTCCACATTCGCGAGGCCCAGATCACCATCGACGAGCAACACCCGTCTTCCCGCGCGCGCGCAGACCACCGCGAGATTGGCAGCGACGTTCGTCTTTCCGACGCCGCCCTTTCCCGAGACGATGGCGACCCGATTCGAGGCCCCTGCGGCGGATCTTCGTTCGCGCAAACCGGCCGCCTGATCGCTCATGCGATGCCTCCCGCAAGCAACCCTTCGCGGAGCAGGGACGGCTCCGGAACCGTGATGTCCTCGGGGACGCGCTGCCCGACGGAAACCCAACGCACGGGCGGTGCTTCCCCATCGAGCAGGAAATTGGCGATCGAAGCAAGGCTCTCGCTCTCATCGAGTTTCGTGATCAAGAGCGAATCGGGGCGCAGTACGGAAAAGCGCCGCCAGGCCGCGCGAAGATCGGCGTCCTGGGTGGTCGCCGACAGTACGAGTTCCACGTGCCCGCGGTTTCCCAGAGAACGCCGATAGGCGGCCAGCTCTCCAATGGCATCGACGTCGCGCTTTCCCCGACCCGCCGTATCGACGAATACGCGGCGACCGCGATGACGCTCGAGGGTCTGGGATAAATCGGATTCGTTGGTCACGACCTCGAAAGGAACACCGAGGAGACCGGAATACGTCTGCAGCTGCTCGACGGCGCCAATCCGGAATGTATCCGTCGTCACCACGGCCGCGCGGTCCTCCCGGTCTTCTTCGTGGGCGGCGAGCTTGGCCAATGAAGTGGTCTTTCCCACGCCCGTCGGACCGACGAACAAGCACGCCCGGGCCGGATCGTCTTCGCGCGGCGGTGCCAGACACGCGTCGAGCCTCGCATCCAGAACCGCGCGTAAGCTCTGATCCTGGGCGGTTTTCTCTTCGCCACTATGTGCCGCAGCTTCGGCTCCGATCGCGAACGCGTGACGTGGAGCCAGTCCCCATTCGAGCAGACGCGACACGAAACGCGCATCGCTACCCCGCAGCGGCGAAGCCGGTCCGCGGTCCGCCAACGAGCGCCGCAGCTCGCCCAGCTCTGCGCGTAGCTCGCGATCTTCGGGCGTTCGCGGCATGGCGTCGACCCGGCGACGCAGGGTGCGGAGTTCGGCCTCCAGGGGGTCGATCATCGCCTTGGCTTCGCGAACCCCCTGCCATTCCTCTCGCTCCCGCTTGCGGCCCGCTGCCAGGCGACTCGCTTTGCGGGTGTCGCGATCCACGGCCGCCGTGATTTCGACCGTCGCGCGTCCGAACATTCCGAACACGCCTCCGTCCTTGCGGACTCTCCGCGACGACAGGATCAACGCGTCGGGGCCGAGTGTCGCCTTCACCTTGCGCACGGCTTCGATCATCGTCGGTGCTTCGAAGCGCTTAATGTGCATTGGCGCTCCTCACGACGTCCTCGCCCACCACCCGAACATCCGGCGGAAGCTCATTGTGGGAAACCACCGCCAGTCGCGGCGCAACCCGGGAGACGACCTGGCGAAGCGGCGCGCGAATGGCTTGCGAACTCAGCAGCACGGGACCCGACTCGTCACCCGCGGGTCCGGAACGACCGACTGCACCCTCCAGGCCCTTCACTAGTTGATCGAGGGTTGCCGTGTCGATGGACAGGAACGCCCCGCTTTCGTTGCGGTTGACGCCCTTGCGCAAGCGCTCTTCCAGCTCCGGATCGAGGGTAATCACCCGGAGGGTGCCATCGTCGCCGATGTAGGGGCGCGTGATCGTACGTCCGAGACGCTCCCTCACCAGATCCGTCAGCATATCCGGGTCCTGAATGCGCGGAACGTATTCGGCGAGGGCTTCCAGGATCGACCCCAGGTCGCGGATCGAGACACGCTCGGCGAGCAATGCGCGCAGCGTTCGGTGGAGCGTCGAGATCGGAACGATCGTCGGCACGATATCTTCTACGACCTTCGGTGCGCGTTCGCTGAAATCATCCAGCAGGTCACGCACGTGCTGGCGCGAAAGCAGTTCTGCGGAGTGGTTTCGGATCACTTCCGCCAGGTGGGTCGTGAGCGCCGTCGACGCGTCGACGACCGCGTAGCCCGCCGCGGTCGCTCGCTCGCGGTCGCGTTCGAGCACCCAGACCGCCGGCAAGCCGAAGGCCGGATCGCGGGTCTCCGTGCCGGGAATCTTCGGCGCGTCGTCGCCGGGTTTCAATGCCAACCAACGGCCGCTGGGAATCGAGCCCGACGCCACCGGGTTGCCGCGCACGAGCACCACGTATCCGTTGGGATCGAGTTGGAGATTGTCGCGAATGTGGATCAGCGAGACCACGAATCCGAGCTCCGCTGCCAGCTGCTTGCGCGTGGCGCGAATTCGATTCAGCAATTCTCCACCGCGGTCCGCATCCACCAGCGGAATGATTCCGTAGCCAATCTCCAGTTCGAGATCGTCCAGGGCGAGGACGCGCCGCACTTCCTCGTCGGGCGAACCCTCCACCGGCACGGCGGCGGCTTCTTCGGCTTCCCTCGCGTCCTCCGCAGCCTGCTTCGCCATCATGCGCGACATACTGCGCGCCAGCAGTCCGGAGCCACCGGCCAGAACCGCGAAGGGTGCAAAGGGAAGCCCGGGCGTCACCGCCAGCGCGGTCAAGATTCCCGAAGAAACCGTGAGCGCGCGGGGCTGGAGAATGACTTGCGAACGAATCTCCTCCGCCAGGGGCGCTCCGCCCGCCGCACGGGTGACGATCATACCGGCAGCCGTCGAAATCATCAGCGCGGGAACCTGGCTCACGAGGCCATCGCCCACCGTCAAGATCGTGTAGGTCTCGAGGGCGTCCGTAAGGGACATCCCCTCCTGAACCAACCCGATGAAGATTCCCCCGACGATGTTGACCAACATGATCACGATGCCGGCGATCGCATCGCCACGCACGAATTTGCTCGCACCGTCCATGGCGCCGTAGAAATCCGCTTCGCGCTGGATGTCGCGCCGGCGCTGCAGTGCCTCGGCGTCGTCGATGACGCCCTGATTCAGGTCCGCGTCGATCGCCATCTGCTTGCCCGGCATGGCGTCCAAGGTGAATCGCGCCGCCACTTCCGCGATTCGGCCCGAACCCTTGGTAATGACGACGAAGTTGATCACCACGAAGATGGCGAAGATCACGATACCGACGAAGTAGTTTCCGCCGACACTGAAATCTCCGAACGCTTCGATCACGAATCCCGCGGCCCCATCGCCTTTGGCACCGTTCAAGAGGATCAGTCGTGTGCTCGCGACGTTCAGCCCCAGGCGCAAGAGTGTCACCATCAGCAAGAGCGATGGAAACACCGAGAAATCGAGCGGCCGCTCGGCGTAGATCGCCAACAAGAACACCAGCAGACCGATCGTGAACGAAACCGACAGCAACAGATCGATAACGGACGGAGGCAACGGCATCACGAGCAGAGCGAGGACCCAGAAGAAAGCCGTCGCGAGCGCGAATTCCTGGCTTCGTTGACTCACTGGGCCGCGCTCCAGTTATTCTGCTTCGTCGGGTCCAGCCGGTACACGTAGGCGAGAATCTCCGCCACAGCTTGATACAGGGATTCCGGGACTTCCTTCCCGACGGTCGAGCTGCGGTAGAGGAGCTGCGCCAGGGGCGGATTCTCCACGATCGGGACACCGGCCTCCTCGGCTGCGCCACGAATACGCAGCGCAAGAAAGTTTCGTCCCTTGGCGACGACCGTCGGCGCGCCCATGTTCTCGCGCACATAACGCAGGGCTACGGCGTAATGGGTGGGATTCGTCACGACGACATCGGCTTCCCCAGCTGCGGCAATCATCCGGGAACGCGACATGTCGCGCATTCGCGCACGCATGCGTCCGCGCAGTTCGGGATTCCCTTCGCGCTGGCGCGATTCGTCTCGCACTTCCTGCTTGGACATCTTGAGACGTTCGGAATAGCGATAGCGAACCCACGCGATGTCGATCGCCGCCAGGAAGCTCAACAGGACGAGGGACCAGATGATCACGCGCTGGGTCAGGATTCCACCCACGGCCAGGGATTCCATCAAACCCTGGTCCGCGAGAGCGAACAGGGAATCCACGTGACCCCGAAGGACCAGCCAACACAGCCCCAATAGCAAGCAGATCTTGACGATCGCTTTGGGGAGGTTGATGAGCTGGTCGGGCTTGACGAGGCGCGCGATGCCCTTGCCCGGATTGAGCTTACTGCCCTTGAAGGACAGGGATTGGAACGTGAGCATCGGGCCGGTTTGAACGACGTTCGAGAGAATCGCGACGATCACGATCACCAGGGCCGCGGGCAGCATGAGCAGCCCGGTATTCTTCATGTGGTAGATGAGCAACGCGTGGTAGTCGCTGAGTGTCTCGGGGAGAATCTCACTTCCGCTCCAGATCGTCTGCGCCTGCGTAACGACGCCCATGGAGATACTCACCCCCACCGCGGAAGCCCCGAGCATGGTTGCCGCGGCCAGCAAGAACACCACGGGAACGTCGGCGCTCTTCGCCACATCGCCCTTTTCCCGGGCATCTTGGCGTTTCTTCGGGGTCGCGGGTTCGGTCTTCTCTGCGGCTTCGGCCATTTACGAAGCTCCCGCGACGGCGCGCAATACGGTCTGAGCCCATTCGTCCAAGGTGTTGGCGGAGAACCGAATGAACGATCCCGCCCCCAACATCACCAGTCCCAACAGGATGCCGACGTGGGCCGGCAGCTGAAGCATCATCAGATTCATCTGGGGAATGGCGCGTCCCAGAATGCCCAGGGCCACGTTCGTCACCAGCATCGTGATGGTGATGGGGGCCGCCAGTCGAACCGCCACTTCGAAAATCATCGCGGCACTGGTCACGACGACCTGGAAGACGTCTACCGACGGGCCACCGGAGCCGATGGGAATCATCTCGTAGGACAGCGCCGCGGCACGCAGTACCTCGTGATGGCCATCGATGGCCAGGAACACCATCAACATGAAGAAGTCGAACAACGAGGCCAGGGCGACCGAGGGCGCACCACTGGACGGATCCACCACGCGAGCCGCGCCCAATCCTCCCTGAACCGAAACGAATTCGCCGAATAGACTGAAGGCGCCGAAGATCAGCCGGGTCGCAAAACCGAGGGCTGCACCCGCCATCACTTCCCACAACAATACCAGCGCGAATTCCACCGGTGCTGCGGTGGACGGCTGGAAGTCGGACTTCGGAGACAACAGCCAGACCACCGCCATGGCGAGGACCACGCGCCCGCGAACCGGAAAGCCCCGGTGCCCGAAGATCGGCGCCGTCGAGAACACCGCCAGGAGCCGCACACTTCCGAGCAACCAGAACAGGATCTCGTCGATGGCCACGGTATGGCTCATGGTCCACCCCGCATGGCGATCGAATCCATCAGCCGCACGCCGAAGTCAATGATCGTCCCCATCATCCAGGGGAACAGCACGGTGAACGTGCCCAACACCGCCACGATCTTCGGAACGAAGGTCAGCGTCTGCTCGTTGACGGAGGTCGCCGCCTGCAAGATGGAGATCACGAGGCCGACGGAAACCGCCGCCACGAGAAACGGAGCCGAGACGACCAGACTGATTCGAATCGTCTCCTGCAGCACGGCGCTGACTTGTTCGATCGTCATGGTCCGACTACCGCAGCCCCGCCACGAGGGACGAGATCACGAGATTCCAACCGTCGAGCAGCACGAAGAGCATCAACTTGAAGGGAAGCGCGATGATCATCGGCGGCAACACGATCATGCCCATGGAGATCAACATGCTCGAGATCACGAGGTCGAGAATCAGAAACGGCAGGTAGATCATGAAGCCAATCTCGAAGGCCGTGCGGATCTCGCTGATCATGTAGGCCGGAAGCAGCGCGGTGAGGGACACCTCATCGAGGGATTCCGGCGGCTCTCCACCTGCAAGAGAGTGGAACAGGGCCAGATCCTTCTCCCGAGTGTGGTGCAACATGAAGGCGCGAATGGGCGCAATGGCGTTCTGGATCGCTTCGGTTTCGTCGAGCTCGCGATCGATGTAGGGCTGGAGTGCCGTCTGATGGATTTCTTCACCCACCGGAGCCATGACGAACAGCGTGGTAAACAGCGCCAGTCCGACGATCACTTGATTCGGAGGCAGCTGCGCGATCCCGATGGCTTGGCGCATCAGCGAGAAGACGATCAGAATCCGCGTGAAGCAGGTCCCCATCAGCAACAACGAGGGCGCTACGGACAAGAACGTCACGAGTGCAACGATTTCGAGGGTCGAAGCGATGCGATCGGGCTCCGTAGCGCCTTCCAGGGTGAGGGTCAGCGATCCCGGGTCGGCGGCTTCCGCGGCCTGGGCGTAGGCGACGTCGGCCCCCAGGGCCAAGAACCACAACGCCAACAAAACAGTGCTCGCGCTGCGCATCCAGGCCCGGGCGTCGCGCCACCAATGGCGCCGAACTTCCGAGTCCGCCTCCTCGAGGACAGGCGGAGCCTCCTCCTTCTCGGGGCCGAGATTCTGCAACAGGGAGATCCCCTGATCGCTGGCCCCGATCAACAGCCGCTCGCCATCGGCCTCGACGACGTGGAGGCGTTGGCGCCCCGAGAGCGCACAGGTCTCCACCACCCGCAACGTTCGTCGTCGACGAACGTCCGGGGTCCATCCCAGATAGCGCAGACCGAATCGCAGCATGGCGATGATGGCCAACACGATCAGGAGCGATGAGACCACTTGGCTCACGCGACCCCCCTCGCGCGATGTCCCGAGGGACTCGCTTGATTGCGACTCCACAGAGCGGAGCCGCCGGACTCGTACACCGAACCGTGCACCGGCTCGGTGCCTACGATTTCACCCGGGCGACCGGCGATGCGCCCGATATCTCCACCAGCCGAACCGAGAGCCGGTCATCCACGACCGCCACTTCACCGCGACCGATCAATTTTCCGTTGACCAGGACGTCCGCCGGCTCTCCCGCGAGACGATCGAGTTCGACCACCGAACCCTTGTGAAGGGCGAGCACGTCTCGCACCAACAATCGGGTTCCCCCCACTTCTACGGTGACCTCGAGTGGCACATCGGAAACGAAGTCGATGGACGCCGGTGTCCGATCCTCCACGGGCGCCACCTGCGCGGTTTCCGCGGTTTCCGCGGAATCCGCTTCCTGAGCCACGACCTCTTCGGGCTCGACGACTTCGGTTTCGCTCTGTTCCGTCATCGGAATACTCCTTCCGCGGCTCTAAAGGCGCTCAGTGACTTGCACGGCGAGGCGCTTGCCCACGGTGCCTCGCACTGCGCGGAATTTGGGATGCCCCTCGATACGAACCATCAATTCGCCGAGGTTGGCGTTATCGAGCGGGATCACGTCTCCCACCTGTAGTTCGGCCAGGGATGAGAGGTTGAGGTTCGTCGTCCCGGCGACGACGCGAAGTCGAACCGGCGTATTGAGAACATCGCCCTCGGTGTTGCCCAGATCTTCACTCGGCATTGGCTCCTCCTGAACTTCGTTGGCTGGCACGGGATCCTGCGCGGATTGCTGCGCGGATTGCCCCGCGGCTTCGATCAGACTGAAGGGAATCGCCAGGCGCAACCGCGAGAACTCCGCGAGCCCCTCGACTTCGAGGGTCGCGAGCAACAATCGATCCGGCCCCTCGTTCGCCAATCGCGACGGGGGTTCGAGGCCCGCGATCGTCACTTCTCCTGGAATGGTTCGCTCCCAGATGTTGCGCAGATGTTCGAGCGCGTCTTCGGCCAGGCGGCGGATCAAGAGTTCCTCGACCCCGGTGTAGGGTCGGCGTGGCATCTCGGACATCATCGCGTCGGGCTGAGCTCCGAAGGACAACTCGAGCAGGTTGAACAGGAGCGGTCGACTCAGAAGGATGAAGCCGCGTTCGGGGATCGCGTCGAAGGCAATGGATACCGCTCGGTCCGTCGGCAGTACGAGATCCGTCAGGTCGGTGATCGACATCTCTTCCCAGCCCTTCAGACCAAAGCGAATCCGCACCTGATGAACGCTCGAAAGCATTCTCCCGTAATCATCGCCAAAGCGTTCGATGATGCGGTAGAGGGCGATGTTTCCCCGCTGGAGTGCCGTCAGCTCTCCCGAACGGCTGAGCGTCAGGGGATCGGCGATCGAACTCGCGTCCTCCTCGACCTCACCTTCCCCGAGGAGCGCGAGTAGAGCGTCGAGCTCTTCCCGGCTGAGAATCTGGCTCCCCTCCTCCGTCTGGGTCATTGGACGACAAACTCCGTGAACATCACCGAGCGGACGCTCCCTGTTTCGAGAACGCCGTTGACCCGGTCGCGAATGTCTTCTTTCAGGAGCGCCTTGCCCTCGAAGTCCGTGATGTCCGCCAACCGCTTGCTCGAGAGCAGCAGAATGACGGCGTCACGCACCTGAGGTAGACGCTCACCGATCTCGTCTTTGAGCGGAATCTTGTCGACTTCCAACTCGACTTTGACCTTGAGGTACCGGGCGTACTCGTGTCCCGTCACGTTGACGACGAAGGGCTCCAAGGGGAACAGCCGCTCTTGAAAATTCAAGCTGTTGCTCCCCGCGTCCTCGGTGCCGCCAGCCCCGGGGTTACAGGGATTCTCGGCATCCATCTCTTCCGTGGGCTCTGCGCTCAAGAGGAAGAACGCCGCTCCGCCGCCACCGCCCAGCAACAGAATGACTGCGGCGAGGATGATGACGAGCTTCTTGCTGCCGCCCTTCGGCTGTTCGTCTTCGCTTTCCGGGGTGTTCTCTTCTGCCATCCGATTCTCCTCAGAAGCCCCGTGGGCTTTGGACCGGTGCCGGTCGGCGTGACCGGAGCGGGTCGGAGTCAATTCCAAAATCTTTCAGCCGCCTCCACAACGTCGTCGTGGAGATCTGGAGCAGCTCGGCGGCGCGCTTGCGGTTCCAGCCGACCTTCTCCAGCGTATTCAGGATGTGAGCGCGCTCCATCACCTGAAGACTCGCGATGGAAGTGGGCTCTGCGGGCGCGGGCGTCTCACAAATTCGCGCAGGCAGATCGTCGAGGCCGATCTCCACTCCGTGACCGAGCGCCACGGCGCGCTCGATGCAGTTCTCGAGTTCGCGAACGTTGCCCGGCCACCAGTAGTTGAGCAATGCATCCATACCGGCGGCGGAGATGGTTTCGACCGGTTTATTGAGTTTCGAGGCGAAGCGCTGGCAGAAATGGGCCGCGAGATACGGGATGTCTTCCGAGCGATCGCGCAAGGGTGGAACGCACACGGGGATCACGGCCAGTCGGTAATAGAGATCTTCGCGAAACCGTCCCGCCTCGACTTCGCGTTCCAATTCTTTGTTGGTTGCCGTGACCAGGCGGACATCGACGCAACGCGTCGCCTCGCCTCCCACCGGTCGGATTTCGCCCGTCTGTAGAAACCGCAAGAGTTTCGCCTGCATGGAGACGGGCATCTCCGCCACTTCGTCGAGGAACACCGTGCCCTGATGGGCGTGTTCGAACAAGCCCTTCTTGTGGACCGAAGCGCCGGTGAAGGCGCCGCGTCGATGCCCGAACAACTCGCTCTCGAGCAGTGTCTCGGGAAAGGCCGCGGAGTTCACGGCGCAGAACACGCGATCGTGGCGCACGCTGCTGTGGTGAATCGCGCGTCCGATCAGCTCTTTCCCCGTTCCGGTTTCGCCGGTAATCAGGACGGTGCTGTCGGTGACCGCGACCTTGGCCACCACGTCGAGGAGTTCGCGGATCGCGCGGGATTTACCAATGATGCCCGGAAACGCCGACAGTTCCGCTTCGCCCTCCACCGCGGCCGTCTGGAAGCCACCGCGAGAGGACAACGCTTTGTTGACCGCGCTGGTAACGTGAAGCGGATCGATCGGCTTGCGCAAGAAATCGTGGGCGCCCGCCTGCATCGCCTCCACGGCGGTTTCGACAGACCCAAAGGCCGACATCAAGATGACACCGGTTTCCGGGCTGTCCTGACGCAACGCACGCAGCACTTCGAGTCCGCTTATCCCCTCCAGCCGAACGTCGGCAATCACGAGATCGAAAGACCCGTCGCGCGCAAAGGCGACGCCATCCTCCCCTCGCGCGACTGCATCGACTTCATGCCCTTCGCGCCGCAGCGCAATGGCGAGGGTCGAACGGAGTTGTTGTTCGTCTTCGACGACTAGGATTTTGGCCAACGCCCTGCACTCCCTACTGGAATTTGAAACGAGACGCGTGCCCCGCCTGTCCGCGATTGCTCGATCCAAATCGAACCCCCGTGGTCCTCGACGATCGAGCGCGCCACGCTGAGTCCCAATCCGGTCCCGCCGGAATTCGATCGGTACGCTTCGAAAACGCGCTTGCGGAGGGGCGCCGGAACACCGGGCCCCGTATCTTCGATGTCCACGCGAACTGCGGTCCCGCCGTCGATCCAACGCGCCGAGACACACACGGACCCGTCCGAACCCGCCGCTCGCGTCGCGTTTAAGAAGAGGTTCCAAAGCACCTGTCGAAGCGCGTCACGATCCCCCCACACCGCGTGAGGTGCCTGACCGCGATCGACCGGAAGGGATATTTCGCCGCCGAACGTCGGTTCGAGTCGTACCAACGCAGCCACATCGCGAATCAATCCGTCGAGATCGAACCGCGTTGGCGCAGCTACGGCTTCGGATTCGGATTCGGATTCGTCGAATTGATCGAGTAGACGGTGAAGGCGTTGGGACTCCTCGCGAAGAATGGCGACGAGTTCGCTGCCAAGGGAACGCTCACCGAACTCGCGCTCGAGCAACGCGGCCGCATTGCTCATGGCACACAAGGGATTTCGGAGTTCGTGAAAGATGATGGACGAATCGGCGCGATACTGAACGGCAACCGGGTGGGAAGAAGCTTCCCCCTCGGAAATTTCAACCTGGAACGATTGGCTTGCAGATCGCAGTTCCCCGGCCTGAATGCCCACTCGCTTCGATCCCCCCTCGGGTCCTCCCGCGAAGACCACCAACGAGTCCAGCATCGGCAGTTGGGCGCCGCGCTTTAAGTGGAATCGCAGGCAGTTGCGCGACCCGACGCACGTCCGAGGGGTGCGGGGTCGGCCGAAGAGCGTGGGGACACCCCCGCTGCGAACTGAAAAAAGCGTTGCAGAATGAGGAGTTCACTCGGAAATGCGAGCTAGGTAAAGACTGCCATTCGGCGCCGATGACACGCCGGGCACGCGCTCAGAAACATGGCCTCGCTTGCCAGATGGAAAATTCAGGATGGGGAATGCCCGGGACGCCGGGAAGGGAAATCGAGGATCGTTCGAGTGAAACACCGAGTCCCGCCAATCGGGGACTAGAGCAACCCCGCATCGCGCAGGGCTTCGACCGGGCCGTCCCCCGGTCGCTGCAGGTCGTCGGAAGTCTGCTCGGGTCGGTGGAAGACGAATTCGACCCGGCGATTCTCCGCACGTCCCTCGGCGGTATCGTTGTCGCGCAGGGGCCTCGTGTCTCCATACCCCACCGCGGCCAGGCGACCGGGGTCGATGGCTTCGACCTCGGCGAAGTAACGCAAGACGGCGATGGCCCGTCCGGATGCCAGATGCCAATTGGTGGGAAAGCGCGCACTCTTGATCGGCAACGTGTCCGTGTGCCCCTCGACCGACACGCGATAGGGAAATTCCTCGGCGAGCTTCGCGATTTCCTTCAAGAACACGAACGATTCCGGAGACAACTGGTCGCCGCCGGAGGTAAACAACAGTTGCCCCTTCACGCGTACCACGACGCCATCATCGGTCTCTTCGGTCTCGACGATGTTCTCGAGATTCTGTTCGACGATGACGCGCTCGATTTTGGTCATCATCCGCTTGCGCATGTGATCCGCATCCATGCGTTGAGGTAGATCCATGACGTCGGGAACCGCGGTCGACTCCCGCTGGGAAAACTCGATCGGTGAAGTGGTTCTCAACTCCACGTGGCCCGGATGCAAGACTTGAACCCCGAACGCATTCCGGAGAGAACCCACCATGGCGCGAAACTTGATGATGTCCATGTTGGCAAAGGAAAGGATCAGAACGAAGAAGCAAAGCAATAGCGTGGCGAGATCCGCGAAGGTCGCCATCCATTCGGGGGCGCCGCCGCCCTCGCCTTCTCCTTCGGATTCTTCTTCGTCGCTCACTGTTCGTTTTCGGCTTCCTGAGCGGCCCGCTCCGCCGGCGACAGGAACGCATCGAGCTTCGACTGGATCAACATCGTGTTGTCGCCCTTGAGGATCGACTCGACGCCCACGATGGCGAGACGCTTGACGGATATCTCTTCCGCGGTTCGACTTTCCAGCTTGGTCTGGATCGGCCCGAACACCATGAAGGCCAAAACCGCGCCATACAGGGTGGTCAACAGCGCAACCGCCATGGCGGGTCCGATGGCGGACGGGTCCGAGAGCGTCTTGAGCATCTGGACCAGACCGATCAGGGTACCGATCATCCCGAAGGCCGGCGCCGTATCCTTCATGAACTTGTAGAGCTTCTGCCCTCGAACGTGGCGATCCTTCAAAGCCGCGAGTTCGCTCGAAAGCGTGGAACGAATCACCTCGGGCGAGAGTCCGTCGACGCCCAGGCGTACGCCGCGGGCCATGAAGGTGTCGTCGATGGCCTCCCCTTCGAGGGACACCAGTCCCTCCTTGCGGGCTTTTTGAGCCAGGTTGATGATGACGGGAATCAGCGACCGAATCGGCGTTCCGCGATCGAACAACGCGTTCAGGCCGATCTTGATCGCACCCAAGAACACGCCCATGCGTTCGTTCACCATGGTGGCTGCGAACGTACCGCCGACGACGATCAATAGACCGGGAACATTGACGAAGGTCGCCAGGTCTCCACCCATCATCATCGAGCCGATGATGAGACCGAAACCCAGAACCATCCCGACGATGGTGGCTATATCCATGGTGCCGTAGCTGAGCTCCCCAAGTTAGACGCCCTCATGGAGCGTTATCGGCCGCGCATGGACCTCACTGCACCCGATTTTGGGCGAGCCAAAGAAGGCGAAAACGGAAAACCCTTAAGGGGAATCACCGAGAACCCGGATCGAAATCGCGGGTGCTCCCCCGACGCATGGATCGGAAGACGAAGGCGACCGGAAGATCGATGGCAGCGACGCTTCGACGAGGGGTCCAGGGCGGTTTGCATCGCGAACGCCTTGCGGGTGACAGGCCGCGGGCTGTCTCGTATCGTCGATGCGTGCCCTCCCACTGCGCCGCACTCCTGGTATTCCTCTGCCTGGCCGGCACCGCATCCGCGGACCTTTCGCCCTCGGTGGCGCGCGCGTTCTACGGCGGTAGCGACGAAAGTCAGGTGTCGGGCACCGTCTTCTTCCTCCAGGCACCCGAGGGCCCCGTGGCCGTCGGAGCCGCCCATTCCTTCGACCTCGAGAAGCTGACGGAAACGGGAAGCGTGGAGTTTCGCGCGGCATCCCGCCGCACGCGCATGGGCCATTCCAATCGCTACTTCGTACCGCCGGGTACCACCTTTCGCGCCCCAGGCGGCACCCTGCGGGATGACTACATCGTGTTTGCGTTGAACGGCGCGCCCGCCGGCGCCCATGCGCTGGAAATCGACCGGGTGGAGATCGGTCCCGGCGTGCGAATTCGTTTGCTCGGGATTCCGGTCGAAATCCCCCAGGACCAGGACGACCTGTTCGGCACGGTAATCGAGGTAAACCCGACGCGGATCGAAGTCGAACTCGATGCTCCAGCGGACCTGCGGGGTTGGGGGGGCGCGCCGGTGTTGCGCGCCGCCGACGATCGGGTCGTCGGCATACTGCAAGCCGCCCTGCCCTCGCGGACCGGATTTCGCATCGGCGTCGCTCCGATTTCGGGCGTGGTCGAAGCCCTGGCCCATCCCCTCGACGACGGAGCGGGACGTCCCTTCGCGGCATTTTCGGGACGGGAGCGCTGGCGCGAACCCGCTCCGGCTCCCGATTCCGCGTCCGCCCCCGGCGCCACGGGTCGGCGTCGCTCCATCCCCACCCCCACGCCCCAGATCGCCATTCCGACAACGGAAGACCTTTTCGGCAAGGACGATCGCGAAGCGCGGCTCCTGCTGGAAATCGAAACCCCCGCCAACGAATCCCTGGTGGGCGACGCAACCGGTGTGTTCGTGGCCGGACACGCACTGGCGCTGCTTGGCGAGTTTCGCCGTTTCGACGTGATGTTCGTGATCGACACTTCGGGTTCGACGAACGAACCGAGCGGCGCCGACGTCAATGGCAACGGCGTCGTGGGTGAATCCAAGCTCGGCGCGGTTGGGGGGCTGCTCGGGCTGGGAAGCTCCGACCGCGGAGACTCGATCCTCGCGGCGGAAATCGAAGCCGCCCGCACGATGCTGCGCGGCCTCGACGCCCGCAGCACGCGCATCGGTGTCGTGACCTTCGCCGGGGAACCCGACGGTGCACGCACGGGAATGTTCAAACGCCGGCCTCCCCGCGCCGCCGTTACCGAGGAACCCCTCACTACGGACTACGCGCGGATCGAGCGGTCGCTCGAGCGGATCCGCGAGCGCGGAGCCTACGGCTTGACCCACATGGCGGCCGGCGTCGACCAATCGATGATCGAACTCGTGGGACTTCGGGGAAGCGTCTCGGAAACCGACGTCGGCAGCGAGAAGATTGTTCTCTTCTTCACGGACGGGCAACCGACTCTCCCGTACGAGAATTTCGAGGCCGACAACGTGCGGGCCGTATTGCGCGCAGCGGACCGAGCCAAACGCGCCGGGATCCGGATCCATTCCTTCGCCATCGGGGCCGATGCGCTGTCGGGACCCGTGGCCACCGTCGAAATGGCGGCGCGGACCGATGGCGTTTTCACGCCCGTCCGCCACCCGGGGGACCTGGTAGACGTGGTTCAAGACATCAGCTTCGCGAACATCGAAGACCTGGTGGTGCGCAATACCACGACGGAGGTCAAAGCGGACCCCGTGCTCATGAACGCGGATGGTTCGTTCAGCGCCCTCGTCCCCGTGGTACCCGGCACCAACCAGATCGAGGTCATCGCCGTCGCCACCGGCGGGCTCGAGGCCCGGGAAAAAGTAAAAGTCGTCTATGCCAAAGACGCCCCGGCGCCCAGCTTGCCGCCGGAACTGGTGGTCCAGCGCACGCGCCTACTCGAGCGGAAACTGGTCGATCTGCGGCGAGCGCGTATGGAGGCCGAGCAGCAGGTTGCGGAGGAGACCCGCAAGGAGCTCCGGATCGAGATCGAACGCGAACGCGCCCTGGCGCGGGAGCGGGCCGATCAACAACGCAAAGAACTCGAAATCGAGGCCGAGCGCAGCCCGCCGACGGCCCCCTGATCGGTGGAATGGGGAAGTGCGATCGCGATCAGCGGTTGACGCGGGTCCCGGCGGTCGAAAGCAAACGCGCGCTGAATTCCTCACTGTCCGAGAAGACCTTGATGGGCCGCCACTCCGGCACATCCGACATGCGGGGCATCCCGGTCGTCATGGCCCCGGTGGGATCGATCACCCAGGGGTCCGTCTCTTGCTCGAACCACAGCGTGACCATGTGGTGCTGGCCGTCCGAGGGCCGAACGACGATGGCGCGGTAGACCTCGCCTTCGGGGAAGCCCAGGTCGCGTAAGAAGTGAAAGACCAGCAGCTCGAGTCCATCGCAATCGTCGCCGTTGCCATCGAGGGTCTCTTCGAGCGTCGCCCAATGATCGATGGCTCCATCGGCCACGTAGTGGCGTTTCGCTTGGGATTGGATCCACTCCGCGACTTCGCGTGCCATGGCGCGTTTGCGTTCGGCGCGAAACGAAAAATACTTCGCGCGAAGATCGCCGGGAATGGGAACGACCTGCGAAGGGGTCTGCTCCGCCGAAACCGAAACTTCGGGGACCCGCAAATCCTCGACGTCGGGAATCGCTCGCTCGCGCGATTGCCAAGCGGCGATCTTCGGTGTCCAGGGATCGTCGAAGGAGGGCCGTTCGAAGTAGCGGAAAGCCGTCAGTCGGGGTGCGCTCGCACACCCCCATCCAGCTCCCAAGAGAGAACCAATTAGAAGCGCGGCCAAGGCCGCGCGATATCGGGGGGTAGCGCGCATGACGCCGTAGTTTTCGGCGCAGCAATCGCACGAGTTGAGCCCCGGGGACCCTTAGCAACGTCGCGTTTTTTCGAAGATCCATTAATGCGAATGGATGAACGTGCCTCGCCGCACGAATGCACATTCAGGCACCGGCAAGAAACCGGCAACTCCCGCGCAAGCCATGCGCAGGCAATTCGAACCGCTGAATTAAGCCGGAATTCCGCAGGTGCGAGCCACGGTGAAGATCACCACCAGGAACGCCACCAAGGTGGGGATTCCGCCCACGATGTAGAGCACCGTTACCAGATCGGTCTTTCCGCTCTTCTCTTCGGCCATCGGTGTTTCCCCCCCCCCAACAATGAGGGCAAACACTAGAAAAAACCCGGGCAACCCTCAAGAGCGCTCGGCCCGAAGCCCTTGCACCGAGGCGATCAGGCGATCGAAACGCCCTTTCGTGCTCTCGTCCCAGGTCAACCCGAACCCAGCGCGCAGGCGTTCGGTCAACAATCCCGCCGTGATCACCCGAACACGCCCACCCGTCACATCCATCCCGGGTGGCGGATCGACGATGGTGGCCGCGATATCGCGCGCGACATCCGAGATCTCCGCCGCATCGCCAGCGAGAACCGACGCGAAATACGCTTCGAAGTCTTGCCAGGTCTCGGGCACCAGGTCCCCAGGCACCCCGACCGCGCGGGCGAGAACCCGGTGATCCGCGTAGTAGTCCTCCCGAAGGGCACGCTCGACCGGAGCGACGAACAGCCCATAGACCTGCAGCGCCGTGTAGCAGAGCGTCGCCCAGACCCAACGAACGAGTTGCGGATCCCGCCCATGAAATCCCGTCCCGGCCGCAAAGCGTCCCACGGGCTGCTCGAGCACCCCGTGAACGCGCGCGTGACCCACCTCGAGACTCCGGGAGGCCGCCAGGGCGGCCTCGAGATCCCCGAATGCCATCGCGTTCACCGCGTCGAGGGTCCGTCGCAATCGCCCAAAAGGATCGCTGCGATAGTTGGAGAAACGAGCGACTCCCTCGGCAACCAGAGGGTGGGCGACCTCGAACAGCAAGGCCGCCCCACCGCCGAACAACACGACGCGTTCGCCGCTGATGCGCCGCAACGCGCAGTCGTCCGCGAAAAGACCCCGCCAGGCGGACGGCCGTCCTTCCGGTCGGATTTGATCGAGCAAGGCCGCATCGTCCGACGGTAGAACGACGGGCGGGTTGGAATCAGCGGGCCACTTCACGGTGCGGCCCCAGCCTCCACGATTGCGGGACCGAAGCCAAATCCGCTTCCACCGAGAGGTCCTTGAGTTGGCGCTCCGTGCGCTCCACTTCGCTCCGCTGGCGCTTGATGGCTTCGCGCAACTGATAACTCACGGGCGAACTGGCGGAGTTGGCGCCCCCGAGGCCCGGCGGCGCGAATTGCCAGTCTTCGGAGTTGGTCGCGACCGCTTCGAGTTCCTCGCGCGATTTCGCAAGCTCCGCACGCGCGTCGTCCAGCTCGGTATGGGCGCTCAAGAAGCGTTCGCGCCACTCGTTCGCCGTGGCACCACCGCGCTTTTCCACGCCGTACTCCACGGACCGGGGCAGTTTGAGGAGTTTGTCGAGATCGACCACCGGGGCCTCTGCGGTCGTGGCGGGAACCCCATGATCGTCGGAATGGGAAGCGCCCGGGCCGATCAGGACCAGGCCCAGAGAACATGCGAGAACGCGCTGGACGCGACGTAGGGTTTTCAATCCATCTCCCCTCGGCAGTTCAGTATAGCGGGCCCGTTGGAGTGCGTTTGGACGTCAAGAGCCCGAGGGGACGACCGATAAATCCGTCAGCGCGGGAAGTTTTCCTGGCCGGAGCGCCTTGGTATGAACCAAGAAACACTGCATCGCCTGTTGCGGCTCGGCATCGAGAAAGGTGCCTCGGACATCCACCTCCAGGTGGGTTCGAATCCCCTATATCGGTTCAATGGCGATCTGGTGGAACTCCGTCACCAGGTTCTGACACCGGCGGACACCGAAGAAGTGGCGCGCATCCTCGTGGCCGCCGACGCCCGATCGGAAACGCTCGACTTCAACGAACTCGACCTCGCCTACGAAATTCCGGGCGAAGGCCGCTTCCGCGTCAACATCTCGCGCCAGATGCGCTCCTACAACATCGTGCTGCGCGTCATTCCCGTCGAAATTCTGGGATTCGACGCTTTGAACCTGCCCGGTACGTTGCGCGACATCAGCACGCTGCGCCGCGGGCTCGTCGTCGTCACCGGCGCGACGGGGATGGGAAAATCGACCACCCTCGCGACCCTGATCCAAGAGATCAATCAACACCGCAAGGTCAAGGTGATCACCATCGAGGACCCGATCGAATTCGTGTTCTCCCACGATTCGAGCATCATCACCCAACGCGAGATTCAAACCGACACGAGTTCGTTCCCCGACGCCCTGCGGGCGGCGCTCCGCCAGGATCCCGACGTGATCATGGTCGGTGAAATGCGCGACCTCGAGACGGTCGACACCTGCCTCAAAGCGGCAGAAACCGGCCACCTCGTGTTCTCCACCATTCACACGAACGACGTGGTCTCGACCATCAACCGCCTTTCGAGCTTCTTCCCGATCGAAGAGCAATCTCTCGTGCGCCAGCGCCTGGCGGAGAACCTGAAGGCCGTCATTTCCCTGCGACTGTTGAATCGCAAGAAGCACGCCGGGCGCGTGCCCGCGGTGGAGATCATGCGCACCACGCGATCGATTCAGGAATGCATCAAGGATCCGTCGAAAGTCCGGGAGATCACCGATCACCTCGAGCGCAACCGCAACGACGGGATGCAGAGCTTCGACCAGCACCTACTCGATCTGTTGCGGGGCAACAAGATCTCGGTGGAGAACGCCGTCGCTTCCGCCTCGAACCCCGACGACTTCCAGATGAAGCTCTCCCTCGAAGGCGATGACCTCGAGGAAGAGAACGACGAGAAACCCGAAGAGTGGGTCCCGCCCGGCTCTTCGCGGTTCTAAGCGGGTCACCGTGGCGCAATCGGAAAAAACTCGTTCGGACCAACGCACGGCCGCTGCGCGAAGAGCCGTTTCGCAAGTCCAGGAATTGATTCCCGGCGGCAAGGCGCTGTGCTTCATCGTAAACCCGAAGAACACACAGCCGCCAAAGCTCCGATCGGCCATCGGCTATTCGAGCCCGGAAGCCGCGCGCGACGCGGCAGCGGCGATCGAGCCGTCGGTAGTGCAGTTGCTCGCCAACCCCAACGCGCGAAACGAAGCGGCATCCACCGCACTCGGCGAAGGCGACGATGCGATCGTGATGCCCCTCGTGTTCGACACGCGGGTTCACGGTGCGCTCGCCGTCACGAACGCCCGCGGCTTCGACGAACAGACTCAGAGCACGCTCGCCGAGGTTGCAGCGATTACCGCCGCACGCCTCGACCATCAGATTGCCCTGGAAGAGCTCGATTTCGAGCGCACCACCTCCGCAGACCGACAGGCTTCCGAAGAACGCACGGCGGCGGAATTGCAAAAACTCTCCGAAGCGCTGTTCGATCGGGATCTTGAGGTCCTGCGTTCCCAGGAACGACTCGCGGAGGCCGACCGTTTCCGCGACGACTTCCTCGTGACCCTGTCGCGGGAATTACGGACGCCGATCGGAGACGTCGCCGAATCGCTGATTTCGCTTCTCTCGGGAGAAGCGGGAAACTTGCCCGAAGCCGCGATCGACCTGGTGCGGCGCGCACTCGATCAAAGCCATTCACTGCTGCGCGCGCTCCAGAACGTATTGGAGCTGCGTCGAATTCGACACGGCGAAGTCCACGTAGAGCTGCGCGACACCAAGTTTCGGGACATCGTCGAGGGTGCGATCTACGACATCCAATCCGCCCACATCGGTCGCGACATTTCGATCGAAACCGACCTACAAGATCCATTCCCCACGATTCGAACCGACCAGGACAAGCTCAGTCAGATCCTCACGCAGCTCGTGGAGAACGCGGTTAAGTTCACCCACCGGGGAAAGATCGTCGTGCGCGGCGAACTCGATGGCCGCAAGCTGTTGTGCGAGGTCGAAGACTCCGGAATCGGAATCTCCGCGGATGATCAGCCGTTCATCTTCGACGAGTTCTTTCAGGTCGACGATGCGCACTCGACCCAATACCACGGATCGGGTTTCGGACTGGCGCTGGTGCAAGCGTTGGTGAAATGCCTGGACGGCGAAATCGAGGTCCGCAGTGAACTCGGCCACGGAACCACCGTCGCATTCTCGATCCCCATCGAACCGAGTCGGTCCTAGGGTCCGAATCTACAATTCTTCGGGCGGCGGTCCCGTGTCGGGGTAGTCGGGGTGGATGTAGCCCGCGGCGATTTCGCGCAGGGACGTCACGACTTCCTTGTTCTCGGTCACGGGGACGAGGGAGCGTGCCCCCTTCTTCAGCTGCTTGGTGCGAATCGCCGCCATCTGAACCAGGTGGAAGCGGTTGGTAACCCGCGCAGTGCAATCTTCAACAGTGATCCGTGCCATCGATGCCCTCTTTCTGGGTTCTCCGGGCTGCCGCTGAATGGAGCCCCATACTTAGAAAGGGCCATTCGGGCAGGTTGCGGAGCGTCGAACCGGGACCGGAGAGTAGGCCAGGCCCCAAAAGACGGAAACCCCGGCCGACTTGCGCCGGCCGGGGTCCAAAGCACCCCCCCAAAGGGAGGCCTTACGAACGTCGCTAGGAAGCCTTGCGACGACGTCGGGCCTTCTTTCGAGTGGCCTTTTTCTTCCCAGCCTTCTTGCGCCGGGCTTTCTTTCGAGTGGCCTTCTTCTTGGTGGCCTTCTTCTTGCGCCGTGCCTTCTTCTTGCCGGCCTTCTTCTTGGTGGCCTTCTTGCGTCGGGCCTTCTTCTTGGTGGCCTTCTTCTTGGTCGCCTTGCGTCGGGCCTTCTTCTTGGTGGCCTTCTTCTTGGTGGCCTTCTTGCGTCGGGCCTTCTTCTTCGTGGCCTTCTTCTTGGTGGCCTTCTTGCGCCGTGCCTTACGGCGCGGAGCCTTCTTGGCGGTCGCCTTCTTGCGAGTCGCCTTCTTCTTACGTCGAGCTGCCATATGGGTCACCCCCCTGTCTGGTCTCAAGCACCGCGTCTCACGATTACCAGCTGTCCGAATCCGCTCAGAAACTCAATCCAACTCGGCTGACTCGTTTCGAGTGCTCGAACACTTAGGCTCTGCAACCATTTGCATAGCCTTGTTGCTCGTGCCCCCTATCGGACTCTGGTTGTCGCAACTTGAAGGCAAACTGCGCGCCTTCACGTCACTTGTCGCGGCACTGGAGCCACTGTTGCGGCCGAACCTAACACCTGCTTTTTAGATCCGTCAAGAGAGAAACGCAAAAAAACCGCGGTGATCCGACTCCAAGCTGCGGGCCGGAAGTCAAACTCACCAGCGTTTTTGAGTTCGCGGAAAACGAATTCACGGGTGTGAAAACAGGGTTGTGTTTTCTTGTTCCGCGAACCGAATGCGCGATTTCGCGTTGACGCACAGGCGCGCGCCAATGAAAACACGAGTGCCTTCATGCGCGGTCGGAAACCTAAAATCGTCGCTGGGAAGGAGAGTTAGCGCTTTCGCTTGTGACGCGCGCGGCGCAACAGCTTTCGCTGCTTGTGCTTGCGCATCTTCTTTCGGCGCTTTTTGATGACGCTGCCCACGCGTTCTCCTCGGAACCGAAAATGCGGGATGGGACCCCGCTCGGGGGACACTGAATAGTCGTTCGGCCGGTCGGCGTCAACGCCTCGGGAAACGGAAGAAAACAGGGGGTCTTAGGGGTCTTAGGTATGGGGGACTAGGCGACGGGTGTGCGTTCTTCGATCCGATGGCGAATTCGACCAAACCAGCGATTGAGCCGGTGATCGCGCTTCAAAAACCCCAAGACCGGCCGTTTTCGAACCCCAAGTATTCGGATCTGCTCTCGAATACCCGCATCCCCGGGGTCGATGTGCGCTGCTCTTTCGAAGAAGCGAACGGCCTCGGCCTTGAAGCCGAAGGCGACGTGCAGCCGCGCGAGCACACAATACGCCTCGGGATTGAAGAACTCTTCCTTGACCGCGGATTGGCAGAGTTCCAATGCCTTGTTGAAGCGCCGTTCCGCCAAACCGATGGCGAGCCCATAGTAGGCCCGGTGCATCGGGCTGGCCGGATCGACCGTGTGGGCGGTTCGCAAGTGACCGAGCGCGGACTCGGGGTCCCGATCGATCAATTCGCGTCCCAAGCGGTAGTGTTCTGCAGCGTCGCTCAAGCGTGGTTTCCATCCGCACTTTGGACGGTGACCCCCATCACCTGCCTTCTTGGCTAGAGCAAGGCCCATGCCAGGGGGATCCATGAGCAACCCCGGCCGCAGATCCCTGTTCGAGTGGGTGAACTCCCCCGCGCGAAAATCAGGGTTCCGCGGGATCGGCGTACAGTCCTGAAACTGGAGTTCGAAAGTGTGCTTCGGCGCTACCGCGCGTCGAGTAGCGCGGATCGTTCCGCGCCTTCGAAGCGCTCGCGCAGCGCATCGAAATCGTCCTCGGAGAAGCGCCGGTATGCGCGATCGCCGCGCTCGCGCCACCAGACCTCGCCGGGTGCGCGCCGGAGGTCGAAGTGCGTGCGTTTGAGGTTGCGCACCAGGATCTTCTGGGTGCCCGTGTATTCGAAATCATCCACCACGCGGATGAAGTCCGGAAACCACTTCGGATCCATGCTTCCGGTTTTCGTCTGCTGGTCGCAGAAGGCGAAGAACCCCTCGGCATCGAACACGCCATCGGATCGAAGCTTCAGCGCAGCCATGACCCATTCGTCGGAAACGGGACAGGGCACCCCGTAGACGGCGGCGAGCGCCACATCGGGATGTTCTCCCAGAATCCGCGCCACCGGCGCAGCGGAGAAGTTCTCGCCGTCCTTGCGGATCCAGTCGTCGGTCCGACCGTCGAAAAACAGATACCGCACCCCGTCCCGGACGAGGATGTGGCCGAGGTCGCCGGAGTGGTAGACGCCGTCGCGGTACTTGCTCTGGTTCGCGCCCTCGTTGTCGAAGTACCCCTGAAACAGGCCCGTGTCCGGTGCCTTGCGACAGATCTCCCCCACCGCCTGGGCATAATTCTCGACGCGCCCGTCTTTGGACAAACGCGCGTCCTCACAGACTTCGCCGGATTCGTTCAGGATCACGACGTTCGGGTCCGTGATCTCCCCGACGCTTCCGCGCGGATCGCCGCGGCGCCGATAGGTCGCGATCGCCGCCTCGGTGGAGCCGTACAGCTCGAACATGTCTTCGAGGTCGAGCCACCGACAAAAGCGATCGATGTCGGGCGGTGAGGCCCCATTTCCGATCGCGAATCGCAGCCGGTTGTTGGGGTGGTGCGCCACGTCCGCAAGGATGCGCGCCTCGTCGCCCGCGAATTCTCGCTCCATGGCATCCAGGATGTAGTGCACCGGCTCGCCCACGTAATTCCAATACGTCACGCCGTAGCGAAGGACGTCGGACACGAAGGCGCTGGCGCTGAAGCGCGGCCGCAGGGCCACGCTGGCCCCCACGAAGAACGCGGGCTGAAAGCCCAGGAACATGGCATTCGAGTGAAACAGGGGCATGCAGGCGTAGCCCACACTATCCGGGTCGAGTTCCAGGCGCCGCGACACGTTGAGCCCGATGGCGCAGAGCTTGAAGTGGTTGTTGATGATGCCCTTGGGAAGGCCCGTCGTGCCCGAGGTGTAGATGACGAGCAGGTGGGTCTCGGGCGTCACGTCCACGGAGGGTGCAGCCAGGGACGAGCCCGCAGGCCCGGTCTCTTCGCTGACCCGTGTTTCCAAGGCGCGTTCCGGCGCCGCGTTGCCGACGACCAGGATGTTCTCGGGAACCAGGTGCTTGAGCCCTGCGCCGATTCGCTCCACTTCCGGAAGGCGCGCCTCGTCGACGACCAGAATGCTGGCCTTGGATTGGTCGAGCACACCCGCGAGCGTCTCACCCCGCAGGCCCGTATTGATGCCGAAAAGCGTGAGGCCCGCGTAGCCACAGGCCCCGTACAGCGTCACGAGTTCGCTGCAATTGTCGAGCAGCATCGCGACGTGGCCGGGGGTGCCAGCGGGCAGCGCGGCCAAGCGCCCCAATAGGAAATGCGCCAATCGCACGGAATCGTCGCGGAACGCGCGGTAGGTCCAAACCCGATCATCCTGCCGTAGCAAGATACGTTGGCTCTGAACGGGGTGACTGGCTCGCGCCTCGATTTGGTCGCGAAGCGTAAAGGGGACGTCGTCGAATTCGGGGGTCATATCACAGCGTAAACAACGAAATGAACGATCTAGTGCTCGATGATCTCGAGGATGTAGCGCTTCTTCTCTTTGCCGCTCGCCGCAGCCATCAGAGTCCGAATCGCCGAGGCGTGCGCCCCGCCCTTTCCGATTACCTTACCCAGATCTTCCTTCGCCACGCGAAGCTCGAGAACGTGGGCGTGGTCCCCGTGGACCTCTTTGATCTGCACATCGTCCGGCTTGTCAACGAGTGCTTTGACCAGCGCATCCAGCAGATCCCTCATTGTGACCTCCCGAGCGGCTCCTTGGAGCGGCAACCCCATTTCAGTTCCTGCAGACCCAAATGCTCGGTGGACAACTTTCGCCATCCTTCGACACCGTTTCGGTCCCGGTTCCTCTGGGCCCTGGCAGTACTCCCGGTTGCACCACCATGGTCGCACCTATTCGTTCTGGTCCGGCCCCAAAACCCCGTCGCTCGACACTCTGCGACTCGGCCAGAACATCCGCTCAACGCGTCTAGTCTACGCCTTCCGAAATCTGAAAACACTCCGAAAATCAACGAATAATGCGCCAAAGCGCACATCGGAGTCGCGCTGTGGGCATTCCGAGAATCGCGCCCACAAAGCTACGGAGAGGCAACTAGCGGGGCAAAATACGCGCGCTTTCGGGGGCTCTCGGGCCGGGTTCCCCACCCTTGAAGCCGTCCCGCGCTCCCAATCCCCCCGTTTCCCGCACTGGGACGCCGGCCGTGAAACGCCCCTTCCCGCGACCGAAAGCCGCTTCGCGACACCGGAACCCGGGGTAGTGGTGGTGCGGGAGGTTCGTTATTTGTCTCTTCTGACGATGAGTGAGAACAGCGCAAATCGCGGTCCCTCCGGCCGTCCAAAGCGGAATGCCAGAACCGCGTGGACAGCATCGATCGCATAATCGCCGCCTGAGCCTGTAACTCGGTCTCCGGCGGACAACCGGGGCTGGGTGATGGCAACACCTGAAGTCACAACGCGAGTCATTCGCCGCCTCCTCTCGAGCGGAATGTTGGCGCGCGCCGAGCGCCTGCTCGCGCGGGCCCACCCCGCGGATCTCGCGCCGCTCCTCAGCGACCTGCGGCCCGAAGAGATCCGCACCGTCATCGACATGCTGTTCCGGCACCACCGCGCGGCCACGACGCTCAAAGAGTTGCCGGTCGAAATGCTTCCGCAGATCTTCGAGGCCCTCGGCGATCAGCGACTCTCGGCGGTCATTTCGCGACTGGAAATCGACGACGCCCTCGAGTTCTTCGAGTGGCTCCCCGAAGAACGCCGCGATGCGGTCATCGGGTTGCTCCCGGAGCACAAGCGCTTCGAGCTGAGAAAAGCGGACCTCTACGAGGAGGGCAGCGCGGGTCGGGTCATGACCACGAGCTTCATGGCGCTCGACGAAAAGATGACCGCCCAGGAGGCGATCGACGCCATCCGCGCCTCGGGAGAAGACAACGAAGGGATTCTCTATCTGTACGTGGTCGACGGCGACGGGAAGCTGTCGGGCGTCGTGCCCATTCGCCGCTTGGTGACCGCGCCGCCGGACCGCTCCTGCCGCGATCTCATGGTCCTCGACCCGATCAGCGTGACCGCCGACGCGGACCAGGAGGAATCCGCGCAACTGGTGGCCCGCTACAACCTGCTCGCGATTCCCGTCACCGACCCGGAAGGCCACATGCTCGGCGTCATTACCGTCGACGACGTGATCGAAGTCATCACCGAGGAAGCCACCGAGGACATGTATCACTTGGCGGGCTTGTCGGACGAAGACCGCGTGTTCAGTCCCGCGTCCCAATCGATCCGCAAGCGCCTGCCCTGGATGCTCGTGAATCTCGGCACGGCTTTCCTGGCGGCGTGGGTGGTCGGAATCTTCGAAGCGACCCTCGACCGAATCGTCGCCCTCGCGATTTTCCTACCCGTGGTCGCCGGCATGGGGGGCAACGGAGGCATTCAAGCGCTGACGGTCATCACCCGCGCCATCGCGCTGGGCGAAATCCAATTCTCGAGTGGCCTGCGCGCCATGGGGAAAGAAGTGGCGGTCGGAAGCGTCATCGGCGCCATTACCGGCGTCGCCAGTGGGCTGTTCGCCTGGGCTTGGCGCGGCGACCCCACCCTAGGGCTGGTGATGTTCCTCGCCATGCTCCTCACCATGGCGGTAGCGGGCATCGTCGGTGCCGCGGTGCCGCTGCTCTTGAAAGCCCTGCGCCAAGACCCCGCCCTGGGATCCGGCGTCATCGTCACCACCTTCACGGACGTCTTCGGGTTCTTTTCCTTCCTGAGCATTGGCGCCATGCTGCTCGACAAGGTCGAGTGATGCTCGACAAGGTCGAGTGAAGGTCGAGCGGGGCCTTTCACCTTCGCTTCTTGGAGCTGCAGCTTTCGCGCATTCCTCGCCCCATCCAGCCGAGATCTAAAGAGAAACGCACTCGCTACCGATACGGAGGGATCCCCCAGGAGGATCCGATTGCGCCGTCCCTTCTGGCTATGCGCCCTGCTGTTCGCGGAATCGGCTTTCGCCGTGGAACTCTTTCCGGGCGACATCCTGGTCACCGATGCGGACACCGATCGACACGCCATCGTGCGCATCGACCCGGTTTCCGGTGAGCAAACGGAAATCGCCGCGCGCCGCCAACTCAGTTTCCCCACGGCCATCGCAGTACGCGATGACGGCAAGCTCCTGGTCGCGAACAGCACCGAGGGCGACATCGTTCTCGTCGATCCCGCCAACGGTGACCAATCCGTGGTGTCACCCGAATCGCTTTGGACACGCCCGCGCAGCGCCTGGATCGACACGGACCAGACGCTCTATTTCCTCAACTCGAACCCCGAAGCGATCGTGCGCGTCAATCCGGTTTCGGGGATCCAGACCGACGTCTACACCGGCAGCTTGCTCTTCCGACCGTTGGGCTTTGCCCGGCACCCGGACGGCCGGTTCTTCGCCGCAAACAAAACCGCCACTCCGGCGTTGGTGAGCTTCGATGTGGATTCCGGCGAAGAAGCCACCGTGGCGGCCGGCGATCCGTTCGAGAACCCGCGCGGCGTTGCCGTCGCGTCCGACGGAACCGCCTTCGCGATCGACCACTCCGACACGCCCGTGATCCGCATCGAAGTGGACGGATCCGCCAGCGCGCTCGCAACCGGAGGCTTCTTTGACTTTCCGCGCGGGATCGCCCTCGACCTGCAAGGCCGGGTTCTCGTGGCGGACTCGGGGGTTCGCGGAATCGTACGCGTCGACCCGGTGACGGGCGATCAGACCTTGGTGTCCTCGGGCAACCTGCTCGAATTCCCGTATGGGATCGCGGTCTTCCCCGTACTCCCCCCGGACAGCGATGGAGACGGCATTCCCGATCCGCGCGACAACTGCGTCGCCATCCCCAACGCGGGTCAACACAACGGCGACGCAGACGCCTTCGGCGACGATTGCGATGTGTGTCCGGGAATTCCGAATGACGCGCCGGTCGACGGAGACAGCGACGGAGTGGGCGACGAATGCGACAACTGCCCGACCGTCCCGAACCCCGACCAGGCGGATTTCGACACCGACGGTGTCGGCGATGCTTGCGACGACAGTGACGGCGACGGTATCGAGGACGCGTCGGACAATTGCCCGCAAAGCGGCAACGCCGGGCAGGAAAACGCCGACGACGACGCCCACGGCGACGCCTGCGACAATTGCCGGCTCGTCACCAACGAAGAGCAACTCGACCTCGATCAGGATAGCCACGGCGACGCCTGTGACATCTGCCCCGCCACCGCGAATCCCGACCAGGACCCGACGGACATCGACGCGGACGGAGCCCCGGACGAATGCGACAATTGCCTACCCGAAGATTGCGATGGGTGCGACACCCACAACCCGGAGCAGACCGACACGGACCTGGATCAAATCGGCGACGTCTGCGACAACTGCCCGCTTCGTTTCAATCCCGATCAGGGAGAAGCGGATACGGACGGCGACGGCACCATCGACGATTGCGACAACTGCCCGGGTATCGCCAATCCCGACCAGGCGGATCGCGACGACGACAGCTTCGGCGACGTGTGTGACGACAGCGACGGCGACGGACTCTTCGACGACGCCGACAACTGCCCGGACGACTTCAACCCGGATCAAGCCGACGGCTACGGAACGGCCCTGGGCGACGTTTGTGAAGATTCCGACAACGACGGCATCAATGACCACCTCGACGTCTGCCCCGACCTGCCGGATGAAGCGCAGACCGACACCGATGCGGACGGCGAAGGCGATGTCTGTGACGACGACGACGACGGCGACGGACTCCTCGACATCGACGAGGGACCTGCGGGCACCGACCCCCTGAATGCGGATTCCGATGACGACACGATCCCCGACGGCAGCGACAACTGCCCCGCCCTCTCGAACCCCGCCCAAGCGGATCAGAACGACGACGGAAAAGGCGACGTTTGCGACGACGCGGACGGCGACGGCATCCTCGACGTCGACGACAATTGCCCGAACAACGCGAACCCCGGCCAATCCGACGCCGACAGCGACGGCGACAGCGTGCCCAACGATTGCGACAATTGCCCGGGCGTCGCGAACGCCTCTCAGAGCGACATCGACTCCGACGGTTTTGGCGACATCTGCGACGGCGACAAAGACGGCGACGCCGTCCTCAACGGCAACGACAATTGCCCGGTAACGAATAACACTGACCAGGCGGACCTCGACGACGACGGTGTCGGCGACGCGTGCGACAATTGCACCCAGCTCGCCAATTCCCGCCTCGGCACTTCACGCGAGCCCTTCCAAACCGCGACCGGAGGCCAACTCGACGACGACGCCGACGGCTATGGAAACCCATGCGATGCCAAGTTCAGTGGCGGAGTGCTGGTCGGCGGCTCGGACATCCTGGAGATGTACGCAAGCTTCAATCACCGTCGCGAAGACACGGATTGCGGGATCCAGGGCAACCGGCGCTGCGCCGCCTTCGACCTCGACAACGCCGGCGAAGTCATCAGCGCCGGAGACACGTCGATCGCCGTCCAGCTCTTCAACCACCCGCCCGGCCCCAACTGCGGCGAACCCTGCACCAACCGCAGCCTCGCCTGCGAAGGCCCCGCCTGCCCCTAGCGCCAACCTTCAATAACACGCAGGTCGGAACGAGAGACTACGCCCACGGGTTGGGCGGGGGGCGTCTTCCGCGAAGTAAAGCGCAGCGAGCAGTCCACGAAACGATTCGCGCGAAGAACCCGCGTCGCAAGCCACCCGCCGAGCGAGCCATGAGCGGAAGACGCCCCCCGCCCAACCCGTGCGCAAAGCTAATCCGTCCGCACAGCTCATTCCGCGTAAGTCCGCTCCAGATACTCCAAGATATCCCCAGACTCGAACATCTCGACCCCTGTATTGGGATCCACGAGATAGGGAACCATCATCTTCCCCGACCGCGCCACGAACGCCTCACGCTTCGCGCTCCCCTTTCCAACGTTGTGAAGCAAATAGGGGAGTTCGTAGGAGGTGAGCGCCTCCCGCACGATCCGACAAAACGGAGAGGCCTCGAAGGAATAGAGTTCCAGCGGCTTCTCCGGCACCTTCGCCTTCGCCGCGTAGGTCCCCGCTCCGAACCGCACGCCCGCAGCCAAACTGGCGCTGCCCGTCGTCAACGGCCCCATGTTCAGCAGCGCCGGGACACTCCCGTTTCCGTATTCCCGAAACAGGTATTGCACGATGTCGTCGGACTCGTACATCTCCTTGCCCGTATTCGGATCCACCAGGTAGGGGAACTGCGCTTTCCCCCCACGTTCGATCACCCAATCGCGGTAGGTCCCGCCCTTCTTTGGACAGGGATAGATCATCGCGTCGAGATCCAGGATCGTAAGCGCCTCGCGCGCCTTGCGGCAGAACGGGCAACTCTCGAATTCGTAGAGTTCCAGCGGCTTTTCCGGACGACGCCCGAGCGTTCCGACCGAAACGCCGCTTCCAGCGCGTAGGACCGTCGAGAGGACCGAGGTGGCGACGTCGAGAATGCGATTCATGGCGGTTCCTTTGCGGGCGCTCGCAGAACAAGCACAGGTAGGGGGAGGTGTTGCTTCTATTCTCCGTTTTTCAAGAAGCGAATGCAAAACCCCTCGACCCGGAAGGATCCCTCTTCCGGTTGGCGTTGGGCGCTGGCTAAAGCCTCTCCGAAGCGCACCGATATCGATAGGGGATTCCACCGAGGGGCATTCTGTGCATCCGCCGTCCAACCAAGCCGCGCGCGCAAACAGATGAAGACGATCGGAGGCCTGAACGGACTTCGCGGAGTGGCGGCCCTGGCCGTACTCCTGAGTCATCTCTCCAACCGAGGCTTCCATCTGCTTCCCGAGTTGAACCTGGCGGGGATCGGAAAACCCGGCGCGTATTTGTTCTTCGTGCTCAGTGCGTTCCTCTTGAGCTCTCAAATTCGACACGCGGGATTCGCGAAGCTGCGGAGTGGGGGATACCTGGCGCACTATGCCGAATCTCGGATTCTGCGGATCGGGCCGCTGTTCCTCTTGGTCGGTGCGTTTTGCGTTGTGACGACTTCCCTGGGCGCGCCGGTCTTGGTTGCGATGACGGCCACGGATTGGTTGGAAACCCTCGCGCTCACGCGCGGCGATGGGCATCTCTGGACGATCCCGGTCGAGTTCAAGTTCTACTTCCTGCTTCCACCGATCATGTTGATTCTGCTGGGCGCTTTCGGTCGCCGCACGATCCTCTCCATCGCGGCCACCCTGGCGTTCCTCGTTCTCAGCGTCGTTTTGACCGAGCGAGCCTCGAAGGGAGCGGAGATGCTTCCCTTCTTGAACCTTTTCGCGGCGGGAATCTTGGCGAGCGGCGTGGTCGACGCCCTGAAGGGGCGTGTCGAAGTCAGCCCGCGCCTGCAACGCGGATTCGAGTTCATGGCTTGGGGCGTCGCAGCGGTATTGCCCTTCACCATCCCCATGGTCTACAGCCTCGTGAGCGGGCAACCCTTCGAACGCGGCACCTTCGACGAATCCCACGTGCTGTTCGGAACCCTGTGGGCAACCTTGATTGCGAGCCTGGTTCTGGGTTCGGGACGGCTGCGGCGGGTTCTGGATTGGCGACCGTTCGTGTTCCTCGGACGCGTCAGTTACAGCCTCTACCTCTGGCATCCTCTCGTTCTGGCGACGCTGGCCAGCCTGAGCGCGAAAGCGACCCCGAACGGAATCGATTCACTCCCCCGCTACGCGGTTTCCTGGGGTGTGGTCGCGGGAAGCCTGCTGGTTGCGGCCGCCTCCTACCGCGTCGTCGAACGTCCCTTCGTCGATTGGAGACGCAGGCGAACGGATCCCGGGATGCTCGAGACCGATTCCCGCGCGGCGGGAGTGAATTCGATCGGTCAGGCAGTCGGTCGCGCGGCCAGGACCTGATCGACGTAGCGTTTGACGTATTTCCCGAGAATGTCGGCCTCGAGATTCACGGGATCCCCGGGCTGACGCTGGCCCAGATTGGTTTCCCGCAAGGTATGTGGAATCAGAACCACATCGAACGCCGTTTCCTCGACATCGACGACCGTGAGCGACACGCCATCGATCGCCACAGATCCCTTGGGGACCAACGAAGTGGCGAACTCGGCACCGCAGTCCACGACGAACCGAACATCCTCTCCACGGCGCTCCAGTGCCCGCACACAGCCCGTCGTATCCACGTGGCCCTGCACGATGTGACCGTCGAAGCGACTGGCCGCCCCCATGGCGCGTTCGAGATTGACGGACTGCCCCGGCGCGAGGCTTTCGAGGGACGATTTCTCCAGCGTCTCGCGCACGGCGTCGAAGGACAGGCACTCGTCCGCGATGGAGGTCACGGTCAGGCAGGTTCCGTTCACCGCGACGCTGTCTCCGAGCTTCACACCGCCACTTGCCGACCCGCAAGCCACGACGAAACGGACGCTGCTCCCCACCGCTTCGACGGATTCGACCCGCCCGACACGCTCGATGATGCCCGTGAACACTAGCCCGCCGCCCGTCCGCGCTTTTCGATTTGGCGCAGCATTTCGTCGCGCACCTGGTCGTACTTCGCGGGAAGCTCGATGGGCGGGTTCGCGTGCTGGGCATCGACGCCCTCGAGTGCCAACTTGTGATAGTCGACCTTGAAGTCGACGAATTTGAGTCCATGGGCCGTGGAGATCACCACCACCCGGTCGCTCTTACGAATCTCGCCCCGATCCAAGAGCTTCTTGGTGGCCGCCAGCGCGACGCCCGTGTGGGGGCAGTTGAACAATCCGGTTCGATCCGCCGCGGCGGCCGCCTCCGCCAACTCCGCTTCGCTGGCCTCCTCGACGATTCCGTCGTAGCGCCCGATCGCGTCGATGGCTTTGACGGCCGAAACCGGATTCCCGATCTGAATCGCCGACGCGAGCGTCGGGCGCGCCGCAATGGGCTCGAAGGTTTCGAATCCGCGCGTATAGGCGAGATACAGCGGGTTGGCCTGTTGGGCCTGGGCGACCGCGATCCGCGGGCGACGATTCACGAGGCCGAGTTCGAGCATCATGTCGAGTCCGGCGGCCAGCGCCGACACGTTGCCGAGATTCCCGCCGGGAATCACGATCCAATCCGGGACTTCCCAATCGAATTGTTGAGCGATCTCGATTCCGACGGTCTTCTGCCCCTCGATCCGCAGGCTGTTCATGGAATTCGCGAGATAGATCCCGTCGCGCTCCGCGACCTCCCTCACGATGGCCATGCAACCGTCGAAATCCGTATCCAGCGCAAACACGATGGCGCCATTGGCGACGGGTTGAATCAATTGCGCGATGGAAACCTTGCCCCGCGGCAGAAACACGATGGCGGGCAAGCCCGCCGCCGCCGCGTAGGCGGAAAGCGCCGCCGAGGTGTCCCCGGTGGAGGCGCACGCCACCGCGGGAATCGAGCGACCGCGGGAAATCATCTCGCGAACCATGGAAACCAACACCGTCATTCCGAGATCTTTGAACGAACCGGTGTGGGAGTTCCCGCACTGCTTGATCCACAGCTCGTCGAGCCCCAATTCGCGGCCGTAGCGCTCGGCCCAGAAGAGATTCGAATTGCCCTCGTACATCGAGACGACGTTCTCGTTGTCGATATTGGGACAGACCCACTCCTTTTTTCCCCAGACCCCGGACCCGAGCGGCCATTCGGTCTTGTGGGCCCGCGCCTCGAACAGCGCCCGCCACTCGGCCCCGCTCACCTTGCGCAGCTCGTCCATGTTGTGCGCGACCCGCAAGAGGCCGCCATCGCGCGCGGTATAGACGATTTCATCGAGTCCATAGCGCTCGCTGGAATCGTTCCAGGATTCAAACCAGGCGTCGAAAACGGGCTTGGTCGCCCCCATGACTAGAAGTCCTCTTCCACGCGCACCAAACGGGTGGGCGCGGTGACGTCCGGTAGGCGGTCGATCTCCGCCAACGCGGCCCGCACCCGGGCTTCCCGGGTGCGATGAGTAAAGATGATGATCGGAACCGCTTCGCCTGTACGACTCGATCCCCGCTGAAAGATCGATTCGATTCCGATTCCGTTCTCGCCGAGAATGCTCGCGACGTGACCCAAAACTCCGGGCTCGTCGCGCACGCTCAAGCAAAGGTAGGCACGTCCTTCGAGATCGCCCAGGGGAACCAGGGGCTTGCGTTTCAGGGACTCGGGCAAGTAGGAGAGCGGCGCCACCCGTCCCGCGGAACCGCGACGGACCTCGCGCGCAACTTCCATCAAGTCCCCCACGACCGCGCTGGCGGTGGGCAACTCGCCTGCACCGGCTCCGTAGAACAAGGTCGGCCCCACGGCGTCGCCGTGAACCGCCACGGCGTTCATCGGCCCTTCGACCTTGGCGAGGAGGCTCGTTGCGGGCACGAAGGTCGGGTGCACACGCGCTTCGATCCGTTCGGATTTCCCTTCGCCATGGACCTTCGCGATGGCGAGCAGCTTGATCCGGTAGCCGAATTCCTCCGCTGCTTCGAAGTCGACGGGCAAGAGCGACCGGATTCCCTCGGTGGGAATATCCTTGAAGGTGAGCTCGGCCCCGAACGCCATGGCGACCAGCAGCGTGAGCTTGTGCGCCGCATCGATTCCGTCCACGTCGAAACTGGGGTCCGCCTCGGCGTACCCGAGGTCCTGGGCGCGCTTGAGCACGACCTCGAAATCCTCGCCCGTCTCCTGCATCTCCGACAGCACGAAATTGGTGGTGCCGTTGATGATGCCGTGGATCGCCTCGATGCGGTTGGCGGAAAGCCCTTCGCGCAAGGAACGCAGGATCGGGATCCCGCCCCCCACGCTGGCCTCGAACGCCACGTCGACGCCGGCGCTCGCCGCCGCATCGAAGATCTCTTTGCCGTGGAGTGCCAACAAGGCCTTGTTCGCGGTGACCACGTGTTTCCCGCGCTCGATGGCTCCCATGGTGAGCTGACGCGCGGCGCCGTAGCCGCCGATCAATTCGATCACGATCGAGACTTCGGGGTCGTCGATCAACGCCTGGCTGTCGCTGTCGAAGCGAATGCCCGACAGATCCACGCCGCGATCCGTCTCCGTATCGAGGTCCGCAATGCGCACGAGACGCAGCGGGAAACCCAGACGTTGTGCAATCACGCCGGCGTTCTTGCGGAGTACACGGACCACCCCGGTCCCGATGGTTCCGAGCCCGATGAGCCCCACTCCGACCGCGTCGCGATCTCCCATCAGACCGATGCCTCCCGCAAGAATTTCCGAATGCCGCGAACCGCCTGCCGGATCCGGTGTTGGTTCTCCACCAAGGCGAAGCGTACATAGCCCTCGCCGGTTTCCCCAAAGCCGATGCCCGGCGAGACCGCGACCTTGGCGCCCGCCAACAAGCGCTTCGAAAATTCGAGGGAGCCCATTTCGCGAAAGGGTTCCGGGAGCGGCGCCCAAACGAACATGGTGGCCAGGGGTTTTTCGATCTTCCACATGCCCGGGCCCGGCTGGGCCAGGCCTTCGATCAGGGTGTCGCGCCGACGCCGGTAGACATCCACGGTGTCGCTCACACAGTCCTGCGGCCCGCGCAGCGCGACGATCGCGCCGATCTGAATCGGCTGCGGAATTCCGTAGTCGAGATAGCTCTTGATGCGCGTCAGCGCGCCGATCATCTCCCGGTTCCCCACCGCAAACCCAACCCGCCAGCCGGCCATCGAATGGCTCTTCGACAGGGAACCGAATTCGATCGCGACATCGCGCGCGCCGGGAACTTCCAGGATGCTCGGCGGCTTGTAGCCGTCGAAGGCGATCTCCGCGTAGGCGAAATCGTGCAGCACCATCATGGAATTCTCCCGCGCCACGTCGATGATGCGCGCGAGAAACGACAGGTCCACCACCCGCGTAGTGGGGTTGTGGGGAAACGAAACGATCAACATCTTGGGCTTCGGCCAGGTGCGGGAAATCGCTTCCTGGAGGTTGTCGATGAAATCCGAATCCGCGGTCAGCGGTACCCGGCGCAAATCGCCGCCCGCGATGATGACCGAGTATTGATGAATCGGGTACGTGGGATCCGGGCACATCACGACGTCACCGGGACCGATGGTCATCAACACGAAGTGCGAAAGCCCCTCCTTGGCGCCGATCACCGCCATGGCCTCGGATTCGGGATCGATCTCCACGTCGTGCAGCCGTTTGTACCACTCGGAGATTCCGAGCCGCAGGTTCGGGAGTCCGCGCGAAGACGAATACCGATGGTTGCGCGGATTGCGCGCCACTTCGCAGATCTTGTCCACCACGTGAGGCGGTGTGGGGACATCCGGGTTCCCCATACCCAGGTCGATCACATCCTCGCCGGCTCGACGCGCGGCTGCCTTCAGATCGTTCACCTGGGCGAACACGTACGGGGGCAGACGGTTGAGCTTGTGAAAATCGTGTCGAATGGGACCGCTCATCGAACTTGGCCTTGGATTGAAGTGGACGATTGACGCGCCGCGCGCGCGCGACGCAGGGAATTCTCGGCGTTGTAGGACGAGCGAACCAGCGGACCGCTCGCCACGTGGGCGAAACCGAGCGCTCGGGCTTCGTCCCCGATCGCTTCGAATTCCACCGGCTCGAGATAACGCACCACCGGGAGATGTTCGAGGGAGGGCCGCAGGTATTGCCCCACCGTGACGGTGTCGACGCCCGCCTGGCGGAGTTCGCGAAACACATCCACGACTTCGGCGCGCTCTTCCCCCAAGCCCAGCATGATGCCGGACTTCACCAGACTGTTGGGACGCGCGCGCTTCGCCGCGGCCAGCACGGCGAGCGAGCGTTCGAAACGCGCGCCGGGACGTACCGTCCGATACAGGCGCGGGACCGTCTCCACATTGTGGTTGTAGACTTCCGGGCTCGCGTCGCACACGCGCCGCACCGCCTCTTCATCGCCTTGGAAATCCGGTGTCAAGACCTCGACCGTCGTCTCCGCGTTCGCCCGGTGGATGGCGGCCACGGTCGCGGCGAAATGGGCCGCCCCCCCGTCGGGCAGGTCGTCGCGATTCACGGAGGTGAGCACCACGTGTCCGAGTCCGAATTCGGCAGCGGCACGCGCGACCTGTTCGGGTTCCCGGGGATCCGGCGGCTGCGATGGCAATCCGGTTTCGACCGCGCAGAAACGGCAGGCGCGCGTGCACACGCGGCCCAACAACATGAAGGTCACCGCGCGTCGCGCCCAGCAGGCGGAGCGGTTGGGGCAGCGCGCCTCCTCGCAAACGCTGTGGAGTCCGCGTTCGCGCAACGCGCGCGCGACGCGGTTCACCTCGGGATCCCGCACTGCGGGCCGCACGCAGTGCGGCGGTAGGCGCGGAATCTCCTGGCGCCCGGCCGTTGTTGTTCCGGCGGCCTGCTGCACGCTCCCAAACCTCGCTAAAACCGCAAGATTATTGAAGAAATCGGCGTCCAGCAACAACGCCGCCCGCCCCCTAGGCGGCGCGGGCCGGGGCGTAGCGGGCGAAGTACCGATAGAAGGGCCAACCCAGCGCCGCCATAGCCAAAACGGCGCTGCACTCCCGCGGTGCCCCCCAAAACAACGCCAGCGCGATCGCGACATTGACCCCGATGTAGAGCGCCGGCAGCCAGGGGTAGCCCCACGCCCGGTACGGACGCGCCAGATCGGGTTCGCGCCGCCGCAGGGCGTACAGGGCCAAGGTGTCGGCAATCGTGGCCAGCACGATGGCGATGGTGGTGTAGTTCAAGATGTTGACGAACAGGGAGTCGGGAAAGCCTTCGAAAATCGCCAGCAACGCGAGTGAAACGACGCCCTGCACCACGATGGCGACGTGCGGCGTGTTGTAACTCACGTGGGTGCGCTCGACGCCGGAAAAGAACAGGCCGTCCAGCGCCATCGCGTAGGCGATGCGGGGTCCGACCAGAATCGTGGCATTCAGCGTGCCGAGAATCGACGCCAGCACGAAGGCGGACACCAGCTTCCCACTGATCGGCCCAAACAGCGCACCCGCCGCCGCCTCCCCCGCGTTGTCGACGCCGCGGAAGTCCGCCAGGGGGATCGCGTACAGATAGACCGCATTCACGATCAGATAGATGCCCGTGCAGATCGCCAGGCCCAGAAACAACGATCGCGGCACGTTGCGACCCGGCTCGCGGATCTCGCTCGCCACGAACACCGACGCGTTCCATCCGAGAAAGCTGAAGAGAATCGGCGACAAGGCGAGCCCGAACGCCAGAAGGGGCGCGGCATTCCCGATCCCCTCGATGACGGGCGTGAGATTCTCGACGCTCCCGTTCCCGAAGAACGGGCCGATCGCCGCAAATGCCACGAGCGCGACGACCTTGAAATAGCCGGTGATGTTGTTCGCCGCCGCGCCCCAGCGGACGCCCGCGTAGTTGAGCGCCGAAACCGCGACCGTGACCGCGATCGCGATGCCCATCACGCCGCTGCTCCCGTAGCCCAGAAAGCCCGCCAGGGAGGATGCGAACCCCGCCGCGAGAGTCGCGATGGTTCCCGCGTAGATGACGAAGAAGGTCAACCAGCCGATCAGAAAACCGGCTCCGGGGTGAAAGGCAGCGCGCAGGTACACGTAGTCGCCGCCCGCACGGGGAAACATGGCGCCGAGTTCGGCATTCACGAGTGCGCCGACCAGGGAAATCAACGCCCCGACGGTCCAGGCGGCGAAGATCAAGCCCGGATGGGGCAAGAGATCGGCGATTCGACCGGGGGTGAGAAAGATCCCGGACCCGATCACCGACGACACGACGAGAAACGTCGCGTCGTTCAGCGATAGGGAACGCTTTAATCGGTCACGAGGGTGCGCGCGCTCCGCGCGAACGGCGAGGCCCCAATCCTACAGAAACGGAATGATCAACAACGCGACGATATTGATCAGCTTCAGCATTGGGTTGATGGCCGGGCCGGCGGTGTCCTTGTAGGGATCGCCGACCGTATCTCCGGTGACGGCCGCCTTGTGGGCCTCGGATCCCTTTCCACCGTGCGCGCCGCTTTCGATCAACTTCTTGGCGTTGTCCCAAGCCGCCCCGCCGGTGGTCATGGACAGAGCCACGCAGACGCCCGAAACGATCGACCCGATCAGAAGGCCGCCCAGCGCTTGCGCTCCGAGCAGGAGCCCCACGACGATGGGAACGACCGCGGGAATCAGCGCCGGCGCAATCATCTGGCGCAGCGCGGTTTGCGTGACGATGTCGACGCAGGTCCGGTAGTCGGGCTTTCCCGTCCCTTCCATGATGCCTTCGATCTCGCGGAATTGGCGACGGACTTCTTCCACCACCTTGCCGCCCGCAATCCCCACCGCGTTCATGGCGAGGGAGGCAAACACGAAGGGAATCATGGCACCCAGAAACAAACCGGCGAGCACCGTCGTGTCCGAAAGGTCGAACAGCGTACTCACATCGTCGCCGGCGAGTCGCTTCAGATCCTCGATATAGGCGGCGAACAACACGACCGCGGCCAACCCCGCGGACGCAATCGCGTACCCCTTCGTCACCGCCTTCGTGGTATTGCCGAAGGCGTCCAGGGGATCCGTAACCGCTCGGACTTCTTCGCCCATGGCGGCCATTTCCGCGATACCGCCCGCATTGTCGGTAATCGGTCCATACGCGTCGATCGAGACCACGATCCCCGCGAAAGACAGCATGCTCATGGCGGCGATCCCGACTCCGAAGAGCCCGGCCAGCCAGAAGCAACTCATCATCGCCGCCACGATCACGATCACGGGCCAAAGTGTCGACTGCATTCCGACGGCGAGCCCGCTGATCACGTTCGTTCCGTGCCCCCCCTCGCTGGCCGCGGCGATCTTCTCGACGTGGCGCGAGCCGTCGCCGGTATAGACGTCGGTGATCCACATCATGGCGCCAGTCACGATGGCTCCAATGGCCGCACAGACCCACAAGCTGAACCATCCCACCGAATGTCCCGAAGCGTCGAGATCCGGGAAGGGGATGACCCACCAATTGAGGAAGAACAAGAGTACGAGCGAGATCCCCGCTGCGATCCCCAGGCCGAGATACATGGCGCGCATGACTTCCGGCTGCTGGCCGGCCGCGGGCTCGCCGATGGTGACACGCGGAATCGCGATCACGGTGCCGATGATGCTCACGGCGCCCACGATGAGGGGATACAGGAACATGCCGTCGTTGCCGGGAAAGATGATCAGCGACAAGATCATGACCGCCGCCGCCGTAACGCCGTAGGTCTCGAACAGATCGGCCGCCATGCCCGCACAGTCACCCACGTTGTCTCCGACGTTGTCGGCGATCACTGCGGGATTGCGCGGATCGTCTTCGGGAATGTTGGCCTCGACTTTCCCCACCAGGTCCGCGCCGACGTCGGCGCCTTTGGTGAGAATACCGCCGCCCAATCGCGCGAAGACGGAGATCAACGATCCCCCGAACGCGAGCCCGAGCAGCGGTTCCATGCGATGAACGCCTGTCACGCCCGCGGCCTCCATGGCGTACACGAGGCCCGCCAGCGAAACGAGACCCGCGCCCACCACCATCAGGCCCGTCACCGCTCCACCCTCGAAAGCCAGACCGAAGGCGCGTCCGAAGCCCTGGGTGGCGGCCTCGGCCACGCGAATATTGGCGCGAACCGAAACATTCATGCCCACGAAGCCGGCAGCGGCACTCGCCAAGGCACCCACCACGAAGCCGAGCGCCGTCCAGGGACCGAGCGCGGGCAAGACGAGAATCAGCACACCAATCGGAACACCGACCATGGCCACGGTCCTGTACTGGCGCGCGAGGAAGGCCTGGGCGCCCTCGGAGATCGCCGACGCGATCTCGATCGCGCGCGTGTTGGTCGCCGGAGCGGCCAAAACGCGGCGGTACAGAACCACGCCGTAGGCGATGGCGACGAGGCCGGCGATAAACGCAAGTGCAGTGACCATGATTTACTCCTGGCGCGATTGGGCGCGCTGAATCGAATAGATGGCTTTGGGGATGGATGGTGCAGCCCCAGCCGGCGCGGCACCCCCCGGGCGGCCAGCGCGGGGCTGAAACTAGACCCTCGAAGGCGAAAAATCCAATGTTTCTTAGCGCTTGCGCCGCATTGCGCCCCGCGGGGAGCCCGCCCGCCCCGGGATCGCGGGGCGTGGTACGCTCGGCGCCCGCTGGAGGGTTCCCAGCGCGATCGAAAGCGAAATTGGGGCGTGTGACGGACGTGCACCCGCCCCCGGTAGGGACCGCCCATGAATGGTGCCGAGAGCCTGATGCGAACCGCACGCGCCGCTGGCGTCGAGGTTTGCTTCGCCAATCCCGGGACGACGGAAATGCCTTTGGTGGCCGCCCTCGACAGCGTCCCGGGCATGCGCGCGATCTTGGGCCTGTTCGAGGGGGTTTGCACCGGAGCCGCCGACGGCTACGGACGCATGTTGGGCCGGCCCGCCCTCACCCTGCTCCATTTGGGTCCGGGCTTCGCCAACGGCATCGCGAATCTCCACAACGCCCGGCGCGCGGGTTCCCCCATCGTCAACTTGATTGGGGACCAGACCACCTGGCATCGGGACGCAGACGCGCCCCTGACTTCGGATATCGAATCCCTGGCCCGCCCGGTCTCCGCCTGGGTCCACAGCGTGGAGAGCGCGGGAGAACTCGCGGCCGCCGGAGCCCGGGCCATCGAAAACGCCGCAGACAACCAAATCGCGACCCTGATCGTGCCCGCGGATTGCCAGTGGGAGGAAGCCTCGGGACCGGCGCGGCCGGCTCCGGCACCGCGCGCGAGCGAGCCCGATGCGGCGCAGGTCGAAGCCATTGCCGACGCGTTGCGAAACGCCCAATCGCCGGCGCTCCTGTTGGGCCGCCGCGGCTTGTCGAAGGCGGGCCTCGCTGCCGCGGCGAAAGTCGGCGCGCGCGCCGCGTGCCGGACCCTCGGCGAAACCTTTCCCGCGCGCCAAGAACGCGGCGCGGGAATTCTCAACCTCGAACGCCTGCCGTATTTTCCCGAGCAAGCCGCCGAGAGCCTCCAGAACGTCGACGTTCTCGTCACGGCCGGCGCGCGCGACCCCGTCGCGTTCTTTGGCTATGCGGGCGTTCCCAGCCGTCTGGCGGCCAAGGGCTGCCGGGTCTTGGACCTGGCCCCTTCCGCTATCGACCTCGTCGCGGCATTGGAGCGACTCGCGGACTTGCTGCCCGCTACCGGTGAAGCGGCGCCCCGTTCCGATGCGAAGCGTCCCGAAGTTCCCTCGGGCGAACTCAACCCCGCCAGCCTCGGCGCCGCATTGGCCGCGCTTCAACCCGACGACGCCATCGTGGTCGACGAGGGCGCCACATCGGGCTTGCCCTACTTCCTCTCCGCGGCCGGCGCCCCACCCCACTCCTACATGGCGTTGACCGGGGGCGCCATCGGGCAAGGCCTGCCCTGCGCGACCGGCGCCGCGATCGCATGTCCGGATCGGCGCGTGATTGCCCTGCAGGCGGACGGCAGCGGGATGTACACGCTTCAGGCGCTCTGGACCCAAGCGCGCGAGAACCTGAATGTGACGACCGTGATTTGTGCGAACCGGAGCTATCGAATCCTGCAAGTGGAACTCGCGCGCGCGGGTATCGCCGAACCCGGCCCCCAAGCGCTCTCGCTCACGGACCTGCGCCGACCGGAACTCGATTGGACGCATCTCGCGCGTGGACTCGGCGTGGCCGCGGTACGGGTCGAGAATGCCGACGATTTCGCGCGCGAATTGAAACGTTCGCTCGCGGAACCGGGCCCGAGCTTGATCGAAGCCCTGCTCTAGGAGGACTTCAGCGCACCGGGCGACGCGCCGATGCCTCGATCATGAGACCCGTCGCAATCCGGTTGCTCGCTCTGGCCGCGATCCCGCTGTTTGCGGGCTGTGTCTTCATGCCCCGCACAGGGACGCCGGTGTTCGTCGAGCGGACCCAGGGCGAATTCTGGAGTGGCAAGGGAATGCTGACGGAAGTGTCTCCCGATCAGCGCAAGTGTCGCGTGGCCATTCGGACCAGCGCTCTGATCGTGGAACAGAATTGGTACGACTGCGCGGATATTCATCCGCGCCAGCCGTCGGACACCCGCTAACTCGCATTCCACGTGCTTGCGCCGCAATCGCCTCTAGGCCTGCGGCACCGCCTCCTCCCCGTCCGCGCCCAAGGGGTATTCCGCCTTCGCGGTACGGCGTTCGGGGAAACGCAACAGCACCAACACACCCAGCCCCGTGGCCGCAGCCGCGAGGTAGAAGACCGACGGATAACCGAAGCGGTCGGCCCAGAACCCCAGGCTCAAGACCGCCAGGGTGAAGCCAAGGTTGAAGGAACCGTTGAACAGCGCCATGACTTTGCCGCGCTCGTTGTCCGCCGCGGCTTCGACCGCCAGCGCGTTGAAGGCCGGATAGAAGAGCCCGTGGGCCAGGCCAAACACGATCCCGAGTGCCACCAGTCGCCCGGGCTCGAGGTACGCCATGGCAAAAATCACCGCGCCGTACACGATGAACGATCCCAGCGCGACGCGATAGCGCCCCAGACGGTCCGCCAAGCCGCCCAGGCACAGGCGCACCGCCACGCCCGCCAGGGCGTAGGCGATGAAGAAACCGCGCAGGTGCGTGATCCCCCGCTCGAGGGCGAACGGTTGGTGGTACGTCAGCATGGTGCCGAAGCCGGCGCCGCACAGGGCGATCACCAAACTGAACCGCAACGAACGCGGACGACTCGCCACCGCCCACAAGCTCGGGACCGGGACATCGCCGTGATCCCGCGCCGCGGGTTCCCGGATCCCCAGCGACAAGAGCGCCGAGACCGCGGCCATGACCGAAGCCAATACGAATGTGGGCTTCCAACCCGCAGCGTCGACGATCGCCTCGCATAGCGCGGGTGAAACGGCGTGCATCGAAAGAAACGACAGACCGAACAAACCGAGTGCCTGGCCCAAGCGATCCGGCGGGGCCTCATCGCTCACGAGCGTCGAGCACGAGATGAACACCAGCGCGAAGGCGACACCCTGGATCGCGCGCAGGGCGAAGATCAGGGGGCCCACGGAATCCACCGCCAAGAACGCAAGCGAGGCCACGGACATGATGCATGCGCCCGCAATCACGAAGGGACGCCGGCGAAAGCGGTCTACCCAGGTGCCCACCAGCGGGATGAAGATGAACGATGCAATCCCGAAGGGCAGAGCCACCAGTCCGATTTCTCGCGCACCCACACCGAGTTCCACCGTCAGGTACTTCGGAAGCAAGAAGAACGACGCGAACGCAAAAGCGAAGGTCGCCTGGGCGAGCACGATCGAGACGAAACTGCGCGTCAGGAGTCGCGACATGGCTCCTCCCCGCAGATTCTCCGCAGATCCTCGTCGAACACCTCGGATTGACGGTCCGCGACGCGCTGAAAGGCGCAGAACGCGCGTTCGAACCGCTGGGCATCCAGATCGAAGCCCAGCGCTCGCGTGCGCGCGGCGAAGCCCGCCCGGCCCGAGAGTTTGCCCAACACGATCTCCGTGCCGCGCGGGTGGCCGATGCTGACCGGGTCCATCACTTCGTAATTCTCCCGCCACTTGAGAACACCGTCCTGGTGAATCCCCGAGGCGTGGCGGAAGGCATTCGCGCCCACCACAGCCTTGTTGGCCGCGACCGCCATGCCGCTGCGCGTTGCGACCAGCTCCGACAATCCGCAGATCCCCGACGCGTCCACATCCGTATCCACACCCAGCGCCTCGGAATGGATGCGCAATGCCATCACGATCTCTTCGAAAGACGTGTTCCCGGCACGTTCACCGATTCCGTTGACCGCCACTTCGACCTGACGCGCCCCCGCGGCAATCGCCGCCAGGCTGTTTGCCGTCGCGAGCCCCAGATCGTCTTGACCGTGAAACGAGAGCACCGCGTCGTCGAGCTCGGGAACAGCGGCTCTCAGTTTCCGCAGACGCTCTTCGAGAAATGCCGGATACGCGAATCCCACCGTATCCGGGATGTTGATCGTGCGGGCGCCGGCCGCCAGCGCGGTGCGGACGAGTTCGGCGACGAATTCCGCATCGGCCCGGGTCGCGTCCATCGGGCTGAACTCGACATCGTCCGTGTAGCGCCTTGCACGACGCACCATGGCGGCCACCAGACCGACCACTTCGTTGCGGTTCTTCTGGAGCTGGTGCGCCAGCTGCATGTCGCTGCTGTTGACGAATACGTGGATGCGCGGTGCCGTCGCGCCGCGCAGTGCCTCTCCCGCGATATCGATGTCGCGCGGGACCGCGCGTGCCAGGCCGCAGACCCGCGTGTCGCGAACGCATTCCGCGACCGCGGCCACGGCTTGGGACTCGGCCGGCGAAGCCGCGGGAAAACCGGCTTCCACCACATCGACGTTCATCGCGGCCAGGCGTTCGGCAATTTCGAGCTTGTCCGCCAGGTCGAAGGAGACCCCCGCAGACTGCTCGCCATCGCGCAGCGTGGTATCGAAGATCGAAATTTTCTCGCTCATCACATTGCTCCAGTCGCCGTGCCGGCGGCCGGAAAGGGATGAATCGCAACGTGCAGAAACAAAAAACCCCCTCCGGCCAGGCGCGGCGGGAGAGGGTTGACGGACCGGCGATCGACTAGCGGTCGCGGACCTCCCCTCCCGCCCCGGGAAGGAGCAGGTTGAGGATCGTCCAGCGCAAGAAGTGTCGATTCACCATGAACCTCTCTTTTAGATCAGTCTCCATCCGTCGTCAAGCAAGTCAGCCAACTTGAGTCAGGGCCAGGCGATCCCCCCAGCGCGCCGCCACCGCCCGCGCCAAATCCGGCGAATCCCGCAAACCCGGCTCTCGCCGCACCCGAGCCAGAGCGGCTTCGCGCGCCACGGCGACCAAACGCGCGTCGCGTACGAGGTCCGCGACTTTGAGGTCCGGCAAACGACCGCTCTGGCGTGTGCCCAGAAACTCGCCCGGTCCGCGAATCCGCAGGTCCGCATCCGCGATCTTGAAGCCGTCGGTGGTATCCGCCATCGCGCGCAAACGCGCTTCGCTTTCTTCGGTCTGCCCTCGCGCGATCAGCAAACAGGTCCCAGGGCGCTTTCCCCGCCCGACGCGACCGCGCAGCTGGTGGAGCTGCGCCAAACCGAAGCGTTCCGCGTGTTCGACGATCATGAGTGTCGCGTTCGCCACATCGACGCCGACTTCGATCACTGTGGTGCAGACCAGAATCTGAGTTTTGCCGGATTCGAAACGCGCCATGGCGACGTTGCGCGCCTGGGAATCGAGGCGCCCGTGAATCAGGTCCACGACACAATCCGAAAACGTGGCTTGAATCTTCTCGGCGGAATCCTGGGCCGAACGCAGGTCGACCTTCTCCGATTCTTCGACCAGGGGATAGACGACGTACACCTGCTCGCCACGTGCGACGGTTTCGCGAATCGCTTCGACGATGCGGGGACCTTCGCCCGACCGCAAAACGCCCGTCTCGACCGGACTTCGACCCGGCGGCAGTTCGTCGATGATCGAAAGATCGAGATCTCCGTACAACGTCATGGAGAGGGTGCGGGGTATCGGGGTCGCGGTCATCACCAAAACGTGGGGCACCGCGTCGCCGACGGTCTTCGCCGCCAGGGCTTGGCGCTGCAACACCCCGAAGCGGTGCTGCTCATCGACGATCGCCATCCCCAAGCGAGCGAAGCTGAGTTGCTCTTGCACGAGCGCATGGGTGCCCACCACCAGGTCGACCCGTCCGGCGGCCAATTCGCGACGCACGCGGGATTCTTCGCTCCGCGAAAGCGAGGAAACCAACAGCGCGACACGCAACAGCTCGTCCGACTTCCCCGTGCGCGAGAGACGCCGCAAGGTTCTCGCATGTTGTTCGGCAAGCAATTCGGTCGGTGCCATCAAGGCCGCCTGATACCCGCTGTCCGCCGCCGCGAGCGCCGCCAAGAACGCCACTGCGGTCTTGCCGCTCCCCACGTCCCCCTGCAGGAGACGGTTCATCGGATGGGGCTCGCGAACATCCGCACAAATCTGGTCCCAGACGCGGCGTTGCGCTCCGGTGAGGGTAAAGGGAAGTTCGGCCAAGCCGCGCTGCACCCGTTCCCCATCGGTGACGAAGGGGAGTCCCGGGGTCGACGCCCGTTCGGCTTTGCGCAGAGCCAGGCCGAGGGTCAACACGAACAGCTCTTCGAGTACCAGGCGCACGTGCGCGGGGTGACGCCTTTCGCGCAACCGTTCGAGATCCGCATCCGGTGGTGGCGTATGGACCATCCGCAGGGCTTGCGCGGGTTCCGGAAGATCCCCGTATTCCGCAGGCGCATCGGAGAAGAAGCCTTGCACCAGATCCGCGTACTCGGCCAGGGCTTGGCCGATGATGCGCCGCAGGGCGCGGGGATTCAGCGTTTCCGGTGCGCTGTAGTCCGCCACGATTCCCTGGAGTTGCGCGCAATCGCCGTCCTCGTCGCCGCGCAATCGCTCCACCTCGGGGTGGATCAGGACCTTGTTGAAGCGATATCGCTTTACATCGCCGGTGACGAGTACACGGGATCCTTTCGGGTACATCTCCGAAAGCGTTTCGCCTCCCTGGAACCAGCGCAGGGTGACACTGTCGCTGTCGTCGCTCACAACCGCCTCGAACACCCGCCGAAAGCGCCCTCCCCGGGTCCGCGAAGGCGCAAAGCTCGATGCGGTGACGTGGCCCGTAAACGTGGCGCGCCGACCGATTTCGAGTTCTTTGATGACCGAAAGCGCGCGGCGGTCGTCGTAACGGGTCGGCAGATGGAGGAGCAAATCCCCAACGCACGACAACCCGCGGCGCGCGAGGGTGTCCGCTCGCTTGGGGCCGATTCCTCCGAGCCCCGTCAGTGGCGACGCCAGGGCGTTCTCGGAGAACAGCGGGTCCGCCATGGGGCGCAGCCGATCCAGGGCGGATTGAACCGCGCGTTCGCGTTTCGCGGGCTCGATACCGGCGCCAAACGTTCGCTCCATTCGCTCGAGCAGTTTCGAAATGTCGCGCGGGATGGCGAGTTCGCGCAGGGCCGCTGCCGCCCCGGCCACGGATTCATCGAGGTTCTGAACGCGATCCAGGTGCGCAAAGTCGCTGCGGGCAGCGAACTCGAGGGGTTGAAGCAGCCGCGCAAGGGCTGTGGCGAAGGGACTCGGCGCCACTAACTCCGGTGGATCTCCTGCAGCGATCGGACGCCAATCGTCGCCGCTCGCAGGGCGCGAATCGCCCCACTTGCCGCGCGCCCGGCTGCGACCGTTGTGAAGTACGGCACGCCCTTCATCAGGGAGACGCGCCGGATCGAAAACGAATCTTTCACCGCGCTCGGATCGGGTCCCACGGTGTTGATGACAAGATCCACGCGGCCGGATTCGATGGCGTCCACCACGTGGGGTGAGCCCTCGCGAACCTTGTTCACCACCGCGACTTCGATGCCCCGGTCCTTGAGGGTGCGGGCCGTTCCTTCGGTGGCAACCACCTGGAAACCCATTTCGGCGAGTTCGGCGATCGCATCGGCGATTCGGTCGTGATCCTCGGGACGCACGGACACCAGCACACACCCTTTCGTGGGCAGACTGTTCCCGGCCTGGATCTGCGACTTCGCATAGGCGCGACCAAATTCCGAATCGATCCCCATGACTTCGCCGGTGCTCTTCATCTCGGGGCCGAGCAAGGTGTCTACGTTCGGGAACTTCAAGAACGGCAGCACCGCTTCCTTGACGGAGAAATGCGAAGGCACGATGGCTTCGGTAAACCCCAGGGCTTCGAGGGATTCGCCCGCCATGGTGCGCGCGGCCAGCTTGGCGAGGGGCCGACCGATTGCCTTCGAGACGAAAGGAACCGTGCGCGAGGCGCGGGGATTGACTTCGAGAACGTAAACATCCTCGCCCTTCACCGCGTATTGAACGTTCATCAGGCCGCAAACACCGATCTCTAGGGCAAGCCTACGCGTCGCATCCTCGATTTCCGCGAGCACGCGTTTCGGAAGCGAATACGGCGGCAGGGAACAGGCGCTGTCGCCTGAATGCACTCCGGCTTCCTCGATGTGTTCCATGATTCCGCCGACCACCACGAGTTTTCCGTCGCAGATGGCATCGACGTCCACCTCGGTCGCATCGGCGAGAAAGCGATCGATCAAGATCGGGTGTTCCGGCGATGCCTCCACCGCGAATCGCATGTAGTCGCGCAGGGAATCGGCGTCCTGGACGATCTGCATGGCGCGCCCGCCGAGCACGTAGGAGGGACGCACCAACACCGGGTACCCCACGCGCGCCGCGACACCCACGGCCTCGTCGACACTGCGCGCAATCCCGCTCGGGGGGCGTTTGAGGCGCAATTGCCCCAACAGGGCGTCGAAGCGTTCGCGGTCTTCCGCGCGATCGATGGCGTCGGGCGAAGTTCCGAGAATCGGAACGCCTTCGCGTTCGAGCGCCATCGCCAGACGCAAGGGGGTTTGCCCGCCGAACTGCACGATCACGCCGTGCGGCTTCTCGAGCCGTGCGATGGCGAGCACGTCCTCCAGGGTCAACGGTTCGAAGTAGAGCCGATCGCTGGTGTCGTAGTCCGTCGAGACGGTCTCGGGATTGCAATTCACCATGATGGTTTCGTATCCCGCTTCGGACAACGCGAAAGCGGCGTGGACACAGCAGTAGTCGAACTCGATCCCCTGGCCAATGCGATTGGGCCCACCGCCCAGGATCATGATCTTCTTGCGATCGGTGGGGTTCGCTTCGCACTCGTCTTCGTAGGTGGAATACAGGTACGGCGTGTGGGCTTCGAATTCCGCCGCACAGGTGTCGACCCGCTTGTACACGGGGACGATTCCCGCTTCGATGCGCAAGCTGCGCACTTCCGTTTCCGAGAGGCCCCACAGCTCGCCCAGGCGATGATCGGAAAACCCGAGCTGCTTTGCCGAGCGCAAACGCGAAACGCGTTCCGATGCCGGCAAATCGCGGAGCGCGAATTCGAAAGCCACGATCTCTTCCAGGTTTCGCAAAAACCAGGGGTCGATGGCCGAGCGCTCGTACACTTCCTCGACGCTGACGCCGCGGCGGAAGACTTCGGCGATGGCCCACAGGCGCTCCGGGCGCGGCGTATCGATTCGCGACCAGAGGAATTCCAACGCGTCCTGGCCTTCCGGGATGTTCGGCGGATCGAAACCCGCATGCCCGGTCTCCAGGGACCGCACCGCCTTCTGAAGGCTTTCTTTGAAGGTGCGGCCGATCGCCATGGCCTCGCCCACGGACTTCATCTGGGTCGTGAGCACATCGTCGGCGCCCGGAAATTTCTCGAACGTAAAGCGCGGCAGTTTCGTCACCACATAATCGATCGTGGGCTCGAAGCTTGCCGGGGTTTCGCGGGTAATGTCGTTGCGGATCTCGTCCAGCGTGTATCCCACCGCCAGCTTGGCGGCAATTTTTGCGATCGGAAATCCCGTCGCCTTCGAGGCGAGCGCCGAGGAGCGCGACACACGCGGATTCATCTCGATCACCACCAGCGAACCGTCCTTGGGATTGACGGCAAACTGGATGTTCGACCCCCCGGTGTCGACGCCGATCTCGCGGATGATGGCGACGGCCGCATCGCGCATCACCTGATATTCCTTGTCCGTGAGCGTTTGAGCCGGCGCCACGGTGATGGAATCGCCCGTGTGGACCCCCATGGGATCGAGATTCTCGATGGAACAGATGATGACGACGTTGTCCGCGACGTCGCGCATGACTTCGAGTTCGTATTCCTTCCAGCCGAGCGCGCTCTGTTCGATCAAGCATTGATGCCGGGGAGATTGCTTCAATGCCCATTCGACTTGGCGGTCGAATTCGGAATCGTGCATCGCCACGGAGCCGCCGGTTCCCCCCAGGGTGAAGCTGGGCCGTATGATCGCGGGAATCCCTGTTTCCTTGACGATCTCCCGCGCCTCGGCGACGGAAGTCGCGTAACCCGAAGCGGGAAGCTTGAGTCCAATGCGCTGCATGGCCTTGCGGAAGAGATCGCGATCCTCGGCCTTCATGATCGATTCGAGATTCGCGCCGATCAGCGAGACCCCGTGTCGCTCGAGCACACCCCCCTCGGCGAGGTCGACGGCCAGATTCAGAGCCGTCTGGCCCCCGATGGTGGGAAGAATGACTTCGGGACGCTCGCGTTCGATGATCTTCTCCACCGAGTCGATCGTCATCGGCTCGATGTAGGTGCGGTCCGCGGTTTCGGGATCCGTCATGATGGTCGCCGGATTCGAATTCAGCAGCACGACCCGGTAGCCCTCTTCGCGCAACGCTTTGCACGCCTGGGTGCCCGAGTAATCGAACTCGCAGGCCTGGCCGATCACGATCGGTCCCGATCCAATCACGAGAATGGTTTCGATGTCCGTTCGTTTCGGCAACGTCAGCGTCCCTGTGCGATGTCGAGGCCCGCCACCGCTTGCCCCTGTTTGGTTCGCAGTGTCAATTCTCGAAAGCGGCCGAAGAAGTAGGCGGCATCGTGCGGCCCCGGCGAGGCTTCCGGGTGATACTGCACCGAGAACAGAGGCCGCGTGCGATGGGCCAACCCTTCGACCGTGTCGTCGTTCAAATTCACGTGGGTGATCTCGACGGGCTCGCCGGCCTCGCGCAACGAATCCGCGTCGACGGCGTAGCCGTGGTTTTCGGCGCAGATCGCCACCTTGCCGGTCGCAAGATCCTTGCCGGGTTGATTGCCGCCGTGATGACCGAATTTGAGCTTTCGCGTCTGGCCGCCCAGGGCCAATCCGAGAATTTGGTGTCCGAGACAGATTCCGAACATGGGTTTGTGTTCGGCCAGGATTCGGACATTCTCGCGTACCCCTTCGACGGCGGCCGGGTCCCCGGGTCCATTCGAAAGGAAGATGGCGTCGGGCTCGAGTGCCAGGGCGTCCTCGGCCGTGGTTGCCGCCGGCACCACCGTGATGTCGAAACCCTCTTCGACCAACATGCGGAGAATGTTGCGTTTGATTCCGAAGTCGTAAGCGACCAGGCGCAAGCGGGGATTCGGACGTTCGCGCCGCGGCAACTCGCCGGAAATTCCGGGCCAATGTCCCTCGGACCAGTCGTACGCGGCTTTGCAGGTCACTTCCGCAACCAGATCGCGGCCATCGAGTCCCGGCGCCTTGCGGGCTCGGGCCACGAGGGCATCCGCGTCCTGGGACGCGGGGTCCGTCGAGAGGACACCGCTCTGGGCTCCCCCATCGCGAATCCTTCGAACCAGCGCCCGCGTATCGATGCCCGCGATTCCGGGAACCCCCGCTTCGCGTAGGTAGCCATCGAGGGTTCCAGTAGCGCGCCAATTGCTCGGCGCTTCGAAGCGCTCCTTGACCACGAATCCCGAAAGGAACACGCGACTCGACTCACTGTCCTCTGGATTGACACCGACGTTCCCGATTTGGGTGTACGTCATACACACGATTTGCCCCGCGTAGGAGGGGTCCGTCAGAATCTCCTGATAACCCGAAAGGCTCGTATTGAAACAGACCTCACCGCTCTCGAGGGTCTCCGCACCGAACGCATGGCCGCGATAGACCGTCCCGTCCGCAAGGGCGAGCAGCGCCGGCTTCTGGGGGGAGAAGGCGTGTTTCATGGCGTGAGAATTCCTCGCTCGACGTCGTAGACCGGCTCCCCGCCGACCAACACCGAAACCACTCTTCCCTGCATGGGCTTTCCGGTCCACGGCGAATTGCGACTCTTCGAATATCCCTTGGCGGGGTCGTACACCCAAGACTTCTCGGGGTCGATCAACGTAATGTCCGCCGGCACGCCTGGGGTCAGCGTCCCGTATTCCAGATGGAGAATGCGCGCCGGGTTGATGGTCATCCTTCGAATCAATTCGAGGGGCGACAGAATTCCCTCGCGCACGAGATCCAGAACCACCGGAATCGCGGTTTCGAACCCGATGATACCCGGCGGTGCCTTGGTGAATTCGACGTCCTTCTCCTGCACGGCGTGGGGGGCGTGATCCGTTGCGACCGCGTCCAGCGTCCCGTCCGCCAGCCCGCGGCGACAGGCATCGCGATCCTCCGCCGACCGCAGCGGCGGAGCCATCTTCGCATTGGTATCGAAGTTGAGCGTCGCCTCATCGGTCAACGCCAGGTGATGGGGCGTGACTTCGGCGGTCACAAAGATTCCGCGATCGCGCGCGGCACGAATCAAGTCGACGGCGCCCGCCGTCGACACGTGGGCTACGTGGAGATGGCAGCCCGTCAGCTCCGCCAGGTGAAGATCTCGGGCGACTTGGATCACTTCCGCCGTCGCCGGATTCCCGGGCAACCCGAGACGCGTCGAAACCAACCCCTCGTTCACCACCCCTTCGCCAACGAGGGTGCAATCCTCGGCATGGACGATGACCGGGCGCCCCACGCCGTGGGCGTAATCGAGAACCCGCCGCATGACCCCCGCATCCATGATGGTTTTTCCATCGTCACTGAATGCGACCGCCCCCGCTGCGACGAGCGCGTGCATCTCGGTCATGAGCTCGCCCTTCAACCCCTGGGTTGCTGCGGCAATGGGGAACACACGCGCGGGAGAATCGTGGAGTGCGCGATCCAGGATGTAGTCCGTCACCGAGGGGTCGTCGTTGACCGGGTGCGTGTTCGCCATACAGGCCACGGTGGTGAATCCGCCGGCCACCGCCGAACGACCACCGGATGCGATGTCCTCTTTGTATTCCTGCCCCGGTTCCCGCAGGTGGGTATGCAGATCGATCAGACCGGGCGTCACCCAACACCCGCCGGCATCGATGACTTCGCAGCCCTCGGCCGCGATTTCCCGATCGACGGCGGCGATCTTTCCGCCTTCGACCAACACGTCACAGACTTCGTCCCGCCCCGATTGGGGGTCGAGGACGCGTCCGCCCTGAATCAATACACGCTTCATTGCTTGGGCTCCGCAATCGGCGCCGGTGCCCGGCCCGCGATCAAGTACAGAACGGCCATTCGGAGTGCGACTCCGTTTCGAACTTGTTCGAGTATCACGCTCGGCCGGTGGTCGGCTAGATCGGGAGCGAGCTCGACGCCTCGGTTGACCGGCCCGGGATGCATCACGATGACGTCATCCTTGGCATAGCGGAGCTTCTCGCGGTCGAGACCGAAGGTGGCCGCGTACTCCCGAACACTCGGGAACAGCGCACCGCTCAGTCGTTCGAGTTGGATGCGCAATACCATCACCACATCCACGCCGTCGACCGCCTCGCGCAGGGAAGTGCAGGGCTTTACGCCGAGCGATTCCACGCCCACCGGCAACATGGTGGGCGGCGCCGCAACCCGGACCTCCGCACCCATTTTCGTAAAGGCGTGGATGTTCGACCGGGCTACCCGGGAATTCAGGATGTCTCCCACGATGGCGACCGACAACCCTTCCAGGTGCCCTTTCTCCTGATAGACCGTGAACAGGTCGAGCAGCGCTTGCGTCGGGTGTTCGTGTGCGCCGTCCCCGGCGTTGATGACCGGCGCGTCCAGGGCGTCGGCGATGCGCCGAGGCACCCCCGCCACTCCGTGGCGAACCACGACCACATCCGGCGCCATGGCTTCCAGGGTCAACGCCGTGTCGAGAATGCTCTCGTCTTTGCTCAGACTGGAACCGGAGGAAGAGAAGTTGACCACGTCCGCCGACAATCGCTTGCCCGCAATCTCGAAGCTGGTGCGGGTTCGCGTCGAGGATTCGAAGAACAAGTTGATGATGGTGCGCCCGCGTAGGGTCGGCACCTTCTTGATATCGCGCCGCCCCACCTCCTGCATGTGTTCGGCGGTCTCGAGAATCTTCCAGAGATCCTCGGCCGTAAGATCGCTGATGGCGAGTAGGTCGCGACCAATCATGAAGCGGCGTCCTCCACTTCGGCGTGAACCACGACTTCCAGGGGATCGTCATCGCTTCCGTCGTACCCGCGAAGCTCGACGGTTTCCTGGGGGTGAGTGGGAATGTTCTTGCCCACATAGTCGATCTTGATGGGCAGCTCGCGGTGACCGCGATCGATGAGGGCAACCACCTGAACGCGGCTCGGGCGCCCGAAATCCATCAGGGCGTCCATGGCCGCGCGGATCGTGCGACCGGTCTTGGCCACGTCGTCCACGAGAATCACGATGCGACCGTCCACCATCGAAGGCATCTCGGTGCGCCGCAACGCCGGGCGCTCGCCGCTCGCCACGAGATCGTCGCGATACAGGGTCGTGTCGAGGACGCCGACCAGGACGTCTTGCTCGGCGATCTTTTCCAGACTCGCGGCGAGCCGGCGCGCGAGCGGAACACCGCCGTTGGGAATGGCGACGAGGTAGAGGTTCGAGAGGTCTTCGTTTCGCTCGACGACTTCGTGGGCGATTCGCGCGAGTGCGCGCTGAATGCCGCGATTGTCGAGGACCACGCGATCGCCGGGGCGCGTTTCGATTCGCGCCGGCGTTTCTTCGGTACGCACGGTGGGTTCGTTGGGCAAGTCTTCGCGCCTTTGTCCGCCTCGCAGGACGAACTTAAAAGGTCTCGGGCCGGCTTCATTTTAGCCAGGCCTGCTGGCAGCGGCAAATCAGGGAATCGGGTCCCCGATCCGGTCCCAGCGCTTCTCCGTGCTCCACCAGGTCAGCGGATTCAGGAGCGGTAGCCAACCAGCGTTGTATTGCCACGACCAATAGAGGATCCAGGCGGGCCCCTTGAATTCGTTCAGGTGAATCGTGGAATAACGCGGGTTTCGACGCCCCCACTCGCGGCTGTCGTTGGAATGGTCGCGGTTGTCTCCCATCATGAAGTAGCGGCCCTCTTCCACCTCGAAGCGGGCCCACTGGTGTCGATCATAACGGGGGTTGTCGAGAATTCCGTGGCGGCGCTGGCCCGTGGTCTCTTCCAGCTGGATCAATTCCCGACCCGCCTCATCGGTGAACGTCAGCCCCGGGTCATCCACGGGCAGCGGCGATCCGTTGAGCCAAATCTCCTCGTTCCGAATCTCGATCACGTCGCCTGGAATTCCCACGATGCGTTTCACGAACTCCTCGGTCGGAATATCCGGGCAGCGGTCCACGGGACAGATGAGATCCGCGCGTTTTCCCACGGTGAACACCACCACATCTCCGCGCTCGGGTTCCCGGATCGCCGGCAGTCGAATCGTCGTCAGCGGAATCTTGGCCCCGTAGGTGAACTTGTTGACGAACAGGTGGTCTCCAATCAACAACGTGGGCAACATCGACCCCGACGGGATGCGGAACGGTTCGATCACGAAGGAACGAATCGCCAGCGCGATCAAGACCGCGATCACCAGGGTGTTGACCTGTTCCCAGAAAGCCCGCATGGGGCTTTGGGCCGGCGGCGGAACGTCTTTCTCGCTCATTCGTCCCCTACCTTCAAGACTGCAAGGAACGCTTGTTGGGGAATCTCGACGGATCCGACGCGCTTCATTCGCCGCTTTCCTTCCTTTTGTTTTTCGAGGAGCTTGCGTTTTCGGGTGATGTCGCCGCCATAGCACTTGGCCGTCACATTCTTGCGCAATGCCCGGACATTGGTCCGCGCGATCACGCGGGCCCCGATGGCGGCCTGGATCGCGACTTCGTACATCTGGCGCGGAATGAATTCCTTGAGCTTGCGTGTGAGATCCGATCCGCGCGCTTGTGCCTTTTCGCGGCTGACGATCAAAGACAGCGCGTCGACGGGCTCTCCATTCACGAAAATGTCGAGCTTGACCAGGTCCGCCGGCCGGTACCCAACGAGTTCGTAGTCGAGGGAACCGTAGCCCCGGGACACGGATTTCAGACGATCGTGAAAATCGAGCACCACTTCGTTCAGCGGTAGTTCATATCGAACCTGGACGCGTGTTCCGTGGACGGAAAGATCTTTCTGAATTCCCCGGCGCTCCTGACACAACCCCAATACACCCCCAAGATAGTCCGAGGGAACGTGAATCGTCGCCAGAATGACGGGTTCTTCGACCTGGTCGATCAACGACACATCGGGTAGCGCCGCGGGACTCTCGATCTCGATGACCGCGCCATCGTTCAGCACGACGCGGTAGCGAACCGTCGGGCTCGTGGTAATGAGGTCGAGATTGTATTCGCGCTCCAAGCGCTCCTGAATGATCTCCCCGTGGAGGAATCCGAGGAAGCCACAACGAAAACCAAAGCCCAGCGCCGCGCTGGTTTCCGGCTCGTAGGTGAAGGAGCAATCGTTCAACCGAAGTTTTTCGAGCGCGGCTTTGAGGGGACCGTAGTCTTCGGCATCCACCGGATACAACCCGCTGAAGACCATGGGTTTTACTTCGCGGAAGCCCAGGAGGGGTGTTTCCGCGGGCCGGGAGAGTTCCGTCACGGTGTCACCGATGCGAACCTCGTCCAAGGACTTGATCCCGGCGATCACGATTCCGACCTCGCCCGCGGCCAGAGACTGAACCTTGCGCGGATGGGGATCGATCACATCCAATTCCGTGATGTCGTGTTCGCTGCGTTCCGCCATCATCTGGATCCGCATCCCCTTCTCGAGCACACCGTCGACGACGCGGACCAAGATCGCGGCTCCGACGTAGGGATCGAACCAGGAATCGAAGATGAGCGCACGGGCCGGCGCCGTACGGTCCGCTTTGGGCGGCGGAATCCGCTCGACGATGGCCTCGAGCAGCGCGGGCACACCCTTCCCTTCCTTGGCGGAGACTTCCAGAATCCCATCGGCGGGGATTCCGATGATTTCTTCGATCTCTTGCGCCACGCGTTCGGGATCGGCCGCGGGCAGATCGATCTTGTTGATGACCGGAATGATCTCCAGATCGGCCTCGATGGCGAGGTAGGCATTGGCGAGCGTCTGCGCTTCGATCCCCTGGGACGCATCCACGACCAACAAGGCGCCCTCGCAGGCGTGCAGCGCCCGAGACACCTCGTAGGAAAAATCGACGTGGCCCGGAGTGTCGATCAAATTGATCGTGTAGGTGATGCCGTCCGATGCGGGGTAATTCATCCGCACGGTTTGCGCTTTGATCGTGATTCCGCGTTCGCGCTCGAGGTCCATCTTGTCGAGAAATTGAGCGCGCGTCTCACGACTCGTGAGCGAATTGGTAGCCTCGAGCAAGCGGTCCGCCAGGGTGCTCTTGCCGTGATCGATGTGCGCGATAATGCAGAAATTGCGAATCCGCTCGGGGTCGGTCACGCGTCGGACTGCGCCTCCTTCAAGACGGCCTCGCGAAAATACTCGTAGGTGCGCTGTAGCCCCTCTTCGATGGAGACTTCGGGGTGCCAGTCATTCAGGTATTTTCGCGCCAGGGTGATGTCCGGGCGGCGCACCTTGGGATCATCCGGAGGCAAGGGCTCATTGATGATCTGACTCGTACTCTCCGAGATCCGCAAGATGTGTTGGGCCATTTCGAGCAACGTCATCTCTTCGGGATTCCCGATGTTGACCGGCCCGACGTAATCACAGCTCAGCAATCGCAAGATCCCCTCGACGAGATCGTCGATGAAGCAGAAGGAACGCGTCTGTTGACCGTCCCCGAAGACCGTGATGTCTTCTCCGCGGATCGCCTGCCGGAAAAAATTCGGAATGGCGCGACCGTCGTGCAGCTGCATGCGCGGACCGAAGGTGTTGAAGATGCGGACGATTCGAACATCCACACCGTGGTGGCGGTTGTACGCCATGGTCATGGCTTCGGCGAAACGTTTGGCTTCGTCATACACGCCGCGAATCCCGATGGGATTGACGTTGCCCCAATAGGTTTCCGGTTGCGGATTCACCTGCGGATCGCCGTAGCATTCCGACGTGCTGGCCAGCAGGAGGCGTGCGTTCTTCGCCTTCGCGAGACCCAACGCCTTGTGGGTTCCCAATGAACCGACTTTGAGAATCTGGATCGGTAGGCGTTCGAAATCCGCCGGACTGGCCGGCGAAGCGAAGTGCAGAATGGCGTCCAGGGGACCCGCCACGTAGAGGAAATTCGTCACGTCATAGTGTTCGAATTCGAACCGCGGGTGGCCCAGCAACGGCTCGATGTTTTCGATCCGACCGGTCAGCAGATTGTCGAAGGCAATGACGTGGCTGCCCTCGTCCAACAGGCGCCGGCACAAGTGGGAGCCAATGAAGCCCGCGCCCCCGGTGACGAGGACTCGGCCAAATCTAGGGGATCCACTCATTGCGCTTCCTCGAGGTTCATGACCCAGGTCGGTAACTGTTGCTCGCGCTTGAGACGCGCTGCCCAATCCCGCGCCTGCTCGTCGCTGTCAAAGGGCCCCACCCGCACGCGCCAGCGGGTCGACGAACCCGAGTCTCCGGCCGCGATGAAGACGCGATGCCCCTTGGCACGTAGGGTATCGGCCAAGCGGCGCGCTGCCTCCTGCTCGGCAAAGGAGCCGACCTGGACCGCGAATCCCGAACTCGGCGTCCCGGCCCCAGGCGGCGCCGCGGCAACGGGCGGCATCGGGGCCTTCGGCGCAGGCTTTTGCACCCGCTCCAGACGCGGCTCCGGTGCGCCCAGAGGCGGCGGGTCGACTGCGGCGGGAATCTCTTCCGGGATCGGAGCGACACCGGGAGCCGGGACTTCGTCCATCAGGCCCGCACCAAAGGAAGCCACGAGCCGGGGCTCTTCCCACAGCGTTCCGGCCGCGACCCCCAAACCAAAGCCCCCGACGGCCCACACGAAGCCCCACAGCAGGGCTCGCCAGGGAAACCCGCCGCGCGTGCGCTGGCTCTTGCGATCCTCGGCGCTCACATCTGCTCCACTGCGGTGATGCCCAGAAGTTGCAGACCGTTGGCCAGCACCGTTCGAACCGCCGCCGCCATACCGAGACGCGCGGAGGTCAGCGCCGGGTCATCGGACAAGATGCGGTGATGGACTCCGTCTTGGAGATAGGGATTCCACAATCCCGCGACCTCGCGCAGGAAGTAGGCAATGTGGTGGGGCTCCCGAGCCGCCGCCGCGTCGGAAACGACATCCGGAAACTCCGCGAGCTTCTTGAGCAGTGCCAATTCCTCGGACAACACCAGGGGCGACGCATCCACGGACGCCGCTTCGGGCAGAGCGATTCCCTGCTCGCCTGCCTTGCGTTCGACCCCACAGGTTCGCGCGTGGGCGTATTGAACGTAATACGCGGGGTTCTTCTTCCAGTCGGTGTCCTTCGCGAGATCGAGATCGAAATCCAGATGGCCTTCGGCCCGACGTTGCACCATGAAAAAGCGAAACACATCCGCTCCGACATCGGCGATCAAGTCGTCCACGGTGACGTAGGTCGCACGTCGAGTGGATTGCTTTACCTGGGTCCCGCCCTGAGTCAGGGTGACGAATTGGTGCATGACCAATTCGATGCGGCTGGGATCGGCGCCGAGCGCGGCGATCGAGTCGCGAACGAAGGGAAATTGCTCGATGTGATCCGCGCCCTGCACGTCGATGATGCAATCGAAGCCGCGTCGGATCTTGTCGCGGTGGTAGGCGATGTCGGGAAGCAGGTAGGTGGGCTCTCCGGTCCGTTTGACGATCACCCGATCGCGGTCCAATCCCAATTCCGTCGCTTTCAGCCAGACCGCCTCGTCCTGTTCGTACACCAATCCGCGCTCGCGCAGGGCCGCGATGGTCTCTTCGATCTTTCCATCGTCGTAGAACGATTTTTCGTTGGTGTAGACGTCGAACGCAATGTCCAAACGTTTCAGGGTTTCTTGAATCTCTCCGAAGATCTTCGTTTCCGCGGCCTCGCGAAACAACCCCTCCGCAGATTCATCGACCTTGGTATCGCCAAAGCGTTCGCAAAGGCTCGCCGCGATTTCCGCGATGTACTCGCCCTGGTATCCGTCTTTCGGAAACACGACCGGCAGCCCATCGATTTGCTCGGGCCACTCCGCATCCGGCGATGCCAAGCTTTGCGCCCGCGGCGGCGCAGCGCGGCCCAACGCCTCCAAGTAGCGCGCCTTCACCGATTCACCGAGCACGCGCATCTGGCGACCGCCGTTGTTGAAGTAGTACTCGCGGGTGACGTCGTGCCCCACGGCTTCGAGCAGTCGCGCGATGCAGTCTCCGAGCACCGCCTGTCGCCCGTGTCCCAGGGTCAGGGGGCCGGTCGGGTTGGCGGAAACGAACTCGACCTGAATGGACCGCTTCGTTTCCGGGGTCGCGCGGCCGTATTCGGGACCGGCCGCGAGAATTCGGGTCAACAGGTCGTGCCAACGCGCTTCGGCGAGCCAAACGTTCACGAAACCGGGCCCCGCCACCTCCATGCGTTCGATCAGGCCGTCACCGGAGGCCAGGGCTTCCATCAACCGCTCGGCGATCTGACGGGGCGGTTGCTTCAAACGCTTGGCGAGCACCAAGGCCGCATTGCAGGCGAAATCGCCGTGCTCCGCCTGACGCGGGACTTCGAGGGAAACCGCCGGGGCCGCACCGCTGTCTCCCGCTTCGGCGAGCAACTTCGCCACCGCGGATTCGACCTTTTCGAGGAGTCGCTCTTTCACGCCGCGAGGATCCCCCTATCCATCGATTTCGTCAAGGAAGTCAATAAGTTGGGGAAGCGGAGTCGGGAAAAAGCACCACCACCTCACCGGGCCGGGCCAGTCCCAGCTCCTCCCGGATCGTTCGTTCGACGGCGAGGGGATCCGAGACCAGGTCGCTGCCGTCCCGGCGCAAGCGGCCCAGTTCCCCTTCGAGCCATCCCACCTGGGTCCGGGAGTCACGAAGGCTCTCCCGCAGGCTCAGCCAGCTGCGCAATCCGGACTCTTGATCGAGCGCGACCACGACCAGCGCGCCCAGCACCAACGCGGGCACCAGCCAATATCGGTTCAAGCAACCGCCCCCCACCCCTACCGGGTCGGTGACTTTAGGGAGCCAATCGCCGTTCGGCTAGGAGCTCTGGCGAAGAATCGCGCGTTCCCGGTCCGCGCGGGTTCAGGGGCCCGTTCGGGGTCGGATTCCGCGCGACACCCGGTTCGTGAACCCATCAGGGGCTGGGCTCGCCGCGGGCCCCCAATGCCTTCTTGATGCGCGCCACGTAGGTTTCCGAATCCCAATCCCGAGGGCCGATGAAGCGCGCTTCGACGCGTCCGCGCGTATCGATCAGGTAGGTCTCCGGGAAACGGGTGCTTTGGTACGCATTCGCGACCGCGCGGTCCGCATCCATCAAGATCGGAAAGCTCAAGTCCATGCGGTCGCGGAACGCCACGACGTCGGATTCATCGTCGTCCACGGAAATCGCCACCAACTCGAAGGACTCGCCGCGCAAGCGTTGATACAGACGCTCCATGCTCGGCATCTCGTCCTCACAGGGTTTGCACCAGGTCGCCCAGAAGTTGAGGAGCACCACTTTTCCGCGAAGGTCGGCGAGCGATACAGGAGCGCCACCGCCTGGACCCGAAAGGGAGAATGCGGGAGCGGTTTGGCCAGGCCCCATCGGATCGGGGACCCCGCGTGCCAACAGGACCACGAGCAGCGCCGTTATGGCGACCGAAACGCCGACTGCGATGACGCCAGCATGGGACTTCACCGGCGGCCGCCTACTCCTTGGCTGTGCTCTTCTTGGAGGCCTTCTTGCGCGTCGACTTCTTCTTTTCGCCTTCGCTGGCGGCGGCCTTCTTGGCGGCCGTTTTCTTTGTGGCGGCTTTCTTCGATTTCGTCTCTTCGGCGGCCTTCTTGGCCGTCGCCTTCTTTCGCGCAGCCTTCTTGCCCGCGGGTTTTCCCGACTCCATGGGCCCAACCAACTCGATGATCGAAACCGCGGCGGCGTCACCCGTGCGATTGCGAAGCTTCACCACACGGGTGTAGCCACCGGGTCGCTCGCGGAAGCGTTCGGCCAACTCGCCGAATACCTTCGCCGCAACCTCTCGACTCCGAAGCGACTGCATGGCCTGTCGACGCGCGTGCAGGTCGCCCCGCTTGCCCAAGGTGATGATCCGATCGGCTACGCGACGCAAGGCTTTGGCCTTTGCATCGGTGGTCTCGATCCTCTCGTGCTCGAACAACGAAGTCACGAGATTGCGGTACAGCGCTTTTCGATGAGCGCTGGTTCGCCCCAGTTTTGACGCCAGCTTGCGGTGTCGCATCTACGCCTCAGTCCGCTCCCGAATCTTCTCGAGCTCTTGTCGCGTCGGGAAGCCGTCGAGCTTCAATCCCAGGGAAAGTCCCAGGCTCGTCAGAATTTCTTTGATCTCGTTCAAGGACTTCCGACCAAAGTTCTTGGTCTTCAGCATCTCGCCTTCGGTCTTCTGCACCAACTCGCCGATGTAGCGAATGTTGGCATTCTGCAGACAATTCGCCGACCGCACCGAAAGCTCCAGCTCATCGACCGAGCGGAAGAGATTCGGATTGAGCTGCGTGACTTCCGGCGTCGGAGTCGGTGCCAACTCTTCGGGCTCTTCGAAGTTGATGAAGATCGAAAGTTGGTCCTTGAGGATCTTCGCCGCGAACGCCACTGCATCCGACGGAGAAACCGCACCGTTGGTCCACACCTCGAGCGTCAGCCGGTCGAAATCGGTTTCGCGCCCGACGCGAGCCGGGGTAATGGTGTAGTTCACGCGTTCGACCGGAGAAAAGATCGAATCGATCGGAATGGTTCCAATCGACATCTCTTCCGTCTTGTTCTTTTCGGCGGGGACGTATCCCTTACCCGAATCCACCGTGACCTCGACTTCCACGTCTGCGTCCGGCGACAACGTGGCGATCTTGTGGTCCGGGTTCAGAATTTCGACCGTGGAGTCATCGGCGACCAGATCGCTGGCCTTCAGAATCCCCTCGCCTCGCTTGTGCAGCTTGAGGGTCTTGGGCCCCTCCGAGTGCATGCGGACGCGAACCTCTTTCATGTTCAGCACGACGTCCGTCACGTCCTCGAGAACACCGGGAATCGCGGTGAATTCGTGCATGACGCCGTTGATCCGGACACTGGTGATCGCCGACCCCTGGAGCGAGGACAGCAGGATGCGGCGCAGAGCGTTGCCCAGGGTCACACCGAAGCCACGCTCGAGCGGCTCGCACGCGAATCGGCCATAGCTCTCCGTCAGAGTCTCTTCCTCGATTTCGAGGCGCTTGGGACGAATGAGTTCTCGCCAGTTTCTTGCGACCAATTCTTGTTGCATAGGACCTCCCGAAAGGGTTCGCGCTACGGGGTCAGCGCGAGTAGTGCTCGACGATCAGTTGTTCCTGAATCGGCAGCGTTATGTCTTCTCGTGTGGGGAGCGACTTGACCGTTCCCTCGAATTTTTCTTTCTCGATTTCCAGCCAATTGGGGACACTTCGACGTTCGAGAGCATCCAAGGCGCCGGAAACCCGCGCGATCTCACGCGACTTCTCGCGCAATCGAATCGTCATCCCCGGCTTGACGAGCATCGAAGGCGTACTGGCCTTGCGCTCGTTGACGATGAAATGACCGTGTCGAACCAACTGTCGCGCTTCGGCGCGCGACGTTGCGAAGCCCAGCCGGAAGACCGTGTTGTCGAGTCGTCGTTCCAGCAGAACGAGCAGATTCTCACCCGCCAACCCGCGCATCCGCGAAGCGTGCGACATGGTGCGGCGGAACTGCTTCTCCACCAGGCCGTACATGCGACGGACCTTCTGCTTTTCGCGCAGCTGAATGCCGTAATCCGAGAAACGCTGACGGCCCTGGCCGTGCTGGCCCGGGGGATATGCGCGTTTCTCCACCCCACACTTCTCGCTGAAGCAACGATCGCCCTTCAGGAAGAGTTTCGTGCCTTCGCGCCGACACTGGCGGCAAACGGAACCGGTATATCTCGCCATGATTCTCCCTCAGACTCGCCGGCGCTTGGGCGGACGGCAGCCGTTGTGCGGAATCGGCGTCACGTCGCGTATCAAGGACACGCGCATTCCCGCCGCCTGAAGCGCGCGAAGCGCGGATTCGCGACCGGCACCGGGGCCCTTCACGTAGACGCCCAGCGAACGGACGCCGTGTTCCATCGCCTTTTTCGCGCATTCTTCGGCCGCCACCTGGGCCGCAAACGGAGTCGATTTCCGCGACCCCTTGAAGCCCTGTTGACCCGCCGTCGACCACGCCAACGTGTTTCCCGATACATCGGTAATGGTCACGATGGTGTTGTTGAACGTCGACTGGATATGGGCAATGCCCGTGGCGATGTTCTTCTTGATTTTCTTCTTCGTACCTTTTTTCACCATGGTCTACTTCTTGGTCGCCGCTTTCTTCTTGCCCGCGACCGTCTTGCGCGGACCCTTCCGCGTTCGGGCGTTGGTATGTGTTCTCTGTCCTCGCACCGGGAGACCGCGCCGATGGCGCAATCCGCGATAGCACCCGATGTCCATCAACATCTTGATGTTCTGTGAAACCTCGCGTCGGAGATCACCTTCGACCTTGAACTCACGTTCGATGATGTCGCGCAGTTTGATCACGTCACCTTCGCTGAGTTGGTCGGATTTCGTATCGAGTTCGATCTCGGCCTTTGCACAAATCGCGCGAGCGGAGCTGCGCCCGATTCCGCAGATATAGGTGAGCGCAATCTCGATGCGCTTGTTCCTCGGCAGATCGATTCCCGCTATGCGTGCCATCGGTGGTCTCCTTCCAAGCCCCGGATTAACCCTGGCGTTGCTTGTGTTTGGGGTTTTCGCAAATCACACGCAACACACCGCGTCGCTTGATGACGCGACACTTCTCACAAATTTTTCGAACCGATGCTCGAACCTTCATCTACCCCGTACCTCAGTGCGATCCATCGACCTGGGTCAATATTTCCGGACCGTTGTCGGTCACCAGGATCGTATGTTCGAAATGCGCCGACAGGCTCCCATCGTCGGTCACGGCCGTCCAATCATCATCGAGCATGCGGACGTCCGGACCTCCGACATTCACCATGGGCTCGATGGCAAAAACCATCCCCGACAAAAGCCTCGGGCCTCGGCCGGGACTTCCGTAGTTGGGAATCTGCGGCGGTTCGTGGAGCTGCCGGCCGATGCCGTGTCCGACGAAATCGCGCACAACCGAGTAGCCGGGTTTTTCCGCGTGCTGCTGAACCCGGTTCCCGATGTCCGACAACCGGTTGCCCGGCCGCATCGCCTCGACACCGCAATAGAGTGAAGCGCGGGTCGCCTCGATCAGTTCCAGGGCCGCGGGGTCGACCTCACCGATCGGAATCGTCACCGCTGAATCGCCGTGAAAGCCCTCCGCCTCGACCCCGAAATCCAGCGTAACGATATCGCCATCGCGCAGTTCGCGCTCCCCCGGGATGCCGTGAACGATCTCCTCGTTGACGGAGATGCAGATCACGGCCGGAAAGGCCGGCAGACCGCGGGGGGCGTACCCCAGAAACGAGGAGACGACCCCGCGTTGATCGATCAATTGGCGCGCCCGGGCGTCGATTTCACCCGTCGTCACGCCGGCCCGGGTGATCTCCCGCAGCTCGAGCAGGATTTCGGCCACGTGACGACCGGCCGCCCGCATGGATTCCACCTCGCGTCGGGTCTTGATCGGTATGTGGCTCGCCACGTTCACCCGCCCAACGCCTCCAGAATCCGCTGCTCTACATCTTCGACCGAGCCCTTGCCCTTCACTTCGTGAGCGATTCCCTGACCGCGATAGTGGTTGACGAGCGGCTCGGTCTGCTCCCGGTAGACCTGCATTCGGTTGCGAATCGTGGCCTCGTCATCGTCGCTGCGCCCCTCGATTTCCGCGCGTTTGAGCAGGCGCGCCACGAGTTCGTCCTCATCGACGCTGATGGCAATGCACTTCTGCAGGGGACGCCCCAGCTTCTCGAGCAGCCGGTCGAGGGCCTCGGCCTGTGCGAGCGTGCGCGGGAAACCGTCGAGAATGAAGCCGCGTTCCGCGTCGCTCTGCCGCAAGCGTTCCTCTGCGATACCAATCACGATCTCGTCCGGTACCAGGTCACCGCGCTCCATCACCGCTTGCGCCTTCAATCCGATTTCCGTCTTGCGCGCGACCGCATCCCGAAGCATGTCACCGGTCGAAATCTGGGGTACGCGCAGGCGCTCGATCAAGATTGCGGCCTGGGTTCCCTTGCCTGCGCCGGGCGGCCCCAATAGCAACAAGCGGGAAGCGCTCATCGGCCCAGCCTCGCACGCGTGCGCTGGCCGCCGACGAAACCTTCGTACTGACGGGAAACCAGGTGTGATTCGATCTGGCCGATCGTATCCAGCGCGACTCCGACCACGATCAAGAGCGCCGTACCGCCAAAGAAGATCGGCACGCCCAATCGCGCGGTCACGAAGATCGGGACCACGCAAATCAGCGAGATGTAGACGGACCCGACCAGGGTCAAGCGACTCAGAATTCTGTCGATGTGTTCCGCGGTTCGTTTTCCGGGCCGAATGCCGGGAATGTACCCACCAAAGCGCTTGATGTTGTCCGCCACATCCATCGGGTTGATCATGATCGCCGTGTAGAAGTAACAGAAGAAGATGATCAGCCCGACGTAGACGAGGTTGTAGAGCGCCCCACCGAACGCCAGGTAGTCCTGGATGAAATTATTGAGCGCGGGAATCTCGACGAATTGCCCGATCATGAGCGGGAAGCTCAGGATCGAGGAAGCGAAAATCGGCGGTATCACGCCAGCGGAATTGACCCGCAAGGGAAAATAGCTGGTTCCCCCCTGCGTCATTCGGCGCCCCACCACCCGGCGCGCGTGTTGAATGGGGATACGGCGTTGCCCTCTCTCCATGAACACGACGGCACCGGTGACGGCGACGATGAAGCCCAGCAGAAAGATGAGTTCGAGCAGCGTCAACTCGTCGGTGCGCAACAGCTCGCGCAGCTGTCCCAAGGCCGAGGGAATCGAGACCACGATGCTGGCAAAGATCACCATGGAGATCCCGTTGCCGATTCCGCGCTCGGTGATCTGTTCACCCAACCACATGATGAACGCCGTGCCCGTGGTCAACGTCAACATGGTCATGAGGCGAAAACTCCAGCCCGGATCGAGGACCGCCCCCTCGCCGAACTGTCCCGACTCGAGCGCGCTGGAGATCAAGAAACTCTGGATGATCGCAAGACCGATGGTCGCGTAGCGCGTCCACTGATTGATCTTCTTGCGACCCGCTTCGCCTTCCTTCTTCAGTTCTTCGAGCTTCGGCACGACGACGGTCAACAGCTGAAAAATGATCGACGCGCTGATGTACGGCATGATGCCCAGCGCAAAAATCGAGAGCCTTTCGAGGGCGCCACCCGAAAACAGATTCAACAGACCGACGGCCGTCCCCGAGAATTGTTCGAAGAACTGACGGATGACCTCCGCATCGATCCCCGGCGTCACGATTGCGGCACCAACCCGATACACAGCCAACATCCCGAACGTGAACAGAATTCGCTTCTGAAGCTCGGGAACGCGCGCGATGTTCTGGACGCCGCCGGTCACCCGGTGATCTCCACGGTTCCACCCGCTTCTTCGATCTTGCGCTTGGCCGCCGCGCTTGCCTTCGCGATCTTCACCGTGAGCCCCTTGGGCGCATCGCCGTGGGCCAACAGCTTCACGGGGCGCTTGCGCTTGGGCAGCATGCCCCGCTCGCGAAGCGCATCCACATCCACGGTGGAGCCCTCCGGAAAGACGACCAGGGAAGCGAGATTGACGACGGAATACTCCACGCGTCCGGGATTGTGAAACCCGCGCTTGGGAATCCGCCGCACGAGGGGCATCTGCCCACCTTCGAAGTGAAGCGGAGTCTCACGGCCGGCGGAACGGTGACCCTGCCCCTTCATTCCGCGACCGGAAGTCTTGTGGTTGCCCGAACCCGGACCGCGTCCTACCCGCTTGGGACGGTGCCGCGCACCCGGTCGATGACTCAGTTGATCCAACATCGTTTACTCCACCACCACCAAATGGCGAACCTTGTTGATCATCCCGCGATTGGCGGGGGTATCGAGCACTTCGACACTCTGATTCAAGCGTCGCAACCCGAGGCCCCGAATCGTGGCGCGCTGCCTGCGGTCGTATCCGATCCAGCTGCGCACCCATTTCACGCGAATTCGATTTCCACCCTCGGTCATGCGCGTGCAAGCTCCTGCGCTCGCGCATCCGGATCGCGCAGGGCCTGAAGAGCCGAGAGCGCCGCGCGAACGACGTTGTGGGGGTTGTTCGAACCGAGCGTCTTGGTGAGCACGTCTCGCACACCGGCCGACTCGACCACCGCGCGCACACCGCCGCCCGCGATCACGCCGGTACCGGGCGATGCGGGGCGCAGCAGAACGCGACCCGCCCCGGCAACCCCGACGATCGTGTGCGGAATCGTGCCTTCGACCAACGGAACCCGAACCAGATTCTTTCGCGCCTGTTCGACACCCTTGCGAATGGCTTCGGGAACCTCACCGGCCTTTCCCAGCCCCGCACCCACCACGCCGTTGCCGTCACCGACCACGATCAGCGCGCTAAAGCTGAAGCGACGACCACCCTTGACCACTTTCGCCACGCGGTTGATGTGCACGACTCGATCGTTGAGCTCGTAGTCGTTGGGATTCAATCGTTCTTCATCCATTCCGGAACCTCAGAACTTCAGACCGGCCTCGCGGGCCGCATCGGCGAGCGCTTTCGTGCGCCCGTGATAAAGAAAACCACTGCGATGGAACGTCACTTGTTCCACCTGCTTCGACCGCGCGACTTCGGCGATTGCCCGCCCCACGCGCTTGGCCGCCTCGACCTTGTTCTCCACCGCCCCCTGGTCCTTCACGGACTTGGAAAGCGTCGATGCGGTTCCCAGGGTCCGCCCATTCGTCGGATCGATGAGCTGGGCGTAAATGTGCTTGGCACTGCGAAAAACGCGTAGTTGGATGCGCTCGTCGCGAGCCAGTCGGCTCGTGACGCGTTGGCGGCGCCCCTGCCATTTCCGTTGTTTGTCGTTACGAATTTTTCTGCGCATGGTCTATGCGGCTCCCGCCTTACCCACCTTCCGGCGGATACGTTCGCCGGAGTAACGAATCCCTTTGCCCTTGTAGGGCTCCGGGGGCCGGAGGGATCGAATGTCGGCTGCAAACTGGCCGACGAGTTCCTTGTCGATTCCCTCGACCCGAACCACCGTGTTCTTGTCGACGGACACCTTGAGTGCCTTCGGGACCTCCATCTCGACCGGGTGCGAGAAACCGAGAGCGAGCTTGAGGTTCTTCCCTGCGAGCTCCGCTCGATATCCAACGCCTTCGATTTCGAGTTCCTTGTGAAAGCCCTCGGTTACACCGTGAATCATGTTGGCCACCAACGCGCGCACCAACCCGTGAAGAGCTCGGGTCGGCTTGTCTTCGATCTCGCGGTGCACGTTGAGGGTGCTGCCTGCGAGCTCCAACCGGACTCCGGCCGGAACGGAACCGGAGAGGACGCCCTTGGGACCCTTCACCTGGACCTGGTCGTTCGAGGTATTGATATCGACACCGCTCGGCACCGAGATCGGCGATTTTCCGATGCGTGACACCTACCAGACCTCACAGAGAACTTCGCCGCCCACATTCGCTTCACGCGCTGAGGCGTCGGTCATGACACCCTTGGACGTCGATAGGATCGCGACTCCAATTCCGTTTCGAACCTTGGGAACTTCGTCGTGGTTTACGTATACGCGACAACTCGGGCGGCTCACCCGGGCAATGCCTTCGATGATCGGCACACCACTCGCCTTGTAGCGAAGATCGAGCAGCAGCTGATCGAACACCTTTCCGGACTCCACCGAGACGCGCTCGAGGTATCCCTGTTCTTCCAATACGCGTGCGATGGCGAGCTTCAGCTTCGAGCTACTCACTCGCGTGCACTCGTGCCCCGCTTGGTGGGCATTGCGAATGCGAGTCAACATGTCAGCGACGGGATCGGTCATCATGGCTTGGTCCTACCAACTCGACTTGATTACGCCGGGGATTCGCCCCTCGAGCGCAAGCTTGCGTAGACAAATGCGACACATCGCGAAGCGCCGATAGAAACCGCGCGGGCGACCGCACTGCTTGCATCGGTTGTACCCGCGCACCTTAAATTTCGGCTTGCGAGCGGCGCGCACGACTTGAGATTTTTTCGCCACGGGATTCCTCCGGACCTAGTTGCGGAACGGCATGCCGAGGTGCCCCAGCAGAGCGCGCGCTTCGGCGTCGGTTTCTGCGGTGGTAACCACGGTGATGTTCATTCCGCTCAAACGTTCTACTTTGTCGTAATCGATCTCGGGAAAGATGATCTGCTCTGTAATCCCGAGGGTGTAATTCCCCCGACCGTCGAAGGCCTTCGGGGAAACCCCGCGAAAATCGCGCACGCGCGGCAGCGCCACGTTGACCAAGCGATCATAGAATTCCCACATTCGGTCCCGGCGCAGCGTCACACTGCATCCGACCGGTTGCCCCTCGCGCAGCTTGAAGTTCGCGATCGACTTCCGCGCGCGCCGGATGACCGGCTTCTGCCCCGTGATGGTCGCGATCTCGGAACTCGCAGCCTCGAGAAGTTTCGGATTCTGCGTCCCCTCGCCGATTCCCGTGTTGACGACGATCTTCGTCACCCGGGGAACCTGGTGGGCATTCGAATAGCCGAACTCTTCTGAGAGTTTCGCAATCACGTCGTCGCGGTATCGCTCTTGGATTCGCGGAGCCATCAGAGAACCTCCGGCGCAAGCGAAATGATCTTCATGAAACGGCGCGCCCGCAGCTCGCGCGCGACAGGACCGAAGATGCGCGTGCCGATCGGCTCTTTCTGAGCATCGATCAAAACCGCCGCGTTGTCGTCGAATTTGATGTAGGAGCCGTCCGGGCGTCCGATGTTCTTCGCCGTCCGGACCACCACGGCGCGCTTCACCTCACCCTTTTTGACCCGGGCGTTGGGAATCGCTTCCTTGATGGTAACGACGATGATGTCACCGATGGAGGCGTACTTCCGCTTGGAGCCGCCCAGGACCTTGATACAGGCCACCTTGCGGGCTCCAGAGTTGTCCGCGACATCGAGTGTAGATTCTGATTGGATCATGGCTTCGCCTAAACTCTATGCGCCCTGACCGCTCGTCAGGGTGGCTTGCACGCGCCAGCGTTTGCGCTTCGAAATGGGCCGGTGCTCGATGATGCGAACGCGGTCACCCACGGCGCACCGATTACTTTCATCGTGCGCCATGAATTTCGAATAGCGGTTTACGTATTTCTTGTATTGAGGGTCCTGAACGAGCCTTTCGACCCGAACGACGACCGTCTTATCCATGTTGTCGCTGACGACGGTGCCGACCAGCGTGCGTCGATTACCCGGTTGCTTGCTCATCCATCCGCCTCACGCTTGACTCGTAAAATCGTCTCGACTCGAGCAATGTCCCGTCGCAGCTGTGTGAGCTTTGCGGAATTCTCGAGCTGTCCCGTCGAATGTTTGACTCGCGTATTGAAAAGGTCTTTCCGCATTTCCTGGTTCTTGGCGACCAATTCCTCCGCGGACAGTTCCCGTAGCTCCGAGGCCTTCATTGGTTCTCCTCGCGGATTACGATGCGGGTCGGAATCGGAAGTTTGCGGGCCGCGCGGGTCAATGCCTCACGTCCCAGCGTTTCCGATACGCCCTCCATCTCGAACAGGATGCGGCCGGGTTTGACGACGGCCACCCACTCCTCGGGATTCCCCTTACCTTTACCCATGCGGGTTTCGGCGGGTTTCTTGGTGACCGGCTTGTCGGGAAAGACGCGTATCCAGATCTTCCCACCACGTTTGATGTGACGAGTCATCGCGATACGAGCCGCCTCGATCTGCCGAGCCGTCAGGCGATAACGGTCCGTCGCCTGAAGCCCCATCTCGCCGAAATTCAGAGTGCTGCCGCGATACGCTTTCCCGCGCATCCGGCCCTTCATCTGCTTTCGGTGTTTGACTTTCTTCGGTTGCAGCATCGTTCGCGGTTACTCCGCCTCTTGCCGGGCGATCACGCCCTTCTTGATTTCCTTGTCACCGTGGTCACCCTTGAAGATCCAGCATTTGACCCCGATCACCCCGTACGTCGTCTTCGCCTCTGCGAAGCCGTAGTCGATGTCTGCGCGCAGGGTGTGGAGCGGGACGCGGCCTTCCCGATACCACTCGCGGCGACCCATTTCGGCACCGCCCAGTCGACCCGCGCATTGGATCCGGATGCCACCGGCCCCGAATTTCATCGTGGAAGTGACGGCCTTCTTCATGGCGCGTCGGAATGCGACCCGTCGCTCCAGCTGCAGCGACACGTTCTCGCACACGAGCTGAGCATCGAGCTCCGCTTTTCGAATCTCTTTGATATTGATGAAGATCTCTTTGTTCGAGAACTGATCCAGCTCCTTGCGGAGGGTGTCGACTTCCGCGCCGCGCTTGCCGATCAGGATCCCCGGCCGAGCCGTATGGATATTCACGACGAGCTTCTCACCCGTACGCTCGATCACGACCTTCGAAATCCCGGCGTGATAGAGCTTCTTCTTGATGAACTTGCGGATCGCGATGTCTTCGTGCAGCTGCTCGGCGTAGTGCCGCTCGGCGAACCAGTTCGACTGCCAGCCGTACAGCGTGCCGAGTCGAAATCCGTAGGGATGTACTTTTTGACCCATCGTTACTCCTGATTCCTACCGCTCAGCCAACACGACCGTGACGTGACTCGTCGGTCGCTGAATCCACGCCGCCCGCCCCTGGGCGCGAGCGCGTATGCGCCACATGGCCGCCCCTTGATCCACCATAATTGTGTGAACGAAGAGGTTGTCGACGTCGATTCCCGCTTTGTCGCGGTTGTTCTTGTCTTCGGCGTTGGCCAAGGCCGAACGCACGAGTTTTTGCAGCGGGCGCGCGAAACGCTTCGTCGAGAGCGCAAGCGTGACCAAAGCGTCCTCGACGCCTTTGCCCCGAATTTGATCCGCAACGAGCCGCGCTTTCTGCGGGCTCACTCGGTAATCGCGAAGTACGGCTCGAACTTCCATCTCAGCGGGCCTTTACCTTCTTGTCGGACGACGCGTGCCCCATGAACTTCCGCGTCGGCGAGAATTCACCCAGGCGATGTCCGACCATGTTCTCGGTCACGAACACGGGGATGAAAAGCTTCCCATTGTGAACCTGAAACGTGAGACCGATGAAATCCGGCGTAATCATCGAACGCCGGGACCATGTGCGGATCGCACCCTTGCGCCCGGAATTCGCGTGTCGGTCCACGTTCTTCTGCAGACTCGGCTCTACGTACGGCCCTTTTTTGATCGAACGCGCCATTACTTCTTCCCTCGTCGCTTGACGATGTACTTGTTGGTGCGGCGGTTGCTCCGCGTCTTGTAACCCTTGGTCGCAACACCCCAGGGCGTACAAGGCTGGCGCCCGCCGGACGTGCGCCCCTCGCCGCCACCCATGGGGTGGTCGACGGGGTTCATCGCGACACCGCGGACGTTTCCGCGCTTGCCCTTCCAGCGGTTGCGCCCGGCTTTCCCGATACTGCGATTTTCGTGATCGACGTTCCCGACCTGTCCCAGGGTCGCCATGCAGGTGGCCAGAACTTTCCGGTGCTCACCGCTCGGTAGCCGCAGGGTCGCGTAGCCCTTCTCGCGCGCCATGAGCTGGGCGCTCCCACCGGCGGAACGAACCATTTGCGCGCCCTTGCCGGGCTTGAGCTCGATCGCGTGAATCACCGAACCCATGGGCATGTTGGCCAGGGGCATGGCGTTTCCCGGCTGAACGTCGGAATCCGGACCCGATTCGACTTTGTTGCCGGGCTTCAATCCGTTCGGGGCCAGGATGTAGCGCTTTTCTCCGTCGGCGTAGTGGAGCAGCGCAATGTGGGCCGAGCGATTCGGATCGTATTCGATTCGCGCGACGAGCGCGGGCACACCGTATTTTTCGCGGCGAAAGTCCACTCGGCGGTAGAGGCGCTTGTGTCCGCCGCCCCGATGCCAGGCGGTGATTCGCCCCCGGTTGTTGCGTCCACCCGACTTCGCCACGCCACCATCGACGAGAGAACGCTCCGGTCGTTCTTTCGAGATGTCGCCGAAATCGGGGACGGACGCGGCTCGGCGTCCGGGTGATGTCGGTTTGTAATTCCGGGAGGCCATCGCGCCTACACTCCTTCGAAGATCTCGATCGACTGGCCTTCCGCAAGGCGTACGATCGCTTTTTTCCAGGCCGGCTTTCGACCGACGTGCTTACCCACGCGGCGGGTTTTTCGCGGCATGTTCATGGTGTGTACATCGACGACGGTGACACCCATCAGCATCTGGACCGCTTGGCGGATTTCCTGCTTCGTGGCGCGAGGATCCACCGCAAAGGTGTAGAGATTCTGAATCTCGGTGCCGATGTTGCTCTTCTCCGTCATCAACGGGCGCCGGATGATGTCATTCAGATTCACGACTTGGCTCCCTCACTGCCAGCGGAGCGCGCGAGGCGCCCCACGACCGCTTCCACCGCGTCCTTCGTCATGAGGAGATGGTTGTGATTGAGGACGTCGTACACGTTGAGGCCGGCGGTGCAGAGGATGGCGGCGTTCGCGAGATTGCGGACGGACCGTTCAACGGCTTCATCGCGTTCGCCCGTTACGATCAATACACTCGTGTCGCCCAGTCCCAACTGATTCAGCATCTCCACGATCCGCTTGGTCTTGGGCGCATCGAGTGCGATGCCATCCACCACCGTCAAGGCATTCTCCTGCAATCGCATGGAAAGCGCGCTGCGCAATGCGGCCGCGCGGACCTTCTTCGGCAAGCGGTGCGCATGCGAACGCGAGACGGGCCCGAAGGCCACGCCACCGCCCTGCCATTGGGGTGCCCGGGTCGTCCCCTGCCGTGCGCGCCCGGTTCCCTTCTGGCGCCAGGGCTTGGCCCCACCTCCGGAAACCGCTGTTCGGTTCTTGGTCGAATGGGTTCCCCGGCGGCGATCCGCTGTCTGGCGCCGCACTTCCGCATGGAACAAATGCTTCCGTACCGGCGCTTCGAACACGCCCGGCGCCAAGTCGAGCGAACCCGCTGACTTGTTTTCGATGGTTTTGATCTCGACGGTCGCCATGACTAGAGCTTGATCTCCACGTCGACGCCCGCGGCCAATTCGAGCTTCATCAGGGCATCAACGGTTTGCGCGGTCGGATCCAAGATATCGATCAACCGCTTGTGGGTTCGGGTTTCGAACTGCTCCCGGGACTTCTTGTCGATGTTGGGTCCGCGCAGCACGGTGTACTTGTTGATGGTGGTCGGCAACGGGATCGGACCCGCCACGCGCGCGCCTGTCCGCACGGCGGTATCGATGATCTCGCCGGCGCTCTGGTCGAGCAGGCGGTAATCGTACGCCTTCATACGGATTCGAATTTTCTGTGACGCGATGTCCGCCATTGCGGCTCCTTATTCACCCTACCGACATGCAGGGAGACTCGATCTCTACTCGACGATTTCCGCCACCACACCGGCGCCGACGGTCCGGCCTCCTTCGCGAATGGCGAAGCGGAGCTCCTTGTCCATCGCGATCGGCGTAATGAGGGTCACCACCATCTCCACGTTGTCCCCGGGCATCACCATCTC
>JAJDAL010000051.1 GCA_029261875.1 Deltaproteobacteria bacterium
CCCAACCATTGTCGGAGCAACGCAACCGCTACACGGACGGCGTGTCCCAGCTTGACCCATTGCGCGGACGCGGAGAAATGGACTGCGGGTACCTGCATCGACGTTCGTGAGGATGGCTCCTTCACGGTCGGTGTTCGCCGAATGGAGCTTTCGAAACCCGCTTTTCTCGACCCCAGTTCCACACGCGACCTCGATCCGGTCGTGTGGTATCCCGCCGCCGGCGAGAATGAACCCTTCGATCCCGATCTCGGCGGACATGTCGATGCCGAAGTTCATCCGAGCGGTCCGCATCCGGTGCTCTTCTACTCTCACGGCGCCTGTTCCCTCGGAGAGCTGCAGAGCTACCCCGCGCGACAGCTGGCCTCGCACGGTTTCATCGTCGTCGCCCCCAATCATCCGGGCAGCATGCGTGACGATTGCGTCTTCGATGCGCTGATCCCCAATGCCCTCGAGCGCATGGCGGACATGAGTGGAGCGTTGGATGGCATCCTCGAAGCCAATACCACCCCCTCCTCGCCGTTGTTCGGAACGGTGGACAGCGAACGTGTCGCGATCGGTGGCGGCTCCTTTGGTGGCACGACTGCACACCTCGCCGCATCCCAGGACCCGCGATTCAAGGTCGCGGTAGCCGTCGTGCCCGGAATCTTTCCGGGGCTCGAACAATTCATTCCACCCTTCTCGATTCCGTCCCTTTCCCTGATGGGATCACTGGACGCGATCGTCTGGAACGACTCCACCCGGATCCATTTCGAACAATACACGTCACCCCGCTATCTGGTGGAGATCGAACGCGCTGGACACACCGCCTTGCAGAGCGAATGCAGCGGCAACCTGCTCCTGGGTTGCAAGCCACCCATCACACTCAGTCTCGAAGAATCCCAGCCACTGGGAATGCGCTGGATTCTCCCTTTCCTCAAGCTTCACCTCGCGGGTGACCTGCGCTTCGAACCGTTTCTATCCAGTCCCCCGCCGCCCGGTGTCACCTACGACTTCGCTCGCTGATGCACCACGCACGACCGCGTTTCCCCAAGCCCCGCGGTCGCCACCGGCAAGTTGCACTCGTACGAATCGCATCCTCACGCAGTCAGGTGGGTTCTCGTCGGCCCTCGCCCTTCCGTCACGGAACTGTCCAAGAAAGGTCCTGAGGGACCGAAAGGCCGCGTAGCGACGCACGGTTAGACTGATCGCGATTGGGTCATTTCTCGATCGGACAATGTTACTTTTTGACTCTATTCGATCACTTATTCAATGGACCTCTGGCGGCATCCGCTTCGGCGCGCCTGCCAAGGTCCCCCGCGGGGTTTCTCCTTCGGGGTGCGGTCGTGGGTGCGACGACAGCCGTGGTGCGCCCAGGCTTCATCTCGTTCGCGGATGCTGAATGAGGTTGTTGCTCAATGGACTCCCCTACCACCACAGATCACTCCCGACCCGCTTCTCGCCGTAAAGCGCGGCGCTACCGCTTCGGAGATTTCGAACTCGACACCACGCGCTTCGAATTGCGCCGAAATCAGGAACGCGTCAGCGTCGAACCCAAGGTCTTCGACGTCCTCGAATATCTCGTTCGCCACCGGGCCCGCGTCGTCCCCAAACGAGAGTTACTCACGCAACTCTGGCCGGACCAATTCGTCACCGAGTGGGTCTTGCCCAAGTGCGTGCGCGCGGCGCGCCGCGCCCTCGACGATGACGGAACCGCCCAACGCATGATTCAAACCTCCCACGGTCGCGGTTACCGATTCATCGCCGACGTGGAGGAGGTGGGTGGCGCCACCGAGACCATGACTCCCGCCACTCCCTTCGTGGGTCGCGAACAAACCATGCGCGAACTCCTGTCGGGACTCGAAACCGCGCGCGACGGACACGCGTCCATCTTTCTCGTTTCGGGATCCGCCGGAATGGGGAAGACGCGAGCCGCCCAGGAACTCGCCCGAACGGCGCGGGGCCAGGGCGCGTTGGTGGTCGCGGGCAATGCGTACGAGGGAGACGGCGCTCCGCCGTTTTGGCCCTGGGTACAAGTGCTTCGCGCCTGTATCGAAGAACACGGCCCGGAAACGCTGGTGTCCGAGCTGGCGGACTGTGCGGAGGAACTCGTTCGACTCCTACCGGAACTCCAGGCCCACATGGGGCCCCAGACGACCGCTCCCGCCTACGGTGCCGACGAAGCCCGTTTTCGCCTGTTCGACAGCGTCGCCCGGAGCTTGCGCCGTTTCGGACGCGAGCAGCCTCTCATCATCATCCTCGATGACTTGCATTGGGCGGATGCCCCATCCCTTCGCCTGCTCGAGTTCCTGGCCCGGGCCGGCGATGCTTGGAGCGGCCTCGTGATCGGAAATTACCGAGAAGACGAGGCGAGCCTCAACGAAGCCCTACCGAGTGTGCTGGGTTCCCTCTGCCGCATGCAGCACGTCCACCGCGTGGAACTCCCTGCCCTCGAACCCGATGCGGCCCACACCTACATCCGTGCCGTCGCCGGAGCGGACTTCGACGACGCCATGGCGTCGAAATTGGTGCGCATGAGCGAGGGGAGTCCCTTCTTTCTGAGCGAACTCGTGAGACTCGTCGCCTCCAGCGAGAATCGCCACCTCACCCCCGAACAACTCGCGAACGTCGAGCTCCCCGAAGGCATCAAGTCCACCATCGGACACAGCTTGGAGCGGCTCTCCCCCGCCTGCCGCCGCACCCTGTCCCTGTGCTCGGTGATCGGCGCTGAACTCGAACTGTCGATCGTGGAAGCGGTATCGGGCCTCGAGCGCCACTTGTTGATCGACCTCCTCGACGAGGCGGTGGCCGGTGGAGTCCTCCGAACTGCCGGTATCGGGAAATTTCAGTTTTCTCACGCCTTGATCGCACAGGCGCTCTACCAGGAGCTTCCGTGGAGCGAGCGAGCGGAGCAACACCGACGGGTCGGGGAAACGCTCGAAGCCCTGCGTCCCAACGACCCTGGCGATTGGGTTGAACGAATCGCGCATCATTTCTTCGAATCGGCACCCTGCGGCGACGTGGAGAAGATCGCGGTCTATTGCATCTCCGCGGCGCGGCGCGCCTCGCACCTGCTCGCGTTCGAAGATGCCGTGCGCCACCACGATCGGGCCCTCGACGCACTGGCCCTCGCCACCAAGCCCGACGAAGGACTGCGCTGTCGGATCCTGGTGGAGAAGGGACAAGATCAACGGGCGTGCGGAGCGCGAGAAGCGGCAGCGGAAACCTTCGACCGCGCCGTGCAATTGGCGCGGAGTATCTCGGCTCCCTCGCTGTTCGCGAAAGCCGTCGTTGGCCTCAGTCATTGTGGACGCCACGACTCGCCGATTTCGTCCCACGAGCGGTTGCGCGCGTTGCTCGAAGAGAGTCTCGCCGGGCTTGGAACCGGCAATAAGCCACTTCGCGCCACACTCTTGAGTCAGCTCGTGGTGACACGCCCCTACCTCGACACCATGGAAAGCCGTCTCGAACTGAGCGGCCAGGCTCTCACCCTGGCCGAGGAATCCGGAGACCTCGAGAGCATCTTCTCCGCCATGGGGGCGCGTTCCTGGGCGCTTCAGGGTCCGGCTGATTCCCGGGAGCTACTCTCCCTGGGCACCGCACTCCTCGAACGATCTTCCCAATTGTTCGAGCGCGACCCGCTCTCCGACCGCTACAACGTCGCGTTCCTCGCGCGAAGTATCCGCCACTCGGTCTTTCTCACCACGGGAGAAACATCCGCCGCGGACGCGGAGTTCAAGGCCCTGACGGATCTCGTCGCCAGCCTGCGACAGCCGGTCTATCGCTGGTTGTTGGGGATTGCGCAGACGGGCGGCGCCCTCTGTGAAGGACGATTCGACGAAGCGGATGCACTGATCCGCAAGGGACTGGAGTTCGGACAATCCGCTGAAGATCCGGCGGCGCGCGTGGTTTATCTCGGGCAGGCCGCCTGGCTCACCATGGAGCGCGGGTTCGACGGCAAGGCGAGTGGCGGTGACGTGAATCAGATTTGCGACATGTTCCTCTCGGCGCCGGGCGCCCTGGGCCCAGGCCACTCTGTCATCACGGCCCTGCTGCTCGCGCTATCGGGACAATGGAAACAGGCTCGCGAGGAGTACGACACCATCGACGTCGCGGGTCTTCCCCAAGGCGGGGGATGGCTGTTCGAACTCGGGATGCTGACGGAACTCTCCAGCTTGTTCCAAGACGCCGACCGCGCGCGACAGATGTACGACCTGCTGCTCCCGTTTGCGGAACTCAACACGACTCACAACTTCATGCGACTCCATTGGGGGTGCACGCACGGCCCGCTCGGTTTGCTCGCCCGCAGCTTCGGAGACCTCGCGATCGCCCAGAAACACAGTGAAGCCGCCCTCGAAATCAACCTCGAGCGCCGCTCGCGTCCCGCCGCGGCGCGGAACAAGTACGCACTCACCCGGGTTCTCTCGGAACGAGGCGGAAGGAAGGAAACGCGTCTAGCGCTGCAACACATCGACAGCGCAATTCGAGACGCCGAGGAAATCGGACTCAACGGTTTTCTGGTGGCGGCGAAAGATCTTCGGCGAACAATTTCTTGAGCCCATTCGAACGAACCGTTTTTCTGCACCCGGATTGCGGGTGACTTGCAAGTTCCGTGCGCACCACCCAAACGACACCTCCCCCGCGCGGAATCGTCCAAAGACCGTCAGGACTCCGGGGATCAGGTCGTCAACAATCACCGCGTTGTATTGGAGATGCTGAAATGCTGAAACAGATCGGATCCTTCTTCGTAGTTCTCTTCTTCGCCCACGCCGCTTTGGCGACCCCGGTTCTCAGTGGCGACATCACTTACATCTCGGCGCCCGACGATGCGGCCCACGGATCCCTGCAATCGGGCCCGGCGTCCCAGGGTGCGTATCCGGAATTCACGGTGTTCTTCTGGGAAGAACGACAGAACGTGCACCTGCCCCACGACGTTCGCGTCAACGTCAATCTCCCCGGGGTTTACGATGACGTGAGCGATCTGCCGGGATTCGATTCGCTGCCCTTTCTCCCCAAAGGCAAGCTCGTCAGCAGCTACATGCTTCACTTCGACCCCGCCATCGACCCGATCGTATCGGGAAGCGTGACCTTCGAGTCGACGATGATGATCGTGGGCGTGATCGCCAAGAAGGGGATCAACGGCGACGACAAGCTCTATTCACTCACCGACGGAATTCTGGGCGCGGCGCAAACGAGCTACGCGAGTTTTCCCAACGGGCGACAGCTCGAGTTCGGCAGCGGTGATTCCTTCTCCCTGTCCGACGACATGCTGACTTTGAGCTTTCAGTTCAAGTCCAATGGGGCCGGCTTCGATGAGATCCGAATCATCACCATGCCCGTACCGGTGCCCGAGCCCGGGTCCGGCATCCTATTCGCCGCGGGCCTCTCGGTGGTCGCGTTCCGCTTGGTTCGCCGTCGCGGATAGCCCCTGAAGCGGCATCAGGGGAGGAACCAATCGTCCAGGGCTTGTTTGAAGTCAGGTATTTGTGCCGCATAGGTGGGGTCATCGATGAGGTTGACCTCCTCGTCGGGATCCGTGGCCAAGTCGTGAAGGATGAACTTCTTTCCCGACGTGTCGAGGCTTCCGAATCGCAGTCCATCGCGCGTGCGGAGAAAACGCCGCAACGGCCTCACCTTCAAAGTAAAGAGGTACTCTCGGCCGGGAAGCGCTGGGTTCTCGATATACGGTCGCATGCTCTGGCCCGGCAAAGACCCCGGAGCAGTCCCTCCCGCGTAGTCGATCAGGGTCGGAACGATATCCACGGCGTGCACCATCTGGGGCAGAACCGTTTCCGAAGGAATCTGGGCGGGCCAACTTACGGAAATGATCGTGCGAAACCCGTTCTCTCCCTGGCGTTTCTTCGAACCTCGCAGCAGAAACCCATTATCGGATCCCTGCCATACGATCAGCGTATCCTGATCCAGCCCTCTCGATTCGAGGCCGTCGAGAAGTTCTCCGATCCAAAAATCCAACAGCATGACGTTGGCGTAGACCTTCACTCCCTTGGCCCCCGCTCGCGCGAAGCTCTGCTTGTCGAACTGGTCGCGAAACTCTTTCGAGTCTCCGTACGGACCATGGGGTAACCGCGGCGAATACCAGATCAACCACGGCGGACTCCCAGCCCCTCTCGAATCAACGAATTCCCACAGTGGATCGAGCGTCGACCGAGGCTCCCGCTTGGTTCTTCGTCCGCCCGCCGTGAATCCCGCGTCCAAATAGCTCCGGTTCCAGATCTTCCCGTAGCCGTAACTCACATACCCTTCATCTCCGAGGTACTGGGGCATCTTCCTCTCCGAGAACTCGTCCTCGTTGAAGTCTTTGGTGTACAGACCGGTCAGCGTCGATCGAAACGAGGGAATGCAGACCGTGGCGCTGGTCTGCCCGACGGGAAACACCACACCGCGATTCGCTAGACGATCCAGATTCGGGGTTTCAATCGCCGGCAGATCGGGGTGTTGAGTCGGCGTCGGGAATGTGCCCGAATCATCGATCGCCTTCATGAAACCGTAGGCGGGCCAGGGATGGTCGTCGCCGATGATGAAGATGATGTTCGGCTGGGTCGCCGGCGCTGCGGCCGCCGCCCCGCACCAGCACGCTACCACCAGAAACACCCCGAAACTGACCGATCGTCGCATCGTTTCCGACCTCCGCTTTGATTGACGCTCATCTAACGACGCTTGGATCCCTTTCGTTTGGGAGATTCTTGTACCTTTCTTGGACCAAGCGCTTTCCCGATTGAATCCCCCTTCTCCGCCTCCCTAGGATGCATCGAAATCCGAAGGAGAAGTCGTGCCGCACCGCATCGTTCTGATCCTCGCTGCCGTTGTCGTTTTTGCTCCCGCACTCGTCCCCACTTCCAGCCGAGCCCAGGTCGAGCCAGCCTGCGAATGCCCCGCATTCGCCGAGGGCTGCGAAATCATCGCGAGCGGAAATCCGCCCAACCCCGAATGCGCGAAGAAGAAGGACGCTCGCTACCGCCACATCGAAGAATGCTTCTCGGTCACGATTCCCGAGCAAGCCAAGATCGGGAGCGTGAGCCCCGCCATCCGCGAACGCGTAGCCCAGAAGCTCGGATTGTTGCGTCCGGTCTCCAAACGCCAGGTCCAAGATCTCCTGAATGGAAGTTGTCCCATTACCCTCGATCTGGATTTCGTCTTCGATGATCCGTCTTGCCGAAAATCCGTGCTGGTTTGGTACAGCGGGCCCAACGCTTCGGAGCGCGGAAACACGTTCCACATTCTCGGCAAAGAGGGGCAGACCTCCGACCTTCGAATCGAAGCTTCTGCTTCGTGTTCCAATAACGTCGTCGCCGACGCCATCAACGAGCTCGTCCAGGAGGAACTCGCGGTACCCGGGGCTTCCCCGAAACTCGACATCCTGTTTCAGCACTTTCAGGATCTAGGGCCGTTGTGCGACCCCGCCACTCCGGGGACGCTCCCCTGTGAGGTTCCGCTCGCATCCCTCCCCCCTCTCGAGATGAAACGGTTTTCGGTTCGGTTCGGCCGCAGCGTGCGCCTGACCGCGAAAGCCCAGGACCCGCGGGACCCGGACACCTACATCGTCGCGGACTGCGATTGCCCCGAACCGCCGGGTCCCGAGGTCTGCGATCCCGTCAACGAACTCGAGGACATCGTCCGCGACGGAAACCCGGACGACCGCAAGGACGTCTTCTTCCCTTGCCTCAGCACCGACATCGAGATTACAGTCCCCGAAGGCAAAACCGAATCCGTCACGGTGTCACTCCTCGACAATCCCAATGCCCGGAACGACATCGTTCCGCGTTTCGAAAGTTTCGCCTCGACTTGCGGGGTTGGTTTCACGAGCTCCAACAAACACAAACGCCTCGCGCAGGTTCTCGACCAGGCGGGAGGGGCGAAATTCCGTTTGAACTTCGTCGCGGAAGAACAGGGGCGCCAGAAACCCACGGTCTGGTATCGCCTGGGCGGTTCCGACCTCCATTTCCAGAGCTCGCCTTCGACGACTTCCTCGGTTTCCCTCGACGTTGATTACGCACCCGGGGCGAGTTGTACGCTCGACCACATTCTCCGAATCCTGCGTGCGGATCTCCCGAGCGGTGGCGTCAAGGTGAACGTCGCATTCGAGGGCCTCAGCAACGCGAGTACCGGCCCAACCGGAGATTCATCCTTCGATGCCGACAACGTCGCGGTGGAAGTGGGCGAGTACAAGGTGAAGATCAAGACGACCGGCGGCGGCGTCCACGCGCGATTTCCGTAGGCCGCTCCGGGCGGCGATTCCGGCGCCCTCGAGACGCCCTTCCCAACCCTGGGTCGTGTCCCGCATCGCCGGGACATCCGACCTTCCCGTCCCCGGTGCCGATCGCCATCCGCGGCCGGGTTGGACTACAGTCTCCGCCCGAAGCGAAAGAGGGTTGGAGCATGTCGGATGCAGGGGATCTCGGTTTCGACGCGGACAAGCTGCGCGAGAAGTATCGCGAAGAGCGGGACCGCCGAATTCGGCCGGATGGCAACGATCAATATCTCGAAGTCGAAGGCGCGTTCGCCCACTACGTAGACGATCCTTACGTCGAACCGGGCTTCACCCGCGATCCGCTCACCGATGAGGTCGAGGTTGCGATCATTGGCGGCGGCTTCGGAGGGCTGCTGGCCGGCGCGCGCTTGCGCGAGGCGGGAATCGAAGACATCCGGATCATCGAGAACGGCGGAGACCTGGGCGGCACGTGGTATTGGAACCGCTACCCGGGGGCCGCCTGTGACGTCGAATCCTACGTCTACCTCCCATTGCTCGAAGAGCTCGACTACATCCCCAAGGAGAAGTATTCCGGCGCGCCCGAGATCCTGGCGCACTCCCAGGCGATCGGGCACAAGTACGATCTCTATCGCAATGCTTGCTTCCAAACGCGCGTCACCGAATTGCGCTGGGACGAAGAGAGCGACCGCTGGATCCTTTCCACCAACCGTGGAGATCGCATGCGGGCTCGCTTCGTCTGCATGGCCAACGGCCCTCTCAACCGACCGAAGCTACCGGGCATTCCCGGCGTCGAAACCTTCGAAGGCCATGCGTTCCATACGAGTCGCTGGGATTACAACTACACGGGTGGGAATTCCGACGGAGACCTGACCGGGCTCCAGGGCAAACGCGTCGGAATCATCGGAACCGGCGCCACCGCCGTCCAATGCGTCCCTCACCTGGCCAAAGCCGCGCAGACGCTGCACGTCTTCCAGCGCACGCCTTCGTCCGTCGACGTACGCGCCAATCGCCCCACGGATGAGGAATGGGCGCGTTCACTCGAGCCGGGCTGGCACCAGCATCGGATGGACAATTTCAACATTCTCGTTTCCGGTGGATTCCAAGCCGAGGATCTGGTCAATGACGGATGGACGGACATCATCCGCAAACTCCTCGTCATGGTTCAGCAAGAGGACGCGCCCGACTTGTCTCCAGCAGGACTCGCCAAAACCATGGAAACAGCGGATTTCGAAAAGATGGAGCAGATTCGCGCGCGCGTCGATTCGGTCGTCGAATCGAGATCGACCGCCGATGCGCTGAAGCCCTATTATCGACAGTTCTGCAAACGCCCCTGCTTCCACGACGAATATCTGCACGCCTTCAACCGAAAGAACGTGACGCTGGTCGACACCCAGGGAAAGGGCGTCGAACGCGTGACGAAAAAGGGAGTGGTGGTCGACGGCAAGGAATACGAACTCGACTGCCTGATCTACGCCACCGGATTCGAAGTCGGGACCGACTACACACGACGCGCCGGCTACCCCGTCTATGGGCGAGGCGGACAGAACCTCTCGGAGAAATGGGCGAATGGCGTGCGCACACTGCACGGAATGCATTCCCACGGCTTTCCCAACTGCTTCATCATGACCAACACCCAGGCCGGATTCACGGTGAACTTCCCCCACATGCTCAATGAACAGGCCAAACACCTGGCGTATATCATCCAGACGGCACGCGATGAAAAACTGCGCCGTGTCGAAGCCACCGAAGCCGCAGAATCCGAATGGGTCGATACGATCATCGGCCTGGCGCGCTTCAGCCGGGAATTCCTCGAGAACTGCACGCCCGGGTATTACAACAACGAGGGAAAGCCGAACGAACGAAGCGCCCAGAACGGGTTTTACGGCGGCGGCCCCGTACGGTTCATCCAACTTCTAAAGCAATGGCGCGACGAGGGCCGACTCGAAGGACTCGAAAAAGCGCCCCAATGACTTTCTTAACTTTCTTCGGGAGGTGTGGTCTTGGCTGAGTTTTTGACGTACGAAATATCCGATGGCATCGCAACCATCACCCTCGACGATGGCAAGGTCAACGTCATGTCGCCCGCGATGCTCCGCGCAATCCTCGACGCCTTCGATCGTGCGGAAAAAGACGAAGCCGTGGTATTGCTCACCGGACGCCCAGGCATGTTCTCTGCCGGTTTCGACCTGGGCGTATTCCAACAAGGGCAGAAAGCAACCCTCGAAATGCTGCGGGCGGGTGGCGAATTAGTGGAACGTGTCCTGGGCTTTCCCTCTCCTGTCGTCGCCGCATGCACCGGTCACGCCTACCCGATGGGCGCGTTCCTCTTGCTCGCCGCAGACATGCGTCTTGGGACGCGGGGTGATTTCCGGATCGGGTTGAACGAGGTGGCGATCGGCCTAACGCTCCCGCTGTTCGCGGTGGAGATCGCGCGCCAACGCCTGACCCCGGCCTATTTCAACCGTGCAACGCTGACGGGTGAACTCTTCAGCCCCGACGAAGCGCGAATCGCAGGCTTTCTCGATCACGTGGTTTCCGCGGAAGAGCTGCCGGAGAAAAGCCGTTCCGCGGCCATCACACTGACGGGAATCAACCGAAAGGCGCACCGGGAAACCAAGGAGCGCGTCCGATCCGCGAGCCTTGCGGCGCTCCGAGCGGCGATCGACGAGGAGCTTCGCTGAAGGTTCAGGGAAGTCGCGAATCGGTTGCGCGAAAGGGGCAGACGGGACACGCACCCGTCCGCCCTACCAGCGCCGAACCACCCGCAAACCCATCCACCATACCGAAAGGGACAACCCCCGGAAGACAGAACGGCTCGCTGCGGCTCGCCTAGGGCTTCAACTTGGCGCTGAAGCTCCCGGGCTTCTCCTTTACGTCACCCAGAGTGGCGCTGAAACATTCCTCGTTGGTGAGGACCTGCACCGTCACCGAGAGTCCGCCCGCGAGCCCCGCCACGACACCCGTGGGTAGAGCCACCTGGCCTTTCGGTGAATTGTTCTTGCCCTGGACGACGGTGCGCGCTTTGTCGGACCCCGGCTTGAACTGAATCTTGCTCACGCCGCTCCGGCTGTTCAACTTGTCCTTGTATTGGTGTTGCTTGCCCGCTTTCGTGATCCAACAAGGCTTGCCCGCACAATCCTCGCCCGGGTCGGTCTCCACTTCGAGGACCCCGGCGAGCGCCGACGCGGCATTGTAGATGCACACACCGATTACCGAGGATTCGACTTCGGGGTCACCGAAATCCGCAAGTGTCACGCTTTCGGACCCCCGCTTGAGGTCGATCTTTGCCTTTTCCTTCCCCGCTTTGCGCTCGTCGTAGCTGAACTTGGCTTGCGCCATGTCCACGCATCCCACCGCCGGTGCCGCGCTGCAGAGCGCCACAGGCCCACTCCAGGCCTCCCCGACACCCAGTAGCAAGACGCCCAAAACACACCCGATTCCCATTCCCCGCTGCCGCGACATCGCTTTCCTCCTTCGCTTGACCTCAGTTACGGGAGAACCCTACGCAAGGAATTCACACCACGTCCTGACGTTCTGTGGACCATTCGTGGAAGCGACAGTCCAAGCGATGTCGAAATCCGATCGAGGGTTGGACACAAATCGCCCCCGGGCGCGGTTTTGCCCCGGCGATTCGGGTTGGCTCGTAGGGGAAGGGACTAGGCGAGCGCCTTCAATGCAATCTCGCCCAACAGCTCGACGCGCTCGGTGTTGTGGCCGTTGATCGGAAGGTCGACGGTGATCCCATCGAGCCCCATGCCGACGGCTTCGGCAATGCGTTCTCCGACGCTATCGGCGTCGCCGAAGATCAGCGCCTTGCGCACCATGCCGACGACGGTTTCGTTCCAACCCTTGATTTCCGCGATGGCGGCAAGATCCGCCTCCGCCTCCTCCAACGTCGGAGCGACCACGATCATCATTAGCTTGGTAACCGCGATCTCCGAGCGTTCACGTCCAAGGCGTTCGCAGTGCTCCGCCAACACCTCGAGCTTGCGGGGAATCGCGCTGACATCGCCCGTCAAATTGGACTCGTCCGCGTATTGGGCAACCATGCGCAGGGTCTTCTTCTCCCCCTGCCCCCCGATCATGATCGGGATCTTCGAAACCGGCGCGGGAGAATTGATGGCATCGATCGCCGTGTAGTGTTTCCCGTGGAGCGTCGGACGTTCTCCGCGGAGCATCGGCCCGATGATCTTCAACGCCTCTTCCAGTTTCTCGAAGCGATCTCCGAAGCTTCCGAAATCGAAACCCAACGCCACGTGCTCAGCTTCGAACCAACCCGCACCGATCCCCAGGGTCGCGCGACCGTGGGATACATGGTCGAGGGTCGTCAACGTCTTCGCGAGCAGGGTTGGGTTGCGGTAAGTATTTCCGGTGACCAACGCCGAAAGGCGGACCTTCTGCGTATGTTGCGCCAAGGCCGAGAGCATCGAATAGCACTCGAACATGGGCTCGCCGGGTGCTCCCAATCCCGGTAGCTGATAGAAGTGGTCCATCACCATCACGCGGTCGTAGCCGGACGCTTCCGCAGCCTTCGCCTGGGCGACCACTTTGTCGAAAATCTCGTCGGGACGCGTATCCGGGTACGTGAAATTCGGAATCTGATAGCCGAGGCGGGTCATGACGAATCCTCCAGTTTGGGGAGCGGGAGGGCACGATATCTCCTTCCGCGCCCCCTGTCCCCGGCACTGGCGTCGCGAAAGCCGCTTGCGTCAGCGCGGTCGAATTTCCGTTCCCAACCCTGCGGTGATGAACAGCGCAGTGGCACTCGCCTCGACGTCCGCGGTATGCCAGACGCCCGGCTCGTTCACGATCGCTTCGCCGGCTTCGAGCACGACCGAAACCACCGCGCCTTCCCTCTCTTGGAAGAGCGTCATCGTCCCCGCCACACACACCACCAACTCCGCTCCGTTGGGATGCATCTCCCAGGAGTCCCACGCCGCGTCGAAGCTGTGCATCGACACCAGCCGCCCCTCGGCGCCGTCGCTCGCCACGGAGGCCGCGTAGGCTTCGTACCAACTCGGGTCGCCGGTGAACTCCGGCAGGTTATAGATACTGGCCCCACGTCCCAGGTGCGCGGGAAACTGACTCAAACGGAATTTCTTGCTGCTCATGGAGCGAATCTTGATTCGGCACCCGCGGGCTGTCAACGCACTTTCGAATCCGACGGAGGGACTCTAGGAATCGATCGGCGCCGGCTTCTTGGGCAGGTGGCGCAAACCCATCCACGCAAGGCTCGCGATGTGGCTCGCCACCTTGTCCACCGGGGGCTTTCGAACTTCCGTCCACCATTGGCCCACGAAGGTCACCATCCCGACGAGCGCGTGGGCATAGATGGGGGCGGTCTTGGCGTCGTAGCCCGCTTCCTTGAATGCCACGGCAAACACCACACCCACCCGCTCCGCCACATCGCTCAATAGGCTCGAGAGATTCCCGCGGCTGGCGGTGATCGGCGCATCGTGGGCCAGCACGGCGAAGCCCTCGGGATGCAGCTTCACGTAGTTGAGGAAAGCCAAGGCGGCCTGCTCCACGCGTTCGCGCGGCGAGCCCGAGGCGATGGCTTCGGAGATCACGCTCACGACGTGCTCGACCTCGCGATCCACGATCACCGCGTAGAGGCCCTCTTTGCCCCCGAAATGCTCGTACACGATCGGCTTCGAGACCTTGGCCCGATCCGCGATCTCCTCGACGGAAGTCGCCTCGTAGCCCTTCTGCGCAAAGGCGCGGCGGCCCACTTCGATCAATTGGGCGCGCCGTGCTGCCGCCGTGAGCTTTTTTCGCGGTGCCATGTTGACAACCCTACTACGCACCCGTAAGTTACGCTATCGTATGTTACGGAATCGTAGGTTTCGCAGCGCGAAGCCCCACCCAAGGAGTCTCCCATGTACATTCTGGCCTGTATCGGCGTCTTTCTGCTCGCCTACCTCGCCAACGCGATCATGATCACCGTCTTCTACCACCGCGGCCTGGCCCATCGGGCCGTCACCCTCAGCCCCTGGGCACGGGCCTTCACCATCCATTCGGGCATCTGGTTCACGGGGCTCGACCCCAAGGGATGGGCGTGCATGCACCGCCGTCACCACGCGTATTCGGACACCGAGCGCGACCCGCACAGCCCCGCGCATCAGGGCATGCTGGGCGTACTCTTCGGGCAGCTGAAGTCCTACGAACGCACCCTCGTGGGGTTGGCGCGAAAAGAACCGGAATTCACCCGTCACGTCGAGGATCTGGACTTCCCCATCAACTGGCTCAACCGCAAGCGCGTCTGGTTTCTCCCGTACCTGACGCATCTCGCGATCTCGCTCGCGATCGCACTCCCCACCGGCATGTGGGTCCTGGGCGCCGCCTACTACTTCGGAATCATGAGCCACCCGATCGAGGGCTGGATGGTCAACACCCTGGGCCACGCCGTCGGCGGACGCAATTTCGAAACCTCGGACGACTCCCGCAACAATCACTTGGCGGCCTGGCTCGTATTCGGAGAGGGGTACCAGAACAACCACCACCGCTACGCGACCTCCGCGAAGTTTTCGTACCAGTGGTGGGAAGTGGATCTCGGCTATGCGCTATGTCGCTTGTTGGAGAAACTGCATGTGCTCGAGATCCGGCGCGACACCCTCATCCCGCCCCCCTACGCGTCACAGCCCGCCATGGAACCGAGCCTGTCGATGACCCCGTAACCGCGCGACGGAATCGCCTAGCCCACCTCGTTCACCGCGAACACGGCCCGCCTCAAGCCGAATCCTTCCCCAACCGATTCGGAGAGGATGAGCGCCCGCTTCCGGTTTTCAACGCGCGGGCCAGGTCGTTCCGCGGCCGGGCTGCGTTCGAGCGCGACCGCGGTCGTCCTGGTTTGTTGGATGGTCGTCAGCAGCGGTTGCGGCGATGTCTCCGAACGCCTCCGTCTGGTCGCGATCGCGACAACCTACCAGCAAGGTGAGGTGGAGACCGCCGTCGACGAGCTCGGCGAATTTCTCCTCCTGCATCCGGAGAACAGCCTCGCGTGGACGATCCTCGGCCATGCCCACAATGATCTGGACCATGTCGCAGAGGCCCGTTCGGCCTACGAGGAGGCGCTCCGCATCGAGCCGACGAAAGTCGAAGCGTTGACGGGAATCGGAATCCTGGATCGCAAGGCGGGCGATTACGAAACGGCCATGAACCACTACAGCCGCGCTGTCGAGATCGACCCCGAATACGCTCAGGCGTATTCGAGTATGGTGACCATCGGGTTGAAGCTCCACCAGGACGACAAGGCCTTGACCTACGCGCAGAAAGCCCGCGCCCTCGATCGTTCGGACCCAGTGATCGCAGCCAACCTCGCAATCGCGTACCACTACAACGACATGCCGGCGGAGCGCGACGCACAGGCGCGAGCCGCTTCCAAACTCGGATACGCAAAGATGGATTCACTCCGATCGATCTTCCGCGGCGAGCTCACCCTCAGGGACTAACCCGTCCGGAGCAACGCCCCCGCCCCTCCGTACGCGTACTTACTCGGGATCGCAGATGCCGTCGCAGAACTGGTCGATGACGCCGCCCGTCCGAAGGAATGCATCGATCTGCTCCCCCGCGGCGGGGGTTCCCGTGGCGCCGTGGGCGCCGTTGTTGAATACCGGTGCGTCGTTGGTGAGCGGCGGGATTCCCGATGCGCAGACCGTGCGCGTGTCCGGGTCGCCCGCGCCGGGGCAATCGCTGTCGGTCGTGCACGCCGCGCCGCGGTCGTCCGTGCCGGGGGTGTGGCAGCGGTCGAAGCCCAGTCGCGTGTCGATCTCCACGAGCGCGGACCCGTCCAGAGGCGCCGCGACCTCCTCGATGTCCACGAATGAGTTGATGGCCGGCGCGATCTGCGGAACCCCAAGGGAGCGAACCATGATCTCCGTGGCGAGATTCGACACTTCGCTGTCGTAGCGCGACATGTGGAGCAAGACCTTGTGGGGAAATGGCGGGTCCGAAAGGGTTCCCGCCGTCACGTGCGGTAGGTAGCCCTGGGGCTCGGCGCGGTCCCAGAGTTGTTGGATCAGGGGGTAGATCAAGGTGGCTTCCAACGGGTCCCGATAGGCGGTGTTCAGCAGGCTGAGGAACGGTTCGAAATCGATGCTTCGCTGAAGAAGTGTCGAATAGTTCGATCCGGGAACGGCGACGAAGCCGCGTTCGAACTCCTGCGTGATCCCCATGATGGCCACGCCGAAGATGCCCCCCTGGCTTCCACCGGAGTAATAGACCTGGGAGGTGTCGACGATCGGTGCGTCGTTCTGGCCCAGCTGGAAGGCCGGGTGGGAATTGAACCCATTCACCGGGTCGTTGAGCAAGCGTCCGAGCAACAGATGATTCAGGAATCCCTGGTGGAGTCGCTCGGGAATCCGGTGGAAGAAAGAGAAGTCGGTGATCAAGGTGACGATCGCGGGAACGAGGTCGGGATCGGACATGCCCTGCATGTCCACGGCGGCGATGACGAAATTGAAATTTTCGGCGAGTTCCGAAAGCGTTCCCAGTTGAAATCGAGTGCCGAGTAGCCCGTGACCCCAAAGCGTTGCCCGGGCGGGCACCGCGCCCGGATTGCGGCTCGCCACTGCGACGTGCGGAATGTCGACTACGTAGGGAACCGTCGCGAAGCCGTTCTGGGTCGGAACGCCGCCCACGAGATGGAGTCGCGAGCCGGGTGCGTCCTCGGTCATGAAGAGCGGAGCCTGGAACGTTCCTTCGACGCGCGCGTAGATGAGTTCGTTGCGCCCTGCCCCGCCGCCGTCGTCGATGCTGTCCACGCTGAAGGTGGGTGTCCCCAAGGCGAAGGCCTGGTCCCGCACGGCGACCATCCAACCCGTTAGCGCTTCGGTGCTCGCGGTCGTGAAGTCCCAGGCCAACAGCAGGTCGTCCCGGGCCACCCCCGCCTGTTCGAGCTTTTCAAAGACGTCTTCCAGGGAAGCGCCGCGCGCTGCAAGGGCTGTCGCGCAGCCTTGTCCACACGCGGCCACCAGCTCTTCGTGGGTTGCCTGATCGCGCAGGGCGCGGAAGGCGAGACGCGGCCGGATCGGATCCCCTTGGGTGTCCACCAGATCGCGGAAGGCCACCAGATAGCGGGTGGCGTCCTCCAAGCGTTTGCCCGGACGCAGCATCAGCGCTCTTTTTTCGAAGACTTCGGTCTGGGTATCCATCTCGGCGAAGTGAAGTACGCGCTCGCCATCGCTTGCGCGCATCAGAATCGTTGGATGATCGGCGTCGAGGGAACGCGCGAAGTCGGTGTGAAAGGCAGCTCCCGATCGCGCGGGATCCACCGGCACCCCGTTGTCGGGAAAGAGCGTCACCACGACGGGCCCCGGACTGAATCCGTCGAGGGTGTTCCAATCGGTCGGGTCGATGGTCTTCCCGAAGGCGTTGGTGGGCAACGCGCCCCCGTCGTAGTGAATGCGCAGGCCCGTGGGCGTGGACGGGTCCTCCTCCAGAAAGACGGAGGACGGGTACGGGAGCAGGCAGTGTTCGTCGATCAGAAAGTCGCAGCGCGGCCCCGCGGACGGGATCGAAAGCCCGCAATACCCCGAACGCGCAACGCGGCTCCGGTAGTGGGGAGAAAACAGCTGACCGAACCCTTCGTCCGCAAACGGTTGGTACAGGGAACTTTGATCGCAGCGAAGTTTGATGTCGGCGTTCTCGGGGCGACACGCGCTCACGCAGGATCGGGCGCAGGTTCCTCCGCCTTCCACCAGCACACGAACACCCCCCGGAGTCGAACTCAGGTCGAATTCTCCCCGCAATCGAACGCTGACGCGAATCGTGTCGGCTTGATGGCGCAGGTTCCGCAGGCGGATCAGCGCATCCGCCGTACCCGCGCGGTCGTAGCGCGTTACGCGCTCGGAAGAATCAAAGTTCTCCGCGGGGATCTGCAGATCCACCAGCACATTGGCTTCGTTCTCGGCATCGACGATTTTGAACGAAAACCCGCCCGGGGCCTGGATCAGATTGTCGTGGGAGGCACCAGGATACGTCACCGTCCCGACGAACAGCGCGATGTTCTCACGAACGGTGACCCGCCTCGCGGTCGCCCCCCAACAATCTGCGGCGCGCGCATTCGCTGCGGTCCCGAACAACAATCCGCTAGAAATGACGGCGGCGAATGCACGTTTCATGGGTTCCTCCTGCTTCGGCCCAACGCTGCCCGGCTACGATGCCCACTCGGGAGTCCCGGGACAAGCGAAAACCGCACTTCGCGTCTTCCACGCGTGCTGGCTCGTTCGCACAGCGTTCGCCGGGCGATGCAGCGGACGGCTTGGTGCCTTCGCCACCCCTTGACTTCAAGTGCACTCGAGGTCCTATTCTCCCAGCGCGATCGGCGGTCCGATCCAACCGGGGGAAACATGCGCTCTACGATCCAAACCAATTCGACACGGGGCGGTCGCCTGCGAAAGCTCGCCAAAGCGACGGGGTTCGGCGCAGCCATCAGCTTGCTGATCTGCTGTGTCCTTCCGATCGCGGCGAGCGCCCTCCTGGGCGCCTCGCTCGCGGCGCCACTCGCGGGCCTCGATCAACCATGGATTATTCTGGGATCCGCATTGGCCTTCGGCACTTTGGCGTTCCTCTGGCAAGAGAGTCGACGCTGATCGCCCCCCCACATCGTGACAGGAACGCGATTTGGCTCCGGGCTCGGCACGCGTGCCCTTGTGAATCTCGAATTAGGCCGTAGCTTCCATCCAGGGAGGAAACATCGTGCTCAAGAAGACAATTCTGGGACTTGCCCTGGTACTCGGACTCGCGGCCCCGGCCCCGGCGGCGGTCGTCACCCACGTACTCCAGACCCCGGGCGTAGTCTGAGGCGGTACTTCAGCGAAGGCCCGTGAGGCCGTCGAGAAGATCGAAACCGTCCAGTCCGTCTCGACCGATATGAATGCCAACACCGTGACCGTCGAGTTCGACGACGAAACCATGTCCGTCGAAGACGTGATTCACGCGCTCAACGAAGCGGGATACACGGTTCCCCGACACTCGAAGCTTCCCTGATCGCACGGGCCCTTAGGGGCCACTCCGCGCAAGTCGGAGCGGTTCGGAACATCTCGCGGGTGGATTCGACGCGGCTTCGAACACGGCATTTGGGAGCCGTGTTCCGCCGAATCGTTCTCCATTTTTCTCGATTCTCCTCGCCGGTTTTCCGATTTCCGTCACCTGGTGCTTCTGCGTGATAGGGTCGCGAGATGACGCGTCCTACCGCCCTCCTGGCGCTCGTGCTACTTGCGAGCACCGGGACCAGCGCCGAGGAATATCGCTTCTATTTCGCGGACCACACCGGCTCCAACGCAGTGATCACCGATCGCTCTGGCCAGGTCGTCACGCGAACCGTGGTCGATAGCTACGGGGGCATCGTCCATGCGGACTCCCCTGTTGGCCCCTCTGGACCGCGCCACTTCTTCATAGGGGAAGAATTCGACCGCGAGAGCGATCTCCATTTTCTGAATGCCCGTTACTATGACCCCGCGGTCGGCCGGTTCCTCGCGACAGACCCCGAACTCATCAATTTGGGGGAGACCTTTTCGGCCATCGAGAGCGAGCCCGCGAGCTTGAACACAAGCAGCTATGCGCTGAACCGACCAACCGTTCTGTCGGATCGTTCCGGTAGGTCCCCCAAATGGCTCCTGGCTCCACTCCATCCGAATTCAGCCAACTTTCGATTCGAAGTGCAGCGCACCTTCAGGGTGGGGGAATACATCGATTCCGTTTCGACGATCGGCGTGCTCGGGGATATGGAGGCCGTGCGCGAAGCCTTCGCCTACCTCTCTCAGTCTCGAGCTGGCGCCGAACTCATCCAACGCGTGGGATCCATGGAGTCGAGTACCATGATCCGGGTGAGCACGGAGATCGCCGAAACCGGAGCCCACCAAGTCCCGTTGATCGAAGGTCGGTTTGGCACGATCATCGAATGGGATCCGACCCGCGGCATGGTGACCGACGCCGGCGGCGTCCAGAGTCCGGCCATCGCTCTCGCCCATGAGCTGGGTCACGCTCTGTTTCGTGAGGACGTCCGCGAAATGCTCAAGATCAAGGCGGGTCCCTACGATGACGCGACCGAATTCTCGGCCATCGAGTTCATCGAGAATCCCATTGCTCAAAGCCTGGGTGAACCGACTCGCAATAGCCACAGCGGAGAGCTGCTCTCGGTCCCCTGCGTGAGCTGCAACTAGCGCTGAGGGTACCTCCCTCCGCTCCCATAAATTCTGGACTCCATTCGAGCAAACAATCGCTCTGGGGGCGACCGCGACCGGATACGCCGCACCATTTTTTCTACCCTTTGTTTTATACTATCCGTATCGATGAGGAGGGCGGTTGTGGTGCGACGGCACAGCTTGATTTCCGGTTCCCATGGGTGCGTCTTGATCTCGGTGCTGATCATCGGGACCTTTGGGGCCGACGCGGCGCTTTCCCACAACGCCGACTTCCCGGTCGCGGGCAAGCAGCTCGTCCTCAAGACCGACAAGAAGCCCAATCGACATCGCTTCATGTACAAGTCCGAAAAGGACTTCGTGAACATCGTGCCCCTCCACGATCCCTCGGTGGGCGGCGCCGCCCTGCTGGTGCGCGGTGTGGGGCCGGATGCGGGGCACTCGGGCTTGATCCAGCTCGATCCCACGCTGTGGAAGCCGCTCGGTAAGCCCGCCGGGTCCGACGGCTACAAGTACGTCGACAAGAAGGGCACCCATAGCTCCGTCCGCAAGGTCGTGCTTCGCAACGGCAAGCTTCAAGTGCTCGCCCGAGGCGAGGACTGGCCCTGGGAGCCTGCGGGCCCTCAAAACGAAGTGTGGGTACACGTCCGCGTTGAAGACGAGTGGTATTGCTCGCGCTTCGGCGGCGAGATGAAGAAGAACGAGGCCGACTTCGTGAAGGCGAAGAACGCGCTCTCCCCCGGTGCGTGCCCGGACCAGGTGTGTGGCAATGGCATCGTGGAACTCGGCGAGGATTGCGACGACGGGAATCTCGACGAAGAGGACGGCTGCACGCGTACGTGCGAAATCGGCACCTGTGTCGGAACCGAATTCGCGACCACCTTCGAGGGAATCCAAGCCTCGATCTTCGACAATGCGAGTTACGGCTGCGCTTCGGCCCTGTGCCACGGCATCGCGGAGCAAGGTGGGCTCAATCTGACCGAAGGCGTGTCCTTCGCGAACCTGGTTGGCGTCGCTTCGACCGCTTCCCTGAAAAACCGCGTCGAGCCCGGCGACGACGCGTTGAGCTTCCTCTACGAGAAGCTCGCGGCGAAGACATTGGGAACGCCCCTCTCCGCGGGTTCCCCCATGCCGAGCAATGCGAATACGGTCTCCGAAGACCATCTCGAGGCACTGCGAGTTTGGACGAACGGCGGCGCCCCGGAGAACACGGTGGTAGCGGGCGCGGCGGATCTGCTCGGCGGTTGCTCACCGGACCCGCAGCCGCTCATCATTCCTCCCCCGGCGCATCCGGGTGAAGGTGTGGGCGCACAGTTCTGGTCGAACCCTTGGCCCCTTCCCTCGCAGACCGAAAACGAGGTGTGTTACGCGACGTACTACGACTTGACCCAGACCGATCTGGTGCCGGACTCGGCGCTGGTCGATTGCCCCACCGTGTGCAAGAACAACCCGCTGCTCACCTGCTCGGTCGACGAGGACTGTGGCGGCTCCACCTGCATCTCCGTTGGGATCAACAACCCGTCGGATCAATGTTTCCGATACCACGCGCAGCACCTGTATCAGGATCCGCAATCCCACCACGCCTTCATACGAATCTATCTCGGCGGCGTGGACACGACGGATACGAATTGGGGCGATTGGACCTACCGCTTCGCCGAGCTCGACCCCAGCGAGGGACAGGACTGCGATCCGCTCGCTGTCGATCCCAGCCTTGGATACAACCCGGGCTGCCGCTCGGAGGTCCAGGAAGCGGTGGCATGCCTGGGCGCCGGGCCGCCTGACCTTTCTTCGGGAAGCATCGAGGGCCTTACGGGCAGCGCCACCACACCGACCTTTACGGGCTCGGGCACCCCGGTGTTCCAACAGGAATTTGCCGACGGCGTCTACAGCATCTTGCCCATGCAGGGCATCCTGGTCTGGAACTCGCACGCCTTCAACCTGACGAACTTCGACACCACAATGAGTCTGTACCTGAACTTGTTCTTCGCGGAACCCACCGACCAGCTCTATCGCGCGGTGCCCATCTTCGACGACGACAAGATCTTCGTACAGAACGTGCCGCCCTTCGAGACGCGCGAATACTGCGACACCGAGACACTCCCGGTGGGCTCGAACGTGTTCTTGCTGACGTCGCACATGCATTCCCACGGGGTACGCTGGCGCACGTGGAATCCGCCCAATATCCCCTGCACGGGAGCCTGCAGCCCGCGCGTCGACCCGCCCGATTACCTCAGCACGGATTACGCAGACCCGGTAAACCAGTATCACGAACCGCCGATGCAACTCGGTCCCAGCGCGAGCGAGCGGACCTTCCTGTTCTGCGCGCTCTACGACAACGGCGCGACGCCAACCAGCCCCCCCGTGAAACGTCAATCGACCTCGCCCGAGCCGCCGCTGATCTTCGGCTTGCCCGTGGGGCCGGGCGGTCCTTGCGCGGACACGCAAACCCAGTGCATGGCCGGGCCCAATCGCGGCCTCTTGTGCAACGCAGACGATGCGTTGTGCGACAGCTTCCCCGGCGCCGGCGACGGGGAATGCGACGCTTGCCCCGTGCGGGGTGGTGTCACCACCGGGGACGAGATGTTCATACTCCAGGGGGCCTATTTCATCGTCGATCCCTAGACCCTACGGATTCGGGCGGCAGCCTTGCGTCAACGGACGCGGAGAGCAAGGATAAGTTCCGCACGATTTATCCCCGTGGAATTCAAGGGAAAACGAATGAACCAATCGCTGAGGGCGTATCAACTCGGATTTGATTCCAGCGATACCCGGGATGCATCGATCGTCCGGCGGCGTCTTTTTACGATCCCCGCCTACTTCTTTCTTTTCGGTTTGATGCTGGCGGGCGCTCCCGTGTGGATCCCCATGGCGGTGATCACGGACCTGCTTCGCGGCAAACCCAGCGCCGCCCTGCGCTGCGGGCTCTTCCTGGCCTATTACCTCGCCTGCGAATGTTGGGGGGTGATCGGGTTTTTCGGGATTTGGGTCTTCCACGGACGGAACCGGGAGCGCTTCGAATCGCGTTCGGATCGGCTTTCTGCCATCTGGGGTTCGTCACTCCTGTGGGGAGCCAAGACGTTCTTCGGGTTCGGGATCGAGATCACCGGTGAAGAGGCGCTGTCCCAACCGGGCTTCTTGCTCTTCCTGCGACACGCCAGCGTTGCAGACACACTGATTGGCCCCGCCATCGTCGCTCGGCCCCACGACGTTCGCTTCCGTTACGTGGTAAAGCGCGACCTCTTGATGGACCCCTGCTTGGACATCGTGGGCAATCGCCTCCCCAATTACTTCGCGCACCGCAACGCGAAGCACTCGGAGCGCGATATCGCGGGGATCACGGGCTTGATCGAAGCGATTCCGCCGGATCAAAGCGTCTTGATCTATCCCGAAGGCACTCGCTTCACCGACGCAAAGAAGCAGCAGATCCTCGAGCGCTTGAAGCAGAAAGGGGAGTCGGAAACCCTCGCCCTCGCGAAACGCTTGCGCCACACCCTTCCACCGCGCCTGGGTGGACCGCTCGCGCTACTGCAGAACAATCCGGGAATGGACGTGGTGGTCTGTGCGCACACGGGTTTCGAAGGAACCGGCAGCTTCTGGGAGTTGTGGAACGGCAAGATGGTGAACACAACCGTTCAGATTGCGTTCTGGCGCATCCCCTACGCCGACATCCCCAAGACCCGCGAAGCGCAGGTCGATTGGCTCTTTCGCGTGTGGGAGAGCATCGACGATTGGATCGATCAGCACCGTCAGGTCGAAAACGGAGCCTAGATCGACGCGCTCGGTGGTCGTACAATGACTGCGGTGATGCTGAGTTCCTATGAAGCGCTGTTGAATTTGGGTCGTTGGGGTCTCTCGGGGCTTCTGTTGCTGGGGGCGATCGGGAACTCGACCGTCGGGCGTGCGGAAACGCCTTCCGTCATTGGAGGTCACGGCTTCGTCCTCGCGGTCGAAAAGATCAGCGGAGACTTCTATTCCACCGACTCCCGGTCGACTCAATCGAGGGCGACGCAGCTGGCCTGGGGGCCGGGGCCCGATTTGGATGCGACCTATCTCTATGTGTCGAGTGTCAATCACGGGGTCCGGCGCTTCGTCTATGACCCCGAGACAGGAACACTTGCGAGCCGTGTAGACGTTCTGCCCTTCATCCGCGGCAATGGGATCGCCTTCCATACCAACGCTTCGGGCCAGTCCGAGATGTATCTCACTCGGAGCTACGAAAGCAGCAACGCGCCGGGCCGAGACCTCTCTCAACTTCTTCGCTACGTCGATGTCGACGGGGATGGCGAATTCGGCTCTCCCGGAGACAGTTCCGCCGCGATCGTACGCGGGATACCGCGCGAGAGCCACGGCCTGAACCAAATCGAAATCGTCGGGGACAGTCTCTACGTCGGTTCGGGAACGCGTACGCAGAACGGAGCGCTAGACACATTCTCCGGCGATGCGTTCGGAGAGTCCGCCTACTCGGGAACGATCCTGGTGATTCGTGACTTGACGCAGGTACCCACCACCGACGATGCCGCGGGGTTTGCCGCCTACATCCCGCACCCCACGGATGCGGAATACGAAGAGGTGATCAACGGAACCACCGTGGGTGCAAACGAACCGCTGGTCTCCACAGCGGTCGACAAACTCATCGTCCATTCGGCGGGTACCCGAAATCCGTTCGGCATCGCGGCGGACAGCGCCGGTGCGCTTTGGTTTACGAACAACTACCACCGGGTCAACAACGACGTCTACGACCGAAGCGTCCTCGACGAGGCCGCCGAACCCGATACCTCCGATGGCCCGTCAAACGACGACGTCCACGACCAACTGTTCCAAGCATTTCCCAAAGCGGACTACGGGTACCGCAACAGCCACTGGCAGAACGACGCCACCGCCCTCGCGTCGGGCTTCTTTGCCGGTGTGGCGGACCCGACGCAAATCGAGCCTTCCTTCACATTCGACAATCTCGATCTCGACGGCATCGGCGGACCGGACTTCGACCTGCTCAACCCCGCTTTCAACCAGCTCCACGTGGTGAGCGCTCCCATCGGTCTCGGCCCCCACGCCGCCGCCACGGGTTTCGAATTCGGATCTCAGAACTGGCCGCCGCAATACCGCGGTCACGCCTTCGTGACCCGCTTCAACGGAGACTCGGGAGTCGTCGACGACCTCTTCTACCGCGACATCGTGCTCGTCGACCGCACTACCGGCGACGTCGACCGCATTGCCACCGGCTTCGAATCACCGATCGACGTCCTGGCGGACGCCCAGGGAAACCTCCTGGTGGCGAGTTTCTTCGGGAACCTCTGGCGAATTCGGTCGACCGTGGCGCCGGTCCCCGTACTCCCGGGCGCTTGGGCGTTCACGGGATTGATCCTCGGCCTACTTCTTGTCGGACTCGGCATCCTCGCGCGGGCCCGGGCTTCCGCCGATCGAGGTGGGCGCTTCGATTCCGTTTCAGTAGAGCGGTGTTGAGATCAAGCGGCGGCCCGAACACCCTCCCCGACGATCGCTGAGCGATCGATGCAATATCGTGCCCTCGATTCTTCGATGGGGCGTTCCCAGAGATCGTTCCAATCCATTCCCCAGAGCGGTTGGGCGTGAATGCCACCCTGATAACCGGCGCTGAAGGCCTCGAGTACTTCCTTCAGATTGGCGCGGCGCATGACGACGTTCAGCACGGCGAGGGAAAGCATGTAGCCGAAGAAGGCCGGTGACCCGAGTTGCGCCGCGTAGAATCCGCCCAGGCCGGACTCGCCCGGCAGGTCGTTCCCCCAGCCCGTAAAGACATGCCAGATATCGTGGGTGGCATAGAGGTGGTGGAGCAGCCAACCCACTTCGTCGCTGGGCGGAATGTGAACCAGATTGGGATCGAGACCCCGGGCACGGCAGTGGTCGGCAAAAACCCGGCCCAGGGTTCCCGCTGGCAGGCATTCGAGTTCTTTCAGATCGATGGGACCGAAGCTCTTTCGTGTTTCAAAGGAATCCGCGGTTCGCGGATCCGCCTTCAAGTGCGCGACGGTTTGCTCCCAGCGCGCGAAGCGGCGCCCCAAGCGCGTATTCACGAACCCGATCTCCACGATGGCCGCCTCAGACAGCAGCGTGGATGGGTCATGGCGCATCAAACGCCAGACGGCGAGTAGGTAGCGGAAGGGATTGCGCGTCGGCTTTGCGGAGTATTGATAGGGCGTCGTTTCCATGGCACCTCCGTGGCGGCCCGGCAGCCTTCAATCCAAGATGGCATTTCTTCGGTCCACTGACCAGGCAACTCTCGTCTGAGGCCCGCTGATGACCCTAGACGATCCGGCTGTTCTTATCGCCCCAGTAGCGATCTTTCAATATTCGCTTGTACAGCTTGCCCGTGGGGAGACGCGGGAGTTCGTGCTCGAAGTCGACGGAGCGCGGGCACTTGTACGCAGCCAAACGCTCTCGCGCGTAGGCGATCAGTTCGTGGGCCAGCTCTTCGTCGGCGACTACGCCTGCGATGGGTTGTACGATCGCCTTCACCGCTTCTCCAAACTCCGGATGCGGAACACCGATCACCGCCACATCTTCCACCTTGGGATGCATGATCAACTCGTTCTCGATCTCCTGGGGATAGATGTTGACACCACCGGAGATGATCATGAACGAGGCCCGGTCGGTGAGGTAGAGGAATCCCTCCCCATCCACGTAACCCACGTCTCCCAGCGCCGTCCAGTTGGGATGCTTCGGGTGCTGCGCGCTGCGCGTCTTCTCCGGGTCTTTGTGGTACTGGAAGTTCGCTTCGTCTCGTTCGAAATACACGATGCCCGGGTCACCCGTCGGCAGCTCGTCACCACCTTCGTCGCAAATGTGGATCGTGCCCATCACCGCGCGGCCGACGGTTCCGGGATGGGCGAGCCAGTCCTCCGGGCCCACGTAGGTCAACCCATTCAACTCGGTCCCGCCGTAGTACTCGTGCAGAATCGGTCCCCACCAGGCGAACATCTGCTCCTTCACCTTGCGCGGGCAGGGAGCGGCGGCGTGAATCGCCACGCAGTGAGCGGAATGATCGAAGCCGGCGCGCTCGTGCTCCGGGAGCTTCAGCATTCGGGTGAACATGGTGGGGACCCACTGGCTGTGGGTGACCGCGTACTTCTCCATCGCCTGCAGCGCTTCGCGGGCGTCGAAGCGCTCCATCATCAAAACCGTCCCGCCGAGCGATTGCACGGCGGTGCAGAAACCGATGGGAGCCGAGTGGTAGAGGGGAGCGGGCGAGAGGTAGACCGAGTCCGCATCCATGCGGAAGAGCCCCTTCAACACAGCGTTCATCGTGAGGCCGCCCGACACCGGGCGCCCTGGTAGCGGTCGCGTGATCCCCTTGGGCCGTCCGGTGGTCCCGGAGCTGTAGAGCATGAATTCACCGAGGGGCTCCTCGTCGAGCGGCTCCGGAGAAAATTGATCCAGCGCTTTCTCGTAGTGCTCGAAGCGACTCGAGGCGCCTTCGGGCGGGCCGTCGACCACCAGAAAGCGTGCGCACCCCGGCGCGCGCTCCGGGATATCCGCCGCCACTGCGTGCAGTGCGCGAGAAGACACGAGTAGTTTCGCCCCGCAGTCGTCGACGAGATAACTGGCTTCCGGTGCAGTCAAATAGCGGTTGACGGTGGTGAGGTAGAGCCCCGAGCGCAAGGCCGCCCAGGCAACCTCGAAGTAGCGCAGGTGGTTTTCGAGGAATACGGCGATGTGGTCGCCGCGCCGCAGCCCTTCGGACCACAGAAGCTGGGCCAACCGGTTGGAGCGCGCGTCGAGCTCCGCGTAGGTCACCACTTCCCCGGTGCGGGCGGAAATCGCGGCGGCCTTGTTGGGGAAGGTCTCAGTGTGGTGTCCCGGGTACATGCCCTTCCTCCGGCGAACGGAGCGTTGCGAAGAATCGGGAAACCATGATACTAGTTAAGCCTTCGCGAGGCTACAGGAGAAACTGGACATGGCGACCTACCCTGGATCCATCTTCGACGCCGACAATCACTTCTACGAGGCACACGATGCCTTCATCCGTCACGTCCCCCCGAAGATGCGGCGTCGCTGCGTCGAGTGGGTGGAGCTCGAAGACGGACGGAAGTACCAGGTGGTGGGCGGCAAAATCGATCGCTCGGGGAATCCCACCTTCAATCCCATTTCCAAACCCGGCGTTTTGCGCGAACTCTTCCGCGGCAATCCACGCGGTATGACGAGCGTCGAGCTGATTCGTTCCTCCCTGGAGCCGATGCCGCCCGAGTACATGGACCGCGACGCGCGGATCGCGCGAATCGAAGAGCAAGGCCTCGACGCCGCCTGGCTCTTCCCCACATTGGGTGTGCTCTACGAGGAACCCTTGAAGAAGGACGTCGATGCACTGTGCACCACGTTCGGTGCCTTCAACCAGTGGTTGGAAGAAGACTGGGGACTCAACTACAAGGACCGGATCTTTACCTCGCCCTACATCACCCTGGCCGACGTCGACTGGGCGTGCGCGCAGCTCGAGTGGGCACTGGAACGCGACGCACGTATCCTCGTGATGCGCCCGAGCGCCGTCTTTACGCGACACGGGCCACGCAATCCGGGCCACAAGGATTTCGATCCCTTCTGGGCCCGAGTGAACGAGGCCGGCATTACCGTGGTGACCCACATCGGCGCCACGCGCCACGACAGCAACGGCTACGACGCCAAGAACATCGACGTCCTCAGCCTGGGGCCACGGCCCAGCATCAGCAACTTCCATCGTTCGCGGAACATCAACGACTTCCTCGCCAGCCTGGTCTTCGACCGGCTCTTCGAGCGTTTTCCCAACCTGCGGGTGGCGTCGGTGGAGAACGGTGCCGAGTTCGTCGGCGACCTGCTGCGCACCTTTCATCGCACCAAAGAACGCCTCCCCAACTATTTCAAAGACGATCCCGCCGACAGCTTCCGAGAGCACGTTTGGATCAATCCTTTTTGGGAAGACGACATTCCCGAGGTGATCGAACAGATGGGAACGGATCGCGTAATCCTCGGATCCGATTGGCCCCACATGGAGGGACTCGCGCAGCCCCGAGACATCCTCGAAGAGGTGGAGGGAATCGCCGCCGCCGATCAGGAAAAAATCCTGTACTCGAACGCAGCAGCGCTGAACGAGCGCCGACCGCTTTGAGCGCCGGAGGCCCCACTTTGCCGGACGAATTTGCCTACAAGTACATCCTCTTTTCCGTCGCAGATGGCGTGGCGACCATCACCCTCAATCGCCCAGAGCAACTGAACGCCTTCCACTTCCCGCTCGGAGCCGAGCTGGAGAACGCCTACGCGCGCTGTGATGCAGACGATGCCGTGCGCGCGGTCGTGCTCACCGGCGCTGGAAACGCCTTCTGCGCGGGCGCGGACATGGGCGGGGGCGACAAGACCTTCGACGATGTGGAGGGTGGACAACGCGCGGCGCGTCCCGGGCCCGGCGTGCGACGTCTTGCCGCCTACCAGGTACGCAAGCCGGTGGTCGCCGCAATCAACGGGCACGCAGTCGGTGTCGGGCTCACCCTCGCCATGCAGTGCGACCTGCGTTTCGTCTCCGCTCAAGCGAAGCTGGCGTTTGCGTTCGTGCGTCGGGGCATCATCCCGGAATTGGGTTCCCACGCGATCGTTCCGCGCGTAATCGGATTCTCGCGCGCCGCGGATCTTCTACTGAGCGGGCGCACGATCCGGGGCGAGGAGGCGGCCCAACTCGGGCTCGCGTCCGAGGCGCTGCCCGCGGAAGCCGTCCTACCCCGAGCGCAGGAGTGGGCCCGCGACGTCGCAGTGAATGCCGCTCCGGCATCCGTCGCCATCGCTAAGCGGCTTCTCTGGGAGGGCGTCACCGAGACACCGCGCGAAACGATGGCGAAGGAGGGGCCGCTCCTCGATTGGGTCGGCAAACAGGTCGACGCAGCCGAGGGCGTGCGTTCCTTTCTCGAGCGCCGACCACCCGAGTGGAAGCTTCGCGCGAGCACCGACCTGCCCGAGTGGCCGGAAAAATGACGACACGATGAGGGGAAAACGATGAAGCTCGGGCTCGCCCGAATAGCCGAGCATCCCCCCTTCGCCTACCTGGCCACGGTGGCGAAGCGAATCCGGCTCGGCACGTCGATCATGCAACTCGCCAGGCGCACGCGTCTCGAGTTGATGGCGGAGTTGACCGGCAGTCGCGACATGCAAACCGAGGAAGCTCAATGACAGACGTTCTGCTCGAAGAAACACGGGAAGGCTTTCGGATCCTGCGATTGAATCGCCCCGAGAGGAAAAACGCCCTCTCGAGTGAATTGATCTCGGCCATCGTCCGCGCGGTCGAACGGGCAACCGAAGACGACGCGGTTCGCGTGCTGGGAATCACCGGAGAGGGTGACTCGTTCTGCTCCGGCGCCGATTTCTCGGACACGAAGCCCACTGCCCCCGGCGTGCGGGCCGCTGAACTGGTCATCCGTTTGGTCAAGGGGATCTGCGTCGACTGCGAGAAGCCGGTGATTGCGGGTGTCAATGGAGTCGCCGTCGGGGCCGGTGTCTCGCTCGCCATGATGGCTGACATGCGACTGGCCAGTTCGAAGGCCCGCTTCCATCCGGGCTACGCCCGCGTGGGAACATCGCCCGATTGCGGGCTCTCATGGACCCTGCCTCAGGCTGTCGGAAAAGAGCGCGCGATGCGCTTCTTCCTGGAACAGGAGTTACTGGGAGCAGACGCTGCACTCGAGATGGGGCTAGTGGGCGATGTCGTCGACGCCGACGGCTTCGAAGCGTCCTTCCTCGCCTATTGCGGCAAGATCGCCGCGGTCGCGCCCCTCGCCGCGCGTCAGACCAAGCGCCTCGTAGCGAGAGTCGGCCTGCTGGCCGACCTGGAAACCCACCTGCGCGACGAACTGCAATACACCATGCGCGGCCTGAACAGCGCCGACGGCAAAGAAGCGGTGCGTGCGATCTTCGAGAAACGGACGCCTGAATTCACCGGAGCAAAGAGAAAATGACCGACATCGACGGATTCGACCTGATCTCACCGCGTGCCTACGGAGAGCGCGGCGTTCCCCATGATCAGTGGAGCGCGCTACGGAAATTGGATCGACTGCAACTGTGCAAGCCCCTGGGCTTCGATCCCTTCTACCCCGTCGTCCATCACAAGCGAATCTGCGAGATCTCCAAACAGCCCGACCTCTTCTTGAACCGTTTCGGAATCGTACTCGAGAGCCAAGAGCAGAAGCTCATCATTGAGAACGAAAAAGGGCTCGGCCAGATGCACGTGATCATCGGGATGGATCCGCCCGAACATCGCGACTACCGCAACGTAGCCGTCCCCTGGTTCACCCCCCGTGCGATCAGACGCGTCGAATCGGTGGTTCAGGAGAGCGCGCGCGATCTTTTGGACGACATGGTCGACACGGCGTCCGGCGGTGAGGGCGAGTGCGAGTTCGCCGGCGAGTTCGCGGCCGCGCACCCGCTTCGAATCCTCTCGACGATCCTCGGCGTCTCCCGCGAGCAGGAGCCCCAGATTCTCCGGCTCACGAACGAGCTCTTTGCTGCGGACGACCCGGAACTCCAGCGCAAGGGCGACGACCGGACCAAGGTAGTGGAAGAACTCGCAATGGAGTTCTTTGTGCTGTTCAACGCAATCATCGAGAATCGACGCGCAAACCCAACCGACGACCTGGCGAGCCTGCTCGCCAATGGCCAGGTGAATGGCGAGCCCATGGGCTTGATGGAGACTCTCGGCTACTACCTGATCACGTTCTCCGCCGGACACGATACCACCAAGAACGCACTGGCCGGCGGCATCTGCGCTCTGGCGCAGAATCCCGACGAGTTCCAGAAACTCAAACGCAATCCCGAGCTGATCCCCAGCGCCGTGGAAGAGATCGTGCGCTGGACCTCGCCTGTCAACTACATGAAGCGGGTGGTGGCAAAGGATCTCGACTTCCACGGCCAAGAACTTCGCAAGGGCGACAACCTTGTCCTCTTTTACGCCTCCGCGAATCGCGACGAAGCGGTTTTCGAAGACCCGTTCGTTTTTCGTATCGACCGCAAACCGAACCCTCACCTCGGGTTCGGAATCGGCGAGCACTTCTGCCTCGGGGCCCATCTGGCGCGCGCGTCCCAGCGCGGATTTCTGCAGGAGTTTGTTCGCAGGATCGACTCCCTCGAACTCGCTGGGGAACCCGAGCAGATCCATTCCAGCTTCGTGGTGGGACCGAAGAGACTACCCATCCGATATCGGGTGTCCTAGGCCGCTTCGATCGGCGCCACCGGCGCACCGGGGGATTCATGAGCATTCACGAGAATACGGATTACGAACAGATCCACTACGAGGTCGAGGACGGCCGGGCGCGCATCTCCCTGGCGCGCCCCGACAAGCACAACGCCATGACACCGCGGCTGCTCGAAGAGCTGGAGCACGCGCTCTGGGAGGCGGACGACGACTGCGCGGTACACAGCGTGATCTTGCGCGGCGAGGGAGCGTCGTTCTGTTCGGGCTACGACCTCACTGCCCTCGGCGGAACCAAGCGGCCCGGACATCGAACGGGCCGAACCCACGATGACGACATCTGGTTGATCGAGCAGAACAACCGGCGCATCCGCACGCTTTGGGAGATGCACAAGCCCTCTATCGCGCAGGTTCACGGAAATTGCCTGGCCGGCGGAACCGATCTCGCTTTGGCTTGTGACATCGTGATTGCAGCGGACGACGCAAAGATCGGCTTCCCCGCGGCGCGCACCATGGGCGCCCTGCCCAACAACCTTTGGATGTACCACTGCGGACCGCAGTGGGCAAAACGGCTCCAACTCACCGGCGACCGCGTGACGGGGGCCGACGCCGAAAAGATCGGCCTGGTCATGAAGGCGGTACCCGCGGAAGTGCTCGAAGACGAGGTCGAGGGCCTGGCCGACCGCTTCAGCCTGATCGATCCCGACCTGCTCGCCGCCAACAAACGCATCACGAATCTCGCACTCGAGCTGATGGGCGCTCAAACCCTACAGAGGCTGGCCGGCGAAAACGATGGACGCGCGCATCGTTCCCACGCGGTTCGCGATTACGGGCGCAGCATCCGAGAGCACGGACTCAAGGAAACCCTGCGTCGGCGGGACGAGCCCTTCGACGAGGGCTTCGCGCGGGTGGATGAACCCGAAGGGCGCAGCGCGGTCGTCCGGTCGGCACGTGAGAGGTGATGGAGCGCGCGGACTCAACAGAGTCACCGATCCTCACTACAGATCATCGAACAGGAGGAGGGGCAATGTCGTTTTCAGGTCAGGTCGTGTTTGTCACCGGAGGTGGGAGCGGCATGGGACGCCTCGCCGCCCAGCGCATGGCGGAAGCCGGCGCGAAGGTTGCGGCGACCGACGTCAACGAAGCCGGGCTCGCCGAGACCGCCCGGGGGCACGAGGGCATTTTCACTTGGCGCCTGGACGTCACTGACAACCAGGCGGTGCTGGCAATCGTAAAAGAAGTCGAGGACCGCCTCGGCCCCATCGACCGGGTCTACAACGCGGCCGCGATCATGCCCACCGGTCTCCTGATGGAACAGGACACCGAGACGATCCTGCGCGTCATGGAAATCGATTACAACGGAGTGGTTCACGTCGCGAAGGCGGTCCTCCCGGGCATGCTCGAGCGCGGGCGCGGCGACATGATCAACTTCGCCTCGATCGCCGGTTGGGGCCCCTCGCTCCACTTCGGCGCCTACAACGCGGCGAAGTTCGCCGTGGTTGCGTTCAGCGAGGTCCTCTACCACGAGAACCGGGGCAAGGGCGTGCGGATCATCGCCGTATGCCCGCCGCCGGTCGCCACCCCCCTGCTCGATCAGGCGACCTCGAAGCCCAAGGTGCTCGAACAAGCGGGCAAGCCGATCGAGCCGGGCCAGGTCCTCGACGCGATCGAGCGGGACCTCGACAAGGGAAAGGCGTTCTGTTTCCCGACCGCCCAGACGAAGTTCGCCCAGATTCTGCGGCGCTTCGTACCCGGGCTGGTGTGGTCTTGGGTGCACCGGATCGAGGACCACTGATCTTCGCGCCGCGTTCGCTAGGCGGTATTGCTCTCGAGGATGTGAACGCCACAGGCCGAAGCCAGGCCGATCACGTGGGCGAGTCCGACCTTCGCACCTTCGATCTGGCGGGGTCCGGCCTCGCCGCGCAGGTGGTGACAGACCTCCCACACATTGGCGATCCCCGTCGCCGCGATCGGGTGTCCCTTCGATTGCAGACCGCCCGAAACGTTCACGGGCATCGATCCCGTGCGCCAGGTCGCACCGGACTTGAAGAAGTCGACCGCGTTGCCCTCTTCGCACAGCATCAAATTGTCGTAGTGGACGAGTTCGGCGGTGGCGAAGCAGTCGTGCAATTCCACGAGGTCGAGATCCTCCGGGCCGACGCCCGCCTGTTCGTAGGCCTGCTTGGCGGCGGCGCGGGTCAGCGTATTCACGTTCGGCAGCACCTGACAGGCCTCTTCGTAGGGGTCGCTGGTCAGGATCGACGCCGAGACCTTGACCGCGCGGCGCTGTTGCTGCTGCGAGAGCGTCTTCAGCTTGGATCCACTCACCAGGACCGCTGCGGCAGCGCCGTCGCAATTCGCCGAGCACATCGGTCGCGTGTTGGGATAGGCGATCATGATGTCGCCCATGATCTGCTCGAGCGACATTTCCTTGGTGTACGCCGCCAACGGATTCAAGGTCGAGTGGAAGTGGTTCTTCCGCGAGATTTCCGCGAACAGCTCGAAGTTGGCGCCGCCGTATTTGTGGCCGTACTCCATGCCGATCTGCGCAAAGACGCCGGGCATGATGTCGGTGCCGATGCGACCATCGACCCCCGCGACGGCTCCGTAGCGTCCCGAGCGTTCCCATGACTTGCCGTCACTCTTGCGCGAACCGCCTGCCAGGAGCCCTGCCCCGGCGAGCTTCTCGACCCCCACCGCCAGCCCGAAGTCGGATTCGCCCGCCTTGATCGACATGCCCACCACGCGCAGCGCCGTGGCGCCGGTCGCGCAGGCGTTGGAGACGTTGTAGGCGGGGATTCCGGTTTGACCGCAGGCCTTCTGGATCACCTGGGCGATGGGCAATGCCCCTCCCATCAAGTTGCCGGCAGAGATGATGTTCATGTCCTTCATCGTGACCCCGCCGTCCGCGAGTGCCGCGAGTGTGGCTTCCGTGGCGAGATCGACCGTGTCGAGCTCCTTGTGTTTTCCGAACTTGGTCATCTTGATGCCGAGAATGAAGACGTCTTCTGAGGCCATGTGGGTTCTCCTGAAACGGTTGACGGTACGCTGAAGATTTCGTCCTGTGTGAGCGGGCCCTAAGCTGCCGGCTCGAAACCAAAATTGATGGCTTCGACCCCTTCTTCGTCCTTGCCGATCGGGAAAGTCGTCAGCTTGACGGGCATGCCGAGCTTCACGTGCTCCGGCGACGGCTCGACGTTCACGATATTCGCCCGGACACTCGTGCCACCACAGTCGACGATTCCGGAAACGAAGGGCACTTCGATCCCCGGGGCGGCGAAGGCGACGATCGTAAAGGTTCGCAGCTCCCCCTGAGTCGGCACGTCGACCGACTGAAATTCGGTTCCCGAACAGCCCGCACAGGCGTTCCTACGATCGAAGAAGCGCGCGCCGCAGGCTTTGCACTCCTGAGCAACGAGATGCGGATCGTCGCCCAGCACCAGGTAATTGACGAAGGGAATCGAGTCGGACAATGGAGCCTCCTCGCGGCGACTGACACATCGGCCATCGCCGCACATGAACCATGAGTGTAAAGAATCTCGTGCGATGCGGGAGAGTTCCCCGACCTTCCGCCCGATGCCCGACGGGGCTTTCCGAACCATTGCAAACGCGTGCTGCGCTGGGTGATACTATGATACTAGTTACCCGGTCGTATATGGAACCAATGGAGGCGTCGGGATATGGGGGGCAAGCGGGCACCCGAACGCGCCGCCGTACGCATCGCCCGGAGGCTCGTGAGCGAGATCCGGCGCCGGCGCCTTCGTCCCGGCACGCAACTCGACTCCGAGCATCGGATGGTGGAAGTGTTCGGCGTGGCACGCGCCACCGTACGGGAGGCGCTCCGCTTTCTCGAACTTCAGGGCGCGCTGCGGATCAAGGCCGGCCCCGGAGGCGGCCCCGTCGTGAGCGTTCCGGGTGCCGATCACCTCGCGAGCGTTCTCTCACTCCATCTTCAATTCGCTGACGCCTCCTTCAGCTCCGTCGTGGATGCGCGCCGCACGATCTACCCGGTGCTGGCCTTTCAGGCCGCCGAGAACGCGAGCCGTCAGGACATTGCGATCTTGCAGGAGAGCATCGCGCGAATGCACGACTGCGTTCGCGATTCGGAGCTTTTCCGGGAGGAAGCCCGTCGTTTCCTGAGTCTCGTGGCCGCGGCGTCGGGCAACCGGGTCTTGGCCCTCCTGGTGGACGCGCTGCACCGCATGTCGGAGGGCGCCGGTGCCGCTTGGGACGAGAAACTGAGGCGGTCCGCCCTACGCGGCTACGAGAAGGCATTCCGGGCGATCGAAAACGGCGAGCCAGAAAAAGCGCGATCGATCATGGAAAAGTCGCTGACCGCCGCCGCGCGCTTTTGGGATCGAACGGCTCCCGATGAGCTGAAGAAACCGGTCGCATGGATCGAATCGGGTCGCTAGCGGCTCCTGCATTCTACGCCCGTCAAGCGGGTCGCTGAGAGGCACCTTCATGGTCGACCAAAGATGAATCACTCCGGTGCCTTCAGCCTGCTTGCTACGGTGCTCCACACCCTTGTGTTCCTACTTGCGCTGTGCGCGACGGCAACGCGTCCAGCGGCGCAACTCGACGCGGTCCCCGAGTCGGCCGGTCTGCGCCAGGGCGAGATCGTATCGTTCGCGCAAGTGCATCGACTGCGGCCGTATCTCCCGCCCGAGCTGTGGCCGCACCGCAACTTCATTTTCTTCGAAGGGATGGAGCTCGAAATCGGACCGGCCTTTCGCGACTACTCTCCTCCCCCGATTTACCAGCGTGCGACCGAACAATTCCGCGGCCAGGCACGCATCGGTGCCGACGGCAGCCTCGAGAACTACACCTCCGGACAACCGTTTCCCATGCAGGAAATTGATTGCGCGGGCGACCCGCACGCGGGCGCGAAGATCATCTGGAACTTCGACTACCGCTGGCAGGGCGCCGGAGCGGCAGCCCACGGCTATTACTCCTACTGGGACCGCGGCGAACAGCTTCCGCTCTTCTACGAGGGAACGGCAAGGCAAGTCTGGCTCTCGCATCGCCCGGAAGCCGAACACGCGGATCTCGGCGGCGATGTATTTCGCGGTGAAACGCGCAAGCTCGCCTATGGGGTCGAACATGGCGCCATTCGATGCCAAGGGCATCACGCTCATCAATTATCGCTACAAGTCGGCCGACGGACCGAGATCCGAGGCACGCAACGACGACACCTGGGTCTACGTCCCGACGCTCCGTCGCGTCCGGCGCATCTCACTCGCGCAACGGACCGACGCCGTATCGGGAACCGACTTCACCTTCGACGATTTCGCGGGTTTCTTCGGCATCCCCCCCCAATACGAATGGGAGTGCCTGGGTGAGATGGACCTCATCGCGCCCGTCAATTCGAAGATCAAAGCCTATCCCTACACACGCGAACACAACTTCGGGCCCTACGGCCTCTCCTTCGCAAGCGATCGCTGGGAGCTGCGCCACGCCTTGCGAATCCAGTTCCGGCCCAAGAACGCGGACCACCCCTACACGAGGAAGACGCTCTACGTCGACGCCAACACCGCCGAGATCCTCTACTCGTTCGCCTACGACCAGAAGGAAGAATTGTGGAAGATCATCTACCACAACAAACGTTGGAGCGAAGATGGACACGAGTTCTACAAAGCCTGGGATGAAGTTCCGGAACCCCGGGACAGCGTCACCGTCGCGGATGTGGTGATCAACGTACAGACCGGGACCGGGAACCGAATCGAATTTTGGGACGCCCACGGAACGCCGCTCAACAAGGGCAGTATTCGGCGCTACATCGACGTCGGTCGGCTCACACGAGGGCGATGAAACCATGCGCACGGTTGCTCTCCTGTTTCTGTCGATCGCTGCGTTCGGCAGCCTGGAGAGTTCCGCGCAACCCGTACTCGTGTCGCCCGATTCCAGCCGGTTCCAGGTGAACGGTGCCGTGGAGATGCAGATTCGAGCGCTGGCCGAAGATTTCCAAACCGACCGCGCGTACCTCAGCCAGTGGGCGTGGATCTTGAACCTCGAATCCGAACTCGACATCGCACCGGATGGATGGGGCCCTTTCGATGCGATCAGTGCGTTTGCGCGCATCGAGATGCGTTACGAATGCCTCTGGACCGGCTGTGGCGCCGCCAACACCTGGCGCCACTTCGGCGACCGTGCCACGCGAGCTCCCGCCCGCAATTGGGCGAACGCGGGCAACGAACGCTTCGTCGGAGGAATCGACCTCGAGGCCCAGGGCGTCCCGCGCGGCCGGGTCCACAGCGACAACCTCAACCTGCTCGACATCAGCAACACCCCGCGCTTCGATCTCGTTTACGACGTCGGCATCTCACGATCAGGCATCCTGGAAACACTCGGCCCGCTCGCCGACGACCTGTTCACCTTCAAACGAATCGACGGACCGCGCGAGTCCCTGGCCTTCCCTCTGGGCCCGTGGCACCCCTCCTCTGAGATCGACCCCATCGGATCCCTGGCGGAAAAAGAGTCCTTCGTGATCCCCCTGCCTCTACGCCCACAAACCTCGAGCCTCTTCACACCATCGGCCGAGCTGCGTCGGAAGGAAGCCGACTTCGACTCCTTCGATCAGAACTTCCGCGAATCCGAACTCGCGTTGAATCACGGGGGGAGCCAGGACGAGTGGGAACTGAAGGAGCTGTATCTCGACCTGGATCTGTTGGACGGTCGACTGTGGGTACGCGCGGGCAAGCAGAACATCGTCTGGGGAAAAACCGAACTCTTCCGAACCACCGATCAATTCAACCCAGTCGACATCGCGCTCGCTTCGCTGCCGGGACTGGAGGAAAGCCGCATCGCGCTGTGGTCGGTCCGCGGAGTCTGGTCGTTCTGGGACGTCGGCCCCGTACGAGACCTGCGCGTCGAACTGGCCGCAAACTTCGACGACTTCGAGCCCATCGACACCGGTCGCTGCGGCGAGCCCTACACGGTCTGGATCGTCTGCGGAAAGACGACGGCTCTTTGGGCGCACGGCGTACTGGGCGGAGGCCTGGCCGGTGAGCAACACCCGCCCGACCCCTGGGAAAACATAGGAGGTCTCGAGGGTGGCGTGCGCGTTGAATTCCGCTGGAATCGTTTCAGCTTCGCGATCACGGACTTCTACGGATTCGACGACATTCCTTCGATCGAACTATTCAACACCTACGAGCGAAAGGTCGATCCCCTGACCGGGCGCCCGCTGGATTCCCGGGGTCAACCCCTCACTCCCGGCAACGCACTGGAATTCGCTTCGGGAAACCGTCAGAGCTTCGATTTCGGCTGCCGCGCGGCTCGCGGTTTCGGGGAGAACGCCCTGCTGGCGCTCACCGGCGGCATGGGAACGATCCCGGACCTCAGCCAGCGATGTATTCCCGATGTCCTCAACGAGACCAACCCGGTCACGCTCGTCACCGCGGTCGCTTCGCTTTCCTCGACGATTCCGAACGTCGCTGGCGCAACGCTTTCCGGGCAACTCGCCGGAGATTTGGTCATCGAAGGCGCGCTCAACGGCCTCGATGCCGCGATCGCGATCCTCGGAGCGCTACCCAACCACCTGGCCGACCTCAATCGCGACGCCTTGGACGGGGTCCATGGTGGCGGAACCTTCGGAACGGACTGCCCCGTGGCAATGCTCCTCGGCGCGATTCTGTGTCCCATCGTTTCGGATGACAACCTGAGCTTCTATCTCTCGGACGAGCAAGAAGCGCTGCTGGGCTGTGGCCCTTTTTATCTGACGGATTGCGACGTCGACGGAATCGATGTCTTCAACTCGGAAGCCAGCGTCCTGCTCCAATCCTTTCCCGGTTTCGAGAACAACCCGATCGCGACGCGGTTCGTCAACGGCCGCGTCCTCATCCTACCGGGAGCGCGGGGTCCCGCTGACGTGGGGTACGATCCGAGCGTGGACGGAACGCCCCCTGCGGGTTTTGCCAACGAGATGGCCGCAGTCTCTTCCAACCTGGCCAAAACCATCGGCGTGCTCGGAATCGCCGAGGGGGATACGGGCTGCCAGCTCGACGACCTCGCCACCTGCGCGGCCATTCGTTTGGTGGTTGGCCTCTCCGGCTCCCAGCGACCCGAGCTGCGATCCGGCGGAAACGGCAGCTACGGACGACGCGACTGGGGCTGGCACGGTGGCGGTGAAGCGCAGATCACCTACCCAAAACGGAACGTCCTGGGTTTCGCCACGGATTTCACCGAAGACCTGACGAAGACGAGTTGGGGATTCGAGTTCACCTGGCTTCACAAAGCCCCCTTCGCGAGCAACACGTCGGCGGACCTGCTTCAAAAACGGGATCTCCTGAATCTGACCATCTCCGTGGACCGCCCGACTTTCGTGAACTTCCTCAATGCGAACCGGACGTTCTTCCTGAATTCACAGGTCTTCATTCGCTACGTGCCCGACTACAACCGGAGCTTCGACATCAATGGTCCCGTGTCGGTCCTCGCGACCTTTGCCATTGCGACCGGCTATTTCCAGGACCGGCTCTTGCCGGCCTTCGTCTTCGTCCAGGACTTCCGGTCGAATTCCGGCGGCGTACTCGCCCAGCTGACATACCGCCCCAACAGCGTCTTCTCCATTACCTTTGGCGTCATTGGTCTACACGGCAAGCCGCAGGACAACCGCATTCCAAGAGTCCCGCTTCAGCTCTTCGACACCCAGAGCACCTTCGACGTCGGCACCCGGTTCGAGGGACTCTCCGCCATCGCCGAGCGCGACGAGCTTTTCCTGACGCTGCGGTACACGTTTTAGGATGGACGCTCCATGGCAGACGGCATGCCGAAGAAGCGTCTCCGCGCTTCGGCCGCCCCTCTGCGCCGAGCCTGGCTCCGGGCGACATCGACCTCTCCGATCCCAAGACCTTCCTCACGGGTGCGCGTCTACGAGGGCGACGACACGACAGGTTGACCGCGCATCGCGGAATGAACATCGGTGGCGCGGAATTCGTGGCTGCTCTCGACGACGCGATGGAGGCGCTCGACAAGAATGGGATCGCTCAGAGGGAGAAGGAAGAAGTCCTCTTCTTCTTGTACGGCCCAAAAAACGAGGTCATGAAGCGTTGCCCCACGAGGCAGACGTCCCTACGCCTTGGGTTCATCGCCAAGCCGGACGAGCAGCAGGCGGAAAAACATGAGCGATGCCATGGCGAGTAGCCACGTCATTCCTGCGACGACCGGACCGAAGGAAACCGGGCGGGGCCAACCCATCAGATTCAGGGCGTTCCAGATCAAAAAGAAAACGCCCCCACCCAGCGAGATCAACCAAATTACGGGGCTGAGACTCCTCCTGGCCTTGGGCGACATTCGTCGGGCGTACACGATCGCGGCACCGCTGTTCGCCAACAGGGAAACGATGAACGCGATTCCCGCGATGCGCCACGTTTCTTCGCCCTTGATCCCGAAGCTCGCCAGGATCACGGGAAGCAGGCCGAGGAACGCCGGAATCAGCGCACCCATGAGCAGCTGGATCACACGAAACCGGTCGTAGTCGCCGAGCCGTCCCGAGCGTTGCGCAAATGCCACGACGACGCCGGAGAACCCCGCCAGCCCGACCCCAAACTCGACGAAAACCGAGAGATCGAGATCGCTCAAATGCCACCCGACGGCGAGTCATCCGCGCCCGCCAAAGCGATGAACAGCGCAATCAGATACGCACCCGCCAGATAGAGCATCGCGTAGAGTGCGGCCAGGTACACTCCTGCCCGCACACCTGCCACAAGACTCGCGTCCACCGCAACGAGGAGTAAGGCGACGATGACGGGAATGTGAACGACGAGGTTGTTCCAAAAGAGAGGTCGGGAGAAAGGTCGCGTTCCCGATCGGGAGAGCCGGACCCCGATCAACGTACCCTGAAGCCCAAAACCGCCCCACGCGATCAGGTAGAGAAGCGCGGAGATGCGCCACGTAAACTCTTCGCCCGCACCGAACACCACAGGCAGGGTCGGAAATAACGCGAACGCGGCTGTGATCAGACTGAGGAGCAGCATGTCGCGGAACCGGACGACGTCGAACTCGCGCTGGGTCTTTGCGAGACGCTGCGAGACCACGGTCACGAGGCCGGCGAATCCAGCGAAAGTGACTGCGACTTCGGCAACGGTGAACAAGAAATCGTCGATCGGCGGTTGCATGAACTAGACGGAACCCCGCTCGCCCGATCGCCCGAGCAACAGAATCATGAAAAAGGAGAACGCGTTCACGAGAAGTCCGAACACTCCGAGCAGATACGGCCAGGACTGGGCAAGGAACACGTTTACCGCTTGGAGGCACATGATTGCAGCAATCCAAACGAATAGAAGTCGCGGGATGGGCGAATTCGTACCGGCGACTCGAATCTGTCGCACCCGATGCGCCGCGATGCCGCCTTGCCAGGAAAAGAGCGCGATGCTCCCGATTCGCCATACCGTCGGCTCCGGCAATCGCGCTTCGAAGAGGACCGCGGGGAGAAGCGCAAATGCGGTGGCCATCGCCGACGCGATCAAGAGCATTCTCAAGAGAAGCTGCTGGTCCTGCGACCAGCTGGCAAGATCGCGGCTACGAATCGCTGCGACGATCCCGGAAAAACCCGCCATGCCGACAGCCACTTCGACAGCGGAGGACAGGAATGAATCTGCAGACAAAGCGCCGCCCAATGGACCGGGCACTCCGCTGCGGCCAACAGCGCTTCCGAGGCCGCCCGAGCACCGCCGTGAATCCCAGGAAGCTACCAAACCTCGGTTGGAACGCGCTGCTGGGCAGCGCACCGCCACCGAAAGCACCCCCTGACGCTGTTTCCGCTCATCGTCCCGGTGGGCGTCTCGGGCGCACGCTCGGTCCCTCTCCCGAAGATCTACGAACGACCGAGTAGCTCGAGGACGCGTTTCGGGTTGTACCCCGTTACCGTGTTCTTCCCAATCACGGTGAGAGGCACCCCGCGCCCACCGAGGCGTTTGTAACGACGCTCGGCGGCGCGATCTTTCTCGATGTCGTAGCGCGTAAAGGCGATCCCCTCCGCGGCGAGAAAGCGCTCGAGTTTTTTGCAATAGCCACACCAGGGAGTGACGAAAATCTCCACGGTCTTGGCTTGCTGGCTCGGTTGCGGAGCCCTTGCGCGGGTCGGCGGCGCGGCTGCGTGCTTGGGCGGTCGCTTGGCGGGCGGGCGTGTCTTCACCGTCCGGAGCTGGTCCCGATAGCGTGCCGGGACCTGATCCGGGTCGGTCACCATGTGGCGTTTCCCGGTGTCATCGGTGTAGCGATAGAAGTCCGCCGCCGCGGATAGCGGAAACAGGTGCACGACGAAGACGGCGAAGAGCGCGATGCGCCGCGGCGAGAAACCGAAACTCACATCACGGACATCGACCCATTCGCACCCTGGCTGTACGCGCGCCCGATGCGCAGCACACCCGCGCCGCAGTGGAAGCGGCGGAACGCTAGCCCCTCCTACCAACGAGCCCATCGTGCGAAACCCCGAGAATCGCCGGTGGTTCGCCTGTGCAGTTCGCCAGCCCTTATACTCCGAGCATGGCGCCCCACCGGTTCCAAAGAGGACCCAGAGTGAGTCGTTTGATCTCACTCTGGGTTTCCGCCGTTCTTGGGATCGCCGCTGCGGATTCCGTGGCGGCCTTGGAAGATCGCTGGAACGTCGTCTTGCTCATGGCCGAAGACATGAGCCCGCGCATCGGCCCCTACGGTGATTCGGTCGCCCACACCCCGAATCTCAACCGTCTCGCTTCCGAGGGAACGCGATACACACACGCTTTCACCACCGCCGGCGTTTGCGCTCCGAGTCGCGCCGCCATCCTGATGGGCGTGCATCAGAACCACTGGGGTGCCGGCCACATGCGCGCCTACGGGGACGGCGGATACGTGGCTGTTCCTCCCCCCAACTGGAAAGCCTTTCCGGAATTGCTGCGCGCCGCGGGCTACTACGTCGTCAACAATGGGAAGACCGACTACCAAATGGGAACGACCCTGGGCGGTGCCTACGGGGGCCCCGAAAGCATCTGGGACGAACCGCGCGCCGAGGATTGGCGCGGGCGCCCCGACGGCCAACCCTTCTTTGCCTACATCAGCTTTCTCACGACCCACGAAAGCCAGGTTTGGCCGACCTGGGATCTCACGAGTTTCACGAAAATCGCCATGGCGTTTCTCCGCATTCCCACGCACTGGCGCTGGGAAGATCGAACGGATCCGGCCAGCATCCTCCTCCCATCGTACTATCCCGACACGCCCACGGTCCGAGCCGATCTGGCGAGGCACTACAACAACATTGCCGTGATGGATACGCAGGTCGGGAACGTTCTTCAGAAACTCGAAGACGACGGCATCGCCGACCGAACGCTCGTGATCTTCACCAGCGATCACGGCGACGGCCTTCCGCGAGCGAAGCGCTGGTTGTACGACTCGGGGATCCGGGTTCCGCTGATCGTGCGTTGGCCGGGCCAGGCCGAACCCGACGCCGTCGCCGAAGAACTCGTGAGTGGAGTCGACCTGGCCCCCACGATCCTCGCCGCTGCCGGGATCGAGCCTCCCGACTGGATGGAGGGGCGCGTCTTCGTCGGTCCCAATCCGGGTCCGGAGCCCCCTCACGTATTTGCCGCCCGCGACCGCATCAACGAATCCCTCGACCGCGTGCGCGCCGTGCGCGACCGGCGCTTCAAGTACGTGCGTCACCTGATACCCGATCAGCCCTACGTACTCGACGGGGCGTTTCGCGATCAGATGCCCATGATGAAAGAACTTCGATCCCTCGCAGCGGAGGGCAAGCTCGACGCCGTTTCGTCTCTTTGGTTTCGCGAGCGGCGCGATGCCGAGGAGCTCTTCGATACCGACGCCGATCCGGAAGAAACGCGAAACCTCGCGCGAGACCCGGCCTATCGACACGCGCTAACGCGAATGCGGAGCATCCTCGACGCCCGCCTGGCGACGAAGCGCGACCTGGGACTTCTCCCCGAATCCCAATTGGCCGAACGATTCTGGCCCGACGGAAAACAGCCGACGACCTACGCCCCCAGATTCGAGCGTCGAAACGCCTCGATCCATATCGCGTGCGACACGCCGGGCGCGTCGATTCTCTGGAAACGCCCATCCGATGCGGGTTGGAGGCTCTACACAGCGCCCATCAACGTCGAAGGAAAAACGCAGATCTGGGCCAAGGCGGTACGCTACGGCTTCAAGCAGAGCGCCACCGTTCGACTTTAGTAACGGAGATCGTGCTCGATTCTCGTGGCTGGTGTGCTGGGAGTCTCTGCGACGGGGATTGGTAACGGACCGCTGCGAGCGGTCGAGCACGGCGACACTTCGCGGAAGTGCAACCAATCGCTCCCGCCCTCGCCTACATACCCGGGTACCAGAAGACGGATTTCCCGGTGGCGGTGCGGCCCGAGTACATTCCTCCGCCGACGGTGCCGCGCGCACCACCGGCTGAGCCATATCCGTGCGTGACCGAGCCACCGCCACCGCGTGAGGCCTGGATCGCCGTCGCAAGATTCGCAATCGCAGCTCCGCCTTCGGGCCCAAGGTTGCCCTGTGCGTCGAGCCAGTAGCGGCCGGGAATCGTGGTTCCAAAGATCTGGTGCAACGCCGCCTGATCCAGTGGGTGAATCTCGCGCCCGTTGATCCAGATCCCGGTCCCACCACCGGAGATGTCGACCGGCATGGGGCTCGGGAGGTTCAGTCCCGCCGCGAGGAAGCCGGCCGCCGGCCCTCCCTCCACACCCCAGGCACCGCAAGCGACGTCGTACCAGTAGCGTCCGTCTTGAATCGCACCGTACTTCGTCTCCACTGCCCGTAGCAGCGACGCACCGACCCGGGCGCGATTGATGTACACCGGTCGGTGTGACTCGGTATCGCCCGTTGGTGGGGTGACGGTGTGAGGCGTCGAAGATGCGGTTGCTGCAGAAGGAGCGCGCGGACCCGACGCGATTCCTCGACTGAACCAGAGCGTGTCGGTCGCCTCGGGAATCGCGTTTCCGTCGCGATCGATGGGATGGATCGCCAACGCCAGGCGCCCTGCATCGAGCTGCGCGGTGAAGCCGAGTTCCATCCCGCCGTCGTCCGTGGCGTCTCCGCGAATCCGCTGACCGTCCGATTGCCCAGCGAGGTGCAAGTTGGAACCGCCGTCGTCCACCAGGCGAGCGGTCATCTCACCCGCGACGATCGGATCAATCGTCAGCGTCAAGGTCCCTTCTGCGCGCCACACCCCCTCGAAACCCGCAGCCTCCGGCCCGCTTTCGAACGAAGGGTCGGATTCGGGATCGCTGCCGCCGCTGCAAGCCAGCAGCATCGCCGCACAGATTAGACACGTCAGGTTTCGTATTTCGTGCATCGAAGGCCTCCTCTCCCAGGGCTTCGCGAGTTTCGCAATGGCTCGAGGAGGGTAGTTCCATCCCGCTCTACGCTCTACTCGTGATCCCCCGGCTCCTACCGACTCCGCCGCGGACGCACGACGGGCGATATCCGCTGTCCTGGGACCCGCGTTTTCGTGACCGTCCCCCCGATATTTTCCTTCTTCCCTCGAGCTGCGTACACGTAAAACCCCTTCTAGCCCTGTCGGGGAAACGCAGGTTTCGTGACCGACGTTTTGAAGGTTTTCGATTTCGTTCACTCGCGACTCCAATCGCTCGCGTGTCGGTCTCCATCGGGTCACAAAGCGATCCAAGGACTCACTAATTCACCAGACATCCGGAAAGCGAGGGTCGGGTCGAGCCCGACTCCCAAACCGAACAGGACGACAAACTTTGAATCTTCTCCAGGGCCGTGCCTCCTGGACCCTGTTCGGATCCGTCACTCAACACCCCAATCCGAAACCGGAACTCCGGGAAAGGAACTCACCATGCGTCGATCCGCTCACTCTCTCTACGCGACCCTTCTCGTACTCGGACTCACCCTCGTCGCGCCCATCGGTCCTGCCCATGCGGGCGCATCCAAAGACTCCCGAAGACAAGAGGTCATCGACGCAGTACGCGCGCGCTACATCCACGGCGTCACCTTGGAAATCGCCCAAGAGAAGGTTGGGCCCGACCGGGTCGATGTCCTGGTGGACCTGCTGGCCGAACCCGAATTCGATGCGCGGGACAATGTGGTCGCTTTTCTTCACCATCTCGGGACGGACACGAGCATCGATGCTCTGCTCACGCACCTCCACGAACCGGTTGGAGACCCTTACGCCCCCGCCAACGACCGCGCGCTTTTGTTGGCGCCGCAAACGCTGGGCGGAATCGCCGGTCGCGGACACACCCGCGCCTTGACCGCCCTACTCGACATGACTGCGGAACGCTCCGAGGGTGGCATTTTGGCGCGTTCGGCTACGCGCTCCGCACAGCCGAGTGGAACTCTTGACGATCTGATCGAAATGGCGATGCGGGGACTCGCTTACTCTCAGGATTCCACGGCCCTCAAACGACTGCAGCAACTGCGCGACGGCACCGTGTCGCCCTCGTCGCGCTTGCGCATGGACGGTCCGGCAGAAACTGCGATCGAACTCTACGACGAACTGGCCGCCGGAGTGACCCTCCAGTCGAACAGTGAAACCCCGAGCCTCCTGTCCGGGGGAGACGCGGATCCCGCGAATTGGTTTCGGGAGTACAATTTCCGGTTCGCGAACCACACTTCCGTGACGAATCCGATGACGCTATCGCGGGCGGACGATCTGGCCACCCATGCCACCGCGAACCTCGGAACGTCTTCCTATCCGGGCGACATGGCGTGCTGCATTCGCGCGGTCCGCAATTCGTCCGCGGGTACGTTCGGCGCCACCAACGGAATCATCAACAACGCGAGCCAGCGCAATAGCGTCTGGAACGCAGGCCCCGAACGCTTCAAGGTGGTTCGGATCATCAACTATTGCGACGGACCCGGCCTAAACTTGGTCGGCTGCGCCCGAATCAACGGAAATGGGATCGCGGTTGTGCGCCTCGACAATCTCCATGCGGAAGCGATGCTTTGGAGCCACGAACTCGGCCACAACGTCGGACTGAGCCACAACAATTCCGACAGCCGCCTCGTGATGTTCCCCGAGCTTTCCGCAGACCCCGCACTCAACGTCGGCCTGACGGACAACAACTGCAGCAAATTCCATTCCGCCGGAAAGAAGGCGGAACCCTGCAACGGGGTCGGCTGCTTTTAAAGAGCCGCCGCGGCGGCGAACACAGCCACCCCCACGAAGCTGCGAAGGAAATGGGCGCGAGCCGATACGGTGCGGGACATTAGTCCTGGACGCACCATACCCGGGCGCCCTCGTTGCAAACCCGGTTATCGGGTTGCCAAGGGGAAATCGTTCGGGACCCACCGCTCCAATTCGAATGCAGCTTCACGATCACGCCCTGGTCCGCGTTCGAATTCGACGTAAAACCCTGACAATTGCCGAGATACGCGCTCTGCCCCGTTCGGACCCAGCCGGATTCGGCCGGCGCACCTTCACCCGAATCCGCCAAGGACAGGCCGATGCCAAACAGCCTCCGGTACTCCAGGTCCCCGGGGCTCGAAATCTCGAACAGCGACGCCATGTGAAAACCGCTGCGACACGCGTTCGCCGCCTCAGCACCGTCGTAGGTCGCGTTCGCCGTGAGATAGTAGAAGCGCGCGGCTCGCGGCGAGCAACCTCCGTCGGCGCAGAAATTGGAACCGCCGGCGGGTATTCCAGTCCTGCCCCCGATGAAAGAGAAGACCGCCGCGAAAACATTGTCAGCGAAATAGCTGTCGGCTCCGACGCGTACCACACATGACCCTGCCGAACGATTCGAAAGCAGAAGACTCCGAGCGCCGAGGATCGCTCCAGCGTTCGCGCAGTTGATGAGAGCCATGTTCTCCAAGAGCGCGTCATCGCCCAGAGCGACGCCAATCCCCATGCCCATCACCTCTCCATTGCGCAGAGTGACGCGGTTGGGGCTCTCTTCGAGGGGGGCAAAGGTAGCGAGTCCAATCCCAATACCGGTTCCGGTGTTGGGACCGAGGACCGAGAAACCATTCAGATCCAACCACACGTCATCCGCTGCGACGTTGATTCCATCTTTTCCCACGGATACCTGCAAATGTCCCGTAAGGCGATAGCTTCCCGATTCCGACAGCGTGACGGGAAAGCCCGGTAGGTCTCCGCTCGTAACGCCGCCCGCAAGTGCGGAAGCCTGGTTGATTTCTACGACGCCATCGATGGCGCCCGCGCGAGGTGCGGCCATCAGCAGGATCAACACCGCTAGTTTGACGAGGTGGCGCATTCGTCGCGTCTCAGTCCTGCACACACCACACCCGCTGTGGCTCATTGCACGCTTCAGTTCGAGTTTCCCAAGGCGACGACGAAACGCCGTTGGGAGCCCAATTGCGCGCAGGGTTTGCAACGGTCCCTTGGTGGTCCGCAGAATTCGAGCTGTAGGCTCCGCAGTTTGCGCTTCCCGCCTGCCCGACGGCGAGGAACGGACGGCCGGTTCGGATCCAACCCGCGAGTGCGGGCGGACCACTTCCGGCGTCCGCCTGGGACTCGGCGAAGAATTCGTTTTCGAAGTACTGAACGGAGGAGAAGTTGGCGATCTCGAAGAAAGATGCCATGTGGAACCCCAGGAAGCACGCCGACGGCGCCGCTTGGGCGTCGACTTCTTCGACGGTGAGGTAGTACAGACGTTCGCCTCGCGCGGTACAACTACTGGCACTGCATCGATTCTCGCCGCCGGACGCAAAGCCGATTTGGGCTTCAAACAATTCCACCACGGGAGAGGCGCCCACCAGGATGTTGCGCACGAATGCACTGTCGTTGCCGAGCACCAAGCCGAAAGACGCATCTCCCCCGTCGATCCGATTGGCAACGACCAGACTCTGGTCTCCGACTCGCACACAGATGCTGCCGCAATCGCGGACCTGCAATCCCTCGGCGTAGGATTGCTCGCCGAGGAACACCGCGGTCTCGAGTCCGGAAACGTTCCCGTTGCGCAAGGTCACGCGGTTCGCGCCTTCGAGAGCCGCCAGCGATTTCCCAATTCCAAATCCGCTGCTCGTGTTGCTGCCGCGAACCGTGAAACCGTTCAGGTCCAGTGTCACGTCGTCCGCGACGATGGTGACGCCGTCGCTACCCGAGGGAACCTCCAAGTTCCCGGTGAGGCGGTAGCTACCGGGTTGCGTGAGGCTCGCGGGAAAGCCCGCGGCATCCCCGGGAGTGATCCCCCCGACCAGCGTTCGCTCCTGATTGATCTCCACCACACCGTCGATCGCCGAAGCGCCGGGGACCGATAATCCGATCGCCGCGCCAACGACGAGTCCCAACGCTCGCCGCGAGCGCTCGCGCCTACCAGAATCAGTTCTGGACACACCACACCGCGTGAAGCTGGTTGCAGAATTCGGTGACTGAATCCCAGGGAGAAATTTGAACCGCGCCCGTTGTCCATGCCGGGTTGAGTCGCATGATCGTTCCCAGGTGGTTGCCCATGTTGGAGTCGTAGGCGTCGCAGTTGGCAGTGCCGGCGTCACCCGCGGTCGCGGCCTCCCCGCCCGTGCGCACCCAACCGAATTCCACCGGCGGGCCCTGTCCCGAATCGGCGAGCGTGCGCCCCAGCACCGGGACGTAAACGAGATTGGCGGGATTCGCGAGTTCCGAGAAGCTGGCCACGTGGTACCCCGCTTGACACGAACCCGAATCGAGCGCTCCAGAATCGGCACCTTCCGAGAGATAGTAAAGGCGTTCGCCACGCACGGAGCAAAGCCCGTCATTGCAAACGTTTCCTCCACCCGAAACACCGCCCGTCACGGATCGATTCGCCCCGCGCCCGGACAAGACGTTTCGGACGTATAGGGTTTCATCACCCAGGAAGAGACCTTGAAATCCATTCATCCCCACACGGTTTTGGATCAGCAGGCCACGTTCGCCAACTGTGATCCCGTTTCCGCCGCATTGGCTCACCGCCATATCCTCGATCCGCGCATCGTCTTCGAGCACGATGCCGTTGCTCCCCATGCCGACGATCGACCCATTGCGCAAGGTCACGCGGTTGCCACTCGACTGAGATGTCAAACGAGCGATCCCTTGCCCGATACCTTGCGGACAACCGCCGGGGGTGCAGACATTGGGTCCCCGCACGCTGAAACCGTTCAAGTCGATCTCGACGTCATTGGTATCGATGACGATGGCCGGCGCATCGAGGGAGCTGACTTCGAGATTGCTGGTGAGCCGGTAACTACCCGCCACCCGGATCACCACGGGAAACCCCGGTGCATCCGACACGAAGTCTCCCGTTACCCCGCCCGCCACGGCCACGGTTTGATTGATCTCGATCACGCCGTCGACCGCCGCTGCGGGCGCAGCGGCGATCACAAGGCAAAGGGTCGCCCAAAGGGCGCACGCTACGCTTCGCTGTCCCCAACCCAACTTCATAGGAATGCCCCTCGGCAACTTCGAGCGCTGATATCTCTCCATCCGGCAGACCCTGCCAGGACGCGAAACTCCGACGTAAAAATGATCCGTGTGAACCATCCCTGTCAAGCAACTTCGAAGGGAAATTGCCCCATCTAGGCGAAGCCTGCGCAGCTCTAGCCGTCCCAGCGACTCTTTCCCGCGGTGGCGTCGAAATGGCGTTGCGGGCGACTTCGTCCAACACTCGAACGAGCGGGATTGTCTATTGGGCGCCGACTCTCGCCAGCACCATCGAATCGGGGAGGAGTGGGCCGAAATCCACCGATGCACTGGCCGCCGCTAGGGAGGTCGAAGGGCCTCTGCTCTGTCTCGTTTTCCCTTTCTATTCGCTGGGATCGCGTGATAATGGCCCCGGGCGGACGGTTGGGCCAGTTGTGGCGGGAGAAGGCATGGGCCGAAGTCGAGCGAGCCTGGGCTGCGCGATCGCGTTTCTATGCGTGGGGCTCGTGGGGCCGTCTCACGCGGCGCCCGAATCGCTCCCCGGAAGTCTCGCGGAGAAAGTTTCGAACGCGACCACGGATGTGGATCGGGAATTTCTCCTGCGGGCGCGGGAACACATCGCTGAGCGCGAATACTGGGCGAGCCACAACGGCGTTGGACTTCAGGCGCCGAATCGAGCGCACAATCTGCGTACGTACTTTGAACCTGCGGGTATCGAGGTGCACAGCCGGACGGAGTCGACAGCGAACGCGCTGCTCGCACTTCGGCTCATTTCTATTGCGCGCGGCACGTCGCAGATAACCGTCGGCCCCGGCGAAGTTCGCAGTGAGCGAGGGAGGGTGGAGATTCACCGGCCCAATCTGGTCGAGTGGTACGTCAACACACATGCCGGACTCGAGCAGGGGTTTACGCTGAACGCGAACCCCCGCGAAGGCGAGGGATCCCTCGTCTTGGCGTTGGACGTCAGCGGCGCGCGGGCATCCGCAGGCGTTGATGAAGTTCTACTCAGCAGCAAGCGTGGACGCCAACTTCATTATGGACATCTCGTGGCTCGCGATGCTTCGGGCCGGGAACTCGAGAGTCGGTTCCGCGTCGCTTCGGAGCACACGATCCAGCTTGTTGTAGACGATAAAAACGCGACTTATCCGATCATCATTGATCCACTCCTGACGACGACCGCGGATCTTCAGCTCGCGGTCGACTTCTCACTCGATCCGGTCTTCGACCGAAAACTCGAGATCGCAGAACTTGGGCTCAGCTACGACGCGGCGGGGGACGTCAACGGAGATGGGTATGGGGACATGATTGTGGGCGCATGGGCATTCGAGCCCATGGGAGCGGTCTTCATCTTCATGGGAGGTCCGAGGGGACTCAACGGATTGCCCGCGACGGTTCTGACCGGCCACACACCCATCCACGAGGTTTCCTTCGGCTTTGGCATAACGGCAAGGGGCATCGGGGACGTGAATGGAGATGGTTTCGACGACGTGTCCGTTTCGAGTCCGTTTAACTGCCTTATCTTTGGTTCGCCAGATCCGTTTGCGCTGATCTATCACGGGGCGTCGAACGGCGTTGCCAGTGGCGGCATCGAGACCGCGCACACGCGGATTGATGGCCATGGGTGCCGTATGGAGATCACGGGCATTGGCGACGTAAACGGGGATGGTTATGGCGACGTGGGAGCACGTACCGGAGTTGGCCTTGCTGTTTACCACGGAGGACCGGGAGGGATTCCGAGTACCGTTGTGGGAAACCAGGATGCAACGTTGCAGGTTGCCCAATTCCAACGTGCGGGAGACATCAACGGCGATGGCTATGGAGATCTCGTTTTCTGCCAACCAATCTATGCAGTGGTTACCGACGGCAGCAACGCGCGAGGTGCAGCGTTTATCGTTTGGGGAAGTCCGACCGGATTTCCAGAGTTCGTCACCCATGAGACACTTCCCTTTTTCGCATTTGGAGACGCAGAGCATCGATACATCGGATGGGACATCGCTACGGGGGACGTCAACGGCGATGGATTCGATGATGTCGCTCTCGGCGCGCCCAGTGCGGGAGTGGGTTTTGATGCTGTTTTTGTTTTTCACGGGAAAGCTCAAGGGTTCGCTGCGGGAGGGCTGGCCGGGGCCGATACTCGAATTGCGTCCCCCACCGGAATCGACCCTATAGACTTCGGGACGGCGATTGACATAGCTGACATAGATGGGGATGGCTATGGCGACTTGCTCGTCGAAGCGCCGAAGGGAAACCCAGGCTTCGACGGGCGCGTCTTTCGTGGTGGGCCTCAGGGGATTGAGGCCGAGTCTCCGGCAAACGCAGATGGCCACTTCCAACTCGATGAGCCGTCGGGACCCTTCGGTGGAAGTATCCGAAAGGCCGGGGATCTCAATGGCGATGGTTCGGACGACTTTTTTTTCGGCACCCAACGCCATGAATACCTATCCCGCAGCATCTCGATCTTCATGGGCCCCTCGGGTTCGCAGCTTGGAGCCAGTGTGGATGGCGCCGGCGATGTGAACGGGGATGGTCGCGCGGATGTCATCGTCGGCGCGCCGGGTTACGACGATGGTGCCTTCGAAACCGGAGCGGCTTTCGTTTTCGATGGGTCGCTTGGGGGAACGAGCGCACCCGCCATCGCGCACCTCGGCTCTTCGCAACGCGCGGCCCACATGGGGGAGAGCGTCGCCGGAGCCGGGGACGTCAACGGCGACGGCTACTCGGACGTGATCGTCGGACTCCCCGGTCACCTGGCGTCCGGTCGAGCAAACGTCTACCACGGCGGGCCCAACGGCATCGCCGACAGGGCGGCCCCCTCGAGCGTGGTGGACTCGAGTCGCCTCGGAGCGAGCTTCGGTTTGAGTGTCGATGGTGCGGGTGACGTAAACGGGGACGGTTTTTCGGATGTGATCGTTGGATCTCCCTTCTATTCGCCAGGCGGTGCCGCGTTCGTATTCCACGGGGGTGCCCAGGGTATCGGTCCGCCCGTCACCGATCTCGACGCCGACGGGAGGTTCGTGTCCGACCAGGCCGGCGCGAACGTGGGCTGGAGCGTGGCGGGAGCCGGGGACGTGAACGGCGACGGGGGCGCGGATGTCTTGATCGGTGCGCCGCTTTACGATGCGCCGCTCGTCGATGAGGGCGCAGCGTTCTTGCTTCACGGCATGTTGGGTGGCGTGGGCGATCGCTCGCCCGCGAATGCGGACGGAATGATTGTCTCCCAGCAAGCCGGCGTCAAGCTGGGGAACAGCCTGGACGGCGCCGGGGATGTCAACGGGGACGGCTACGCGGATGTCATAGTCGGCGAGGTTGCAGAACCCGAGGCCCCGCCGGCTTCGCGTTTTTCCGGGCGCGCCTACGTGTTCCACGGACAGCCGGGCGGAATCACGAATGCTAATCCCGCCAACGCCAACGGCCGTTTGCGCGACGTCGGCGCCAGCGTCGCGGGAGCCGGGGATGTGAATGGCGATGGGTTTGCGGACGTCATCGTGGGAGAACGGTTCTACGATGATGGCGATGAAGTCGCTGGATCCGCGTACGTGTTCTTCGGAAGCGCAGTCGGCGTCGGTTCGGGTTCCGCGGCGACCGCCGATGCGCGCATCGTTGGCGACGAAGCGGGCGCCAACCTCGGCGTTACCGTGGCCGGCGCGGGGGACATGAACGGCGACGGCTACGCCGAAGTGATCGTCGGTGCTCCGTACTACGACTCGGTACGAACCGATGAGGGCACCGCGTTCGTCTACTACGGCGGTTCGACGGGGATCCCGGACACGACCGCAGATGCCGCCGATCGTCATTTCTCGACGAACCAACAGGATGCGGAACTCGGCACCAGCGTCGCGGGTGCGGGGGACGTGAACGGCGATGGCTTTTGGGACGTGATCCTGGGCGCCCCTCAATTCGATGGTGGCGTGGCTGGCGAAGGCGCTGCGTTCTTCTATGTGGGTGCCGCCGGGGGGCCGCTCTTGGCGGCGCAGATCGAGGGCAACAACACCAACGCCCAAATGGGTGCCAGCGTGGCGGGTGCGGGCGACATCAACGGGGATGGTTATGGCGAGGTGATCGTCGGCGCTCCGACGTTTCTGAATGTCGCGCTGTTTCCACCGGCCCCGACGGGCGCAGCGTTCGTATTCTACGGCAATGGCACCGCTCAAGGGATCTCGGCACAAGGCGCATCGGACGCCGGCACGCGGATCGTCGGCACCCAACCCTCGGCGTCCTTCGGCCACAGTGTCGCGGGGTTGGGGGATACCAATGGAGATGGACTCTCGGAGATTGCCATCGGCGCGCCGGACCACGACGGTGAAGGCGCGGCGTTTGTGTTCTACGGGGACGCGTCCGGGATCCCCCATGGCGCGCCATCGAACGCGGACGTAAAGATCGAACCCGGTCAATCCGGCGCTCAACTCGGACACGCACTAGCGGGCGCAGGAGATGTCGACTCGGATGGGTACGCCGAGCTCATCGTCGGAGCACCGGCTTTCAGCAACGGTCAGGAGAACGAAGGCGCAGCGTTCGTGTTCCACGGTAGCCCGACAGGATTGATCGGCCGAACACCCGCCGAGGCAGCGGCGTTCCTCGAATCCGACGACGCGGGTGCACTCTTTGGGTACTCCGTCGATTCTGCCGGGGATACGAGCGGAGACGGCTTCGGAGATGTGATTGTTGGCGCTCCCCAATACACGGACACCCATGTGTTCGCGGGCGGGGCGTTCGTATTCGAGGGCAGCGAGGGAGGCCTCGCGGGACGAACGCCTGCGACAGCGGCGGCGAAGTTCATCTCGGATCAACCCCTCTCGTCCTTCGGTTGGAGCGTGGCGGGAATTGGCGATGCGGGTGGGCACAGCATTTTCGGTTTCGATGCCGGCGGCGTCTCGGACGTAGCCGTTGGCGCCCCGCGCTATACCACCCAGCACGACCGAGAGGGATCCGTTTTCGTGTTTCGACCGGTGCCGGGTTTCGGGCTTTCCGATGGAACGCCCGCGAGCGCAGCAACGCAGATTCGCGGTAACCAGGAGCTGGCACTATTGGGGTACAGCATTGCGGGCGCTGGGGACGTGAACGGAGATGGATTTGCGGACCTGCTTGCAGGAGCCCCAAAGTATGACGATGGGGAAAACGACGAAGGGGCGGCTTTCCTCTTCCACGGAAACGGCTCCGGGCGCGCCTTCGGCGCACGCCAACTTCGCGATGCAGGCGGGCAAGTTCCCGTCACGCCTTGGGGGCGGTCCGGTTCAGAAGACGCGATCCACGTTTCAGCGCTGGGAAGTCTTCCAAGCGGTCGCGGTGGAGTTCGGTTGGAAGTCGAAGCCTGCCCGTTGGGCGTTCCATTTACGATCGACACCCAGGCGGAGTGCGCGCAGGCCGTGACGCCGGCGAGTCCCATTGGGCCCGCCCAACCGTTCCCGGTACTCGAGGCGACCGTCGACGGGCTCACACCCGATACGTTGTACCGTTGGCGAGCGCGTCTCCACTATGACAACGGCGTGTTTGCACGCCCGTCGGTTACGCCCGCCCACGGCCCGTGGCGTCGCTTCAGTGCTCAGTCCCACGAGGCGGACTTGCGGATGGCGGCGGGACCGGACAGCGATGGAGACGGAGTCCCGGACGGAAGCGACAACTGCCCCACAGTCGCCAACGGCCCCCTGGCGGGGAACGACATCCAGCTCGATACAGACGGCGACGATGTCGGCGACGTCTGCGACAACTGCATCCAGTTCCGAAACCCGCGCCTCGGAGAAAATGGGAGCCCGGTACAGCTTCCCTTTCAAACTGCTACGGGTGGGCAACTCGACGACGACGCGGATGGCTTCGGCAATCACTGCGACGCCAAGTTCACCATAGGCGGCCAATCCGTTGGAGGGCTCGACCTCGCGGAAATCACGCAGTCCTTCAACCGCCAACGCGCCGCTTCGAACTGTGGATCCAGCGGATCCCGAGCCTGCGCGGAGTTCGACCTCGACAACCGGGGCCAGTTCATCAGCGCCGGCGACCTCAGCCGAAGCTATCAACTCTTCAACTCGCTCCCGGGACCGAAATGCGACGGCTGTCCCCTGGAGTGCGTGGGACCGGCTTGCCTCTAACCGGTGCCGACAAAGTCTCGGTTGCGGCCAGGCGCTCCCGGCGCACGGCGCCGACTGCCATATCGCGTTCCGAGCGCACGCGATCCGGACATTTCTCAAGTTCCGCTGGGTGGCGCAAAGCCGCGGAGATCGAATGACGGACGACCTCTAGGGGATTTCCCTGAGCCGGTCTTGATCCCCAAGCGTTGCGGGCTGGGCCGCCGGCCCAGGTGCGTTAAGCCGCGCGTCCGCAGACCCGAATAAAGGGTGGGGGGGCTCTACTCGAATGTGCCCAGGGCACACGTGGAGTCTGGATTCGTGCAGCCGTGCGGCTTGGAACTGATCGATCGGACCTTGGGCGGGCTTGCGCCCGGCCTCCCCTTGGTGGTCGAGGGTGCCTCGGGCACGGGGCGTTCAGTACTCGCGCTCAGCGCGGCCGGCTCCGCCCTTCGACAGGGCCAGACCGTTACCTTCCTCACGTCTGAGCCACCGGATCTGCTGCTTCGCCAGGCCGCCGATCTGGGCTTCGACCTGGAACGCTCCCTCCGCGACGAAACGCTGATCCTCCTCGAATCCGATGAGTGCGCCGCCGCCAACCTGCGCACACTCGGATCCGATGCCTTCATCGCGGCGTTGCGGCTTGCCGCGGGTACTTCGCAAGTCCTGGTTCTGGACCCGCTCAGCATCTATTGCGCCGAACTCGTCGACGATTCTCCGCTGCGAAGCCTGGTTCGCGATCTCTTTGCGGAGTTTTCGGACTCGAACATCCTGGCGACCGTGGACGCGGACCTGCTCGAGATCGTGCCCGGCCTGCGGCGCGTGCTGCTCGATTGCTGCGGCGCCTACGTGAAGCTCGAGCGGGATGACAGCGGACTGCGGCGGTTCTGCGTCGAGAAAACCCGGACCGCAAGTCCGGCCATTCGTTGCCAGTTCTTCGAGATCGGCGAGGCGGGCGCGCTGCTGACGAGCGCTCCGCCCGCGAGTCCGGAATCGCAAACGACCGACTCCGGACCCGAACCGGAACCTGCGGCCGTTGCCAAGCCTTCCATCCCGTCCATCCTGATCGTCGAAGATGACGACGACATCGTGGCCCTCTACCGACGCTGGCTCGGCAACGCCTACCAGGTCACGTTCGTCGAAGATGGCGGCGAAGCCCTGGCGCGACTCTTGGCCGAGCGACCCGACCTCATCATCCTCGACCTCGGAATGCCCCGCATCTCGGGCTACGACGTACTGCGCGCCCTCCGGAAGGCGCCCTGGCTACCGGTGCTGGTCGTCTCCGCTCGCATGGACCGACCGCGGGACCGGGTCCGTCCGATCCTGCTGGGGGGAAGTGACACTCTGGCGAAGCCCTTCAAACGAGTCGAACTGCTGCAGAAGGTCGATACGCTGCTGCGCCTCCCGGCTCCGCCCGCCGGCCAGCTCGACGTCTCGTCTCTCATGGGACCGGAGGGAAGAGAGGCGGATCGCCGCGTACTCGCCGCGGACGAGTTTCAGTTCCGGGCCCAGCGCGCCAAGGAACTTGCGCAACGAATGGGATTCGAATGGTCGGTGGTCGCTGTGGAATCCAGCGACGCAGAAAACCTCGACCGTTTGGCCACGGCAGGGGTCGAGAACCTGCGTCTGGAAGACGGCTTCTATCTCGTATCCGACTCGCGCGCGCTCATCCTGTTGGCGGGTGCCGCGGGTTCGAACGTCGCGCGGGCACTGAATCGTCTGACGGAATTTTTCAACCAACTGGGCGGCAACCCCGAAACGCTTTCGTGCGCCGAGGTCGACTTCGATGGCCAAAGCGATCCCGAAAGCTGGGCCATGCTGTTCAAGGATCTCCAGGACTGGACCCGGTCCCTGACCCCATGACGCGGTTGGCCCTGGTATGCCTGTGGGCCGTCCTCGCGCTGACGTCCATCGCGCCCTCCGCCGGGGCGTCGGAGGTGGATTCGCGCGTCACCCAGGCCGACGCGCTACTGGGCGATTCGAGCGGGCTCGAGCGGGCCGCGCAACTCTACCGCGCATACCTCGCGGAACACCCGCAAGACGCTCACGTTCGCCAACGCTTGGCCCGCGCCCTTTCCTGGAGCGGCCAACTCGACGCGGCGATCGACGAATACCAACAGATCCTGCACGTCCCGGGTGTCGAAATCGAGCGGGCCGAGGTGCTCTCCTGGGCGGGCCGCCTCGACGAAGCGCGACGCGCCTTCGACGCCATTCTCGAGCGGGATCCCGACAACGCCCGCGCCTTACGCGGACTCGCGCGCGTCCACCGTTGGGCCGGTCGGCCCCAACCCGCCGATGAGAACTACCGCCGGGCACTCGACCTGGAAGAAGACGACGCGGCCCGCGCGGAATGGCGCGAACTGCGCGCTGGGTTCCGACCCCGGGCCAACGCAGCCGGTCACTATCGCGGAGACAGCGAGGGATACGACGCCAGCCGTTTCGGGGGTAGCGCGGACACGTTCCTGGACCTGCGAACGCGGATCCAATTCGGCCTCTACCAGCTCATCGCCCGCGGCTCCGTACCGGATCCCGTGAGCGGCCTGAACGAAGTTCGCAGCGACCGCGGTCGTGAAGCGCGCATCGGGTTCGAGCGGAGCTTGAGCGAACGCTGGACCGGCGCCTTCGGCGTAACGCACAAACACTGGAGGAACGCGCCAGACCGCTGGCTCGCGGACTCCCGCCTGACCTATCGGCCCGCGTCCGGTGGCTCGATCTCGATTCTGGCGGGCCGACGCGACGGCTTCGACGCCACCGACAGCTACGAGGCACTCCTCGCGGGAATTCACGCAGCACACCTCGGCGTGTCCTACTGGAGAGATTTGGGTCGGGTCGAAGCGTTCGCGACGACGGAATGGATGCGCCGCAGCGACGACAACTCCCGCTACAGCGGGTACGGGTCGCTGAGCTTCCGCTTGCTCGAGGCTCACGACCTGAGGCTCCGCCTCGACACCAGCGCCGCCACGAACACCCACAATTCCACCCTCTACTACGATCCCGATCTGGATGTGTCGTCCCTCGCAGCGATTGCCTACGGGTTGAAGCTGCCGGGCGGGTTCCGAACCCGCGCGGAGGCGGGCGGCGGCTACGGAAAGATTCGCCAGGATGGTGACGGCAGCCAAGGCCCGAGCTTGAGCGCGTCTTTCCTCCTGGGGTGGCAACGCGCAGCGTGGGACGCGCAGCTAAGCGCGGTTCACAGCATTTCGCAGCGGGCCATCCGCTACAAGTTGACACGCTTCGAGCTCAGCATGGCGCGGAGTTTCTGATGGCGGTGCGCACGCGGTTCGGATACAGCGCCACCCTCTTGATCGTGGCCCTCGTGCTGTTCGCATTCTCCTACGCGCTGTACGAAACCCTGATCCGAGTGCGGTTCAGCGTTTCCGGCCCGTTCCTCGAGATTTCGATGTTGGTCCTGCTGGGCTTCTTGTTGCTCCTGATCCTGCGCTACGTGATCTTGCTCTGGTTCTCCTACCTGGCCCAGCTCGAGGCCTGCACCACCGAAGTCTCGGGATTCGCCCCGTTCGTCTCGGTTCTGGTCCCCGCCTACAACGAAGGCGAGGTGGTCGAAGCCTCCATCCGCTCCCTCATGCACCTCAACTACCCGCGCTACGAGGTCATCGTCATCGACGACGGGTCGAGCGACGATACGTTCGTCAAATCCAAACGATTCGAGGGCACCCGTGGTGGGGTGACGGTACGGGTGATCCGGCAACCCAATGCGGGCAAAGCCCACGCCCTGAACACCGGTGTGAACGCAGCCCGCGGCGAGTTCGTTCTCTGCGTGGATGCCGACTCGACCTTGGATCCCCAAACCCTGCGCAGGGCGCTCGGCCACATGGAAGACCCACACGTCGGGGCCGTGGCGGGAAACGTAAAGGTCGTGAACCGTAGAAACCTGCTGAGCCGCCTTCAGGCCCTCGAATACGTGCAGGGTCTGAACCTGGTGCGCAAGGCCCAGGCCTTCTTTCGCGCTGTGAACATTGTCCCCGGCCCCATTGGGCTGTTCCGCCGGCGCGCGATCCTCGAGGTCGGCGGCTATGCGACGGACACGTTCGCAGAGGATTGCGATATCACGCTGTCCTTGATCGCCCATCGTTGGCTGGTGACGTACGAACCGGGCGCCATCGCGTACACGGAAGCCCCCGAATCTCTTCAAGACCTCCTCAAGCAACGCTACCGCTGGACGCGCGGAATTCTCCAGGCGGTTCGCAAGCATCGCCGCGCGTTGGTGGACCCGCGCTGCAGTAAGTCGCTCGGCTTTACCCTCTGGTACATGTTGTTCGAGGGCGTCCTGTGGCCCGCCATGAACTGCTTCGGCCACGGACTGTTCCTCTACATCTCCTACACCCACGGAACCGCGCTTCCGCTCGTGATCTGGTTCACGCAATTGACGCTGCTCGACCTGGCTGCCTCGATCTACTGCGTGGTTTCCGAAGAGGAAGAGCTATCGCTGGTCCCGTATGCCGTGCTGTATCGACTCTTCTTCGCCCCCACGATCGATGTCGCGAAGCTCCTGGCGTCGGCCGAGGAACTGTTCCGCGTTCGCATGAGCTGGGGAAAGCTTCAACGATTGGGAAGGATCTAAGATGGACCTCGACGTGCTTCCGTATCTTTCGAGCGCAATTCTGGTGGCGACGACCGCCACCATCGTACTTGCGTTTCTCTCCTATCTCGTCTTCCGACTCCGCGAGCGCAAGCGCCGCGTGAGTCGCAGCGACGAGCTGGTGTTCTTCCGACGCTACTACCCGGAAGCCGAGCCGGCCGAGCCGGAAGTCGATAACGGATGAAGCAACTCGCCGCGGCGGTTCTCGCGGTGGCGTTGGTGTCTTCCCGAACCGTCGCGGCCTTCGAAGCCGGTTTCCCACAAACGATTGTTCCACTCTCGCCCGCTGCGAAGGTACGAGTGCTCGCCGAAGAGCCAGCCACCTTCGTGCGCGCGACCACCGACGGGAAGGGATCGCTCCTTCGGGCGGGCAGCGCCCGCCCCTTCCTGGATCCCGTCGACCTGACGGATCGATTCATCGAGCTTCGCTTGCGCGTCCGGGACGCCGGTACATTGTTCGCCATGGAGGTCCACCTGGTGTCGGGCGAATCCGGGAACGACTACTTCGCCTTCTCCCTACCCACCTTCGCGGATCCCGCGTATTCGGTCCTACCCACCGGTGGCTGGCACGTCGTCACCTTTGGATTCGGTGCCGCACGCATCCACGGGAACCCGGATCGCGCAACCATCCGCTCGCTGCGCTGGCTGGTGCGGGACAACGCTACCGGTCCCGCCGTCGTAGACTGGTCCCAAATCGATTCCACTCCCTCCGAGTCCCAGGGGCTCGCAACCATCGCCTTCGACGATGGCTATGACGAACACTTCCAGATCGCCGCGCCCGCCATGGCGCGTTACGGGTTTCGAGGCATCGCCTACGTGGCCCCCGACGAGATCGGCGACACGGGCTACATGACATCCAGCGAGGTGCATCGACTCGGAACGGAATACGGATGGGACATCGGCGCGCACCACGTCGATGCCCTCACGGGGTTCGAACCGGAGGAACTCTCCGCAGTACTGACGGGCGTTCAAAACACCCTGGGAGGCTGGGGATTCTCGGAAGGGGCTCGCCACCTCGCCTATCCTATGGGGAAACATGACACGCGGAACGTCCTGCCCCTCGTGCGGAAACGATTCCATACGGCGCGCCTCGCGGGCGGCGGCCCCGAGACCCTTCCGCCAGGGGATCTCCATCGCCTGCGCGTCATGAACGTCCTGTCCACCACCCACCCGGAAGAGATCGCCGAATGGGCACGAAGCGCAATCCAACACCGCCACTGGATCATCTTGATGTTCCACTTTCTCGTAGAACACGAACCGGCTCGCGAGACGGAATACCGCGTCGCGGATTTCGCGCGCGCAATGAAGCTACTCCACGAAACGCAAATCCAAGTGTTGCCCTTGAGCCAGGTCCTCGGACGCGGCGTGCGCTGAGGCGCGCATCATCGCTAGTTCGTTTTCGCAAGAATGTCGCTTCGCGGCCCTCGACCGCCCGCAGCGGTCTCCGGCTGTGCCCTTACCAAGCGATGCAGCATGGCCAGAGCGTTGAATTGAATGCGGAGAGTCATGGTATAGTGCCTACACTTTCGGGAGAGTTACGTGTTGGGTCGAGTTTCTGCATCCTCGAGCTTGGGTTTCGGGTTGGCGCTGCTGCTCGCGGCGCCCAGCCTCGCTGCCCCCGGAGTTTTCGAGATCAGTCAAGCTTGTGTGGCCGTGGGTTGCTTCCCTGGGGACGCGCCGGGCTACCCCATCGAGATCGACGCACCCGGTGCCTACCAGCTGGTTGGAAATCTCTTGAAAGCGGATTTCGAGAATGTCGCGGTCATCCAGATCTCGGCCGACGACGTGGACATCAACCTTCAGGGCTTCATCATCACCGGACCAGGCAGCTGCCAGCAACCCTGCGGCAGTAGTGGCGGGAAGGGGATTCAAGGCAGCGACGAAGTCAACGGGGCACTGCGAACCAGCGTGCGCAACGGAACGATTCGAGGCTTCACCTACGCGGTCTTTCTCCACGATGATGCCCGCATCGAACGCATCACCGCCATCGATAGCTCGATCGTCGGCATCTGGGCGCGGCAAGGAACAGTGGAGGACTCCTCGGCGATCCGCGGGAACATCGGATTTCTTCTTCCTCGGGGCGGAGACATTGTTCGAAGCCGCGCGATCGACAACACCGCCGGAATGCTTATTGGCGGGACTCTCGCTGAGGGACGAGTCCGAATCCGTGACTCGCTGATTTCATCAGCTCAACAGAATCAGGTCGGGGGCGCGAACCTGGACATGAGTCGCACGCTAGTTCGAGGGGGCGGACAACGGATGAGTGCGGAGACTGGCGCAATCCGGCACTGCTACATCGAGGCACCTTTGGGCATTTCATTGAATTCCCAAAACTCCCAGGTCGTCGAGAACTGGATCGAGTTCACCTCGTCCCTCAACGGTCTACGGATAGCCGACGGTGCGCGCGTCCAGGGAAACATCGTGACTTCTCCCGCGGGAATCGGCATCCAATGCGCGGACCGTTGCGCGATCCACAACAACATCACCCGCGGAGCCGGTATCGGCGGAATTCGCGGCCTATTGGGGAGCCAGATCGGGGACAATCTTTCCAGCGCGAACACGGGCGACGGTATTTTCGCCAATGCGAACAGCAACGTGTATGGGAATGTTACCCAGAACAACACCGGCCACGGGATCTCGGTCAACGGACCGAGCCGTGTCGTAGGCAATGTCTCCGTCGACAACACCCGCAATGGACTGCGCTTGCAATCCAACGTGGGTTACGGGGAAAACGTCCTCTCGGACAACGGGGAGGGAAACGTCTCGAGCGGAGCGCCCTGGAGTCCCAACCTGTGCGGAGGCGCCCTGTGTCCGTGAGGCTTTCGCACACGCTGTTGTCGCTTTGCCTCGTCTTCGGCCTGGCGCCCCGCGCTCTCGGAGCGACGGGAGTCGTGGAACTCAGCCAAGCGTGCGCGGAATCTGGTTGTACCCCGACGGACTTTGCGGGTTTCCCCATCAATCTGAGCCAACCGGGCAGTTACCGGCTCACCAGCAACCTCCAGGTTGAAAATCCCGACCTCGATGCCATCGCGATTAGTGTGCACGGAGTTGTGATCGACCTCGGCGGATTCCAGATCTCGGGACCGTGCACGCCCCCGGCGAACTGCGGAGGGGTCACCGCCGGCGGAAACGGCGTCATCGGACTGAGCGATAGCACCGTACGCAACGGAACCATCGTCAACTTCAAGGGAAATGGCATCAACCTGATCGAAACCGCGCACATCGAAGACCTCATCATCGAGCGGAATCAGCGCGGCGTGCAGATTTACAGCGGCCACATCCAACGCTCGCTGATTCAAAAGAACACCGGGCTCGGAATCGCGATCGTCACCGGTGGCATCGTCGAGCACAACATGATCCTTCGCAACGGCGGCACGGGCGTATTCCTCGACAACTCGACACCGCCAGTAGGCGAGCTGATCGTGCGCTCCAATTTGATACAAAAAAACGGCGGCCACGGAATCGAAACCCAGCGCGGCGCAAAAATCATTGGCAACTCGATTTCCGACAACAGCCTCAAGGGGATTCGCTCTCCCATCACCGTCACATTGAATGTCGGCTCACTGATTTCCGTTGAGCGCAACGCGGTGTACAGGAACCAGACCGGTGGAATCGACCTGGGCGCCAACGCCCAGCTGGTCGACAACGCGACTTGCTCCAATCAGGGCGATGGCATCAAGGCCGGCGCGGGTTCGCGCGTGGAGGGAAACTTCTCGGACCTGAACACAGGACGGGGAATTTCGGTGGGCGACGGCAGCGCTGTGCTCGAATGCCTGGTGAGAGCGAGCGGCTCCACGGGGATTTCCGCCGGCGATGGGTGTCAGGTCCGATCCAACCTCGTGACACGGAGTACGCTGAGCGGGATATCCACCGGTGCCGGTGCCGAGATCGCGGACAACGTCAGCAACGACAACCAGGTAGACGGAATTACCGTGGGAGGAGCCGGCCGGGCCTTCGGAAACGTCACCGTGAACAACGACCGCTTCGGCCTAGGACTCAACGCTTCGGTCGGGTACGCGGAGAACAATTCCAACGGCAACGGAACCGCCGAGACCTTTTCCGGCGTCTCTATGGGGACGAATGTGTGCGGAGGGAACGTCACGTGCCCCTGAGACACGCTGCGAAAGCCATCCTCGTCTCGATCGTTGGGTTCGTTGCCACCGTGGTCCATGCCGGCGGACCGTTGGGGATCAATGCTGCGTGCGCGGCAACGGGGTGTTTCGCCGGGGACGCACCGGGACTCCCCGTCACGATATCAACCGAGGGTTCCTACCTGCTGACCGGCAACCTGGTTCAAACGGACCCGAATCTCGATGTGATTCAGATCCAGACTTCCCTCGTGTGGTTGGACTTGAGTGGGTTCCACATCTCCGGATCCTGTAGCGGGGGCCCGCCCTGCGCACCCCAGGGAAGTGGGGCTGGAATTCACGGCGACAACGACGCCGACCACGTGACCGTCCTGAACGGAACCCTCCGTCAGCTGGCTGGGATTGGAATCCACCTACCCGGCGCTGAACAGCGCGTGGAGCACGTTGCCGTCCACGCAAACGGCGCGAACGGCGCCACCCTGGGGAGCGGCACGGTCAGGGAGTCTTCGTTCCTCAGGAACGGTGCGGTGGGTCTTGGTTTCGTCGAGGATGGAATGATCTTTGACTGCGAAGCACGACTCAACCACCTCACAGGATTCATGGTCGGAGTGGGGGGACTGGTAGCGGGCAACGTGTCTAGCCAGAACAGGACGGGAATCCTCTTGGGGTCCGCCGGCGTGATTTACGACAACCAACTGGTAGACAACATCGTGGAGGGCCTGGCCCTGGATGGCGCCGCTGTGGTCGTCAGTAACGTCGCTCGGGAAAATGGAACTTCGGGAATCCTCCTCAACACGGTCGCGGCCGTGCTGGTTCGAAACATATCGCACGGAAACGGGCTCGACGGGATCCAGGCAGTGGACGGCAGCCTGCTGGCTGACAACCTCGCAAACGGAAACGGCAGAGATGGCATTCGCACCGGGGCCCAGTCCCTCGTCGTGCGGAATGTCACCTACGGCAACACCGAAGATGGCGTCTTCGCCGATGCGGGTTCCCTTGTGCGCGGGAATACTTCTCGGGAGAATGGCGGCGACGGCATTTTCGCCAACGACGCAAGCAATGTCTCTAACAATGCGACTTCCGAGAACAAAGGGCACGGCGTCTCGGTCAATGGACGGAGTCGTGTGCTGGGAAACACCAGTCGAGACAATACGCGCGTCGGCCTGCGCATGCAGGACAACACCGGCTTCGAGGAGAACGTTAGTTCTGGAAATGGAGACGGCGAGACTCTTTTGGGAGTCTCGATGGGAACGAATTTGTGTGGGACCAATGTCACCTGTCCGTAAACAAACACTGACCCTCGTGTTCGCGCTCTCGCTCCTCGGGGGCGGAGTTCGCGTTGCAGCCGGCTCTCAAGGCGCAGTCCAGCTTAGCTTCGCCTGCGCGACGCAGACGGGTTGTCTGCCAGGCGACTCGCCCGGCTTCCCGATCACCATCGACGGACCCGGCAGCTACCGCCTCACGGGGGACATCGATGCGGCTATCAGCCCCGACGAGGCCGGACCGGGCGTCGCCATTTTCGTTCGCTCCTCGGGAGTCTCCATTGACCTGGGGGGCTTCACGCTTCGCAACATCTGCTTGGACCAGGGATGCAGCGCACACGACGTCGCCAACACGATTGGGGTGGCGTATCTCGAAGACGCGCTGCGCATCAGCAACGGGCGCATCCAGGGGTTTGGATCCTCCGTTCAGTCGCGCACCCCGACAGCCGGTGTGATCGTCGGACGCAATCTCCGCTTTGCTCAGGCCCAAGTACCCTCGGGGCTCGACACCGGAGGTCCTGGCTTCGAGGCTGGAGTCTTGTGCACCAGTTGCAGACTTCGCGTGGTGCACGGTGCACTGTTGCTCCATGAGGTTCAAATCGAGCACGCCGGCGCTGCCGGAAACTGGGAGGGCCAACACGGGGTAGTCCTGGATGGCGTTCGATTCAAAGCTCCCGTTGAGGGCAGCTTCAGGGCTACCTTTTTCGTGGCAGCGGCGGGGGCCCTCTCGGACGTATCGATGGAGAGTTGGGACATCAAGAGCCCAGCCTGTTCCGTCATCGCCAATACCCGAGTTGTCAACGGGGGCGTCATTTCCAGCCACGGTGTGGTTGTGGATTCCTTCGTCTCGGAGTCACCCACCCACGGAATCACAAGCGCTACCAGCGTACTCTTGCGCCGCACCGGCGTCTCGAAGAGCGACGATGACGGCATCAATCTGACGGGCGACAGTATCGCGGCCTTCGACGTCACCACTTCCGACAACACCGATTCGGGATTATTAGCGGACAGCGATGCCATTGTGCTGGTCCGCGGTGTGGCAAGCCACAACAACGCAAAATTGGGCATTGCTGGACATCACGGCCAGGTGATCGACAGCACCTGCCAGGGAAACACCTTCGGTGGGATTATTGTTTCAGGTGCAGCGCGAATCATGGGAAACACCGTGACCGAGACCGAAGTCGGGATGCTCCTCGCGGACGACGGCGCGCAGGGAGAAAACACCATCTCCGGCACCGACACCAACCTAGCCGGCGGCCAGATTCTCGCCCCCAGTCTGTGCGGAAACGATCTCGTCTGCCCTTGAGCCTCGATTTATCTCTGATTGAGGCGGTTTTCTTATAGACTGGCCACGCTTTCGCATTTCGTTCTGGAGGGGACAAGACTGTGCGGAGTTCCTGTCGACCCGCGCTGGTGCGGATCATTTTCTCCATTCTGCTCGTCGCGTCGGTTCGGCCCTCCCCGGCGTTCGCAGACATCGGCGCGGACTTTATTGGTGCCCCCTCATTGGTCGACCGGATCGGTGACGACTCGGATCCGCAGGCCAGTCACGGGGATCTCGGGATCAAAGTCGTCGTCTGGGCCGCTGGTGGGGATATCTTTCACGCCCGCAACGACGGCGGAGGAAACACCTGGGTCACGGCGCCCTTCGCGCCAACCGCCAGCCTCGATGCTACGCCCGACATCGCCACGGACCAGCAGGGCAATTGGGTTGCGGTTTGGGCCCAAGATACAGACATATCCGCGTTCGCAGACATCATGTTCTCGCGTAGCAGCGATAACGGGGTCAACTGGACCACGCCCGCGATCCTACATTCGAGCTTGCAGAATATTGGCGACGATCGGGACCCCACCCTCGAGACCGATCGCGATGGGAATTGGGTCGTTGTCTTCCGCAGCGACAACCCGAGTCTCGGCGGAACCGCAAGCGAAACCGACATCGACCTGTTCGTGAGTCGAAGTACCAACAATGGTGCGTCTTGGACTTTGCCCGTGTTACTCCATCCCTTCATGGCTGCAGACAAGTGTCAGATCCCCATAGTTTGCGGATACGATGGCCGTCCAGCCATCGCCACCGACTACGATGGGACATGGGTGGTTGCGTGGGAATTCGGTAGCCACGCCGACACGGTCGAGTTCTGTCCCAACAGTAGTGCGATATTCACCGCTCAAAGCACAGATGCGGGAGTCACCTGGAACGTTTCCTTCTGTCCCCAGGCCCCGGATGGGATCTTCACCGCTGTGCGACCCGCTGTCGCCGGCGACAAGGACGGCTTTACAGTGGTCTGGGAAGACCAGGAGGCGTCGGGGCTCCCTACCGACTTCGACATCTACTCGAGCCATAGCATCGATGGCCTGACGGGCTGGTCGATCACCAAGCGGGTTCAGGACGACGCCTTCGACACCGGCCAGGACCGTAACGCTCGTGTGATGGCCGATGGACGAGGCAACGTCTTCGTAGTCTGGTCGCGGTTCGAGAACACCAACGGGGGGACGTCCTGTTGTGATCCCAGTTCCGATCTCTTCATGGCCCTGAGCACCGACGGTGGAATCAACTGGACGGGCTCCCAGAAAATCTATGACGACGCAGCGATCGACCTGGCCACTGACCAAAATCCCGCGTTGGCGCTGAGCACCGGTCCTACATCGAGTAGCTTCTCCATCTACTACGACAGTAATTTTTCGAGCGGGGGGATTTTCCGGTCCCTCGTCAACGTGGCTTCGACACCGCCACCGCCCCCGAACAATGATCTATTCCCGAACGCAGAGCTCTTGCCCAGTGCGGAGACGATCGTGTCTTCGCTCGAGTACGCGACGAACGACGGAGATGCAACCTGCGGACTATCGAGCCTCGAAGCGGATGTCTGGTTTCACACCCAAGCAGAGTTCGATGGCACACTCTTTATTCTCACATGCGGAAGCCACGATACCTTCGGAACCGATACCGTGGTTTCCCAGTATCCATTCCCGGATGCGATCGATGAGCACCTTGATAGTTGCAACGACGACAAGAACGTTACTCCGCCCAGTAGTTGCCCTTGTACGGACCTGCCCCTGGTACGAGACTCGATCTCGGTGCACGACGTGACCGCGGGCGAAGAGGTGTTGGTCCGGGTGTCTCGTTTCGGTGGAAGCAGTGGGGACGACTTTTTCATCCGCCGCTGCCTCCAACCGGTGAACGACGATTGCGACTCCCCGACCGTGATCGGCGAGGGTTCGTTCTTCTTGAGCTTCGCGGGTACCAACACCGAAGGCTCTTCGGCCTGTGCCCCGTCCGCGGGGAACGACAGTTGGTGGCTCTTCACGGCACCGGAGGCCGGGACACTCCTGGTGGATACCTGCGGTACGCACGATGCGTTCGAGGGCGTCGACCTCGGTGCCGATACGGTGCTATCGCTTCATTCCCCGCAGGACTGCGGTCCCGATGGCGCACCGGAGCTTGCGTGCAACGACGATTTCATCTCTGGTACCGGCGCGAACCGACCCTTGGCCTGCATCGGATCCGATCAAGGCAATCCCCGCGACTCCGCGCTCGCCCACCCGATGGCCGAGGGAGAGACCGTTCGCATTCGCGTGGCGGAGCTGAGTATCGATGGCGAGGATTTCTACACCTTGAACGTCGCCTTCGAACCGGACTGCGTCCCCACCCTCTGGTATCAGGACAGCGACGACGATGGACTGGGAAACCCCAACGCCTTCCTGGCCGCCTGCGATCAACCGCTGGGCTATGTGACGAACAACACGGACAACTGTGCAGACGTACCCAACGGCCCCAACCAGGCGGACAACCAGACTGACACCGATGGCGATGGTGTTGGAGATGCATGCGACAACTGCAGCACGATATTCAACCCGCGCATGGGCAGTCTCGGCACACCCGAACGCAATTCCTTCCAGACGACCACCGGCGGCCAGCTCGACGACGACGCCGACGGTTTCGGAAACCAGTGCGATGCAAAGTTCAGTAACGCCGGACAAGTCGTCAGCGGCACGGACCTGGCGGAGCTGTTCGCTTCCTTCAACCGGAGTCGAGAAGGGAACGATTGCGGCGTGTCGGGAACGATTCCCTGCGCGCGATTCGATCTAGACAACCTCGGGCAGGTGATTTCGGGCGCAGATATCACTGCGTCCTTCGGACTCTTCAACCGACCTCCCGGACCGCATTGCGGAGATCTGTGTGAGTCCTTGAGCCTGGGCTGCACAGGCCCCGGCTGCTAGAAACGAACCTGCGGCCTTGGCCGTCGCTCTGTGGATTGAGTCACACCCACCTCCGCTCGCAGCCGACCGAGAATCCAATTGCCACGCTTTCACCACGCGTCAACGCACAGACGCGTCGGTCCGAGAGCTACGTGGATCTGTGCGCCAGACCGCCAATGAAGGGTGACGCAAATCGACCGACTCGCCTCGCTCTGCTAGATGAACAACCACGTCGAGGATGCGCCACTCGTCGGTGCTCTCCGCGGCCAGATGAATCTCAATGCACTGGCCGGAAACGGATGCTGGGACGGTGGCGCCCGCCGGGAAGTACTCTTCCTGTAGGAGCCCGCGAAGACCTGGCTGCGTCGATGTTGACGCAACGTTCCTTCCGAAATGCAAGTACATGCGGGAGACACTCCGTCAGTGCGGTTTCGGGAACACTTGCTTCAAAACCTCGCAAACATCGCGAACGATCAGTGATCCGCCGTCATTCATCAAGAATTCTCATCCAAGGCGAAGCCCATGGCCCCGACATCCAAATCTTAGGTAAGTGCCGCTAGATCGATCAGAATAGGAGTGGTGCTGCGGATAGGAGGATTCCGGATGCTGAATCTTGCAGGGTTGCGTTGGAGTTTGGCAGTTGGATGGGTCGCGCTCACCATCGCGTTTGCGCCGACTTCCGCACGGGCGGCCGATCCCGTGAAGGTTGGGCCTGAGCTCAACGTTTCGCCGGATGGCTATGCAACCGTTCCACGCGTGGCCTCGGACCCCTACGGCAATTTCGTCGTTGTCTGGGAGGACGACTCCAACTCGCAGGTTCGCGCTCAGCGTTTCCACGCCACCGGGAATCCCTTTGGCACCGTGTTCACCGTCGGCGAACCGGACCAGGAGACCTTCGCAAGCGGATCGACCTCGACTGGAGAAGTCGGAGTCGCCATGGATGACGCCGGGAACGCGATGTTCACCTACACGGGGTTCAATACGACGAGCCCGAACCTGTGCAGCGACGAAGCGTGCCTGTTCACGCGTCAACAGGACGCCAACGGGAAGCTCGGCAGCGCCTTCGTGGTCCGCAATCCGCTGACCACCTATGTGTATGGCTACACCGGAGACGACCAGGTATCGAACCCGGAGGTGAGCGCCCTCGCCAACGGCGAGTTCGTCGTCGTCTGGGAATCCTACGATCTATTCGAGATCGGGAGCTACGTCGGGAGCGACGAGGGGGTGTTCTCGGCGAAGGTGACCTCCAAGGGCTCGCGCAAGGGGCCTTCGTTCCGCGTCAATTCGACGGGCGCCTACTACCAGGGCCAGTACGGCGATTTCGCCGTCGACGGAGATGCCGCGGGAAATTTCGTGGTCGTCTTTCAAGACGAGTCCGGGGGCTACGATGACTCGATGCACATGCTCCGCGGGCAGCGCTTCGACGCCAGCGGCGACCGGCAGGGCGACGAGTTCTTCGTGAGTTCCGGCAGCTACTCCTACGGCTACCAGCTGGACCTCGCCCAGGCGGCGGACGGCACCTTCATGGTGATCTGGGTTGACGACGGCATTCAAGCTCGGATCTTCGAGGGCGACGGAACGCCGGTTACCGACGACATGAATCTCTTCGTGAATTCGGACTCGTACCCGGCCGTTGCAGCCAGCGACGATTCCTTCGTCGTAGTCACGGCCGGCGGCGGAAACGGGATGAAGGGCAAACGCTTCGACCTGGCGGGCAACGCGCTCGGCGGCGAGTTCGTGATCACGACGTCCTCGTTCGTCGATTATCCCGACGTCGCCGCCGCCGCCAACGGGAACTTCGTCGCTACGTGGCTCAACGGCGTCGATTCCGCCACAGCACAGCGCTTCGAGGTTGCGGCGGCGGACCCGCCCCAGGACATCGGCGTCTTCGGAAAGAGTCTCGTATTGGGAAACAAAGTCCCCGACAACCCCGACAAGAACAAGGTCTCCTGGAAGGCGAAGGGGCCGGAGATCGCCGTCCCGCCGCGCGGTACGGCCAGTGATCCGCGTTGCAACGGAGACCCCGACGGCACGGTCAAGGCCAGCCTGCGATTCTTCAGCGACGACAGCGGTCACGATTCCGGCAGCATCGATCTGCCCTGCCAGAATTGGATCGCACTGGGCTCCACGAAGCTTTCGAACTTCGATGCGCGCTCCTTCCGCTATGCGGATAGTCGACTGGACGACGGTCCGTGCAAGAAGGTCTCGATCCGGGGAACCAAGAGCCTCAACGCCCTGTGCAAGGGCGGCGGCCCCGAATCCGGCTTTGACTACGATCTCGAGGTCGGCATCGACGAGGTGACCGTCCACGCGGTCCTCGAACTCGGATCGTTCCGCTACTGCGCCTCCTTCCCGCCCGACGGCAGCAAGAACGGGTCGGACGGGAAAACCTTCAAGGGCAAGAACGCGCCCATCGGAGCGTGCCTGCCCTAGGGTTGGAGCATTCGCTCCCCGAAGAGGACGCTGCGATGTTTCCCGGCGGCGCGATTCGCCTGAAGTAGCGGAAGCCTACTTCAGCCCCGCGTCCTTGCAGTGGATCTCAGTGAATGAGGCAACGGCGCCGCTGACGAATCCCGTCATCCCACTTCCGACCAGGATCGCGCCGCAGAGAAGGAGTAGAGTCGTTCGTTTTCGCATGGTGTGAGAATGGCAACGTACGTGGAAGTCGAGCGTCGGTGCCCCGTGCAGGGTTACCGCTTGTATCCCACATCAAACGAGGATGACGAAACCACTGAAGATTCAGGAGAAAATGGCGGGGCGGACGGGACTCGAACCCGGCCTTCTAGAACTCTAACTAGTTGATTTCAAACAAGTCGGTGAAAATGAAACGTCTCTAGCGAGCGTTTGGTGTCCCCTCGCTGTCCCCTCGCCTTTGGAAGTTCACCTCACCACCCTGCTTTCTAACAGTCCTGATTTCTGAGGGCCTAGCCGAGCCAGCGCAAGAACAGTGTCAGCGCGAGTACCGCGCCACCGCAGACTGCAAGCGAGGAGTTCTTTACCTTCGGGCTGTTGAATGGTGCAGCAAAAAGCCCCGCAACAGCAGCACTCCAGCCCATGGCGACCTCCCCCCTACCCCACTGATCATCAAACACAAAACTCTCTCGATCAAATACATGCGGACTCACGAAAATCCTGATCAGTATCGCAGCAGCAACAAAAAGCCAGAACGCCTTCGGAAACTTTACCTCCGATCCCCAGGAAGACGCGGGCATGGTACCGCCCATGCGCAAGGGGCTGAAGCGCCAGAAAATGACTCCAACAAAAGCCGCGAGAATGAGAAGTTCGTATAGAAAATCGAGTAGGTAGCCCACCCAGCGCGCTGTGAAAGGCGCGCGCGATGCTGGGACCACTGGGCGAATCGAGTTGCCAGAACGGGCGAGCCATCGTCTGAGGAAAGCTAGGAGTCTGACCCGTCCTGGGTCAAGCAATGGGCGTAACCCCTGAGGTCACAGGTCCGGGTTTCGCCGGGGGAGTCCGATTTCACACATAGTCGATCAAGGAATTCCAATCGCATGTCGATTCGAAGCTTTGAACCATTTTCGGAGGGGGCTCACGTGGGTTCACTACGCAACTCGAGAATTCAAATCGCCGCGCTTGGTGGGATTGCCGCTCTCGGGCTTTCATTCGTTTTTTTGAACTTCGTGTCCTCGGAAACGATTACGCCTGCGGGCCCCTCTACCAATCAATTTCCCACAATCTCGGGAACGACGACGGAGGCGGGGGCTGAAGTCGGAATCTACTTCGATCAGTGTGTTGGGGCTCCCGTCGCAACCGTGGTCTCCGGAGCAGACCGATCCTTTCAGTTGCCGGTCGGTGTCCCTTACGGCGAGCGGACCTCGATCTGGGTGAGTGATTCGGGCGGAGGCTACTGCGACTTTGTGGGTACCTACCACCATCTTCCACCGGATGGGCTCGTTCCAGCCGACCTACCCTGGTTCAAGCCGGTGCAGACCTTCAGTCTGGAAATCGACGCAAACGACCTTCGATTAGCCACGGATGGGGGCGGAAATTGGATGGCGACGTTCGTCGAGTGGGGCGACGTCAAGTTCTCGCGCTCGTCGGACAACGGAGAAACCTGGTCCGAACCCATCGCACTGGTACCACATGTGGACGGTGAGTCTCGAAAGGATGTCCGTATGACTTACGCGGACGGGCAGTGGCTCGTGGTTTGGGGCGGGCGAATGCCGGGTTACTACGAAATCATCCCCGAGTGCTATGACACGAATGGAGTCCCGATTGGCCCGTGTCCCGACTACGACGACGACATTTTCTACACGTATTCCTCGGATTTCGGCGATACCTGGAGTCCGATCGCGGCTATAAACCAGGACGCAGCATCGGACGAGGGGGACGAGCGGTGGGTCGAGGTCTCCGCCGAAGGAGGAACAGTCGTCGCCGTATGGGGCAGCTCGCTGCGCAGCGGATGGGAGATTTTCGCGTCTCGATCGGTCGACGGAGGGCGGTCATGGTCTCCCGTGGAGCTGGGCAATCCCTGGGGACACCTATACAAGGTTGCCGGGGACGGCCAGGGGGGCTGGGGCATCGTTTCGCGTGACGCCCAGGAAAAGGAAATTCGGTTTTATCGGTCGACGGATGATGGGGCGACCTGGGAAGCTCCTTTGACGCTCAATACACCCGATCCTGATGTACGAGATATTCATCCGGCGGTCGCGTCGGATGGCGCCGGTGGCTGGATGGTGGCGTGGCAGGGCGAACGGGAGGGCCACGACGATTTGGTGATCACGGGATCGGCCGATGGCGGAGCAACTTGGTCACCCGAACGCTCCATTGCGCAGGTTCTCCGTGCCGGCCCACAGATCATTCACGACGGCGAGTTCTGGACGATCACGATGGTGCAACAACTAGGGTCGTACAATGGACATTGGCGTCGAATGCTATCGAGCGATGGCGGTACGACTTGGAGCACACCGCTGGAGTTCACGCGTGGATACTCAACCAATCGCGGTATCGCCATGGCGGCCTTCGAAGGCCGAACGGGTGTGGCGTGGGATCACTACCACGGGATCACGTTCGCATTTGGAGAGCATGGGATCACCGCATGTAACGATGGAATCGACAACAACTACGATGGGGTCATCGATTTCCCCGAGGACTTGGGTTGTACCTCCGCCCAGGACGTCACGGAGGCTTTCGACTGTCTCGACGGCATCGACAACGACGGCGATTTACAGACCGACTTCCCGGAGGATACGGACTGCGCAGGTCCGGACGGTACGGTGGAGACCGGAGCGGTGGGTTGCAGCTAACTCGGATTGGAAGCGGATGGGAACTCCAAAGGGTCATTCGATGTCCGGTAACCTTCCGTTATGCCCAATCCCCGAGGGATCTCAGCCCAGAGCGACCGTAGACGGAAGGTGCGCCCAGGGAGCAGCGCGATCCCGTCGCCAAGCGTAACGGATTCAAAAGCTTGCTCGATCGTTGCGATCACTTCAGCGAGTGTCACTTTGTCGTTCCGCCTTGTACCTCTGACTTTGTAGGCTTTCGGGCCTGCGTGATACTCCGAGACGGGTTCCCGGGTGAGGCCGTTGCCGCCTGAAGCCAGAGAGCTTGACTGTTAGATGGGCCCCCCGCCCTCGTCACCCATGCCGTGGAGTATCCGAGGCCCGAGAGCCTGCGTCTACAAGGTCAGTAGGTGATTGTACAGGGTCGGGGGACCCGGGACCTAGCGTACCAGAAGGGGGTCGAGGTTTGAACAAGTGCAATCGGGTCGGAGTGGACGTCAGTGCGAAGGAGCTGGTCGTGGCGATCGAGGCTTCGGGGCGAAGAGAAGCGCCGATCGTGCTCGCGAACGATGCCGAAGGTCATCGCAAGCTCGTCCAACGGGCGACGAAACGCGGGGCGTCGGCGCAGGTCGTCTTGGAATCGACCGGTACCTATGGCCTCGACCTAGCGCTGGCGCTTCATCGCGCGAAACGCATCGAGGTCATGGTCGCCAACCCACGCGCGATCGCTCACTTTGCCCGCGCCTCGTTGCAGCGCTCGAAGACCGATCGGCTCGACGCCGAAACGATCCTCGAGTTCGCAACGCGCATGCCCTTCGCGCCCTGGTGTCCTCCAGCCCCTCAGATCCTGGAGCTACGATCCCTCTCGCGACGGATCGAGGCGTTGTCAAAGACCGTGGTCCAGGAGAAGAACCGGCTGCACGCCAACGACCAGAGCGAAGCGCTCAGCGAGTTCGTGAAGCAGAACATTCGAGAGCTCGCCGACTTCCTAGAGAACCAGATCGAAACGCTTCGCAAGCAGGCGCGGGTTGTCATCGAGCAGTCCGAAGATCTGGCCCAGGCCTTCGCCCACATCACTTCGGTCAAGGGCATCGCCGACGCTTCGGGCATCGCGATCCTGGCCGAACTGGCGGCGTTGCCTGCCGACATGACGACACGTCAGTGGGTCGCGCACGCGGGTCTCGACCCGCGTCAGTTCCAGTCCGGCACGTCGGTCCACAAGCCCGCGCGGATCAGCAAGACCGGCAATGCCCACATCCGCCGCGCGCTCTTCATGCCCGCCTTGGTCTCCGTCCAGTGGGAACCGCACATCAAGGCGTTCTACGAACATCTCCTCGACCGAGGAAAGACCAAGATGCAAGCCAACGTGGCCGTCATGCGGAAGCTCCTCCATGCGATCCACGGAATGCTCGAACACGATCAAGACTTCGTTGGAGAGAAGTTCTTCGCGATGAAGGGTTGACTAGGAAGGGAGTATCTAAC
>JAJDAL010000052.1 GCA_029261875.1 Deltaproteobacteria bacterium
TTCCCCGCAAGAGTAGAAGCGGCGCTGGCCCTCGCGCTGGGCGTCGCTCAATTCGGTTCTCGGGTGCTGGAAACCGCCGGCGCGGGTCGGAACGTGCGGATTTCGGCGGGTTCTTCCGCCGCGAGCGTGGTCGCGTAGACGCCGCGCGCCGCGTACCAGCGAATCCGCAGGAGTCCGATCAGAGAGCGAAGGACCGCGTCTACCAAGCGAACCTTCGTGCCGGATTCGTCGTGCCAGCGAACCGGAACATCCGTGAGTCGAAGTCCTTGTTGGCCCACGAGAAAGATCACCTCGGCGTCGTAGCTCCAATCGAACACCCGAACGCGACCGAACAGGTCTTTCCCGACTTCCGCGCGAAACATCTTGAAACCACAGGTCACGTCCGAAACCCAGCCGATCAGGATGCGAACCAAGAGCGTGAAGCCCTTGCCGAGGGTTTCTCGCAAGAAGGGTTGGTGAACTTCGAGCTCCGCACCGGGCATCTTGCGCGAACCGATCACCACGTCGAAACCGCGGTCGAGCGCGGCGAGCAGATCGTCCGCGTGGGCGATGGGGGTCGAGAGATCGGCGTCCGTAAACAAGAGTCGCTCTCCCTCGGCGACCTCGAATCCCAGTTTCAGCGCGTGTCCCTTGCCGCGATTGCGCGCGCTGCGCACGACGCGCACCGGGACGGGGAGGTCCGCACCGATTTCGCAAGCCAATTCGAAGGTGCGGTCGATACTGCCGTCATCCACCACCACGATCTCCGAGCGCAACTGGGATTGCTCGAGGTAGCGGCCGATTTCCCGCAAGGGGGCGGCCAGGCGTCGTTCTTCGTTGTAGGCGGGAACGATGATCGACAATTCGACGGGTAGGGCGCTCGGCATGGGCTTATTCGCGGACCCACGATACCACGATCATCTGCTAGCGGTTGGTCTGAACCAGCAGCATGCCGGCCACCACGAAGGCGCTGCCCAACAAGCGCTGAGGGGATGCGTGCTGAACCGCAAATCCCACCCAACCGTAGTGATCGATCAGCAGCGATGCGGTGACGGTTCCCACCACCATGGCGGTCACGTAGGCGGCGGCGCCCAGCTTGGGTGCGACGATGATGGCGGACAGCACCATGGTGGCGCCGAGAAAGCCTCCGAACCAACTCCAGGCCGGGGCTGCGGAGAGGATTCGCAATTCGACGAAGGGGATGCGCAGTGCCAGGACCGCGATTGCGAGCACAAGACTCGCGACCAGGGTGTTGGTCAGGGCCGCCCACAGGGGGTGGCCGTGGTGGCCCGCCAAGGTGGCGTTGATACCGGCCTGCAGCGGGGGCAAACAACCCACGCAGATGGCGATGAGGATGAGGGCGAGCGTGCTGAGCGACATGGTGGCGAGCGTAGCAGGCTGCTATAACCCGGACGCGAACTCGGGCCCCCTGCAGAGGAACCTCATGGCACGAATCATGGCGATCGGCGTCGCGCTGCTGATGACGGGTTGCGCGGCCTCTCTCGAGCGAGCGAGTGCCGGGCACACCGGGTGTCTCGAAACGGACATCGTGATTTCCAACGACACGGGAAAGCCAATTTTCAATACGGGGCGCAGCTGGCAAGCCGAGTGCCACGGGAAGAAATTCGTTTGCAGTGCCTACGCGTCGGGTCGCGACGGAGCCGAGAACATTTCCTGCACGCCCCGGGTGGAGTAGGGATCAGGGCGATTCCAGGCGCGGAAACGCTTCCACGATTTCGCGCAACCCGTGGACCACGCGCGGTCGCTGGTTCGGGTTCGATATGCCGAGTCGTACCAGAACCAGATCGCGGCTCGGATCGACGACGATGTATTGGCCGTTGAATCCGTTGGCGGTGAAGATTCCGGTTCCGTCGAGGGCGAGCCACCAATGGGCGCCGTACTGGCCGAATGAGGCCGGTGTCGGCGTTCGGGCGTGATCCACCCAGCCTTCCGGCAACAGCCGGCGGCCTTCCCATATTCCGTTCCGAAGATAGAGCAGCCCGAAGCGCGCGAAGTCGCGCGCCGTGGCGAACACATAGGAGGAGCCGATGAAGGTGCCCGCCGGGTCGCAGCGCGGTTTCGCACTCTTCATGCCGAGGATGTCGAACAGGTCGCGTTGCAGGAACGAAAGCGTGTCGTCGCCTTGGGCTGCGAGTCGTCGACGTACGATCGCCGACACCACGTTGCTGGTGCCGCTCGAATAGTTCCAATAGCTGCCGGGCGGATGTGCACTCGGTCGCGCTTCGGCGAAGGCCGCCACGTCGTCTTTCCCGGACTTGAACAGCATCTCGATCACGTCCGAGCCCGATCCGTCTTCGTAGACCTCTGCGAAGTCGAGGCCGTCGACCATGCGCAACAGGTCTTCGAGGCGGATCCGCCCGCGCGCGTCGGATTTCCAACCGGGCACGGGGGCGGGCTGTTGCGGGTCGAGGAGGCCGCGACCGCACAGGATGCCCACCCCGGCGTGAAGAATGCTCTTGGCCATGGACCAGGACACGAAGGTGTCCTGGTCGGTCTTGCCCGGGGCATAACGTTCGAACACGAGCCGTCCGCGGTGTACGGCCAGCAGCGCGAGGGTTTCACCGTGGCTTTCGGGAACCGGCTCGACGAAAGCCTGACCGGAGACGGCCTGGATTCGGGCGAGGTCCACGTCCGCGTCCGGGGGTGTTTCCGGCCACTTTTCCGTGGGCCAGGGGACGTCGGGCGATTGCGTGGGGAGGGGGTGCAGGGCCATCGGGCGAGGGTAACGATCCCGCTGCGCGCGCGCTGGGCTCCGTTGCAGGGGGTCAATTGGCGTTCGCGGCGCGAGACCAATTGCAGGGCAGAGTTTCGCTATAGAGGAGTCGAACAGGGAGGTTCGCTATGTCTCGCATTCCCGGAGTTCCGCCGAAGCAAGCCGGTTGGTTGTTGAAATTCGCCAATCGTTACGCCCTCAAGAAAGTGGGAAAGGTTCTCGAGCCCGCCGCGGTCATGGGGCATCACCCGTGGATTCTCGGTGGCAACGGCGCATTCGAGATGGCGCTCGAACGTTCGTCGCGGGTTCCCGATGGACTGAAAGCCCTGGCGGGTATCAAGGCCGCCATGTTGATCGGCTGCCCCTTCTGAATCGACATTGGCTCGGCCGTGGGCCGAGATATGGGGGTCAGCGAGGAGCAGCTTCTGGACCTCGCGAATTACCAGGACAGTCCGCATTTCTCGGCGCTCGAGAAACGCGTGATCGAGTTTTCCGTGGCGATGTCCCGCACCCCGGTGGAAGTCAGCGATGCGCTCTTCGAGGCATTGCGCAACGAACTCGACGAGGGACAGCTCGTCGAACTCGCGGCATTGATCGCCTGGGAGAATTGGCGAGCGCGCTTCAATCGCGCGTTCGAAATCGCATCGCAGGGTTTCAGCGAGGGGGCGGTGTGTCCGATGCCCGAGCGCCACGGCTAGCGGGCCGCAAGCCAACTAGGCGGTCGGAAGCGGGATCTCTTTGTCGATCTGATAGACCTTGACGTCCATGGACTTTGGGGCGGCCTTCGCCATGGCGATTCCGAAATTGGCCATGTGGGGCGTCGCGAAGTGGGCGCGCAGGGCGTCCTCGGATTCCCAGCGCTCGAAGATGCGAACCATCGTGGCGTCGGAGATGTCGACCGAGAACGCATAGGCGTGGCAGCCGGGTTCCTTGAGGGTTTCGGTCTCCATGGTGCGAATCGCATCGCGTACTTTTTCGACGGCGCCTTCTTCGACGCGCACTTCGGCCGCAACGATCAACATAAGGGTTCCTCCTGACTCGCAATGGCCCGATCGGCCGGGCGCCACAGCATAACCCCCGGCATTCGCATCCGCCCTCGATTCACAGGTATGATGGGGCCGCAGGAGATCCCAAGATGAAGCTGTATCACGCGCCGTTGACCCGCTCCCTGCGCGTCGTCTCCCCGCTCGGGGATGGCGACACTGCGATAGGGCGGACGTCTCGTTTCCTTCGCATTCTCAGCGGGATCGCGGGGCGCGTGTTTCTCGCGCTGGTCGCGTTGGCTCCGGTCGCCCATGCGGTCGACCGCGTGGTGATCGCCTGGGACGACGACAGCGCGGGAACCGGGCGACTCCAGGCCTTCGAGGCGGAGTTGCCCTTCGCGCCCGCGAGCGCGGTTCTCGAAGTGGGGGCCCTGGGGCGCGTTCGCCACTTCGGCGATCGCCTCTATCACATCAGCCGAAGCGCGGGTGTCGTCTCGGTGATCGATCCGGGCACCTTCCAGGTCGAGAAGACCTTCCAAATCCCATCGGTCCAAGACATCGCCGTGACGGGACCCGACACCGCCTACGTGACCCGATCTTCGGCGACCGCGCTCTTGCGCCTGGACCTCGTGACCGGGCAGACCGCGGAAGCCGTGGATTTGGCAATCCATGCGGACAGTGACGGAAATCCCGACATGCGCACGCTGATCGCCCATGCGGGCCGTCTCTACGTGCAGCTTCGACGCGCGGACGGCAACCTCGGCGTCTTCGACGGCCCGCTGCTGGCCGTGATCGATATCGCGTCGGAAACCCTCGTCGACGTAGATCCGGTTGCGGATGGCGTCCAATCCATCGCGTTGCGGGGGACCGGGCCGCGCTTCAAGATGCAGGTCGTGCCCGAGACGCGTCGCCTGTTCCTTTCTTCAACGGGGAATTTTCACGACTACGGCGGAATCGAGATGATCGATCTCGACAACCTCGCGTCCCTGGGGCTCGTCGTGCAGGAGTTGGTCGATGAAGTGGGAGCGGATCTCGGGGCGTTCGTCTTCACCGACGCCGGGGGAGGCTGGCTTTCCTTCAGTACCGATCTCTTGCTGTCGGCGCACCTTCACGCCTTCACCTTGGCCCAGGGCGTGAACGCGAACGAGGTGCAGACGACGCTCTTCTTCTTTACCCCGCACCTGCTTCACGACCCCAACACCGATTATCTGTACTGGCTCGAGCCCAACGGGTTCCGCGTCTTCGACGCCAGCAGCAGCGCATCGGTTTCGGTCGGCCCCATCGCGCTCTCCGGAGAACCGACGGATCTCGAGATGGTCCCCTCACTGATCGCGGTTCCCGTTTTCCCAGTCTGGGGAACCCTGGCGTTTGGGTTCGCTCTGCTCGGGTGGGGCGTGCGCAGACTACGGCAATAGTCTTTCGATGGCGCGTTCGACGAAGGCACCGGCGATCCACCCGCCGACCGGGATGGCGGAGTAGAGCAGGACGCGCCAAAGAACGCCGAGATCGAAGGGCCATTCCCGAACTGCCTCGACATGGCGCTTGTAGTCGAGCAGATCGATGGCTCCAACCGATTCCGCGTGGGCGCCGATGGCCGACTGCTTGAGCGCCGAAGCGTCGCCCCGCAGCGCGTCTGCAACGCGGTCGAGCTCGCGCTGCTTCTCGTCGCGGATCCGTTCGTGAATACTCCAGGCCGGCAACGCGACCACCGCCAGGCCGGATCCCAGCAAAAGAGGGACGTAGACGAGTGCCGTGATGGCCGCCATCGGTGAATCGCCGATGAGAACTTTGACCACGGAATCCGCAGCGACAACGAGGGAGACCAATAAGATGAATCGCAGTCCGAGGCTGCTGAAGGGGAGCAGCGGACGCATGTCGAAGAGCGTCACGCGAATCGCATCGCTCCCGAGTTCGCGATACTGGATGGCTACGCGCATCACGACATAGAAGAAGGAGGCGGAAGCGGCGCTCGTAAAGAGTCCAACCACGAGGTTGAGCCGGGATCCGTCATCGCGCGGGCCAAACGTCAGGACCGAATACAGAACGAGTCCGATCAAAACCAGTGCCCCCACCGACATGGCGAGCCAGAGTCCGATTCGGGGGTGCCATTCCAAGTGGTCGCGCACTGCAGCCACGCGGCTGGGCTCCGTCGCGAATGCTTCGATTGTGTGTAGATCGTCGCGTGTTCTGCGCAGCCACCACGCCGAGCCACCGACCAGAATCGCGAGCCCCGCGAAGGTGCTGAGCGATTCGAAGTCCGGGAGCGAAGCGACGGTCCAGTTTCCGAGGGAGCAGAGGACCAGCCCGATCAGGAAGACGCTTCCGCCCAGGCGCAACGCGCCCCAGCCCGTGGCGCTCTGGAGCCTGAAGTACCAAGGCCGGCGAAGGGAGGTGGGCATCGAATCTTCGCGTTGTGGCGTCAGGGCCGGGCGTCCAGGCGAAAGATCCAGATCTCTCGCTCGGGGTCGCGTTCGGCGGGGTCGAGTTCGTATTTGGCTTCGAGGGCGGCGCGCGCGGCGGCGAATTCCAGGGTTTCGGTTACGCGCTGCGCCGTGCGTTCGTAGACCGTGCCCGCCAAGCGAATGCGAACCGCCGGGTCGGCGAGGACGTGGGTCACCCAGCTGCGTTCCTTGGGATTCTTGGGGCCGAGGATCATGGAAGTGGGGACGTAGAGTCGATCCCCGATCGCGACGAACCAGGTGTTGACGGAATGCGGGTCCGCGGGACGGGTTTCCAATTGCGCGGTTTCTTCGTTTTCCGCAAACGTCCACTCGGAAACCTGTTGCGGCCCCACTTCGCCGGAAAGCGGTCCCCCGGAAAAGGGACCGATCGGCCCGCAGGCAGCGATCGAAAACAACCATACGAAAAGCGCGGGGCCGAGCGGGGATTTCCGTTTCACGCTGCCTCCGCGCGCAGCGCGCGGGTCAAGACGTGCGCGCTTTCTTCGCTGCCGCGTTTGGAAACTTCCGCCGTGGGGATCACCATGGAGCCGTGGAAGGTGCCGGGATAGGAATGCAGCTCCACCGAGACACCGGCCTGGAGCAGGCGGAGCGCGTAGTGGATGCCCTCGTCGCGCAGGGGGTCGAATTCCATGGTCGACACGTAGGCGGGCGGAAGACCCGAAAGGTCCTTGGCGCGGGCGGGCGCCGCATAGGGGGAAACGTCGCCATCGTGGGCGCTGCCCAGGTAGTGGCGCCAACTCCATTGGGCGTTCGGCCGGTTCCACAACGGCGTGTCGGTGAAGGCGCGCATGGACGGCGTCTCGAGGCGATCGTCGAGTTCCGGGATCTCCAACAATTGGAAGCAAAGAGTGGGGCCGCTGCGGTCGCGCGCGAGGAGCGCCGTGGCGGCCGCGAGTCCACCGCCCGCGCTCTGGCCCGCGATGGCGATGCGCGCGGGATCGATACCCAACTGGGTTGCGTTCGCGGCGGTCCACAGCAACGCCGCGTAGCAGTCCTCCAAGCCCGCCGGGAAGGGGTTCTCCGGTGCCAGGCGGTATTCGACGGAGAGGACGATGGCGTCGATTCTTGCGGCGATGGTCTGGCACCAGGCATCCATCATCCCGATGTTGCCCATCATGAATCCGCCGCCGTGAATTTCCAGGACCGCGGGGCGCGGAGCCGCGGCGGTGGCTTTCGGTCGGTAGATCCGGATGGCGACGTCGGGTGCCCCTTTGGGTCCGGGCACACTTCGGTCTTCCATGACGACGTCCGGGTGCGGCGGTTGACCGGCGGGGATCATGGCCAGCAAACCGTCCCGGGCATTTTGCACCTGTTCGAGGGTTTCGAACGTCATGCTCGTGGGAAGATGCGGGATCAGGGGGCTCAGCTCGGGATCGAATTTGTACTGGGTCATGGCTTCCGTCATTCGCCGGGCAGCGGCGGATAGGTTTCGTGTTGCGGTAAATCGTCCGTGATGTCGTGCCAGCTCGCTTTGGAGCCCGTGAACATGTGGTGCTGCGGGCGCAGGGACGGGTCGTCTTCGAGTAGGCCCACGGCAATCCAGATCGCCTGCGGCACGCCTTCGAATTCGAAGGAGAAGTTGGAACCACAGGTCGCGCAGAAACTACGCGTGACGGGATCCGAGGAGGAGAAGCGATTCAGGTTGGCTTCGCCCGCCAATACCTTGAGGTGATCGCGTTCGATCTGCGCGTAGGTGGAGTAGGGCGCGCCGTGGGTCTTTCGGCACATGGAACAATGGCAGTTCCCGATCGCTTGGATGGGCCCGGCGATTTCGAATTGAAGGGCGTTACACAGGCAGCTCCCCTTGGCCATGGCGCGTCTCTCCTCGTGGACTCGATTCCGTGCCCGAGACCCTACCACGCGACGCGCGATTTTCCCCGGTTTCGGATCGGTTCGGGCAAGCCGCTAGGCTTCGTCGCGTGATCTATCTCAACCATGCGGGGACGAGCTGGCCCAAACCCGAGCCGGTTCAACGCGCCGTTGCGCACGCCCTGGCCGAGGCGCCGGAAACCTGGGCGGCGCGACTCGAAGCGCGTCACCTGGAGGTGTGTCGGGCTTTCGGCGTCCGCGATCCCGCACGCCTGCTCCTTACGCCGGGAGCAACCTCGGCCCTGTCGGTGGCGGTAAGCGATCACGCTTGGGAGGCGGGGGATCGGATCGTCGTGAGTGGCTTCGAACACCACGCGCTCTATCGCCCGGTTGTGCAACTGGGGGCGCGAGGCGTCGGAGTCGTCGTCTTGCCGCGCGCGGCGGATGCGCCGGTTGACCTCGAACAGCTCGAAGCGGAATTGCGGCGCGGCCCCGTCCGCCTGGTGGCCATGACGGCAGCCTGCAACGTCACTGGCGAACGCTTGCCGATCGAAAGTGTGGTTTCCCTCGCACGCCGCTACGGCGCCTTGAGTTTGATCGACGGCGCGCAGGTCGCAGGCTGGCTCCCGATCGACCTAGCGGTGTTGGGTGCCGACCTTTGGACCTTTACCGGACACAAGGGGCCCCAGGCGCCGTGGGGAATCGGCGGGCTCTTCGTTGCGCCGGGGGTCGTTCTGCAATCGCCCGAGGCCCGCTGTGAAATTCCACGCGAGGGTACGGCGTCGGAATGCTCCCCCATGCCAGGGTATTGTGATGTGGGTTCCGTCGACCGCAGTGCGCTGGCGGGATTGGTGGCGGGGCTTCGATGGTTGGAAGCCCCGGAGCGGCGCGACCGCTTGGCGCGCGCGCAGGCGCAGGTTTCCGTCCTCCGCGACGCCCTGGGCGACCGCGCGGACGTGACCTTCCACGGTGCAGCGGAGGGCGCGAACGCCATGCCCAGCCTGGCCCTCACCGCAAGCGGGCATTCTTCCGCGGACTTGGTTCGCGGGCTCGCGGAACGCGGGATCATCGCTTCGGGCGGAATTCAATGCGCGCCACTCGCTCACGAAACGCTGGGAACCGCACCGGACGGTGTGCTGCGCTTGAGTTTCGGGCCGATGAACGGAGACACCGACGCCGAAGCCGCGGCGCACGCCCTGCACGAGATCCTTTCGGGCGCTTAACGGGCTTTGCGCCAGAACTCGACGTAGAGGGAAACCGATCCCCGAGGGTGCACTTCGTGGGGCACTTCCGCGATCACGGTTCCCGGTTTTCCGGGCGCGAGTTGCTGGGTCGTGCCAATCGGTTCGTGAATTCGGTACTCGAGCTCCCCGCGTTCGACGTGGATCAAAGCCCAGACACCGGCCTTGGTGGCGTGTCGGTTGCGCAATGCGTCGGGGAGTGAGGTTTCCGTGAAGTCGGCGGTTCGCTGGTAGGATTCGAAGCCTTCGGGCATGGCGGCCCGGTCGCACAGTGCGCAATCGAGGAGTTGACCGATCTGCGCCTCGCGTCCCTCGGCGGTTTCGACCCAGGGGCGGAGCGTGAACGGCGGCGCGTGGCGCACGTGTTGCGTGTGGCCGCAGGAGAGCTCCGCGACCCAGTCGCGATTCGAATCCGAGTGGAAGCCGGTGATCGGGCGGTTCAATGGGGCGACGCTCCTTCGCCGGGAGTCCAGTGTTTGTGCGCCTCGCTGTCGTGGGCGAAATCCGCGGCGACGAGGAGATCGCGCCAATCCGTTTGGGCGAGCAGGATCGCACGCTTGAGTTTCTCGATGTCCCCCCCGCTTTGCTTCAAGGCCGCAAAACGGATTCGCTCGAGGGCGTCGGGGGAATCGCTGTTTCGAAACGGTAGATCGTGTCCGCAGTGGTTGCGCAGCAGGAGTGCGGCGAGTTCGTTCTCCGGGCGGCGGAACATCGAATCGATGTGCTGTCGGGTGGCTTCGCTGAGCGGCGTGAAGCGGAGATCCGTCGCTTCGCGGGTGGATTGACTTCGAGGGCGGCGCCAGATCCAAAGCGACAGCGCGCCCACACTACCGAGTGCGAGTAACCACTGAACCGCCGGCCCGGCGCGCAGGCCCACGGCGATCGCGCCGGGCAGCACGAACGCGCCAATCAGAACCCAGGCGATGGTGCGACGCGGCATGGCGGTCAACGCGTTGGGATGATGCCCTGGAGCGTCGGGGGAATCGCGGTCTCGCGCCCGCCCTTGAAGCGCAGGGCGCAACGGTCGCAGCCGAGACCGATGGTTTGGCTCGCGTCGACCCCCATCCCCATCAAGCGGCTGTAGGTGATGTCCGCGAAATTGCAGTAGGGCTTGAGCTCTTCGACGGCCTGCTCCTCGTACCACTTGTTGACCGCGCATTCATCGAAGACCATGGAGAACTCACCGTTTGGGCCGTTCTCCACATGCCACAGAAAGTCTTTGGCATATCGACGTTCTTGCGAGCGCGCGGCCTGGCGTTCGAAATAGCGCCGGACGGGACGTGTCAGCGCCAACTTCCCGATGGCGCGAAGCAGCCAGCCCGGGAGCTTCGACAACCAGCCATCGAAAACCGCGTGGCAAACGGCGATGGTTTCCGCCGCGGTCTTGCCGCGTGCGTGCATGGCCCGGTGCAGCGCCACGATCCAGCCGTTGATGGTCATGACGGGCTGAAAGACGTTCGCCGTGCCCCCGATGTCCGGGACTTCGGGTCGAAGGCGCGCGTATTCGGTACGCGCGGAGGCTTCGATCGCTTCGGCAAAGGGCGCGTCGAATCGGCGAGTGAGCACCATCCGGGCGCGCCGGATGAACCATTCGAATCCGCGATCGCGTTGGGACATGTCGACTTCAGAAGCCTCCCGTAGATCAGCCGGCTTGGGGAAGGTCGTCGAGAATCTCGGTCCAAGGTGCCTTTTCACTGACCAACACGTGGGCCACCGGGCGATTTCCGGGGTCGTCGTCGAGGCAGCCGAGCCGGATGCGCACTTCCTCGGGCTTGTCGGTGAAGCGTTTCAGGATGGGGGAGCCGCACGCGCCGCAAAAGCAACGAAACTGACCCGGCGAAGATTCGAACTCCCGCAGCTCGGATTCCCCACGTTCGAATGTGAGTTCCGCGCGGACGACGGAAGCCGTCGTACCGAAAGAGGACCCAGAGCTCTTGCGGCATTCCCGACAGTGGCAATACACGATCGCCCCGAGTTTCCCGTCGATTCGGTAGCGAACCGAGCCGCACAGGCAGCGACCTTTCAGCATGGATTCTCCTTGGCGCGCACCGCTTGAATCTACCATTGGTGCGCGGGTGTGCCTATTCGAGCTTCTCCGACACCCGCTTGCGGAGTTCTGGCTCCTCGATTCCGTGAATCTCGAGAATCTTGTGGGCGCCGGTGTGGCCGCGAAGGATCTGGATGGCTTCCCGGGGCAGTCCCAGCGCGTCGGCAAGCAGGTTCTCGACCGCCGCGTTGGCCTTGCCGCGTTCCGGGGGCGCGCTCACGCGGAGCTTCAGCGAATCGCCCAGCCAACCCGCGACGCAATCGCGCGAAGCGCCGGGTATGACTTTGACGGTCAGACGAATCTTCGGTTCTCCCGTAGCGGGGAATGCGGTTGCGTCACGCGGGGTCGTCGTACTGCGTCAACTCGATCACGACTCCGTCCGGCGCCGCGACGTAGGCGTAGCGGAGGCCGCTGGGTTCGCGCTGGGTGGGTCCCAGAATACGGATTCCCTCGCGCGTGAGTTCGGAAACGGCTGCTTCGACGCTCGCCACGCGCAGGCCCAAGTGGGCGACTCCGAACCCGTGCCCATAGGCACCGTCGCCGGCCTCGGGTGGCGCTGCCGGGAACATCCCCTCCGGAAAGCTTCCCAACACGAGAATCTGCCCGCCGAGGGCGAGGAAGATCCGCGTGTCGCCGTTGCGATTGGTGTTTCGGTGGACTTCTTTCGCTTCGAAGCGCGCTCGGTAGAACCGCGCCGATGCCTCGGGGTCCGAGGCATAGACGTGGATATGGTCGAGCGACTTGATCTTCACGAAAAAGTCCTCCGCGAATCAGCGGGATCGGCGGGGCCGCCCACGACCTTCGGAAGGGCGTCCGCGGCTCTCCCCGCTTCGGCCGCGGCCTTCCGAGCTGCGGCGTCCATTCGACTGCGGCGAGCTGTTGCGTCGGTAGTTGCCCCGCGGGCCGTTGCCTCGTCCTCCGCTCCGCGGTTCCGGACGGTCCCGTACGTCGAAGTCGAAGCCTTCGACGTTCCGGCGCGGAATTTCTTCGCCAATCATGCGCTCGGTCGAGCGAACCCATCCCTTGTCGCAATGGGTGACGAAGGTGTACGCGACACCGGATTTCTCCGAGCGGCCCGTGCGGCCGATGCGGTGCGAGAAGGCCTCGGGTGTGTAGGTGACGTCTAAGTTGATGACGTGGTAAACGTCTTTAACGTCGATTCCCCGCGCCGCAACGTCTGTCGCCACCAAGACGTCGAAAGAGCGTCCGCGGAAACCCCGCATGGCGCGGTCGCGCTGGGCCTGGGACATGTTGCCCTGAAGGCTGACCGCGCGGTGGCCGGACTTCTTGAGGTCGTCTGCCAGGCGCCGGGCACGATGCTTGGTCCGTGTGAAGACGATGGCGGAATTGCATTCGTCGAGCTTGAGAACGTGCTCGAGCAAGTCTCGCTTCTGCTTTTCGCCGACCGGATACAGGGCGTGGTCGATGGTCTCCGCCGGCGCCGTGTCCTGGAGTTCCACCACATGGGGATTCGTCAGGACCTCGTTGGCGAGTTTTCGAATCTCTCTCGGCATCGTGGCGGAGAAGAGCAGGTTCTGGCGTCGATCGGGAAGTGCGGCCAGGATCTTGCGGATGTCCGGCAGGAACCCCATGTCGAACATGTGGTCGGCTTCATCGAGAACCAGGGTTTCGACCTGGCCCAGGCGCAGCACGCCTTGTTGGAGCAGATCGAGTACCCGGCCCGGGCAGCCCACGATGATCTCCGGTCGGTTTCGCAGCACGTTGATCTGGCTGCGCATGGACACGCCGCCATACACCGTGAGCATCTTCAAGCGGGTGTATTTCGACAACAAGCGGATCTCGGCTGAGATCTGGGTCGCGAGTTCCCGAGTGGGGGCGAGGACCAGCGCGCGGCATCCTTTGCGGCTCGTCTCCAGCAGTCGGTCGAGCAAGGGCAGGGCGAAGGCGGCGGTTTTTCCGGTTCCGGTTTGTGCCAGGCCCAGAACGTCGCGACCGTCGAGGCCCGCGGGAATGGTTTCGATTTGGATCGGCCGGGGCGTTTCGAAGCCGGCCTCGCGGATACCGCGAGCCAGGGCGACGTTGAGCCCAAACCGGTCGAATTCGGTCGATTCGAGAGATACAGAAGCAGACATTTAAAGCGTATTCTCCGCCGTTCACGCGCAGGTTGAACCTGTACGCCGAACGGCCGTAAAGTTCCGACCCACACAACAGCAAAGGGTAAGAGAGGTGTTTGGCGGCTCGACCTCGGAGGGAAATTTGAGGTCCTGTTGTTGCCGCTCTCGAGCTTGTTGCTCGATTGAAGGCCTGACGGTAGCTCGTGTTCGCGAATCGAGCCACTACTGGCTCGGGTTGCTAGCGAGTCGAGCCCGTCGCCAGCCTTGTCGGTCTTATCGGTCGAAGTTCGATTCGCTACAGCCCCGGTCCATTCTCGGCCATTTTGTGGGCATTTCGCCAAACCGCCGGCTACCGGAAGTCGCGTTTTCGCGCGCGGGGCCGGCGCGGGTCGCGAACTACTCGATGTAACCCAGGGCCCGGAGTTGCTCGAGGATCGTGTCTTCGGCGCCCGACGCGTCTCCGGTGATGCGTTCGATGGGCGTCGTGTCGTACGTCGCAATGCTTTTCTCGGGCACGTTCTGGAGGAAGCTCGCGGGCTTGCCGTCCATGTCGTTGGCTCGGGGAAGGCCCAACCACGCGAGGATGGTGGGTGTGATGTCGTTGATCGACGTGTCGGTTGCCTGGGTGCCCGCCGGGATCCCCGGGCCCCGGGCGTAGAGGACGCCGTGCAGGGCCTTCTGGGAGTTGTGGGTTCCGGTCAGGAAGATGAGTCCGACGCCGGCTTCGAAGCCGTGGTCGGAGACCACGAGAACGAGGTCGTTTTCTCCGTAGGGCTCGATCAGTTTTTCGATCAGGGCGTCGGTGTATTCGTAATACCCGTACAGGGCGTCCTGGCCAACCTTTCGGGTCTCGGGAGTCGGTTGCAGGTATTTGGGGTATTCCTCGGCGGGTTCGAGCACGCCCCACAACGAATGCGAGATGCGGTCGATGCCCGGCAGGAAGACCATGAGGAGGTCCGGTCGGGTCTCGGCCTCGATGGTGAGTGCGATGCGCGCGATGGCGTCGTCTTCCGCGAAGCGGCGCGCCAGCCCCTTGCGATTGACCCGCTTGACCCAGCTCGGCAGTTCGGCCTCGGCGTGGAAGGGATTGACCCGATCCGTCAGTGGCACTCCATCGGTCAGAATCTGCGCCACGCGCGTTTCCCATTCTGGCGGGTAGAGGATCGGAGCCGGCGCTTCCGCCGCCGCTTTGGTCATCTTGATCCGCCCCTCGATTTCGCTCGGCACCACGTGGTCCGAGACCATGACGCCGTTGATGCGTTCCGGGGGAAAGGTGTTCCACCAATTCACCACCGCGACGCGCAGCCCGCGATCCGAGGCGATGTTCCAAAGGGCGTGGGATTTCCGGTCTGTGCTGTCGAGCAAGCGTTGGACGCCGTCCTCGCTCTTGTGGGCAAAATTGTCGATGCCGTGTTTCGCGCGCAGCTTGCCCGTGGCGATCGACGTCCAAAGGGGCGGTGAGATGAGGGGGGGGACGCTGCGCAGGGGGCCCGAAGCGCCTTCGCGCGCCAACCGAGAGAGAGTGGGAAGCCGACCTTCGCGTTGCAGGGGACCGGTGACGCGCGGCGTGGCGCCGTCGATACCGATCAGCAGCACGCGTCCCCGCGGTTTGGACTCGGAGCCGTCTCCACACGCCAGCAAGAGTACCGCGGCCAATGCCCCGGCGAGGATGCGTTTCACTCCGAACCCGGTCGCGGCGGGAGGGGCGGGGGATGGATGGCGTTTTTCAGGACGTGCCAGGCGGCCAAGTACACCTCGTGACTTTCGATCTTCGACGCGCCCGAGCGGCGACTTTCGAAGACGATGGGGATTTCGACGATTCGAAAGCCCATTCGATGCACGCGGTGGATCATTTCTTCGAGAAAAGAGTAGCCCGAGGACTTGAGGCTGAAGGGATCCGCGATCTCGAGCACCTCGCGGCTGTAACAGCGGAAGCCCGCGGTGCAGTCGCGGACCGGGAGCCCCAGCAGGGTGCGGGTGTAGAAGTTCGCCCAGGCGGACAGGATACGGCGCAGGATCGACCAGTTTTCGACGCCGCCGCCCGGGATGTAGCGCGAGCCGATCGCCATGTCTCCGCGCTGCATGGCGTCCAGGATGGCGGGCAGGTAGCGCGGGTTGTGGCTCCAGTCGCAATCCATGGTGAGGACACAGTCGTAGTGGTTCTCGAGTCCGAAACGAAAACCCGCCAGGTACGCGGTGCCGAGTCCCAGCTTCCCTTCGCGCTGCAGGAGATGCAGGCGCGGCTCCGTGGCCGCGGCTTTGGCGACGATCTCGCCCGTGCCGTCGGGACTGTTGTCATCCACCACCAGTACGTCGATGTCTTTCGACTGCGACAGGACGTCGCGGCTCAATAGCTCGACGTTGTCGGCTTCGTTGTAGGTGGGGAGGACGACGAGGGCACGCATAGAGGGGTGACAGGAATAGCGGGAAAGCCCGGGGGACGCACATGACGGGGATCGCTTGAGATACAATCCATCCGTGCTTGCAGGCCGCGCCGCGTGAACTCCTCCATCGTTCGCAATTCGACATCGGTCGCGGTGTGGGCCCTGGTCTTGATGCTGGCGATCTTTGCGCTGCGCCTGACCCACACAGCCGCGCTCAAAGCATACACCCCCGACGAGCCCCACTACATCGGAAAGGGGCTCTATCTGTGGTCGACGGGCGATTATCACTTTCTGCGGAGCCTGAGACTCCATCCCCCCCTCGCGTACCACGTGGGATCGATCCTGTTGGCGCCGCTCGATCTCGGCGACCGCGTCCAGCGCGAAGATCTCGGTGGGTTGCTGATGGCCGGCCCAGACCCGGACCCCTCGAGCGTGTTGTTCCGCGGGCGCGTGCCCTTCATCGCCTTGGCGTGTTGGGGCGCGATTCTCGTTTTCGCCTGGGCGCGGGAACTCGCCGGTCCCGGCGCCGGCGCGCTTGCCGCACTGCTCTACACCACGACACCACTCGTGCTCGCTCACGGCGGACTCGCGCATTCGGACATCGCGATCAGCGTCTTCTATCTCCAAACCCTCTACAGCCTGTGGCGCTGGGTCGAACGGCCAAGCCTCGCGCGTTGGTTGCTGTGTTGTGTTTCCCTGGGACTGGCCCTCATGTCGAAGCTCAGCGGGTTGCTGCTTCTCCCGGTGGTGCCGCTCGTGCTCTTGTTCGTCGCGCGCCGGCGCATCGTCTACGCGACGGGCCACCTGGCGCTGCTGGGCGCAGTCGTGCTCGCGGTTTTCTGGCTCGCCTACGGCGGGAGCTTCGCGACGACTTCGGTCGATGCGGGACCCCTCGCGGGATGGACGTTGCCGGGCTTCGTCCACGCGCTGTTCTTCGATTTCGAAGCCAATACCCAGGGGCGTCGGCTGTATTTTCTCGGGGAATTCTCGGACCACGGCTGGTGGTACTTCTTTCCCGTTGCGCTGCTGTTGAAGACCCCCGTACCCGTTTCGTTGGGGTTCGTCGCTTCCCTCGTGGCGGGACGCCGTCTGCCGCCTCGGTTCGGGCTCTTCCTCGTGCTACCGGTGACCCTCTACCTGGGCGTGGCCATGTTCTGGCTCGATGTGCCCTTGGGCGTGCGCTACGTGCTGCCCTTGCTGCCGTTGATGCACGTGTGGATGGGGGCCCGCCTGGTGTGGCCGCGTGCCACGTGGGCGCAGGTTGTGGCGCTTCTCGCTCTGCTGTGGATCGCCGGTGCTACGGCCTGGATCCACCCCCACTACCTCGCGTATTTCAACGCGCTGAGTGGGGGGCCCAACGCGGGCGTGCGCTACATGGTCGATTCCAACCTCGACTGGGGTCAGGACCTGGGCGGCCTGGCGGGCTATCTCGCGCAACGCGGCAATCCCGTCGTGCGCCTGGCGTATTTCGGGGCCGAGCGTCCCGAGCGCTACGGCATTCGCGCCAAGCCGCTGCGCGGTTGCAAACCGGTCAGCGGTACGCTGGCGGTCAGCGCCAGCGTCTACGCCGGCGCCTACGCGGCGGGCAATGCCTTGAAGCCTCCGATCCCCGGTTGCTTCGATTGGCTGCGCGCCCACGAACCCGTCGCGCGCATCGGTTATTCGATTTTCGTTTACGAGATTCCGCCGGGCTGAAGCTATTCCATGTAGCCGAGCGCGCGCAGACGTTCCTCGAGTTCGCGTCGTTCTTGGATCGAAAGCTCGGATCCGATGGAAGCCGGTGACGTGGCGCCGCTGAACGCCGGTGAGCGCCGGCGAACTTCCGAAGCCATGTAGGCGGCTTGGAGCGGTTGATCCGCGCTGCGATCGACGGTTTCTCCCGGGTCCCGCGCCAGGTCGAACAAGCGGCGTCCCTCTTCGCTCTCGTAGTACTTCCAGTCGTCCTCGCGCAGATACCACTCGATGGCGGCCTTGGTTTCGAAATCGAGGCGTTCCCCCAAGGCGCGGTGGGGTTCCCCGCGCGGCAACAGCCAACTCTGTCCCGCCCAGGCTTTGGGGACCGGGATGCCCGTGAGGGTGAGGAGTGTCGGGCCGAGATCGATCAGGCCCACGATTTCCGTGACGCTTCGCGCCTCGCGCGTTACCGGCAGACGCAAGAACAGGGGGATGCGGACCAGTTCCTCGTAGAGGGAGTGCCCGTGGGTGACCTGGCCGCGTTCGAACAGCGATTCACCGTGGTCCGAAGTCACCACGACGACGGTGTCGTTGGCGACGCCCAGTTCTTCCAGGGCGTCGAGCAGCTGGCCCAGTTGGTCGTCCGCGTAGGCGATGGCGCCGTCGTAGCGATTGGGATCGAGGGATCCCAGGAAGGCGAACAGACGTTCGATCTGTTCGTTGCTGGCCGCGACGAGTTCCGGAAATTTCTTGCGCAGGGCGTCGAGGTCCGGCTCGGGCGTCTCCCGGTCGTCGTCCATGAACAGATCGTTCCACGGCGGTGGGGGCGCGTAGGGGTTGTGGACATCCATGGTCTGGATGTAGAGGAAGAAGGGTTTGTCGCGCGGTTCGCGCAACCAGGCGAGGGCGGCGGCGTGAAGCGTTTGCGCGGTCACGGGTTGCTTTTTCTTCACCGGGCGCCGCATCACCTGGTAGTGGTCGAAACCGCGCGAATATCCCAGGGGCTCGAACAGGAGAAAGTTGGCCTGGAATCCCGCGGTCGCGTAGCCCGCTTGCTGAAACGCTTCGGTGAGGGTCACTTTGGCGGGACCGTCCGCGGCCAGGCGCGACGAAAGCTCCGACGCATAGCGCGACGCGAAGAGGGAACTCATGGACGGGTGCGTGTTGGGTCCCGGCGCATAGGCGCGTTCGAAGCGCACGGATTCTTCGGCGAGTTGCTCCATGCGGGGGGACGTCGGACGTTCGTACCCGTAGGCGGACAATCGGTCCGCGCGCAGGGTGTCGATCACGTAAAGGAGAACGTTGTAGCGCCGGTCGCGTTCGCTCTCGCGGCGCAGCAATGCGCTGTCCGCACGCGGGCGCCCTTCGATGCGGGGCGCCAAACCGCCGGCGCCCGGCTCGGTCGCGGTCAGGCGCAAGCGCACCACCTGGCCCGCCCAGGCCGACAAGTCCGCTTGCCACGCGTCGTCGCGCGCGACGGGGACGACGGCTTGAATCGAGCTTTCCGTGGCCACGCTGGCGCGGAAGGGTGCGCGAGCGAGGACGCGCGCAGCTTCGGGGAGTCGCACGTAGAAATCGAGCCGCGGCGCGTCGTCGCGGTAGTCGGGGAACGCGGACAGATCGATCACGAGATCCGGAACCGCGGGTGAACCGCAAGCGGGAATCGCCAACGCCGCGGCAATGGCCGCGGCCTGGGCTGCGCGGCCGCGCAGCCGGGCCGCCAGGTTTCCGGCGCCCAGGGCCGCGAGGAGGCAGAAGATCGGGATCACCTGCATGTGGTACCGCGGATTGCCGGGAAAGATCACCGAGTGGAGCGTGGTCGTATAGGCGATGGACAGGGGGAGGATCCACGCGGCGGCCGCGTTGGAACGCAAGGCCAGGACCGCACCCCACAACGCGAGTCCGAGCACCGCGAAGTGCGCGACGTCCGCCAGCCGGGCGAACCGTCGATCGGCAGCGGCCGAAAGCAAAGGCTTCTTGTACTTGGCGCTGTCCAGGGTCTCGCGTCCCCATTCGAGTCCGATGTGTCCGTGCTTGTAGAGCTGGACGAAGCGTCGCGGGATCAGGGTCAGCTCGTGGCCCGGGTGCGTGAAGAAGTAGTGGAGGGTCTCCCGCGTCCAGGCGCGATTGGTCTCGATCTCCCGTTCGGGCTGCTTCAAATCCTTGAAGCGATTCTCGAAATTCAGGCGGTAGCGGAAATCCGCCAGGGTGGGTGTGCCACTGGCCCCGGGATAGTGGCCCGCATGACCCAGGCTGCGGCCGAGGGAGGTGGCGATCAGAACCGGGGAACCCAGTTTGATGTAGTTGCGCAGCGTCCAAGGCGCGATGGCGAGCAGCATCCCCACTAGCGCGAAGGAGGTCCGGACGACCGCGGTTCGTCGCGGGCGTTCGCGCAACCACCACACCGCGGCGGGGACGACCAGGTAGGCGAGCGCCATTCCGCGAAACAAACACGCCACGCCCACCAAAGCACCGAAGGCGACCCAGTGAAGTGGGCCCACCGCGGGTTCGCGTTCGTTCCAAACCGCGAACAACCACACCACGAGAGTCATGAGCAACGTGAAGGCCAGCTCGCTCAAGATCAGCGCACTGAAGAAGATGTGCCCGGGGTAGAGGGCCAGGATCCACGCGGCGGCGAGCCCCACGCGCGGGCCGAACAACCGCTTTCCCAGCGCAAACGTGACGAGGCAGGTGAGTGCACCCAACACTGCGTTGGCGATTTTCGGGGCGCGCAGGTCCGCGTCGAAGATCGCGTAGAGGGGAGCCATCAGGGCCGGGTAGCCCGGGGGCCAGAGGGCTGTCGGCGTGCCGTCGAAATTGGAGATACCGCGCCCCAGGGCGATCGAGTTGGCGGCCAGGTCGTACCACGTCATGTCGAATTGCACTTCGCGGCGCGGGTCGACGTCGACGGCGAGGGCCCAGGCGATGCGCAGCGCCAGGGCGACGCCCAACAGCAGGGCCAGGTGCACGCGCGTCGATCGCTCGCTCATGGACAAGATCCGAGGGGTCCGCGCGTGGGGTGCAGGGTGAAGTCGCGCGTGTTTCCCATTTCGACGGCGATGAACGGTGCGGCGAGTTCCGGTTGCTCGAAAGCGATCACGGGCAGCGGCGGGTTGCTGCAGAAGCCGGGGTACCAGTGATACTTCAGGACCAAACGCTCGCCCCGGGCCGCGCGAACTTCGATGGCGTTCGTACGCGCGCGGATTTCTGCGCTTCCCTCCAACGCGAAGGAATGGGGGTGCGGGGAACGGTAGAGCCGAAACGGGCCCAGGCTGTCGACGTGTTCGAGATCCGGGTGGCGGTCCAGATACGCGTGGGAGGGATCGGACCAGACCGCGAGCCAGCCGATGTTGTACAGCGCCAACTGCTCGCCGAACGCGCGGTCGTCCCAGTCACCGATGGGTTGGCCGAAGAAGCGACCGCTCGCCAGGTCCGCCCGGTGGGGTTCGATGGGCATCTCGGCGTAGGGGCCGCCGATGACTTCGCGGTCCACGATGCGCGGGATCGCGGCCGCCATGTGTCCCGTAAACAGGTGGTGGCTCAGGAATCCCGGGATGCTGGGGGCGGGGCCGCGGTGGCTGCGATCTTCGATGGCGACGCGCGCGCTCTTGTCCGTGTGTCGCTCGATCCAGGAAAAGAACTCCCGGGCTTGAGGCGAATACGCGGCCGGGATCGGGGGCAGCCAGCGGACCGCGACCAACGCGTATCCGAGGTGGGGAACGAACAGCAGGGCCGCCACAACCATCGCGAGGGGGCCGTGGGCGCGAATTCCGCGCAGGCAAGCCGTTGCGATCCGATGGGCTCCGACACCCGCCAGCGGACACAGCGCAAAGGAGAGGGGCACCAACATGTGGGCGGGTTCGATCCGGCGCAGGAATTCGACCTGCGATCCCTGGAGCCCCACGGCGAGCAGGACGATGACCCAGACCCCGTAGGCGATGGCGAGGTTGCGGTCCACGCGGCGCGCCCAGGAGACGAAACCCACGCCGCCCAAGAGCAACAGGTACGGCACCAGGGCCCAAACCGGGCGAAGGCTTCGGATCACCTGGTCGAAGTCGCCGGTCTGCAGGAAATCGTGGGGGTAGTCCCAACCGATGACCGGTGCGAAGCGCAAATACGGGACCAACCAGAACGAATTTACCGCCACGAGGGCGAGGGTGACGCCGCTGGCCGCGGCAAGCGTGCGCCGCGGATGGGTGCGCGCGTAGAGGAACACGAGGAGTCCGCAGGGGACCAACGCCAGGATGCCCACGAAAACGTGAAGTGCCACGCCCGCGCCGCCCAGCGCCACGAGGGCGAATCCGCTGCGCCAACCCGGCCGGGCGAGGAAACTCTGGGCGCGCGCGACGACCCACACCACGAGATAACAGGCGGTGAAGTTCGCGAACATGCCGTAGCGGAAGGACACATTCGTCGCCGCGATCGCGATCGCGGGCAGGGTGGCGAGGGCGGCCTCGCTGACGGTCAGACCCAGGCGCCGGGCCGCCAACCCGATCACCCAGGGTGCGCCGGCGAAACACAACCAGACGAAGAGTTTGAAGCCCGTGGCCGGACCGAGTCCCGAGAACACCGCCATGGCGATGCCGGTCCCCACATTGTCGAGGTCGAAGACCGTGGCGCCCAGGGGGTAGCCGGCCATCAGCGAGGGATCGTAGGCCCACAGGCGGCCCGTCTCGAGCAAGGCTTCGGAAAGGATGGCGCCGCGTCCGTAGTGGAGCGCGAAATCGTCGAAATGGAACGGGGCGTCGGTCCCGAGGCTCGTCCACGGCACGACGGCCTGGAGCACCGCCAGGTGGGCGGCGGCAGCGGCGACCAGGATCACTCGGGGAAGCCAAGTCGCAGTCAACGAGCGGGGCGCTTCCACAGGAATGCACGCTAGCACGTAGCCGAGTTAGTCTGTGCCTCCTGCGATCGCGCGAAGGAGGCTTCATGCAACGCTACGGCATCACGATTCCGGTGGACGAGACGCCCCTGGGCGGGCAGGGCGAATTGCTGCGGGAGCTGTCGGATCGGGGCTATACGGATTTCTGGTCGAGCGAGGCCAACGGCACCGACGGCTTCACCCCCTTGGCGATGGCGGCGGCCTGGCTCCCGGAGGCTCGCTTCGGTACGGCGATCATTCCCGCCTATACCCGGGGGCCGGGGCTACTCGCCATGTCGGCCGCCTCCCTGGCCGAGGCCGCGCCGGGGCGCTTCGTCATGGGAATCGGAAGCTCGTCGAGCGTGATCGTCGAGAACTGGAACGACATCGTCTTCGACCTGCCGTACCAGCGTACGCGCGACTGCCTGCGCTTCCTGCGTCGGGCCCTGGCCGGGGAGAAGGTGACGGAGAAGTACGAAACCTTCTCAGTCAAGGGCTTCCGTCTGGGGCGCGTCCCCAAGCCGACCCCGCCGATCCTGGTTGCCGCCCTGCGCGAGGGCATGTTGCGGCTGGCCGGGCGCGAAGGCGATGGTGCGATTCTCAATTGGCTCTCGGCGGAAGACGTGTCCCGGGTGGTGCCCCACGTCCATGCGGGCGGTCCGGGCAAAGAAATCGTCGCGCGCATCTTCGTGTGTCCGTCCGAGGACAAGGACACGGTGCGCGCCATGGGGCGTTTCGCGGTTTCCGCATACATGAACGTGCCGGTCTACCGGGCCTTCCAGGAATGGATCGGACGCGGTCCCGCCCTGGCCGAGATGTGGAAGCATTGGGACGCGGGCGATCGCAAAGCCGCGGTGGCGGCGATCCCGGATCACGTGGTCGACGAACTGATCGTGCACGGTTCCCCGGCCCAATGTCGCGAACACATCGCGCGCTACGTGGAAAACGGCGTCCACACACCGGTGCTCGCCATCATGCCCTTTGGCGTCGACCTCGTGCAGGCGAGCCGCGACCTGGCTCCGTCCGAGCGTGGCTAGATCGCGCGAACGCGGTCCGCGTCCCCGATTCGGAAATCCGCGGTTCCGTATTGCGTCGCGAGCGGGTTAGCCGGAGGTGACGGCGGGAATGACTTCCGCGGGCTTGTCGCGTCGTCGCCCGCGCCCCAACAGGGCCGTCCAGGCCATGCGCAGGGTCACCCGAATTCCCTCGACCCCGAGGTAGGGGAAGGTGATCGGGATCAGACAGATGTACATGAAGAGTGCCAGGCGCTTCATGCGATGGGCGATCACCCAGCGCAAGATCGGCTTCAGCGCATCGGGAGAGCGCGCGTAGACGGGCGTGATCTTCGCCAGGGTCTCCGCCAGCTCTTTGTGGGGATGCTTGAGAATGGATTCGTGGTGATAGCCCGAGATGCCCTGGCGGACCGCTTCTTCGCCTTCCTCGTCCAGGTAGCCCATCTCCACCGAGCGCGCGTAGAGCTTGGTCTTCGGGAAGGGGTAGAAGATGTAGGACGAACTCTGGGTGGGCTTGATCTTGTCCATCATTTCGAGGGTCTTGAACATCTGCTCCGGCGTTTCGCCGGGGTTGCCGTAGATGCAGGAGACCTGAAGCCCGATGCCCGCTTCCTTGATGCGCTCGGCGGCGGTGTAGATCACCTCGTCGCGCATGGGGCGTTCCATGAAATTGCGGCGGATCTCTTCGTCGCCGGAATCGACGCCCATGAACACCGTGGCGCAATTGGCGGACTTCATGGCTTTGACGAGACCCGGTCGAATCGTGGTGGGGTAGCCGAAGCAATACCAGGGGAGGTTGATCTCCTTGCGGTAGTGCTCGCAAAACTCCTCGACCCACTTGGGGTTGGTGGTGAAGTTGTCGTCGTGGATCGAGACGAACTTCGGGTCGTACTTCTGGAGATTCTCTTTCAGCTCCTGGATCACGTTGGGGATCGAGCGCTTGCGCAGGAAGTCGCCCTTGCCTTTGAAGATCTCGCGCTGGTAGTGGATGTTGCAGAAGGTGCACTTGAACGGGCAGCCGCGCCCCGTGAAGACTTCGAGGTTGTCCTTGAAACAACCGTAGTCGTGCCAGAGCTGCTTTTCCGGGAACGGGAAGGAGTCGAGATCGTTCTCGAGCTGTCCCATTTCGTTGCGGATGATCTCGCCGTCCGCGGTCTTGAACCACAGGGTCTTGATGTCCGTGTAGTCCTCGCCGCGCTGCATGCGGTTGGCGAGTTCGAGGATGGCGAGTTCGCCTTCACCCGTGCAGACGATGTCGACGAACGGGTTGCTGAGCACGTATTCCGGCAACGCCTGGGCGTGGTGCCCGCCGACCAGGATCGGAGCGTCGATCTGCTCTTTCAGCTTTTCGGCCATCTTCGAGGCGAAGGGCCAGATGTTCGTGGGGCTCCCGACGGCGATCAGGTCGGGTTTGAATGCAACCGCGCGCTCGAGCAGGCCTTCGTGTCGGTTGAGCCAGGCCATGTGGGGCATCTTGACGAACAGGTTGTCGTCGAGGCCGGGATCGAAGATCAAGTCGATCTCGTGGCCGTTGGCCGTGAGCATCGACATCAGATATCCGACACCCAGATTCTCGATGCCGCGGTAGTAGAAGAGTATCCGCACGTGCGCCCGCCTTGGCAGTAGCCGCCCCTGCTCGAACCATTTGAAGCCCGAGTATCGGTGGGGGGGACAGAGGAGTCAAGGAATGCGCTGGGGTTACCCCTCTAGTTGCAGGAGAGAGACACACACCAGCGAAACCAATCCGTAATATTTCGTAAGTGGCCTTTCGGCAGGGGATCGTGACGATCGGAGGCCTTAGTTGGCTTCCTCCTCCAGGTAGCCCAGGGCCCGCAGGCGCTCGCGCACGTTCGACGGCAATTCGGGTGCAGGGACCTCGCGGATTGGATCTGCGAGAGCGTTGTCGTAGCTCGCTACGCGAGCGGGGATTCGGTCCCTGGGCACGAGCTCGGGCAGGACGCGACCCGGCATGGTTTTCGCGGCTGGGATCTCCAGCAACGCCAGCACCGTGGGCGCGATGTCGAGCAATGTGGCGGTTTCGAGTTTGCGCGGACCCGTTATCCCTGGGCCGGCGGCAACGAATACGCCGTCCGGTGCGTCGCGGTGCCCACCGGAGAAGACTTTTCCCCCGCCTTGAGTCGCGTGATGTCCGTGGTCGGAGATCACGAGGATGTAGGTGTCTTCGTGCAGGCGATCCAACAGGTCGCCGAGTTCGCGGTCGAAAAACGCGTAGGCGCGGGGAATCGTCGCGCCGAAATCCGCGCGCTCCGCGGCCGAGACGTCGCCAAAGGCCTCGGGTTCGTAGTAGCGCCAGAACTTGTGCTCCACGGCGTCGACGAAGTTCGTGTAGTGGAGAAGCAAGTCCGGTTGTCCGCTATCGAGCAATTGCTGGGTGGCCTGCCAGTAGAAGCGACTGATGCGGTAGTTGTCCTTGAGGACGACCAGCGGCGGATCGCGCAGGGATTCGACGCGCGCGGGCGCGGCCGCATGGGCGGCGAAGCGCGGCGAGTCCCGGGGAACGAATTGTGCGAGTTCCGCAGGGGTCAACTGCCAGTCCCCCGGCAAGAGGTTCGCGAGGGCATCGAGGTGCTGGCGCGGCCAGGCCGCACGCGGCCACAGCGGGTCGACGTTTCCGGACTGGCTGCGGGCACTGGCGGCGAACAACAGGAAATCCGAAACCAGGGTTCCCTGTACGGATTCGGCGGGCCAGGTGGCCCACCAACCCACCACGCCCACCGTACGACCCTCCGCGCTGGCGATGTTCCAGAGCGCCGGCACTCGGCGGTCGCCGGACTCCACCTGTCGGATGGTCGCGTCGGCGGCGCGGGTCACGAAGTTGGTGACGCCGTGCTGGCTCGGGCGCACGCCCGTGGCGACGCTGGTCCACAGGGCGGGCGAGAGCGTGGGCTTGAAACTCTGGAGCGGGCCCCGGACGCCGCGGGCGATCAAGCGCTGCAGGTTCGGAAGCTCGCCGCGCGCGAGCATGGGATCGATCACCGACCATTCCGCGCCGTCGATCCCGACGAGCGCCACGCGCGGGTGGGCGGGGAGCGGGGCTTCGCCGCAAGCCAACAGCACCCAACAAAGCCACAACGGAAAACTGCGGCGCACGCCTACAGCCGAATCCGTTGCACGTATTGGCCGCAGCCGATGGCGCGCAAGCCCGGCGTCGCCTCCACCAGGGGCTCCAAGCGCTTGAGTCCGCGCGCCATCCAGTCGGGACAGAACATGGGGACCAGTCCGATGAAGAGCCTTTGCTCCACACGCCCGCCGCAGGCTTCGAACCAGCGGTCCAGGCGCCGCGGCGGGTAGCTTTTTTCTTCGTGCTCGCGGTGATAGGGCGAGACCTTCTCGATCAACTTGAGGATCGGGCTGTAGCCGTTGGGTTCGAGAACCACGACCTCGCGTGCCAGGCCCGCAATGGACGCGATGGCGCGGGGCGCGTCGTAGAGGTGGTGGAGCAGGCCGCGCACGACGGCCACGTCGTAGGGCGTGTCGGGGCGGGGCAGGGCGTAGACGTCCGCAATCTCGAAGCGGAGGTGGCTCGTGTTTGCCGCTCGCCGCCGGGCGCTCTCGACGGCGGCTTCGGCGGCGTCGAACCCCACGACCTCGCGCGCACCGGCTTGCGCGAGTTCGAGGGAGTAGGTGCCGTCCCCGCATCCCACGTCGGCGATGCGTTTGCCGCGGGGCTCCACCAGGGCGTGGATGGCGTCGCTCATGCGCGCATTCGAGAGCCGGCACGAAAGCTTGTCCGAGCGCGTGTACACGTACCCGTCGAGTGCTTCGACGTCGCGGTTGAACTCGGAGATGCTGCGTTCGCGTTCGCTCACTGGGCCTTCCAGGCTACCGCCATTTGGTTCCCGGCGCGCAGGGAGAGGGGCCGTTGGGCGAGACCCGTGCGGGTCAGGGCGCGCGCCAGCGTCGTCTTGGCGGCGCCGGGGATCGGCAGCAGCCGGGTCCAATAGGCCAGGGGATAGGTGTTGCCGAAGGGGCGGATCTCGATGCGATCGAAGCCCGCGCGTTCGAGCGCGGCGCGAAGGCTGCGCGGCGAGAAGATCTGCAGGTGCTCGAGGTCGTAGATGGGCGAACGCCGTCCCAGGAGCCGGGCCGAGAGGGCCCGCGAATCGTGGGCGACCGCGAAGAAGGCAGCGCGGGGTTTCAGGAGCGCGTAGGCGGATCGAAACAATCCGACCGGGTCGTCGACGTGCTCGAGGGTTTGAAAACAGGTCACGAGACTCTGGCTTTCGGGCTCGACTTCGTCGCCCCGAAACACGCCGACGCGCAGGCAGTTCCGGATGTCCGCGGACGCCTGGGCGACGGGGGCGGCCGAGGGTTCGATCCCCAGAACCGTCGAAAATCCAGCGCGCACGAGTTCCGCGACGAAGGCTCCGTCCCCCGCGCCGATATCGAGGGCGGCTTCGCGGTCGGGCAAGTGGGGCGCGAATACCGCCAGGGCGGCGGCGTAGCTGCGTGCCGCGAACGCGGATGCCTCGCCGGCATCGAAGGCCGCGTCGCGGTAGGCATTGGCGAGCCAGTCGGGCTCCGGCGCCGGGTTGGCGTAGAGGAGGTCGCAATCGGGACAGCGGACCAGTCGAAAGTGCATGAACTCGGGCGTCTTGCGCGACGCGAACGCGAAGGCGTCGAGGGCGGATTCATCGATGTTGCGGTCGGCCACGACGCCGCTGTCGTCCTGCGAGCCGCAGCCCGGGCAGGACCTCGGGCGCAGCTTCACGCGGGGGGCTCCTGGCCCGCGCCGCGCGCCAGCGCTTCGCCCGCGTCGCGAACTTCGCCGTCGCGAATGATGGAACGGCGCACGAAGTGGGGGCGTTGCTTCACTTCTTCGAAGATCTTGGCGATGTACTCGCCCAGCAATCCCAGGGCGAACAGGTTGAGGGCGCCAAAGCCCATGATGACCAGCATCAGCGTGCTGATGCCCGGCGGCGCGATGTCGGGGAACGCGAGCTTCGCCAACACCTGCAGGACTCCGAGTACGAACACGACGCCCAGGGACACCACGCCGAAGGCACTCAACACGTTGAGCGGCGTGTGGCTGAAGGACAGAATTCCCTTCTTCGCCCAGCCGACGTTCTTGAGCAGGCTGTTGGTGCTCTCGCCGAACATGCGCTCCGGTCGCGTGTAGTCGACCCCTTCCTGGCGGAAGCCCACGAAGGCCCGGACGCCGCGCAGGAAGAGATCGCGTTCCGGAAGCTCGAGCAGCACCCGGACTACGCGCTTGTCCAACAGGGAGAAGTCTCCGGCGTCGTGGGGGATCTTCAGGTACGAGAAGCGGTCGAATACCCGGTAGAAGGCCTTGTAGGCCACGCGCATGAACCAGGAAGCCTCGCGCTTGACGCGCCGGCCGTAGATGACGTCGCAGCCCTCGCGCCACTTGGTGACGAATTGTTCGATCAGTTCCGGCGGGTCCTGGAGGTCGCCGTCGAGCAGCACGCAGGCGTTCTTGGTCGCGATCTCCATGCCGCTGCGGAAGGCCGCCTGGGAGCCGAAGTTGCGCGAATGGCTGATCCCCACCACGCGTCGATCGCGTTTGGAGAGGCCCCGGATCACTTCTTCGGAGCTGTCCGGGCTGCAGTCGTTGACGAAGATGATCTCGTATTCGACCGCGAGCTTGCGGAAGACCGCCGACAGGCGTTCGTGCATGATGGGGATCGCCTGCCCGTCGCCGTAACACGCCACGACGGCGCTGATGCTGTGGCGCGCATCGAGACCGAATTGCTTGGACGAGCGCTGGTAGGCCTCGATGTCGTCGAGGGAGTCGAACCAGGCGCGCGTGGCGCGCAGGCCGTCTTCGAAGGAAACGGCGGCCTCGAAGCCGAGGACGTCTCGGGCCTTGGCGGGATCCGCGAACCAGTTGCCCACGTCCCAGTCGCGGTCGGGATGAGTGAACTCGGGCAGGGCCTCGATTCCGAAAGTCCGCCGGGTCGTCTCCGCCACCTCGCCGAGTGTGGTGCAGGTGCCCGTTCCAACGTTAAAGGACTCTCCGAAGTGTTCAGTTGTAAGTCCATTGGCAGCGGCGACGAAGGCGCGGCAGGCGTCGTCGATATAGACGAAGTCCCGGGAGATTTCGGGCCGCACGAAGGGCGGCAGCTCCCCCGCCGCACTCTTGGCGACCAGGGTCGGGATCAGGCGCGACGAGTCCTCCAGGGGGCCGTAGACCGAGTAGAGGCGCAGATTCACGGCAGGCACACCGCGTTCCTTGCCCATGAAGTGGATCACGCCGGCCGCGGCCGCCTTGGAGGCGGCGTAGTGGCTGTTGGGGGCGGCGGGAGAATCTTCGCGCGGCGCCGCGGCCTGGGCGCCGTATTCCGAAGAGGACCCCGCATGCACGTAACAGCGGATCCCGCGTTGAGCGAGTTCCTCCAGGATGCGCGCGGTGAGGTTCAAGTTCGTGCGGTAGATCAATTCGACGTCGCGTTCGAAGGAGTACGCCCCGTAGGCGACGCAGTTCATCACCGTGCGCGGCTTCACCTGCTCGAGCAGATCGCGCAGGTTCGAATCCACCAACAGGTCGGTTTCGACCACCTGTTCGCGCGGGACGCCGTCCAGCCGCCAGGCGGGACCGGGCGACGTCGTGCCGTAGACGTCGCTGCGCGCTTCGAACAACATGCGGAACAAGTTCGCACCCACGAAGCCGCTGGCACCCAGCACCAGCACGGGGCCTTGCAGTCGTTCGATCTGAGCGCGCAATTCCGGGCTCACTCGGGTCCTCTCAATAGGTCGATGCGCTTCGTCAGACTCTCCGGGTCGAGTCCACTTTCTTTTCGGTGAAACCCCTGGGATCCGTAATCGCCCGAGGGGTAGCCCTGGGCGCAGACGTGGTCGAAATGGCGGATGTCGACGCCGTCGTGGAGCAGCTGGCGCGCCAGCATGGAACCCGCGCTGCCCTGGGCCACGTGTTCTTCCACCACGAGCACGCGCGGCGAATGACGCAGTTGGCTGCGCAGGGGGGCGGGGACCGGGTGGGCGTCCAGGGGCAACTCCGACAGCACCCACAACGCCGGCCGCGCGTCCGCGGGACGGGGGGAAAGGATCTCCACCAAGCTCCCGGCAATCGGCCCCACGGCGACCACCACCGCGTCGCTGCCGTCGAGCAACTTGCGCCAGGGCGCGTAGGCGGGCGGAGTGAAGCCCTCGGGTCGCTCGCAGCGACCGAGGCGCAGGTACGCGGGATGCGGGCAGTCGCCCATGCGCGCGATTTGGGGTTCGACGTCCGACGCGAAAGCGGGGATGAAGATCCGCATGTGTTGCAGGGTGAGGAGTACGCCGTAGTCCTCGATGGCGTGATGGCTGGCCCCCATGACGCCGTACGCGTAGCCGCCGCCGTTGCCCACCAACTTGACCGGCAAGCCGTGGAGGCAGACGTCGTTGCGGATCTGCTCGAAGGGGCGCGCGTAGCAAAAAGGGGCGATGGAGTAGACCCAGGCTTCGAGTCCACGGCTCGCCAAACCCGCGGCCACGGACAGCATGTTCTGCTCCGCCACACCGGCATTGATGAAGCGTTCCCCCATGGCGTCCTGTAGCGGTTCCAGGGCGCGAAACCCGAGGTCTCCGGTCAGGAACACGAAGGGCTGTCGTTGGAATCGATCCACCCAGGACGTACACGCTTCGCTTCTCACGAGGCATCCACTTCTTGCACCGCGCGTGCGTAGAGTTCGTCATCCAGGGGCAGGTAATGCCATTGCATCTGATTCTCCATGAACGAGACGCCCTTGCCCTTGACCGTGCGGAGAATCAGAACCTGGAGCCCCGACGGGGGGGAGTCGAGCGCTGCCGCCATGGCCGCGTGATCGTGGCCGTCGACTTCGCGAACCGCCACCCCGAAGGCGGCGATGCGCTCGCCCAGGCCCTCCATGGATGCCACCTCGCGCGTGGACCCGAAGCCCTGCAAGCCGTTGGCGTCGATCAGGATCGTGAGACCCGCGAGGGCCTGGTGGTGGGCAAAGATCAGGGCTTCCCAAGTGGAGCCTTCTTGCCATTCACCGTCTGAGGTGAGGACGAAGACGCGACCGGGCTCGGCCTGCAGTCGCTTGGCGAGGGCGATGCCCGACGCCATGGGGAAACCGTGGCCGAGACTGCCCGTGGCGACGGGGATCTGGGGGAAGGCGTTCGCGACCGGGTGTCCCGCCAGGCGTGTGGCTTCGGCGTGGAAGGTTTCGAGGTCGCGGTCCGCAAAGTCCCCGCGCGACCAGAGTGCGACGTACAGGGCGCCGGCCGCGTGTCCCTTCGAAAGAACGAACACATCGTCGTCCGCCAAGATCGTGTGGTGGAGCACCAGCAGGGCGTCGAGGGCCGACAGGTTCCCGCCGATGTGGCCCACGCCGGCCTCATAGTGCATGCGCAGCAGACGCAAGCGCGCGCGGCGCGCGAGGTCGGCGTCGACGGGGATGTACCGGGTTGTGGGCGCTCGGGAGGTCGACACAGGCTTTCGATCAATGGCCCCCAAAAAAAGCATTTTATCAGAATTGCGAGCCGTGGCGGCTACCCTCCCCGCCGTGTCGAAAATGGCGGCGGAGGAGCGAAACGATCGGGTCCTGGCGCGCTGGGGGTGGGGCGCCGTGGCGTTGGCGCTGCTGGTCCTGGCTTTGCCGGCTTTCGGCCGCGCGATCTATCTCCACACGGACCTCGCGAACTACTTCCTTCCCATTCGCGCCTTCCATGCGGCATGTCTCGCCAGCGGCGATTCGTGTCTGTGGTTTCCGCATTTCTACAACGGCTTCTATCTCCACGGGGATGGCGGCGCCGGCTTGTTTCATCCACTGAACGACTGGATCTATCGCTTCCTGCCCTTCGACGTCGCGTTCAACGTCGAGTTCCTGCGCCCGTATCCCGTGATGCTGGCGGGGATGTACTGCTTTCTGCGCCGCTGGTCCCTGCCGCGGTTCGCGTCGCTGTTCGGCGCCAGCGTGTTCGCGTTGTCGGGCTTCAATCTGCTGCACCACATGCACATGAACGTGCTCGCCATCGCGGCCCATCTCCCGTGGCTGTTGTGGGCGATTCAGGGCTGTCTACGCGGCGAATCCGCTCGCGCTCGGGCGGGGTCATGGTTCGCCGTGGCGCTGCTGAGCGGGTCCCAGTGGTTGCTCGGACATCCCCAGTACGTGGTGATCTCGAGTCTCGCCGAGGCCGGTTACGCGGCGCTGCTGGTGTTCGAGCGCCCCCAGCTGCGCGGACTGCTGACGCTGCTGCTCGCCAAGATCGTCGGCTTGGCAATCGGTGCCGTGCAGGTGGTCCCGACCCTGGCCGCGCTATCGCTGTCCGCGCGGGCGAATGCCGGGCAGGACCTCGCCAGCTCCTACGCCCTGAACCCTCAACAATTACTTCAACTGTTCACGCCGCATTTTCTGCCCCCGAATCTGCCCCTGGTCCACGTGGCTTCGGTCTACATCGGGGCGGCGGCGCCGGTGTTGCTGGCCGGTTTGCTGCTGCGGCGACCCGTATGGCGGCCCCAGCGGACACTCGTGTTTGGCGCCCTCGGCCTGGGCGGCTTGGCGTTGATCCTGAGCCTGGGCGACTCCGGCGGGTTGTACGCTCTGTGGTCGCGCGTTCCGATCCTGGGTCAGTTTCGCGCACCTTCGCGCTTTCTGTTGCTCGTTCATTTCTTCGTCGCGATCGCGGCCGCCGTCTCCCTGTCGAGTCTCGTGGGCGATCCGAAGCGCCCGGTCGCGCGGCGTTGGGTGTTGTTTGTCGTGCCCGCGCTTTCGATCGTCGTGGCGAGTTGGCTGGCGTCGCGTCCGATGGGACCGGCTGCGCGCACTTTGCTCGGCGTCCCGCTTCCCTGGCTCGCGTCGGTGGGGCCTTTGTGTTTCGTCCTGGCCGCGAGTCTGGTGGCCTTCGCCACAGGCGGAGCGCGCTGGGCCGCGGCCCTCCTGTTGGTCTTGAGCGTGGCGGATCAGACGTACTTCGGGTGGCGTCACATTCACAGCGTGGAGCCGCGCCCGGCGGCGGCGTTTCTCGAACCGCCCGACATCCCGGCGCTCGGTCCCGGCCAACGCGTGCATTGGGGGTGGCCCGCCCTGGCGGCCGGCGGCATTTCCCTTTCGAGCGGCTATGCCGCGCTCCCCGCGCAACGCAAGCTTCACTTCGGTGCCCGCTTTGCTCCGGGGCACGCACCCGATCGGCCGTTGCCCCGCACACTGCTCGCGTCCCTGCGTTTGGCGAGCGTGGGTTGGATGCGCGCGGATTCTTCGCGCGCCGCGCTGCCGGATCCCGCGGCGGCACGCTGGCGGGAGATTCCCGAGACGTTGCCGCGGGCGCGTCTGGTCGCGAAGGCGATTCCCCTGGGCGACCTGCTGCGCCAAGTCGTGCGCGTCGATCTGGCGGAAACCGCCATCGTGCGCGGCGCCATCGATCTCGAGCCGGGAACCCGCGGAAGCGTCGAGCTGCTGCGCGACGCGCCCGGCGCCATCGATCTCGAAACCCGGAGCCCGACCCGCCAGCTGTTGGTCCTATCCGAGAGTTTTCACTCGGGTTGGGAGGCGGAGGTCGATGGCGACCCGTGTCCCGTGCTTCGCGTCTACGGGGACTTCATGGGGTGCGTGGTGGAAGCCGGCCCACACCGCGTTGGCTTTCGATTCGCGCCCCGCAGTCTGCGGGTCGGCCGCGCGGTCTCGATCCTGGGTTGTCTAAGCGCCGTTCTCGGGCTCGTCCTGGGGATCCGTCTCGGGCGTCTTTCCCGCTAGGGCGTCGCGTCGCTCGTGGGAGTGCCGGATCGTGTCCGCGAGCAGTAGATCCACGGTGGGTAGCGGACGGATCTTCAAGAACACCTGGTAGGCGAAGGTCGATTTGCTGACGCGGATCAGCGCGTCGTTGATCGCAACCAGAGCGCGCGCGAACGCGTTGTCGCCCAGGGCTTTCGGGTAGGGGGCCGGTATGCCGCGTTCCTCGAGAATCTCGTAGCCCCGCTGTTCCAGCAGATCGCGCAGGGAGCGGAAGGTGAACAAACGCGTGTGGGTGAAATCGAGAATGCCCTCCTTGCCGTAATTGAATTGTCCCAGCATCAACATGGCGCGCAGCGGCAGGAAGGCGACGTTGGGGGCGGTGAGGACGATGGTGGGTTGCACGAGTTCGGCCGCGGCGCGCAGCTTCTCGAGGAAACGCTCGGGGTCCGGTAGGTGTTCGAGGACGTCCAGGATCAGCATGGCGTCGTAGTCCGCCAGGCGTACGGGGATGTCGTCGCGCCCGATGCGCCAATGTACGAACTCCGACACGTTGGCGGGGTCCGGCGCCAATTGGTCGAGGCCCACCACGTGGCAGTCCTTCGCCAACAGTTCCCGGGCCACGTAACCCTGACCACAGCCGACGTCGAGTACGCGCGAGCCCGGCGCCACGGCGTCGACCGCCATGGTGTGGGAGGAGCGATAGCCGAACTTGGGCGCGTACGCGGGCGGACCGCCCCGCACGTCGAACTTGCGCCGGTAGTGGATGCCGACGGAATCCAGCACTGCGGCCAGGGAGGCGCCGAGGGATTCGATCGCGTAGCGGACACCGCGCGGGTAGGCGATTTCGTCGCCGTAGTAGGTCGGAATCGGAACCTGGGCGACGCGGAAGGCGGCGCGCTTCAGCTGGATCAGGATCTCCGTGTCGAAATGCAGGTCGTCGGAGTTGTAGCGGAAGGGAATCGCCGACAGGGCGTCCACCGCGTAGGCGCGGTAGCCCGAGTGGAAGTCCGAGTAGGGCTCGCCGAGCAACGCGCTCTGGACGCGGGTGAGGGCGCGATTGGCCGCGCCGCGCAGCCAGGGCATGCCGCCTGCGCGCGCGGAGCCGGTTTCCATGAAACGCGAGCCCACCACGGCATCGACCTCGCCGCGCGCGATCGGGCCCACCAACTCCGGAAGGGACTCCGGTGCGTATTTGCCGTCCGCGTGAAGTAGCACCACGGCGTCGAACTGGTGCTGGATCGCAAACTCGAAGCCCAACTTGAGGTTTCCCCCGTAACCCTGCGAACGCGGGTTGCGAAGGACCGTGATGGGGCTCTCGCTCCAATCGTCCGCCCAGGAGAGTCCGGCTTCGAAGGTCTGGTCCGGGGAAGCGTCGTCGATGATCAGGGCTTCGGTGTGGTTGGCGGCCACGAAGTCGCTCGGGATCCGGTCGAGCACTTTCTTCAGGGTGCCCTGGGCCTTGTAGGCGACGACGAAGAGCAAGAGGCGCATAGGCGAGAGATTGTATCGGAGCTGAGGCGCGGGGCCGGCTCAGGGCGATTTCGTGCTCCCAGGGCGGGTCCCCGCATACCAGCGGTACAGCGGACTCATCAGGATCGGGGGCAGGATCAAGGTGAGGATTTCCTTCCAGCCCTGGGCGTCCCGGCGCTTCCAAAGCGCGAGCTCGCGGCGAATTCGGTGTGCGGTTTCGTCGCCAACCGGACCCTTTACCGCGACCGCGACCACCGTGTGGGGAAAGTCGCGCAAGCCGGCGGATTCCACGAACACACTTTCGAAGGGCTCGACCAGGGCGCGAAAGCCTTCGGGCGTGAAGCGCCAATAATCGGACGGGTAATCGTGTACGGGGAAGTACATGACCGAACACAGCAGCAGGTAGCCGCCCGGACGCAGCACCCGGTGGAGTTCGCTGCTGGCTTTCCAGAAGCGTTGTACGTGTTCGAAGGTGTCGAGGGAGATCGCCGTGCCGATGCTGTCATCGGGCAGGTCGAGTGCTTCGAGGTCGAGCACGCGATCGACGCCCGGACCTTCTCGCATGTCCGCGCCCACGTAATCGCGGTTCGCGAACAACTCGCGCACGGCGCGCGATTCCTGCCCGCTGGGTTGGAAGGCGCCGAATTCGTAGATGGGCTCGGGCAACGCGAGGGCGCCGTCGAGTCGCTCCACGAGTTTTCGAATGGTGGACCGCATGGGGGGCCGAGCGTACCGCAGCCCGGTTAGCGTCGGGCAAAGATCCCGCGGCCGCATTCGGGGCGCGCGACGAAGGTCTCGGCGAAGCGCTCTTGGGCGACCACCGCGTGATTCTCCGGGAGCGATACGTAGGTGACGGGATGGTTGCGGACCAGATACCAGAAGTCTTCCGGGGTCCGCGTCATGTGCAGGGTCACGCTGTTGGCGCGCCAATGGATGGCGGGTGCGTTGAAGGCGATCACCAGGTCGTGGGGTTCGACGCAACGCGCGAAGGTCGGTGCGGCGCCGGGATCGATGGGGCCCAGACCGGGCAACTTGTCCACGAAGCCGTGGGCGAGCTTCGTGTCGCGCAGCTCGTTGGGAAGTCTCGGCAGCAGCGGCATCAGGAGCAAGAGCGCGAGGGCGGGAATCCGCAACGCACCGCCATAGCGCCACCACGCCGCGGCCCCCAGGGCCAGCATCGCGGGCACGAAGGGGATCAGGTAGCGGCCCCGAACCGCCACCAGGGCGATCACGACGGTCGTCGCGAGGCTCACACCCAGGAACGCCCAGGCCTGGCGGTCGCGACGCGCGCACGCCAACGCGATGCCCGCCAAGCCCAGCGCGTTCGCGGTGAGGAGCGGCCAATGGATCAACGCGTGGGGGAGCAGGCGTTGGAACTTCTGCCATGGATCCATGGCGGCCGCGGATGTGAGATCCGGTTCGATCATGTTCAGCAGACTGCCGTTCAAGGGAATCACATCGGGGGTGAAGTAGAGGGTAATGCCGTAGAGGGAAAAGAACGGGTCGCCGGTCACCAGCGCGTTGCGGGTCCACCAAATGCCGGCGACCGCGACGAAGCCCAGCGCGCACGCGGTCGGGGCGCGCCATCGATTCGGTCGCCACAACAGCAACAGGCACGCCATGGGGAGCAACAGGCCTCCGTTGAAGCGAGTCAAATAGGCGAGGCCGCACACGGCGCCGATCCAGAAACCGTGCGCGCCCGTCGCCAACAGCGCGAAGCAGACGACGATCCAGAGTCCGAACAGGGCCTCGGTGCCGCCGAACAGCGCGTAGAGGACGACGTCGGGACAGGTCGCGACCGCGACGCCGGCGACGGCTCCGACCGCGACCCCCGCCAGGCGGGTCGCGAGTGCGAAACTCACCACGGCCCCGGCGACGAATGCCGCGGCGGAGGTCAGTTGGACCGAGATCGGCCCCGGTTCGGCGATCCGAAACACGAGGGACAGCAGAGCGGGCCAGAGCGGGGCGCGCAGCAGCGAGGGATGCTCGGCGTCGACCCCCCACCCGATCTCGATCGGGTAGATGATGCCGGTGGTGAATCCGCGCCCGCTGGCCAGGCGGCGCCCCACCTCCGCGTATTCGATCTCGTCGCCGGCCAGGAATTCCCAGGGCATTCCCCAATGGGCATAGGCCCAGGAGGCGGCGGCGACGGCGGCGACGCCGAGGCCTGCGAAAATCAGCGTCGCGGGGTTCGTCGCCGGAACGGCCGTGGCGCTACTCGACATAGCCGAGCTCGCGCAAGCGTTCGAGGTGGGTCTCGAACTCTTCGTCCGTCAGCTCGAGACGCGCCCCGTCGGGTCGCACCCAATCGCGTCGCAGGGCGAGCAGGGCGCCGCGCATTTCCTCCACGCGTTCGGGGTGCTGATCCGCCAGATCGACCAGTTCGTTCGGGTCCGCGCGCAGATCGAAGAGTTCGCCGCGCCCGGGGCGCGTGAGCCATTTCCAGGGAGGTACGCGCAAGCTGCGAAGTTCCGAGCCCTCTTCGGCGCGCGTGGGATAGAACTCGTAGAAGGTTTCGGAATAGGCCGGGCGATCGGTGCTCTCCGGGCCCATGCCGAATAGAGTCTGTCCCGCGATGCCTTCGGGGGCCGCCAGGTGGGCGGCTTCGAGCAGGGTGGGGAAGAGGTCCAGAATCCGAACCTGGGCGGCGACGCGTCGGGGTTTCTCGCGCCCGGGTGCGCGCAGCAAGAGCGGAACGTGGAGGGTTTCGTCGACGAGTTCCGGCGAATGGGTTCCGGCGCGACGACCGTTCTCTCCCAGCAGTTCACCGTGGTCCGCCACGACGGCGATCAGCAGATCCTCGTAGCGATCCATGCGGCGAAGTTCCGCGAGCAGTCGACCGATCTGGGCGTCCATGAACGCCACCTCGCCCTGGTAGAGCGCGCGCGGAGAAGGCTCGGCGTCCGTCGGGCGATAGCCTTCCGGCGGTTCGTAGGGGGCGTGGGGATCGTAGAAGTGCAGCCACGCGAACCAACGCTGGTCGGGCTTGCGAGCACGCAGCCAGTGCAGCGCTTCGTCGACGGTGTTGTCCGCGCGGCGACTGAAGAAGAGTCCGCCCCCGGGCTTGGATTTTCCGCTTTGCGGGTCGAAGGGCCGCGCGCCGTAGACGTCGAAGCCCTGGGCCAATCCGTAACCGCGAAACAGCACGTAGGCGGATACGAAGGCGCCGGTCTCGTATTGCGCGCCCTTCAGCAACTCCGCCAGGGTGACGGCATCCTGGGGCAGTCGCTGTTTCAAGAAATCCCGCAAGCCGTGTTGCGGGGGGTAGAGCCCGGTCAGCAGGCTGGCGTGGGAAGGTCCCGTGTAGGGCGCCGTGGTGATGGCCTGCTCGAACACGACGGATTCCGCGGCGAGCGCGTCGAGGTGCGGTGTGGCGGCATTTCCTCCGTAGACCCCCAGGGCATCCGCGCGCGTGCAATCGAGCGTCAGGAGTAAGAGGTTCTGGGGCGCTGGCGGCGCGTTCGACCCGCACGCAACGGCGATCAGGAGCGCGACCCCACAGGCGGCGCGTAACCAAGCCGATTGCCTCGGGGCTCGACTCAACGGTCCGCCGATGGCGGACCGTTTTCCGATTCGCCGTCATCCATGGCTTCGATGACGTAGCGCGGGCGGCGCTTCACCTCTTCGTAGGTGCGCCCAATGTATTCGCTCACGATGCCGAGGGAGAAGAGCTGCACGCCGCCGAAGATCAGAATCAAAACGGCGATCGAAGCCCAGCCCGCGGCTTCCGCGCGGCCGCTCAAGCGTTGGACCACGACGTAGATTCCGTACAGGATTCCGATGCTCGTGGTGCCGAGGCCGAGGACCGCGATCAGGCGCAGGGGCGCGACGGAGAAGGAAAAGATTCCGTTGAGGCCCAGTTGCAGCTGGCGCCGGAGCGTGAATTTGCTCTCGCCCGCGTGGCGCGGGCCGGGCGCGTATTCGATTTGCGTGGCTCGGAAGCCCAGCCAGGGCACGAGCCCGCGGGTGAAGACGAAGTGCTCTTCGAGTTCGTTGAACGCGTCCACCGCGCGCCGATCCAGCAAACGAAAATCCGCGCCGCCCGCCACCACCGGCACATTCGAGAGCTTGTTCATGGTCCAATAGAAGAGTCGGCTCGCGCGTTCCTTGGCGCCCGCGGTGGCGTCGCCTCCCACGCGGCGCGTATGCACCACGGCCGCACCTTCGCGCCAGGCGGACAGCAGGGCGGGAATGGTTTCGGGCGGATGCTGGAGGTCGCCGTCCATGGTGATCACGGCGTCTCCGCGCGCAAAGCGAATGCCCGCGGTGAGCGCGGCCTGGTGGCCGAAGGAACGCGTGAAGCGAATCTGGCGCAAGCTGGGATTCGCGGATTTCAGCCGTTCCAGCACCGCGGCGGTCGCATCGTCGCTTCCGTCGTCGACGAACAGCAGCTCGTAGCGGGTCCCGTGCGTCGCGAATACCGCGCCCACACGGCGGGCCAGCTCCTCGATCGACCCGGCTTCGTTGTGAACGGGAACGACGACGGAGATCAAGGGGTCCGCGGGGCGCGCGCCGTTCTCCATCGGGCGCACTCTAGCAGAGGGCGGCGCGCTCACGGCGCACAACCGCCCGGCCGTCGCGCCTCGACGCGGGTGATGAGATAGCCGTCGGTGGTTTCCATGCGGAGTTCGAAATCCTCGCGCAGGTGCCCGTAGCGAATTCGTTCCTCGGGTCGTTCGAGGGCGATCCAGGTCAACGGGGGTTCGCTCGCGCACGTGATATTGCGAATGCGCCGCTCCGGCGGGTGCGGTTGGCCCAATACGCGGAGCGCGGCCGGGCGCGGTCCCAGCGAACGTCCTTCGAATTGGACGTGAAAGACACCCATTTCGCGATACAGGCGCGGCATGAAGACCGGTCGATTCGGGGGCAGGCCATTGAAGATCTTGCTGAGTCGAAGTCGCGAGGGGATCTCCGCGGGGAGCGGCGCTTCCCAGAGGCGGTAGGTGGCGTAGACGCCCGTGCAGGCCGCCAAGGTGTAGACGACGGCAACGATGGCCGCCGGCGCGAATCGGCGCGGTCCATCGCCTCGGAACACCCGCGCGAAGCGCAGCAGGGGTAACGCCATCAACCCGTAGATGAACGGGATGGCGAGCACGCAGCGCCGCGGCAATACCCCGCCCAGTAGCGAGGGCAGGATCAGCCCCACGCCACTCCAGACCAACAACACCCGCAGGGTCGGGTTGCGCCAGGAACGCAGTGCGTGAGCGAATCCGAGGATCAGGAGCGGCGCGAGCAGGGGGTTGAGAATCGGGCCATCCACGTGGCGAAAGTTCGACTCCGGGCCCGGCGCGTAGAAGAGGCGCGCGACGACACCGCGCAGCCGCTGGGCCGGGCCCGAATCGCGCCCGTTGATTTCGACGAGATTCCAACCGTCCGCGGCGAGGGACCGCAGGCTGCCGGCGAGCGCATCCGCATCGCCTTCGAGTAGGAGTGAAACGCGCCGGTTGTGCTCGAGTCGTTGGACCGCAACGCCGCTCGCCGCGAGTTCGCGTTGGGCTCGGACGATTTCCGCGGGCCCGAGGTCGGCGGGTGGGACCGCGAGCTGACTCGGCGAGGACGTGTCGGCCGCGCCTTCCCCCTGGTTCCACAACGCGCGGTAGTCGAAGGTCTGGGAGGCAACGGCCGCCAACCCATCGGGAACCAGCAGGGGGCCCAGGGAGGCCATGCCGATGGACGCCGCCGCCAAACTGGCGGCTACGCGGGCCGTGCCCGGGGTGCGCCAACGATCCCAGGACACGATCAGAACGAGGCCCGCGAGGATCGGGACGAACCAACTCAATTGGTAGAAGAACAGGGAGCCTCCGAGGCAGACGCCGAGCCAGGCCGCGCGCCGCGCGTTCCAATCGTGCAGCAGTGCGAGCAGGGCGACGGCGGACACGACCGAATGGGCGACGGAAATTCCGATGTAGAGGCCCGCCCGGCTGTAGATGAGGTGGAGGGCCGAAACGCTCGCCAGTGCGAGCGCGAGCAGCGCGACCCGACTTCCCGCGTAACGACGCATCAGGCCCGCGAACCCGACGAGGGTGAGTGTGCCGGCCGCAAGCGAGACCAGACGCAGGGAAACGATGCGGGGTTCGAGGACCGCGAGTGCCGCCGTATGGAGACTCAAGGGCGCCATCTGGGCTTGGAAACGTTCGAAGGGATAGATGAGCACGGGGCCGGGTTCGATGCTTCCGCCCTGCATGCGGGCCGCGATTCCGTAGCCGATTTCGTCGTAGTAGACCGGCGGCGCGACGTCGAGGGCGAACAGACCGAGGAGGAGGAAGCCCGCGACCACCGCACACCCCAGCAGGGTGTCGCCGCGCGGATCGCGATGGGTCGGCGTTTCCGCCGGTGCTTCGGGCAGCGCGAGGTAGAGGAAAAAGGCGGCTGTGTAGAGAAACGCTCCGATCCAGAGGGATTCTTCCATCAGAAAAGACTGGGCGCCGACGGCGAGCGCGAAAGCCGCCACGATCCCCGCGCGTTCGCGGGCCTGTCCGCCGCGCCGCCCGAATCCGACGAGCAGCGCCAGGGCGAGCGCGAGCCAGCGGCCCACGGGCATGATGAGGGCCGCCGACCGATAGAGCGCCGCGCCGCAGTCCGCGACGGCGTCGACGAGCGGTGTGAGATCCGCGAGCAACGGCACTGCGCTCTGGCTGGCGCGGTTCGCGTACGCGGCGGCCCCGAGCCCGAGCGTCGTGCTAGCGACGGCCAGGCTGCGCTCGAAATTCCAGAAGCGGGCCATGGATTCAGTCCAGGTACCCGAGGGCGCGTAGCGCTTCTTCGGTTTCCGGTCGCAACTCCACGCGGGAACCGGCTTCGTACAGGGGAGGATGGACTTCGCTCACGTTCGCGAGTAGGGCGGCGAGTTCGTCGGCCAGCGCGGGCTTGCGTTCGAGCAGGTTGTCGAGTTCCGCCGTGCTTTGGGACAAGTCGTAGAGTTCGTGAGCGCCGCTGGAGGATTCGATCAGCTTGTAGGGCCATTGGTAGATCGCGCGCAGGTCGCGGTCGAACACGCTTCCGCCCAAACGCACGTTGGAGTCGCTGCGGCGCACCTCGGTCACGATGGCGCGGTCGCGCAGGTCGAGGGGGGATGGGCTGTCGCTCAGGCGCGCGGCCTGGAGGAAGGTCGAGAAGACCCAGTGATTCTGGGTCGGGTCACTGACGCGAACACCGCCTCCGGCTCCGCCCGGGTAGCGTACGAGCAGGGGCACGCGCACGTTGTCTTCGTACAGATGTGCGCCGTGAGACAGGTAGAAGTGCTCACCGAAACTCTCACCGTGGTCCGAGGTGATGACCACCAGGGTGTCGGCGCCGCGCGGTCCGGACAGGAGGCCATCCAGCAGGCGACCCAGGTGCAAGTCCATGTAGGCGATTTCCGCATCGTAACCCCGCCAGGCTTCGTCGAGAGCGGAGCGGATCTCGGGCGCCAATTGGGCGACGGGTTTCGGGGGGGCGCGCGCGGCAAGCTCGGCCAGGAGCGCGGGCATGAGGCCCTCGGCTTTGGCGTCGATCCCGGTGCCGTGGGGCGCGGGCGGCTTGTAGGGGGCGTGGGGATCGAAAAAATTCACGAACAAGAAGAACGGTGCATCCCCGAACTCCTCGACGTAGGCCAGGGCCTGGTCGGCCACGGGTTTCGCGCGTTTGCCGACCAGCTTCTCCAGCGGGTTGCGAAATTCGTCGTCGTAGAATTCGAAGCCCTGGGCGATGCCCAATTCGTGGCGCAAGGCGGGGCCGGCGACCACGGCGGCGGTTCGGTACCCCGCGGCGGAGAGGCGCTCCGCCAATGTATTGAAGCCGGGGTCGAGCGGGCGCACGCCGTAGCCGAGCTGTTTGCGGTCCCCATCCGGGGCGGTTTGCGCGCCGTGCTGCATGGGGAGCAAGCCCGTCATGAGCGAGGCGTGGGAAGCCAGGGTCCAGGAAGACGTCGAATAGGCGTTCTCGAACAAGACGGCGGACTTTGCGAAGTGATCGAGTGCGGGCGTCTCGGCCCCCGCGTGGCCATAACATCCCAGGCGATCCGCACGCGTGGTGTCGAGGGTGATGAGGACGAGGTTGGGGGGACTCGGGTCCGCGCAGGCACCGAGGCCGCACAGGGTCAGCAACAACACCGCAAGTCGCGCGGATTCCATTCTTCGAAGCAAAAGACGAGTCCCCCGAATACCGGCCGTTCGGCTATGGTAGCAATCGCTCCGGGAGATCTTGCCTTCCCATGGTGATCATCACACTACCTGCCTACAACGAAGAGCTGACCTTGCCCCCGCTCCTGGAATCGATCCAGGAGTCGATGGCGGAAAATCAGATCGAGTACCGCGTGATCGTCGTCAACGACGGGAGCAGCGATGGTACAGCGGAGGTGGTCGAGCGCATGCGGGACCGCATGCCCATCAACCGCGTCGATCACCCGGCGAATCGCGGTCTGGGGGAGACGATTCGAACGGGGCTGTTGCGCGCCCTCGAAGAGGCCAAGGATCCGGACATCATCGTCACCATGGATTCCGACAACACCCACACGCCGGGCCTGGTGGCCCGGATGGTGCGCGGAATCCGCGAAGGCAACGATGTCGTGATTGCCTCGCGTTTTCGTCCCGGCGCCCGCATCATCGGCTTGCCCCTGCATCGTCGTGCCCTCAGTCAGGGGGCGAGCTGGATCCTGCGGATTCTGTTCCCCACGCCGAATGTGCGTGACTTCACCTGCGGCTTCCGCGCCTACCGCGCGGCCCTGCTGCGCCGGGCCTTCTCCACCTACGGCCACGAGTTCGTCGCGCAGAGTGGCTTTTCCTGCATGGTCGACATCCTGCTGAAGTTGCGGGAGCTCGGCGCCATCATGAGCGAAGTGCCGCTGATCCTGCGCTACGACCTCAAGTACAGCGTCAGCAAGATGATGATCTTCACCACCATCCGCGAAACCCTGGGGTTGGCGGCCCGTCGCCGTTTGGGCGGCGGCTGATCGGCGTGTCCGAGCTCGATTCGAAACGCATCTCGGATTATTTCGCCCAACCGGGAACCGTGAGCGAATGGTGGACGCCGGATTCCGGGCCTCTGCAATTCCACTACGACGCGGAAGTCCAGGTGCTGCGGGACCACGTACCGGCGGCGGAGGATTCGCGCGTGCTCGACGTGGGAACCGGTCGCGGTCGCTTCGGGGCGGACTTCGCGCGACGCGGTTGCCGGGTGACCGGGGTCGATCTCAATCCCGACATGCTCGAGATCGCCCGCGAGGCGGCGCGCAGCCGCGGAATCGAACAGCGCTTCGTTTTGGAGCCGGGTTCCGCCGAAGACCTGTCGCGTTTCCCCGATCGGAGTTTCGACGCGGTGTTGTGCATGGAGCTCTTCGACCACCTTCCGGATCTCGCCCGGGCACTCGAAGAGATGCACCGTGTCCTGCGACCGGGGGGACACTTCGCGTTTACCTACGTCCCCAACGAATCGCTCTACGGAATGTTGGGCAACGTCTACCGTTGGCTGCGCGCGCGCACGCGGCCCGCAGAGCTGATGATTTCCCGGACCTATCGACAAGGGGAGATTCGCGGGCTGTTGGCCGCCGCCGGGTTCGCGCCGGCGGATTTCTATGGGATCGGAATCCTGTGTCTGAACGCCCAGACGCGGCTCTTCGAAGGCAGCGTCGTGTCGCGCGCGCTGCAGGCGCTGGCCCGCGCCGAGGCGTCGCGCTGGCCCTATTACGCAAAGCCCGCCCTGGCGCGTCACGGCGCCCACGTCGTGGGTGTGGCGCGACGACTGGAATCCGGCGACTAGTGTTCGTCTCCCTCACGATCGACATGGACAACTACCAGGACTACCACAGCCTGGTCGCCAATCCGGGTCACGGTTCCCCCGAAGCCGGCGCGTCGTTTTATTTTGCCACCATCCCGCGCTTTCTCGACATCTTCGATCGCCACGGCATGAAGGCCACGTTCTTCATGGTCGGGCGCGACGGGGCCGTGGCCGAGCACAAGCCCCTGATTCGGGAAATTGCCGCGCGCGGTCACGAAGTCGGCAATCACTCGTATTCCCATACGTACAACTTTCGCAAGCTCGATCGTGCCGCGAAGATCGCGGAAATCGAGCAGGGAGACGCCGCCATCGCGGACATTCTGGGCGAACGTCCGGTTGGGTTTCGCACTCCGTCCTGCGACGTGGATTGCGAAACCCACGAGCTCTTGAAAGAACGCGGATACCTCTACGACTCCTCGGTTTTTCCGACACCCCTCATGTACGCCTTCATGCTCTACGGCAAGCTGTTCGTGCGCCGCGCCAACTACCAGCTCGGCACCCTGGCGGCGGCCCTGGGTCCCCCGCAACCCTATCTCCCGCGCACGGACAAACTGCATCGACGCCTGGCGGCGGGGGCCAGTCGCGCGCCCCACCTGGTGGAGATTCCGATCTCGGTGCTGCCGGGAATTCGCGTGCCCTACTACTCGACGTTGCTGCGGATGTTTGGCGGCAAACCGTTCGATTGGTTGGTGTCCGCCTACCCCAAACGGCGCTTCTTCCTGCAGATGCTGTTTCACCTGATCGACCTGGCGGATCTCGAGGATTCGTCCCTCGGGCAGGCGCTCGCCAAGACGCCGGGGCTCGACGTTCCCCTCGCGCGTCGGCAACACTTCGTCGACGCAGCCGTCGAGCGCCTTTCGCGTCGAGCGAAGCCCGCGACCTTGCGCGAAGTCGCCCAGGCGTATCTCGAAGACTGCGGACTTACGGCCTAGGTCGGTTGCTCGATGCGACGCTCGCCCGGGGGCCGGGCGTGCCTTGCGCGTAGCTCCGCGCGGTACGCTTGCTAGCGTTTCCCGGATGACGGAACCCGCACCGCCGCCCCGATCGTGGGGGGATCGAATTCAGAACACCGCCGAAGAGTGGATCTACCGCCTGAACGAGAAGGAGCATTGGATCTTTCGCCTGTACGACTGGGGGAACGAGGTCTGGGCCGCCCTGGTCTTTCGCGGGGTCCGGCGCCGGGCCGAAGCGTTCGACGCTCCTGTCGAAGCCAACGAAGCGGTCGGCCGGATTCGTTTTCTCGCCACCGCGGACGAGGAAGCCTTTGCGACTCTGCTCGCGAGTTTGCACGCCAAATATCTTCCGCCCCATCCCTGCGACCGCGCGGCCGCGGGGCGCGCCCTGCGGCGGCGCAGCTATCTGCCGTTCGGCATCTTCGTGGGCGATCAGCTGATCGGTTACCTGCTACTGCGCCTGTTCTTCTTCCATCGCGCGGTCACGGGGATCTGGACCGATCCGAAACAGCACAACAAAGGACTCGCCCAGGCGTGTTTGCGTAAGACCGCCGCCTTCACCCATTCGGAAAATCTCGCCGATTACGCCACGGTGCCGGTCGACAACCACAACTCCGTCCGGGTGGCAACGGGCGCGGGGTGGAAGGTGCTGCGCACGAACGCGCGCTTCCACGTGTTGCGCTGGTCTCCCGACGACGATTGAATTTCGGCACCGAGCGGATCGATCCAAGCGCGCCGCGCCTAGGGTTGCCTGCCCGCTGCGCCCTTGCGCTGGAACAACTCGGCGCCGCAGCCGGGCACCGCTTCGAATTCGGCGCGAAAGCGATCGGTCAGGAGTTCCTTGCGCGTGCGGATCTGCACTTTCTCGACCGGGTGCGCGTCGACGAGGGTCCAGAAGTCGGCTTCCGTCGCGGGCAGCCAGAGCGTGAGGGCGTCGGTCTTCCAGCCCGCGGTGGGAGCGTCCTCGGCCATGATCAACTGATCGACGTCGACGCACGGGACCCACACCGGCGTGGGGGGAGCGGCTTCGGGACCCGCCTTCAGCATGGCGCGAAAGAAACTCACATCCCGCGCTTCGGCGGGAAAACTGGGAAGCAGCGGCGCGGCCAACAGCAGCGCGAGCCCCGGCGCGCGCAGCTTGCCCCCGTATTGCCACCAGCCCAGGGTGCCGAGGGCGAGCAGGGTCGGGAACATCGGCACGAAATAGCGTCCACGCGGCAGCGCCATGGCGAGACCCACGGTGGTTCCCACGGCGAGAATCGCGAACGCGGCAAACAACCGGTCGCGGCGCACGCAGCCGAGTACCACGCCCACACATGCGGCCAGGTTGGCGCTCGCGAGGGGCCATCCGCGGATCAGGTCCGGAAGCAGCAGGCGGGCCTTCTCGAGGGGATTCATGGCGGTGGGCCCACTCAGATTCGGTTCGATGGAGTGGAGCAGCGTCGTGGTGTAGCTGCGCTCGAAGGGCGAGAAGTAGGCCGCGTAGTTGTACAGGCTGAAGAGCGGATTACCCGTGATCGCGAAATTTCGAATCCACCACGGCAAGGCCACGACCGCGAATCCGGCCACGAGTTCGCCAAGCGCGCGCACACGCCCGGGCGCAAAGAACAGCACCAGTCCCACCACCGGCAGGAGCACGACGCCGTTGTAGCGGGTCAGGTAGGCGAGTCCGCAGACGAGTCCAATCCAGAAGGGACGCGCACCGCAGGCGAGCAGGGCAAAGGGAGCCAGGCTCAGCAGTCCGAACAAGGTCTCGGTTCCCCCGAAGTACGCGAGTGCGGAAATCTGCGGGGAGGTGGCGACCGCAACGCCGGCGATCGCCCCCGCCAGCACGCCGCCGCGCGCGCCCGCCAACGCAGCGGCCGTGCCCACCATGGCGGCGAAGAAAACCATCAGCACCCAATGGACCGCCCATTCCTGGGGGCCCGTGAGCGCAAACGCGGCCGCCATGGAGAGCGGCCAGAGGGGAGGGCGCAGCAGGGCGGGGTGCCCGCGCTCGACTCCGTAGTCGACTTCCACGGGATAGATGATGCCGGTGGTGAAGCCGTCGCCGCGCGCCAGCTGGCGTCCGAGGTCCGCGTATTCGTATTCGTCGCCGGTGAAGAGCGCCCAGGGGATTTCGCGATGTTGGAACCACCACAAGCCTGCGGCGAGGAGCGGCGCGATCCAGAGCAGGTGCCGTGTTGCGCGGGTCGGGGAGCTCACCGCGCGGACTGCGCCGCCGCGTGCAGGTCGTAAACCGCGACGGTCGCGTCTTCGTAGACCTGGAACGCCGCGAACGCGCTCGCGGGATCGAGGGCGAGCGGGGCCGGACCGAAGCGGTGTTGCAGGGTCGTCGCATTGAAGCTCTGTTCCAGACCCGTGAATTGAAGCGACGTGGCATCCATGGCTTGAAAGTAGGATCGCACACGCCCGATTTCTTCCCACACGCGTTTGTGGAGCACGAGGTAGCGCGCCGGCGGGGGCTTGCTTGGGTCGAGCTCCGGCACGTAGTGGGCGTGGGCGAGGTTTTGCCCGGGTCGGCGGCGGAAGAGCTTTTGGACGCGACCTCCGAGGGCGCCCGGGTCATAGGCTCGCCCGTGTTCGCGTTGGTAGATGCTGTAGAGGGGAAAGGCGAGGATCAGCGGCGCTTCGATCAGTGCACCCGCTTCGAGTTGCGGAAGGGTTTCGCGGTAGAACGCCGGAATCGTCGCTTCGCGAAAGTCTTCGGGCAGTGTCGCGGGCACGAAGAGCAATAGCGGGTGCACGTTGAGGTCGGCGTTGTTCCCCAGCGCGTAATGGCGCGCGCGCTGTTGATCGACTCCGTAGACGCCGGCGGCCAGCAAAATGAGAAGGGCGAAGGATCCGCGTGCCCCGGGCCCGGTCCAACGCGCGGGGGGGGTTACGGCGAGGATGCAGAGCAGGGCGAAGACTGGAAGCAAGTGGACCGAGTAGCGGAGAAAGAACCACGGTACGTCGAAACCCACGGACTGGAGGCGAAACAAAACGCCCAGTTGAACGAGCAGTACGACCGCGGCGAATCCCGCGACCAGAGAATTCATGCGCCAGGCCCGGACGATCCCAAGCAATGCCAGTCCCAGCCACACCGTCGCGGGAATCGCCAGGGGAAGGCCTGTGGCGAGCATCATGGAACCGCGAAAGGTTTCGAGGTCGGCGGACGCGGCGGCTTGAAAGAGGCGGACTTCCCGCACGATGGTGGGCAGCGCGGGCGCGATCAACAGCGCAAAGGTTCCCGCGAACGCCAGGCCCGCAGCGGTCAGATCCGGCAGTCGACGGCGGAACTCGCCACGCGTCGCCGCAACTGCGATGGGGAGGAGTGCGAGACAGATCACCGAGGGGGCGGTGCCGGGATGGAAATACAGCACACCACAACCGGAGATGGCGGCCCCGATCAGGTTGCGGCGGCGGCCCGTGTCGAGCCAGGCGAAGCACTGGGCCACGGCGAACGTAAAGGCCAGCATGGCGAGGGTGTAGGTGCGCGCCTCGCGCGCGAGGTAGACGAGGTAGGGCGAAAGGGAAAGGAACGCGGTCCACAGACAGGCGGGAAATGCAGACAGGTGCCGCAGTGCGAGCTTCGCCGCCAAGGCGGTGAAGAGGATCCCCGCGATCGCCGACGGCCAGCGCAGGGTCCATTCGGATAGGCCCACGCTGTGGAGCAAGAATTCGTTGTAGAGCGAATAGGGGGCGTAGCCGCCGGCGGGCGTGAAATGCGTGGCGAGCCAGAGCGGGTCGAATTGGATGGCGAGCCGGTATGCGTGGATCTCGTCGCCGAACAACGCGGCGTCGCCCAATTGGACGACGCGCAACAGCGCGCCAACGGCCACGCACGAATAGACGCATGTGCGTGTAAGTCGCCGCTCGAAAGCTTCATTCGACATGGGCGGGACGTCGCGGGGACGGGAGGACCTGGACCTTCACCGCATGTTCGAAACGCGGAAACGGCAGCGCGCGCTCCGCGCCGTCGACTTCCTGTACCAGGTGAACGTGCAGCCGGTAGTCGCCGGCATCGCGCGGAGCGGTGAGATAGGCCCGGGCCGCGATACGCGTGTGGGGCGGAACGTCGGCGTCCAGGGGAGTGGCGCCCGTGTAGGCGATTTCGCCCTGGGGGGTTTCGAATCGGTATCGAATCAGAATCAATCCCTCGGTCTGAACATCGAAGCTCGGCCAGGGCGAAGCGGTTTCGTTTTCGATGCGAAGGTGCGCGGCACCCGGCATTCCGTTTCGGAAGGGTCCAGTGCCGGAAACGAACAGCACGCGCGGGGGTTCGAAGGACCAGGTTCCGTCCTCGGCCGAAAGGTCGAGGGGGGTTCGGGGCAATCCCGTCAACGTGTGAGTGCGCGGTTCGCGGGTTCCGAGCGCTTCGCGGTAGGGGCCGCTGGTTTCCCAGTTCGGCGCTTCGTAGATGCGAAAGCCCGGCTCGCGGTGGGCTTGTCGCCACCCCTGTTCGCGCGCCGTGCGTTCCCAATCGCGCGCGGTCCCCGGGCGACCGTCTTCGTGGATGACCCAATAGCGGACGTCGACCAGGTCCTCGAGTTGCGCGATCGCACTCGCGTCGGGAAGCCCCTGCACCACGCGCCGCAGCAAGTGAAAGCTGGGCGGTACGTAGGCGGTGAAACCGCTCAACATCGGATTCCAATCCACCGTACTGGCGAGTTGGTAGCGGCTGCCGCGCTCCACCTGATGCAAAGGGTGGAGGGGCCAGGGGAGTTCGAGGACGACGCCGGGCGGGAGTGCGGCGAGAGCGCGATGGGCGCGGAGGGTCGAATCGCCAGCATTCCAAACGGGCTTCGCGGGCATGGGGCGCCAGGGAACTTGCGCGGCCCAGACGGCGAGCAGCAATGTGCCCGCTCCAATTTTGAGGGCGCGGGATTGCGAGCGCAATGCGTCGGCCGCGAATCGGAGGCCAAGGGCGGCGAGGATCGGAGCCGCCAGCCCGATCACGATCCCCCAGCGAAACGGGGCGCGCAGGTTTCCGAACCCGGGGATGAGGTGCGACGCCCAGGCGGCGGGCATTTCGATCTCGCGACCGCCGAAGGTCGCGCGGTCGCCGATCATCAAGACGAAGGTGCTGAGGCAGACGATCCACAGTCCGGCGGCGACGGCGCGGCGCTTCGCGTCTCCCGCCCGGAACACGAACGCGAGACTCACTACACCGGCGGCGAACACCACCAGTGGAATGTGGTAGCGGATTTCGCTGCCGGCCCCGATACGGCTCCACCATTCGAGGGGCGGAGCGAGCATGAGCCACGCGGTTGCGAGACTCGTCGGATACACGGAACCGACGCCGGGCAGATCTGCGTCCGCTTGTCGCGCGAGGTAGGGCAGGGCGGTGACGACGAAGATCCCGTAAGCGGGTGCCAGTGCGGCGGTGAGGCGTAGCCATGCGCGAAGCGGTGGACGAATCCAAATCGCAATCACGAGGAACAGCAAACCGCAACTGAAGGTCGTGTAGTAGGCGAGGTAGAACGAAGACAGCAGCTGCAGTGTCATTACCGGAAACAACCACAGGGCCACGCGTCTTCCCGCGTTGTCGCACAGCAAGCGCCCGACACCCAACCAGATGAGGGGAATCCAGTGGGCGGATTCCAATTGCAGGTGCGAGAGCTCGCTCCAGCGCCAGGGCATCGCCATGGCGGTGGCGGCCGCCAGGGCGGACGCGGCGACCGAGCCGGTGAGCCAACGCGCAAACGCAAAGGTGGTGGCGGCCAAGATGAAATAGGAGGCGAACAGGGCGGATTGATACAGGAACACGGCATCCGTGCGGATCGCTCGCAGGGGTAGGGTGAGGAGGGCCTGCCCCATCAGGTGTTCCGAGCCCGTGAGGGTTTGAACCGCGGGGTAGAAGGTATTGGCGTCGAACCATTGACTGGGCGGCAGCGAAAGCATGGCGTGTTGCACCCAGCTCAAGATCCAGGCGTTCAACCGCATGTCGGGAATCGCGAAGCGCCCGGTGGTCCGACCGTGCAGCGCTTCCAGATCGGCGAAGCAACTCGACGAGCAGGCCAGGGGTTCGTGGAGCATCAGGAGGCCAATCCCGATCACGAAGAGCGCTGCCACGAGCGAAGTGGCTCGGAGTTGCATGGCCGGCCATGCTAGACTTTCGCGCCCGGGTGTCCACAGGATTTCCGAGCGGCGGTCGAGCGGCGGGTTTCGGATCGCGATCGAACTTCCCGGAGTCGAGATGTTTAGAGTGCTCACGCTGTTCGGGACCCGACCCGAAATCATCAAACTGGCCCCCATATTGAACGAACTCGAGCAGCGTCGAGACCGCTTTCAGACCCACAATGTTGCCTCCGGCCAGCATCAGGATCTTCTGCGCCCTTTTGCCGAAGAGTTCGACGTCCGTATCGATCGCGATCTGGCGGTGATGGAACACGCCCAACGGCCCGCCGAGGTGTTGTCCCGGGTCCTGTCCGCCATGGCGCCGGTGCTGGTGGATGAAATGCCCGATCTGGTGCTGGTTCAGGGCGACACCACCACGGCCCTGGCGGGTGCCCTGGCTGCCTTCTATGGCGGGCACGCGGTCGGGCACGTGGAAGCCGGCCTCCGCTCCGGGAATCCCGCGAATCCGTTTCCCGAAGAAATGAATCGCCGCACGATCTCGCAGCTGGCGCGCTTTCACTTTGCGCCGACCGAACACAACGCCGCGACCCTGCGCGCGGAGGGAGTGGCGGCGGATCGCATTGCCGTGTGTGGCAACTCCGTCGTTACGGCATTGCATCAGATCCTGGATCGGGGAATCGGAGCGGAATTGCCGGCTGAACTCGATGCGGTGGCGAACTTGAAGTGGTTGGTGGTGACGACCCACCGGCGAGAAAGTTTCGGCGACGTCATGGCGGGCAATCTCCGAGTGTTGCGGGAATACGTCGAGCAGCGCGAGGACGTGGCGTTGATCTTCCCCGTGCACCCGAATCCGGAAGTGCGCAAGCCCACCGAGGCGATTCTGCGCGATGCACCGCGCACCTTTCTCCTACCGCCGCTCGGGTATCCCGCTTTCATCCAATTGCTTTCGCGCGCGTGGCTCATCGTCTCGGATTCCGGCGGGGTCCAAGAGGAAGCCCCGACCCTCGGCAAGGCGCTACTCGTGCTGCGCCAAACCACCGAACGCCCGGAGGCCGTCGACGCCGGCGTGGCACGCCTGGCCCCGACCCCCGAAGCGTTGCGCCAGCAACTGGCCGACCTGACGCAAGACGAGGGCTGGGTGCAACGCGTTACCGCCAGCGAGAACCCCTTCGGAACCCGCGACAGCGCCGTGCGCATCGCCGATGCCCTCGAGGAGTTTCTGCATGCCGCCTGAGGTTCGTGCGAGCGGGCGTTTGTACTTGGGCATCTTCCTGATCTCCGTCGCCGTGTTGCTGCTGCAACTCGTGTATACGCGCATGTTTTCCTTCGCCGTCTGGTACCACTTCGCCTATGCGACCATCAGTGTGGCGTTGTTGGGTTTCGGGGCGAGCGGCGCCATTCTCGCGATGTTTCCGGGGCTCGTCGGGCGCGACCTCGAGGGACGGGTGGCGCAACTTGCGACGGGATCCGCCCTGGCGACGCTGGTCGGGCTCGCGTTGGTGCGGGTGACGCCATTCGATCCGTTCGAGATCGGTACCGATCCCGCCCAGTGGCTCTACCTGACGGCGCTCTACGCCGCGGTCCTGGTGCCGTTCTTCTTGGCGGGTTTGTGCGTGGCGATGATCTTGAGTGCCCGCCCGCAATCCGTGGGCTCGCTGTATTTTGCGGACCTGTGTGGTGCGGGGCTGGGCGCGCTGCTCTCGATCCCCGTCATCGATCACCTGGGCGCACCCCGCGGCGTGCTCGCCGGTGGGGTCTTGTTCGCCTTGACCGCCGTGGCGCTCCAACCGCGCTGGATTCCCAGCTGGGTCGTCGCCGTGGGGCTCGCGGCGGTTCTGCCCTTTGGCGAACCGCTGGGCCCGGATCCGGCACCCAGCAAGCGCCTCAATGACCTGTTGCGCGATCCCGGCGTCGAAGTCGTCTATTCCGAGTGGAACGCCGTGGCGCGCATCGACGTGGCGGCGTGGAAGGACCCGAACGCTTCGCGCGCCAATGGGATCTGGTCCACCTGGGGAGCGATCGATCAGAATCTCGACAACACACCGCCCCAGCATACGGTGGCTCAGGACGCCGACGCAGTGACGCCCATGTATCGCTTCCGCGGCGACATGGGCGAACTCGATTTCCTGCGCGATCACATCCTTCATCTCCCCTACATCGCGCGCCCCCAACCCCCGCAGGTGCTCGTGATCGGGGTCGGTGGGGGAACCGACATTCTGACGGCCGTGAAGTTCGACGCCGGGCACGTCACGGGGGTCGACATCAATCCGCGCATCGTTTCGATCCTGACGGAAGACTTCGTGGACTGGAACGGCGGATTCTTCCGCGATTCACCCAAAGTGACTCTGGTGGTCGACGAGGGGCGCAACTACGTCCGCCACGCGGACCAGCAATACGACGTGATTCAAATCAACGGCGTGGATACGCTCGCGGCGCTCTCCTCGGGCGCCTACGTGTTGGCGGAGAGCTACCTCTATACCGAGGAGGCCATCCTCGACCTCGTCGCGCGGCTCTCGCCGGACGGGATTCTCTCCTACGTGATCATGGATCCCGTGCAGGGCGACTCGCCCCCGCGACATGCCTTGCGCCTGTTCGGCGTCATCTTGCAAGCGCTCGAACGCATGGGCGTCGAAGATCCGGAAGCCCACGTCTCCGTGGTGGGGGTTCCGGAGCCCGAGCGCGTCACGCGCTATTTGAAGCAAGTGCTGCGGGGGCACAACCCCATCATGCCGATGTCGGTCATCGTGAAGCGTCAACCCTTCTCCGCTGACGAACGGCAAGCCATCGCGTCCTTCAGCGCCGACCAGGGATTCACGGCGTGGCACGTTCCCGGGCAAGCGGCGCTCTCCCCGTTCCGCGACTTGACGGGCGGACCCGAGCAGCGCGCCGCATTCTTCGACAACTATTTCTTGGATCTCCACCCGACGAGCGACAACAAGCCGTTCTTCTTCAACTTCTACAAGTGGCGCGACCTGGTGGGCGACCTGGGATACCACCCGGTGCGCGCTGCGGCGACGGGTCAAATGATTCTGCTCGCCATGCTCGGGCAAGCGCTGCTGCTGGCATTGCTCTTCATCGTGCTTCCGCTGCTGGTCTTCAACCGCCAGGGTTTGCGGGACGAGAGTCGCGGCGCGCTGCTGTTGTACTTCTCGGCGCTGGGTTTCGGCTTCGTCTTCATCGAGATTCCGATGATTCAACGCTTCGTGTTGTTTCTCGGTTATCCGACGCGCGCCTTTTCCGTCACCCTCGCGGCGCTCTTGATTTCCGCCGGGGTTGGGAGCCTGCTCACGACGCGATTCGCCTCCCCGGTGGCCCGACTGCTGCCGCGCATCTATATCGGCGTCGCCGGGTTGATGATCGCGTACCTGTTCGTGCTGCCCGCTGTGTTCGAGGCGATGTTGGGAACGTCGGTGCTCGCCCGCACCCTGACCGCCGTGTTGCTGCTGGCGCCCCTGGGACTCTTGCTCGGCATGTTCTTTCCGATTGGCATTCGATCCATCGGCGATCCGCGTTTCGTCGCCTGGGCTTGGGGGATCAATGGCCTGACTTCGGTGGTGGGAACCGTGCTCGCCATCGTGTTGGCCATGAACTACGGCTTCAACGGCGTGTTGTTGTGTGCCCTGGTGATCTACGGCGTAGGTTCGACGGCGTTGTTCGCAGCGCGCCGCGCAGCCTGATCAGGCGGCCGCGGCCACCACGAAGATTCGATTCTCGAGCCCCGTCAAGCGCGCCACCAGAAACAGCGATTCGAGCACGGCGCGGGTCGCGGGCGAGAGCGCCAGGCGGCGCAGATCCGTGAGTTCCCGCTTCAATTCCAGGGGCCGGAGGTCCGCCCGCGCGAGCGCGCTCTTCATGGTCTCGGGCGCGAAGTAGAGAAAGTGCTGTTCGATGTAGAACTTCTCGAGGGGTTTGGTGATGCGGCGGCCCGATGCGTGATAGATCGCGCCCGCCACCACGTCGAGGATGCTGCGTTGGTTGGGTGTGGCGATCCCCACGACACCCCCCGCTGCCAGGGCTCCCCGGGCCGCGCGCAGGAGATCGACCGGCTTGCGGGCGTGCTCGATGATGTCCCACATGGTGATGGCGTCGAAGGTGGCGTCTTCACCGTAGGCTTGCGAAAACTCGCCAACCTGAACGTCGAGCCCGAAATGGTTGACCGCGTGTTCGATGGCTTCCTCGCATTCGTCGACACCGTAGGGCTTCCAACCCCGGCGCCGGGCGACCGAGAGAAACAATCCCGTTCCGCACCCGATATCGAGCAGACGCCCGGGCGGCTTGTGGCGTTCGATGGCGTCGAGCCAGCGTTCGTAGAGCTGAACCAGTGGATTCGAGGGAATATCTTCGTAGGTAAACTCGTAATAGCTCTTGAGTTCCGGAACCGAGCCCTCGCCTTCGGTGTAGAGGCGTGAAAACATCTCGCGCACTTCGTCTTCGGTCAGCAGCGGCCAGAGATAGACCTGGGAACACGCGCGGCAGTTCATCACCTCGAAACGCGTGATCTTGTAGCGCAGCGAGCCGTCCGAGCTTTCGCAAACCGGACAATGGGGGGAGGAAGTGGATTCCGAGCTCGATTCCGACAAGAGTCCCAGGGTGCCACAAGGTCCGATATCGGTTCAACTGGGCTGTCCGATGGCCTACACTCGGTCGCCAGCTGGGGAGGGAAGGACGCCGCATGCCGGAAGGTGGGATCGAAGCCGACGAGTCGAGCCGGCGCTCCTTTTTTTTCGAGATCTTTGCGATTTCGTTGGCGGTCATCGTCCTCGAGATCACCTACACGCGAATTTTCTCCTTCAAGCTCTTCTATTACTTCACCTATCTCATCATCGGGGTGTCGCTGCTGGGGCTCGGTGCGGGTGGGGTGTTCGTGGCCGTGTTCGAGCGCCTGCGGAGCATGGACCCGGTGCGCTTGGTCTCGCGTTGCTGCCTGGTCGCCGCTCTCGCGATCTTCGGCGGCTATTTCGCCATCGCGCGAATTCAATTGAACGCCTTCAGCCTGGCGAGCGAAGTGGGGGAGGTGGGGAAGCTCCTGGTCATCATTCTGTTCCTCTTCATCCCCTTCCTGGCGGGTGGAATCGCAATCTCGACGATCCTCGGTTCGCGTCCCGAGCAGATCAATCGCCTCTACGGCGTGGATTTGTTGGGTGCGGCGCTCGGTTGCGCGCTCTGCATTCCGCTGATCTATTTCTTGACGCCGCCGGGTGCCGTGATGTTGAGCGGCTTCGCCATGGCGGTGACCGGCTTGCGGGGCAGCGGTCGCGGCATTGGGTTCGCTGCGGGGGTGCTCGCGGTTCTGGTGACCCTCGGGGCGATCGTTGCGCGCGGCAGCCTGCCGGACGTGATGCCCGACGAAACCAAGACCCTGGGGAATTTCAACGCCGAGAAGAGTCCGGTGGTCATGTCGCGCTGGAGTCCCGTGTTTCGCGTGGACGTGATGAAGCATCCCTTCCTCCGGGATGAGGCCTATATCATCAACCACGACGGGCAGATGGGTTCCGTGCTCCATCATTTCGATGGCAACGTCGACGGCCTGGCGGAACTCTCCGCCGACTCCCGTTCCTTTCCCTTCAAGACACTCAAGGAACGTCCCAAGGTGCTGATCATCGGCGCCGCGGGCGGACACGAAATTCTCACCTCGCTGTTCTTTCGCGCGGAACACATCACCGGCGTCGAGTTGAACCCGATCACGTATTCCCTGCTCACGACGCATTTTGCGGATTTCAGCGGGCGGCTGCCGGAGCGCGAGGACGTGACGCTCATCAATGGGGAAGGGCGCGCGTTCCTCAAGCAGGCGGACCAGAAATTCGATCTGGTCTGGCTGGTCGCGCCGGATAGCTATGCGGCCATGAACGCGGCGACCTCGGGCGCCTTCGTGCTGTCCGAGAGTTACCTCTACACCGCAGAGATGATTCGCGACGCCATGGATCACCTGAACCCCGGCGGATTTCTGTGCGCGCAGTTCGGGGAACTCGACTACGCGGATCGTCCCAATCGCACGGCGCGCTACGTCAGCACCGCGCGGCACGTGTATGAGGAACGCGGGGTCAAGGATTTCGCCAAACGCGTGATGGTCGCCACCGCGCCGGATATTCCCCCGTTCGTATTGTCGACGGTCCTGCTCAAGCAGGAGCCCTTCACCCCCGCCGAGCGCCAGCGCTTCGGCGCCGCGGTCAAGGCGGTGCCTGGCAGCCTGGTTCGACATGGACATGGACCGGGTGAGCGCAACGCCGTGACCAATCAGGTGATCCACCTTCCGTCGGACCAGCTCGAGCAATGGATGTCCAAGCAGCCCTACGACTTGAGTCCAGTGCTCGACAATGCGCCCTTCTTCTGGCACTTCACGCGCTTCCGCGATGCGCTCCGCCCGTCCGCACACTCGCTCGAAGCCGAGATTTCCATCGGTGAACGGGTGCTCATGGTCTTGCTGGCTTTCGTCGTCGTGTTGGCTGCGGCGTTTCTCCTCTTGCCGCTGGTGGCGATCCGCCGGGTCTGGTCGGAGATGCCCCACAAACTTGCGGCGGGGACGTACTTCATGGCTTTGGGTCTCGGCTTCATGTTCTTCGAAGTCAGCCTGATCCAAACCCTGACCTTGTTCCTGGGATATCCGACCTACAGCCTGTCCGTCACGCTGTTCTCGGTTCTCGTCTTCACCGGTTTGGGGAGCATCGCGAGTGGGGGCTACCGGGACCGAAATCGGGCCCTGTGGGTGTTGTTCGCCGTGTTGGTCGTGCTGGCGGGTTTGTACCGATTCCTGCTGCCGGGGCTCATCGAAGCGTTCGTGGGCCATTCCCTGGCCTTGCGCGTGGCCATCGCCGTAGCCGTCATTGCGCCCTTGGGGCTCTGCCTGGGCGGTTTCATGCCCCTGGGGTTGCGCAGCGTGGCGGCGCTCTCGGATTACGAAACGCAGTACGTCGCGTGGGGCTGGGCGGTCAACGGGTTCTTCTCGGTGATCGCATCGGTGTTGAGCACCATGCTCGCCATGGCGTTCGGTTTTCACATGGTGATGTTTACGGCGGTCGCGGTGTATCTCGTCGGCATCCTGGCGCTGATCCGGGTACCGGCTTCCGTCGCGCGAGCTGGCTGAGTCCGCGCGTGCGGCGGAGTTGGTTTCTGCTTCTGCTGGCGGGTGCGATCACCTTCTCGTACCAGCTGGCCTTTTTCGATCGTTGGTTCAGTCAGGCCGACGAAGGCCAGATGCTCCTTTACGCCGACATCCTGGCCAAGGGCGGAGAGCTGTACCGCGACGCCACCCTGTACCCACTGCCCGGCGCGTTCTATTTCCTGTCGGGGATCTTCCAACTGGTGGAGCCGTCGATTCGCGTGGCGCGCTGGCTCGTCATGCTCGAGTTCACGGTTTTCACCATGCTGCTCGTGGCCCTGTTGCGATACTGCGTGGGGGTCCGCTGCGCCGCTGCGGCCATCGTCGCCATGTTCGTGTATCGGATCTGGGCGTTTCCCCATTGGCAATTCTACGGCTACTCCGCCCAGGCGTTGCTCCTGCTGGTGGCCGCGGCGCTCCTGCTGGTGCGGAGTTTCGCGCGCGACGATGTTCGCAGTCTGGCCCTGGCGGGTTTTCTGACCGGACTCGCGGTGTTTTGCAAGCAGGACTACGGCGCCGCCGGGATGTTGGCGTTTTGCGCTGCGCTGGCCGTGCATGTGAAATCCGCAACCGGCGGCTTGCGAACCGCAAACGCGAAGGCCTTCGGCTGGTTCATCGGCCCCGCGGCACTGGTGGGCGGGTTGACGGCACTGCACTTCCTGCGCCAGGGATTATTGCTCGAGATGTTGCAGCAAACCGTACTCAATCATCTGGTCGGAATCGCGACGTTCGAGTATCCGGGATTGCCGTCGCTGTTTCCGCTTTTCGCGCAAGATCCCAGCCTGCGTTCCGCCGCCGGGATCACGGCCTACATGCCCGGTGTCCTGTTCAGCGTCGATTGGGAAATGCTCCGGTCGAGCGATTTTTACCGCGAAGGCTGGCTATGGGACCTCGGGCTGAAAGCCTTCTTCTTTGGTCCTTATCTGCTGCTGACGCTGGGGGGCGTTCGACTGGTTCGGCAGCGTACCTCCTTGGCGGACCCCGCCATGCGGATCGGTTACCTGACGGAATGGGTGATCTGGGCGTTGGGCGCAGTGTTCGTGTTGTCCTTCTCTTTGAACCGTCCGCAGGATTACGTCCATCTCGCCATCCTGTATTGGCCGCTGCTCGCGCTCGGGTTGGTCTACGTCGATCGCGTCTTGGGTCGGTTCCCCGGTTGGCGGATTCCGATCGCCGCACTGGTCTTCCTCGTCGCGGTTCCCACCGTCGGCTACTCCGCGCGTTTGGTCTGGCGGATTCGCACGGTATACGACACACCGATCGAGAATCCGCGGTCGGGGATCTTCTACAGCGAGGCCGAGGCGAAGCTCATCTCGAGCGTGGTGGGCTACGTGCGCGCGAATACGCGCGACGACCAGCCCGCGACGGTGATGCCGTATTTTCCGTTGGTCACGTTTCTCGCGGATCGACACGGGCCCCACCGATCGAGTTACGTGGTCTGGCCGGTTCCGGAAATTCCCGATCGCGAGGGGGAACTGATCCGCGCCATTGACGGCATGGACAGCGATATCTTCATCTACCACTTCACGCAGTTCAAGCTGTTCCCGAGCTTCGACGAGTACGTCCCGGAGCTGTTCGGCTATCTGGTCGATCATTTCGAGATCGATGAGGTGTACTCCTTCGATCCCTGGGGCTACATGCTGGCCGCGTTGCGGCGAACGCCGGAAGCGCCTGCGGGCACTGCGCTGGTTTCGCCGATGCGACGTTTCGCGCTGCGGATCGAGTCGCCGGACGCGCCGCCGCGAAGGATTCCCCGGCCCGGTCAGGGGGACTACGTGGCGTTCCAGGACTGGCCGTTTCGGCCGGTGATGGCCCTGCGGCCCAGTGCCGCGGGGCAGCGGACCGTGCTGTCGGTGCCCCTGCGCGTCGAGCCGGGGGCGCGACTGGTGAGCGCCATCGGATTCAACGCGCGCCGCTGGTTCCACTATCCACCCGTCGCAGTCGCGTTCGAAGTCGCCATCGTGGCGCAAGACGGAACCCGAGAAATTGCCTACTCCCGCTCCCTCGACCCCCACCTCGTCCTGGCGGACCGCGGTTGGTTTCCGGTCGAGATCGATCTCGCCGCACACGCGGGGCGGCGCGTGGCCGTGGAATTCTCTACCGCGTGCAATCGCACGGCCGGCGAGGAGTTCTGGATGGGTGGCTGGGAGGTACCGCGCATCGTGACGCGCGCGAGCGCCGCGGCTGCGGGCCGGCACTGATGACCGCCGGGCGCCAATGGCTACACGGATTGTGGCTTTGGGCCGGGGCCTTCGCGATTCAGATTCCATTCCTGCGCCGCGGCGTCTCTCATCTCGACGAGGGGCTCGTGCTCGCCATTGCGGATGGCTTGTCCCAGGGCGAAACCCTCTACGGCGAGCGCCTCACACCGTTTGCGCCACTGGTCTTCGAAGTCCTCGCGCGCTTGTTCGACGTCTTCGGCACGAGTCTCCTCGTGGGCAGAGTGTTCCAGGCGGGGATCTTCGCCACCACGATCGTCCTCGTCTATGCGATCTTGCGACAGGCCGTTCCTGTGCGCTGGGCGCTCCTCGGTGCGGCGGCGGCGCTGTGCCTCAAACCACTGGGGTTTCCGTTCTGGACGGTGGTGAATTATTCGCAGCTCGCGATGTTGTTCTGCCTCGGCGCCGTACTGGCCACGACGCGGTATCTCGCGCTCCGGAGTTCCTCGTGGATGCTCGCGGCGGGCCTCCTGTGCGGACTCACGGTCATCACGAAACAGAACCTGGGCGCCTCGGCGGTCGTGGTTGTGGCGTTCCTGGTGGCTTTCGACGGGCTTGGATGGAGTGCCCGCGATTGGGGGCGCCTGGCGCGCAGTGGCGCGGCATTCGGGCTGGGGGTGGGGGTCCCCATTCTCTTCACGGTCGGGTACTACGCGTCCGCCGGAACCCTTGGCGGTCTGGTCGAGCGGGCGGTGTTGGGTGTGCTCGAACTGCCGGGCCCCTATCGCAACGTCCCGCTCCCCTCGCTGCTCCCGTTCGGCACCGAATCGATCGGGCGCGCCGCTTTCACGTATTTTCCGGCGCCCATTCTGAGTCTTTCCTGGCAGGGGGGGCTGAACCTCTATTCGGCGCCGATCGTTTTCGTTTTGGAACATGCGGTCAAGTTGGTCTACTACGTGCCGCTCGCGCTGCTCGTCGTGTCCCTGGTCTCGATCGCGCGGTCCCCGCGCGACGCTTCGACGCGCGGGGAACTCGCCGTGCGTGGGGCGCTGCTGGCGTTCGGCGCCATGGCGTACACGAGCATGTGGTACGCACCGGACTGGACCCATCTCCTCAACGTGTACCCCTTGTTGCTGCTACCGATGTTCGAGGGGATTCACCGGGGCTGGAAGCGCAGCGCGCTCTACCGCGGGTTGGCGTCGGGGCTGGGGTTCGTGTGGGTGGGGTTTGCGGTGTGGGTCGCGATTGCGGTGTTCGCCGTGTATCGCGTCCCTGTGGATTCGGCACGGGGCCGTGTCCTGCTCTCGGCACTAGAGCAGGAGGAGGCAGCGCGGCTGCTCGCGTACCTCGCGAGTCGGCCGCGGGACGAGCGGATCTTGATCTTTCCGCGGCAACCGATCTTCTACTTCTTGGGCGATCGCCGGATTCCCGTTTCCTTCGAGCAGATCATGCCCGGTGTGCTGCTTCCCGGGGATGACGAAGTCCTCGCCCGTCAAATGTCGGGCGTGGATCGGTTCGTCTACAACCCGAAGAAACTCCCCAATGCGCCGGCATCGATCGTCGACTACGCACCCGCCCTGGCCGCGACACTGGTTCGCGATTTCGAAGTCGCGCGCGTGGTGAGTCCGAGCGCCATCGTGCTGGGCCGCCGCGGCTCGGCCCGGCGGCCGGAAATGGCGGTTCGCGATCTGTGGGAACGCTTCGGGGAGCTCGAGGTAGAACCCTCGCGCCCCTTGAAACGGCCGCCCCCCTACGGGTGGCCGCAATCCGTCGAACGAAATGCGTGGATGATGTACCGCGTGATCGCCACCACCCTCGAGCGCGATTCCGGCCCCGCGTGTTTTCGAGTTTCGCACCAAGTCGGCGCACGCGAATCCATCCGTTTCCTCCCGCTGCTTCACATGGATCTCTGGGGAGCGGGGGAGGGGACCGGTCCGCAATCCGCAGCGACCTTCGAAGTCGAGGTTCGAAGCGCACGTACCCCGAGCGCGCGGCTTTTCTCGCGTGTGCTGGAGCCCGGCGCTCCGCTGGGACCCGCGGTCGTCGATCTCACGAGCCTGGCCGGACGCGACGTCGAGTTCGGATTTTGTGTGGAGGTGCAGGGCAGCGCCGGGGATCCGCCCCTCGCCACCGGATGGGGGGAACTGCGGATCGCTCGCGACCCCATGCACATCGAGTAGGATCGTCCCATGTCGTCGTCGACACAGGAGACTCCGGCCTGGCGCCACTTGCTGCTGCTGCCGGTGATTGCGATCGCGCTTTGGACCGGAGTCCGGGGCATCGACTTCGGCCATCATTGGGACGAGATCCGCGTCACGCGCTCCGTGAAACCCGCGCTCGAGTCCGGCCGGATTCTCCCGCAGAACTATCACATTCCATCCCTGTGTTTCGAGATTGCCTTGCTGGGGGTGCTGCCCGACGCGTTGGCGGCGGAACTCGGGGGCAAAGGTGCGGCAAGCGCGGCGGAACCCTTTCCGAAATTGCGCATCCGCACGCTGTTCCTGGTTCTCGTCTCCCTCTCGATTCCGTGGATCTATCTCTTGATCTGGAAATGGCGGCGGAATTCGTGGGAAGCGCTGTTTGGCGCGGCGGTGCTGGGTTTCGCTTGGGAGCCCGCCTATCACGCGCGCTTCATCGTACCCGACGCACTGATGATGCAATTCGGCGTGTTGACCCTGCTGTGTCTGCGCGGGGCCCACCGTGCGACGGTTCCTGGCCCCTGGCTGTTCGCCGCGGCGGCAACGGCGGGTTTGACCTTCGGCACGAAATATCCCGGTGGATTGATGCTGCTCCCGGTACTGATCGCGGTCCTCGTGCATCGGCGCCGTTTGGAGTCGCCGGTCGTGATTGCGGGAATTCTCGCGGTGGCGATGTTCGGCGCGGCGTTTCTGCTGACGACGCCGGGCGCGGTGCTCGAGACTTCCGAAATGTGGATGTGGATGGAAATGATGCGAGACGCGTACGGGGGCTCATTCGCGCCCTACGACATGCCCGCCGGGCTTCCGCAACTGATCGCGCTTTCGACGTACCTCACGAGTGTCACGCTTTCGCATTACGCGGCAATCGCCGTGGGGTTTTCGCTGCTCGCCGGCTTCGGAGTCCTCTTCACGCTGCGCGAAGATGCGCGCTGGGGCGCGGTACTGCTGTCCTTTCCCATCGCGTACGTGCTCTATTTCTCGACCCAGGGGATCCTGATCGTGCGCAATTTGATGGTCGTCGTGCCGTTCCTGGCCCTCTTGGCGGCACGCGGAGCGGGGGGGCTGTTCGAATGGCTTCGCTCTCGGCCCGCGCTTCGCCATGCGGCGTCTGCCGTCTTGGTGGTCGCGCTCGCCGCCAATGCGGCTTGGCTCGTGACGGCGGCGGACAGCATCGTGCATTACCAGCGGTACGGAGATGCGGCAGAGCTCGAAGAGATGATCGCCCAACGACCGGAGCAGCGCTTTGCGCTCTCCCCGCGTGCAATCCAGCTCCTGGGAGTGCGGCGCGGCGGACTCGAGAATGTCGTCGCCGATGTCGAGCGTGCCGACACAGCGGTCTTCCATACCTCGGAAGTTCCGCACAAGAACCGGTTGGTGGCAAACCGCCCGCGCTACCACACGTTGCTGCCGGGAGGGCCCTTCGAGATCAATTTCGACTACTACCCGAATTGGTGGGGGCGGGCGCGGATGGTCATCTCTCCGATCGAAGAGGCGCGGCAGGCCGACGTCCCACTGCCTTGATGTCCCTCGAATGCAGTTTCGGGTCGGGCGCGCAGCGCCGCCGCGGCAGGGTGCGGCGATTGCGTCGAGCCGGCAGATCGATCGGCAGGGACTTCGAGTATACTGAGGCGCTCCTGCATTCCCGCGAGAAGGGCTGATGACGTCGAAACACGTGGCGATTCTGGGCGGCGGTCTGGCCGGACTCGCCTGTGCGTACGAGATGGCCAAGCGCGGCTTGCGGGTCACCGTGATCGAGCGCGAGCCTCAGGTAGGGGGGATGGCGTCGTCGTTCGAAGAAGGCGATCGCAACAGCGTGGGCCATTCCGATTCGGATTACTGGTCCCACGATTTCGGCCCCCACCGCTTCCACAGCAACGAAAAAGAACTGATGGCCCACGTGGTCGAGATCCTGGGTGACAATGCAGTTTGGAGTAAGCGTCGCTCGCGGATTCTGATGTCGGGCCGCCTCTTCGATTACCCCCTCGAACTCTCCAATGTCCTGCGCAACATGCCGCCGCTTCGCATTGCACGGATGTTGATCGACTACGCCTGGGTGCGCGTGATCGACACCTTGGGACTGGTGGATTACCAAGATCGCAATTTCAAAGAATGGGTGGAGAAGCGATTCGGTCGCAGCCTCGCGGATCTTTTTTTCATTCAGTACACGGAAAAGGCCTGGGGGATCCCCGCAACCGAGATCTCCGCCGTCTGGGCGAGTCAGCGCATCACACTCCTGAGTCTGGCGGATACGATCATCAAGACGATCTTCCGGCCCCGGAATGCGCCCCGGACGCTGGTTACGGATTTCGTATACCCGAAGTTGGGCGGCATCGGGGAACTGTCGCGGGGGTACCAGCGCCGAATCGAGGAGCTCGGGGGCACCGTGCACATCGATGCGCCCGCCCTGCGCGTCCATTGCGAAGGGCGCCGCGTGACCCAGGTGGAGTATCGCAAGGACGGTGACAGTCATTTCATCGAAGCCGACGAGTTCATCTCCACCATACCCATTACGGACCTGGCGCGGCGGGTCGTGCCGCGCGCGCCCGAGAAAGTGCGGCAAGCGATCAAGCGCCTGGGCTACGTGTCGATCGTATTCGTGTACTTGAAGCTCGACCGGGAGCGCGTCACCGACGACAACTGGGTCTACTTGCCGGAGAAAGAGCTCACGGTGCATCGCATCTCCGAATTCAAGAACTTCAGCGCGTCCGCGGGACCCCGTGGCAAGACGATGTTGTGCGCCGAGATCACGTGTCGGGCGGGAGATGAAATCTGGAACGCATCCGGTGAGACCCTGGAGGAAATCGCGGTGCGGGACTTGACCACATCGGGCTTTATCCAACCCGGAGAAGTGCTAGAGAGCTTCGTGAAGCGGATCCCGTTTGCCTATCCCCTGTACGACCTGGAATATCAGGATCATCTCGCTCCCGTCCTCGAGTTCGTCCATCAACTGGAGAATCTCGAAACCGGCGGGCGTCAGGGCCTGTTCCGCTACAACAACATGGATCAATCGATCGAGATGGGACGCTTGATGGCGGCGCGGATGCTGGGAGAGACGGAATCGGATCACGAATCCGTAGCGACGCAGCAGCGCTATTTCGGGTAGCGATGACCCAGGCGGCCCTACATACACCTTCGGATTTCGAGTCGGTCTCACACTGCGCCCTGTGCGGTTCGGAGCGGCGTCTTCTGCGCTTCGAGGAAGAACCGTTTTCGATCGTCGAATGCGCGGACTGCGGTTTGGTGTTCGTCGACCCGCGCTTGCGCGAGGAGGCGCTTTCCCGCGTGTACGGCCGCGAGTACTGGCAGAGCGAATGTCCGTCCGAACGCGGATACGCGGATTACGTCGACGATGCGCCCCTCTACCTGAAGACCTTTCGCAAGCGATTCGACTTCCTGAAACCCTTCGTCGGAGAGCCGGGCCGGGCGCTGGATGTGGGCTGTGCGGCGGGCTTCTTCCTCAAGGTGCTGGAGGAGCGGGGCTGGCAATGCGCGGGCGTCGAACTCTCGCCCGCCATCGCGGCCCACGCCCGCGATGTTTATGGATTCGAAAACGTGCACGTGGGCGAACTCGCGTCGGCGCCGTTTGCGCCCGGCAGTTTTCAACTGATTACGATGTGGGATGTCGTGGAACACGTGCCGGATCCGCTGGCTCTCCTCGGGCATGCCGCGGAGTTACTCGCGGAGGATGGCTGTCTCGTGATCGAGACCCAGAACATCGCCAGCCGCTTCGCGCGACTTCTCGGTCCGCGCTGGCAGCACTTCAAACATCTCGAACACCTGTACCACTTCCAACCCGACAGTTTGCGAGACCTCCTGCGACGCGCCGGCTTCGAGGTGATCGAGGCGACCTGGCGCTACGCGGGGAAATACGTGTCCCTCGGTTTCATTCGCGAACGCGCGACGCGCGTGCACCCCGCTTTGGCGTTCTTCCTGCGGCCCTTCTCCGCGTTGGATGGAATGTCGCTCTACGTCAATCCCGGGGATGAGATGATCGTGATCGCGCGCAAGGCGGCGAACGCCGGGCGCAGGTGATCGCGAACCGATGGAACTCGACGCGTATCGCCAGTTTGCCGAACTCGAAGAGAACCATTGGTGGTTCCGGGCCCGACGTCGGATCTTCTTTCATCTCCTGGAGCGGATGGTTCCCCGGCGCGACGACGCGCGGGTTCTCGATCTGGGGTGTGGTGCGGGCGGGATGCTTGCGCCCCTGGCGCGTTTCGGGCGCGTCCACGGTCTGGAACTGCATCGGGATACGGCCCAGTTGGCCCGCGAGCGGACCGCCATGGCGATCGTGCGTGCCAACGCCTACGCGCTCCCCTACGCAGCGGATTCCCACGATCTCGTGTGCTTGTTCGACACCATCGAACACGTTCCCGAAGAAGCGCGGGCGCTGCGCGAGATCCACCGGGTGACGAAACCCGGCGGTTGGGTGTTCTTCTCCGTGCCCGCCTACGCATTTCTCTGGACCAACAACGATCGCGTGGCCCATCACTGTCGCCGCTACACGCGCGGACGCCTGGAGGCCGCGCTGGCCGAGGCAGGTTTCGAGTGCGTTCGTTCCAGTTATTTCAACGCCTTGCTGTTCCCCGCCATTCTTCCCGCCCTGCTGATTCGAAAGGCGGTCGAGCGCTTCATCGGGCTGCGCGATCCCAATGCCACGAACTTGACCGTGGAGACCCACCCGCTTCTCGCGGAACTGTTGTTTCGAATCATGAGCAGCGAGCGGCATTGGCTGGCGCGAGCGGGATTTCCTGCGGGCCACAGCATCCTGGCACTGGTACGCAAGCCGTGAAGCGACTCTTGCGGTGTAGCGTCTGCCTCGCACTCCTGGCGGCGTGTGCCCCGGAGGCGCCCGAGGAGGTGTGGCGGGAACTCGCGGGAGAGGTCGGCTGGGCGGAGGGGCGGCTCGGGCCGGTTCCCACATCGGGCGAGGGGCCTCTGCGGGCCATCGTCCAGGAACGTTCCGGCACGATCGATTTCGTATTCGAGGCTCCTCGTGAAGGGCGCCTGCGCTTCGAAACGCCGGATGGGAGCCCCCAGAAGGGAACCCGTGTCACGCTTGCGTCGGAATCCGGGGAGGAGACCGAGGTCGTTCCGGCGCGGAAGTCCGGCGGCGCGGAAGTGTCGCTTGCGGATTTCGAGAACCAGTTGGTTCGCGTGCGCTTCGAAAATTCGAGCGGGGAGCCCCGCAGCTGGGTCGCGCCGCGGGTTCTGGGCAAGGCAGACCCCGCGCCGGCGCCACTCGTTCCCCCGAAGCGCGAATCCGGAACCCGTCCCAATGTTCTGCTCTACGTCGTGGACGCGCTGCGGCCGGATCACCTGTCCGTGTACGGCTACGGACTTCCGACTTCGCCGCGCCTGGAGGCCTTCGCCCAGCAGGCGACTGTGTTCGAAAACGCGTACAGCGCGGGGCCCAGTACGATCGAAACCATTCCAACGCTATTGACCTCGCTGTTTCGCTCCGAGATCGACGGGCGCTTGCGCCCGGGGCCGGATGCCGTCCCCCACACCGTGGCGGAAGTGTTCCGCGCCGCGGGCTACGAGACCGCCGCGTTTCAGGCCAACTTCCGTCTGCGCAAATCCCTCGGCTTCAGTCGGGGTTTCGATCCGTATCGAATGGTGACGGAGCCGGGCGTTCCGTGGTTTCCGCGGGCGAATGCCGAAAAACTTCACGCGGAAGTGATCGAATGGCTCGATCAGCCCCGGGAGAAACCGTTCTTCCTATACGTCCACTCCCTCGACGTTCATCACCCCTACGAACCCCCGGCGCCGTTCTTCGGTCGCTTCAGCCATCACCGCGCGCCCATGAGCGCCGAAGAAATGTTGCGCGTGATTCCCGAAGCCGTGCTCGGCATGGACGCGGCGAGCCAGTCCGTCTACCGCAAAGTCATTCCGACCGTGAAGCCCGAGCACTACGACGACGGGGTCGCCTATGCGGACCACACCCTGGGGCAACTCTTCGACGCGCTGGAAGCCCGGGGACACCTGGACGACACGGCGATCTTCCTCACGGCCGATCACGGCGAATCCCTGGGTGAGGGCGGTCGCTTCATCCACGGGTTGTCCCTCAACGAGGAGCTGGTACGGGTTCCCCTGATCGCGCGCCTGCCGGGTCAACGCGAAGCGCGTCGGGTGGCTTCCGTCGTGAGTCATTTGGATGTGGCGCCGACGCTGGTCGATCTGGCCGGGATCGAGCCTCCGCGCGCGTTCCGCGGCCGTAGTCTGGTGCGGGAATTCGAAGCGCCGGGCTTTGCCCTGGGCGAAATGGGCTTCGAACGCTTCTACGTTCGCGTGGGACCGTGGAAGCTAATGCGGGATGCGCGCGGGGCGAACCTTTATCACTTGCCCGACGACCCGGCTGAAGCGCGCGACCGCGCGAGCGAGAACCCCCTGCGCGTCAACTACCTGACCCAATATCTGTGGCAGCATTCTCCGGGTTTTCGACGCGATACGGCGGTGCGCCGACTCGACGAACACCTCGACGGGGAAGAACGACTGAAACTCGACGAAGCCCTGCGCGCCTTGGGCTACATCGAGTAGGCGGGGAAGCGGGGCGCACCGGGTTTGCGGGCCACGAGCCAACAGTGGCCGCCGAATCGCTTGAGGAGCGGGTGGAGCAGGGTCTCGATCCCGATGAAGAGGGGGGTGAAGAATTCCAGCGGGGCGAAGGCCATGGGGAGTAGCTCCCACCCGAAGTACATCCAGTTGAAGGTCTCCCCGCGGGCGACCGTGAGACCGTGCTGGTTCACGCGCGCGACCAACTCGTCGAACTTGAAGCGGGTGTAGACATCGTCTCCCTGCCAGCGCGGCTGAATCCAACGCGCGAGCCGCATGAGGGGACTGTCGTCGACGCTCTCGATCGCGAACAGCACCCCGCCCGGAGCGAGTACGCGCTCGACTTCGGAAAGGGCCGCGTCCAGGTCGCTGGCGTGATGAAAGACGTGGGAGACGTACACCATGTCGAAGCTGTCATCGGCCCAGGGCAGGCCCTCGCCAAAAGCGGCTGCGACGGGGGCGACCGCGCGGGCGTCTTTGAGTCGCGGAAGGTTGGGGTCGATTCCGTGGGCGCGGCCGCCGTAGCGGGTCAAGCGCGCGAGGTTCTCCCCGACGCCACATCCGACGTCGAGGATGCGTGCTCCGGGTTGCGATTCGATGATCTGGCGCTCGACGGCGCGATAGCGGTAGACGCGTTCCTTCACCGCTGCGATTGCATGCCCATGGTCGATCGAGGATAGGTGGTACACTCGAACTTCCGCAATGCGCGAAAAAACGAGCGACACATGAGCGAGCGTCGTCGCGCACGCATCCCGATCCTGCTGCTGATCTCGGTGATCTGTCTAGCGGCCGCGTTTGCGCGCTGGTTCTGGCCGCGCGGTCCCGAACGCGTGATTCTGATCGTGGTCGACACCCTGCGGCGCGATCACATTTCCGCCTACGGGGGAGTGATCGACACGCCCCACATCGACGCGTTGGTGAGCCGCGGGCGTCGCTACGACCAGGCACTGGCTTCGTTCCATCAGACCACCATGTCGATGGCGTCGCTCTTCACCGGGCGTACGCCGAGTATCGAATCCACGGATCCTGCAACACCACTGACCTGGAACGGCCAAACCTGGTGCGGGTTGTCGCGCTTCGCCCGGGAAGCCGACGACACTTGTTTGCCGACCCGGGTCCCGACGCTGGCGGAAACTCTGCGCGATGCCGGCTATTGGACCATCGGGATCGCGTCCAATGCGCTGCTCTTCGAACCGGCGGGCTACGCGCGGGGGTTCGACGATTGGATCGAAGTGGGAACGAGCGGCAAGGGGATCAAGAAAATCGCGACCGAGGCCGCGGCCCGGCAGCGGAGTGCGTCTCACGTGCGTGCGGCCACCAGCGCGGCACTCACGCGACGGCCCCGGGATCGCTTCTTCCTGTATGTGCATTTGATGGACGTGCACGACTATCGCTTGCTGGGGGAGAGCTACGCGCAGAGCGTCCGCCGCACCGACGCCGTGGTGGGGGAACTCTTGGCCAGCCTCGACGCCGGCGGCTACACGAAGCACGCCAGCATCATCCTCACCTCGGATCACGGGGAATTGTTGGGGGGAAAACACCCGGTCCGGCGCTACCGAAAGAAAGGGCATTTCGGAAACCCCTCCTTCGAACCGGTTTTGGCCGTGCCGCTGATCGTTGCGCCGGCGCCGGACCTCGCTCCGGATACGCCCCTGCGCGGCGATGACGTTTTCCGGCTGATTCTCGAGATCGCGCGCGTGAAGCCACCGGAAATCCCCCCGAGCCCGTTGCGGGCCGGCGAGCTCGTGTTGGGGGAGAACCGCTGGACCACCTACCGCGCCGACGGATTCAAGAGCGTTCGGAGCCGCGACGAAAAGCAATATCACCTGTTTGACCTCGTCGCCGACCCGGAGGAGAGTGTGGACGTTCAGGCCGAGCATCCCGAAATCGCAGCGGCGCAGCGCGCGCGAATCCGCGAACTTCAGGGCGAGCTATCGAACCGAGGTCCAACGAACCCGGAATTGACCGATGAAGATCGGGAACGACTCCGGGTCCTAGGCTATATCGAGTAGACCGTGGACGAAATCGCCCAACTCGAACCCCTGTACGAACGCCGGGTCTTGTCGCTGCACGGCGAGGCCGAGGCCGCAGCGCCGTGCCCCGCCTGCCTGGGCGAGCGCGCCGCGCCGCGCTTCCTGGTGGAAGGCATCGAGGCGCCGGTCGTGGTCTGCGAGAAATGCGGACTCGGGCGTTACGAGCCCATGCCTTCCGCGGAAGAGGTGGCGTCTTTCTATCCCGAGGTCTACTACGGCGACTCCGGCAGCAAGTTCCAATGGATCGTCGAGTGGCTCGTGCGTTGGGCGGGCGAACGGTATACGGCGTTTCTCGCCCAGGGCCTCGAACCGGGTGCTCGGGTTCTCGACCTCGGGTGCGGGCGCGGTGTGATCCTGGGCGTGTTGGCGGACCGGGGCTTCGAAGTCCACGGTGTCGAAATCAGCGAGGATGCCGCGCGCGGTGCGGATCCGCGCGCCAAGATTCGCGTGGCCCCACAGCTTTCGGATGCGCAATATCCCGAAGGATTCTTCGATCAGATCATCGTCTGGCACGTGCTCGAACACATGCGCGAGCCCGACGTCACCCTCGATGAAATCCGACGCATCTTGCGTCCCGGCGGACGCCTGATCGTGGCGGTTCCCAATTTTTCGAGCTGGCAAGCCCGTTGGGCGGGCACCTCTTGGTTCCACCTCGATCCACCGCGCCACTTGTTCCATTTTCCGATGCTGGCCCTGCGCCGCATCCTGGCGCGTACGGGGTTTGCGATCGAGACCGAGCATCACTTTTCCCTGCGCCAAAATCCCTTTGGCTGGATTCAAAGCGCCATGAACCGCCACACCGCCTGGCCCCGCAACGCGCTCTACACGTTGCTCCAACAGCGGGCGCTGCACGGGGAAGCACCGTTCACGTTTGGGGCCCGCGCTCGACTCTGGCTCGGCATGGGACTGCTGGCACCCGTCGCCATGTTGCTGTCGCTCGCCGAGGCGGTGATGCGATCCGGAGCAACGGTGCACGTGGTCGCTCGCCGGCGAGGAACCGGCCCGCACTTCGAGTGGTGAACCCGACACTCGCGCCGCTCGCCCGGCGCGACGGGTTTTGGATGCTTGGAATCTTTGCGACGGCCCTTGCGGTTCGTCTGCTCTATCTCGATCAGATTTGGAATATTCCCTTCATCGACTTTCCGGTCGTCGATGCCCACGCCTATCACAGCTGGGCCAAGCGCATCGCGGACGGCGCGTGGCTGGGGGACCGGGTTTTCTATCAGGCCCCCGCGTATCCGTATTTCCTGGCGCTCATCTACCGCGTCGCGGGCCCGGACTTGCACGTGGCCCTCGCGGTGCAGATGCTGCTGGGCGCGACTTCGTGCGTGCTGATGTTTCTCGCAACCCGCGCGTTCTTCGATCGCGCGACGGCGGTTGCGGCGGGTTTTCTGCTGAGCCTCTACGCGCCGGCGATTTTTTTCGAAGGCTTGATCCAGAAAGCGGGCTTCGGGCTCTTCCTTACGGCGTTGCTCCTGTACGCCGTCAGCCAGTTCCGCGTGCGGTTGGGCTTCGGGCGCGCATTGCTGTGCGGTGTCGGGGTCGGTCTGTTGGGGCTCACGCGCGAGAACGCCCTGGTGTTCGCTCCGCTGCTGGCCTTGTGGATGCTGTTCGGATATCGCACGCATCGACCGCGCGAACGCGTGCGCTGGGTGGCGGGGCTGGGTGTGGGGGTCGCGTTGATTCTGATTCCGGTCGGGATACGCAACTACGCGGTCGGGGATACCTTCGCGCTCACCACGTCGCAATTGGGACCGAATTTCTATATCGGGAACAACCCGCGCGCGACGGGGCTCTACGTTCCCCTGATTCCCGGTCGTCAGACGCCGATCTTCGAAGGGCGCGACGCACAGAAGCTCGCGGAGCGCTCCCTGGGGCGCGCGCTGTCGCGGGGTGAAGTCTCGCGCTATTGGCTCGGGCGGGGTCTGGGCTTCGTGCGGGAACAGCCGCAGAAATGGCTCGACCTGCTGGTCTACAAGGGCGTTCTCGCCCTGAACCGCTTCGAGATCCCCGACGCCGAGGACATCTATATCTACGGCGAATGGTCGTCCCTGCTCGGGCGCCTCCACCGCGTCATGCACTTCGGGGTATTGCTCCCGCTGGGAATCCTGGGCATGGGGATCGCGTGGCGCGAAGGACGGCCGCGGCGTGTCCTGCAAGGCGCTGTGGTGGTGTTCTTCGCCAGCGTGGCGCTCTTCTACGTGTTCGCCCGCTACCGATTTCCCCTGGTCCCCCTGTTGGTCCCGTTTGCCGCGCTGGGGTTGGTGGCGTCGGTTTCCCTGCTCCGGCGCAAGCAATTTCGGACCCTGCTGATTCCGCTTCCCGTCGCGCTCTTGTTTGCGGGGATCGCGAACGTCGAGATCCTCGACGAGGCGAAGATGCGCGCCACGGGCCACATCAACCTCGGGAACATCATGCTGCGCACGGGAGACCTCGAAGCCGCCGAGAAATATTTGGAGCGCGCGGAGAGCGTGATTCCCAAGGACCCGGATCTCCAACTCCATCTGGGTGTGCTGCGTTTGCGCCAAGACCGGACCCCCGAAGCCGAAGGCCACCTCAAGACCATGCTCGAATTGAAGGAATCGGATTATCGCGGACACGTGTTGTTGGCCCGCATCCTGCGGGAACGCGGCCGCCTCAAGGCGGCGAACTACCATCGACGACGCGCATTGGCGTTGAACCCCAACGCCATGCGCTGGCGCGCGTCGGCGCCGCCATTGACTGCCGAACCGAGCGAGATCCCCACGTCGCCGGATTCGGATGCGGGTCGGACCGAATAGGGAACGTCCCGGCGCGCGGCGGGGACGTTCCCTGTGGAGCTACTTCCGCACGAGTTCGGCGATAAAGGACACCGTTGTGAGGGAGGGGCCAACCGAATGAACACGGATTTCGATTTCGAGCGGGACCCCTTCGAGTGCGGGAAAGTTTTCGAGGTCGAGGAACCTGGATTTGCTCTGGAGGCAGACGCGTGTATCGCAACCCAAAGTGACCGTCGTCGCTATGGTGCCATTGATCGACACGATCGCTGAGACAAGCGAAACCTCGGGAAACGAAATTCGCTCCATCGTGGAATGAAGGACGAGCACGTGGCGTCTCAGTCCCTTGGGGAGGACGGTCTCCAATACGCGCACTTCTTCGGCGCCCATTGCCAGCGTTTCGCGAACCGCCGTGATCCGACGACCGTTGACGGTCTCCGCTGCGGCGATTTCTGGAACCGCAACCAACAGTGCCACCAGTAAAAATAAAACCGAAGCCTTGTGTGCCGATGCCATCGTTCTCTCCATCGCGGTGGATCCGCGTGTGATGAGACGGCGTTCTTTTTGAATGCACATGTGTGCCTTTTGGAGTCACGAAGAATTGATTACAGAGCCGTCGCAATTCGATCGCGGATTGCGCATGACTCACGCGGTGATTTCGAGATCTGGGAGGTGAACGCACTGGTTCGGGGTGTGGTGCGCGACCGGGCGGCGATCTCGCTAAACGAGGACGCGGGAATCGCGCAATGCGCGCTTGCGTTCTTCTCCAACGCCCAATTCGTCCAGGATCTCGTCGCTGTGTTGTCCGAGGCCCGGGGCACCCGTGCGCACGCGGGTGGGGGTGCGGGAGAATTTGGAGGCGGGGCCGGTGATGGGGGCCTGGCTGCCGTCTTCCTGAAGTGTGTCCTGCAGCATGTCGCGCGCGCGAATGTGGGGATCGCGCGCGGCCTGGTGGTAGGTGCGGACGGGGGCGGCGGGGATTCCGGCTTCGGCGAAACGTTCGACGATCGCCTCGACGTCCTGGGGCTGGGTCCATTCGGTGAGAAGCGCGTTCACCTCCGCGCGACGCGATACGCGCTCGGGAATGGTGGCGTAATGGGGGTCGTCGGCGAGTTCCGCGCGTCCGATCAACGTCGCGAGTCGTTTCCAATGGGAGTCGAGCAGGACGCCCGCCGCCACGTGGCCGTTGCGACACGGGAACACGTTGGCGGGCGCGGCAATGCGAAACTCGTTGCCCAGGCGCGGTAGCGGGACGTCGAGGGCGCCGAGGGTCAGGTAGCCGGTGGATTGGAACAGCATGCAGTCGAGCAGGGATACGTCGATGTATTGTCCCTCGCCGACCTGATCCCGGTGGCGCAAGGCAGCGAGGGCGGCGAGGGCGGAGTGGAGTCCCGCCAGGTCGTCGGCGAGGAAGGTCGGCGATTTGACCGGCATCCCGTCCGGTTCGCCGTTCAGGGACAGGAAACCGCTCGCCGCCTGGGCGAGGGGGTCGTAGCCCACGCGCTCCGAATCCGGCCCGAACTGTCCGTAGCCGCTGATCGAAACGTAGACGATGTCCGGTTTGCGCTCGCGCACGTTCCCATAACCCACGCCCCAGCGATCCATGGTTCCCGGTCGGAAATTCTCGACCACCACGTCCGATCGCGCGGCCAGGTCGAGAAACAGGTCGCGTCCTTCGGGCTGGCGCAGGTCCAGACCGAGGCTGCGCTTGTTGCGGTTGACCGTGACCTGCATGAACGAGAGCGGTGGGTTCGTATCCGGAAGATACGGGGGGGCGCGGCGCGCCATTTCTCCGTCCGGGTGTTCGACTTTGATCACGTCCGCGCCGAAGTCCGCCAGGACGCAGCCGCACATGGGTCCCGCCCAGGTCGTCGTGGCTTCGAGGACGCGAATGCCGTTGAGGGGGCCGCGATCGTCGCTGCGGGCTTCGGCGTAGAAGGCGTCGCGCTTCATCCGCCGAAGAGATACGCGTCGAGGGAAAAGGCGCCGGGGCCCAGGAGTACGAACATCGCGCACACCACGGCGAGATTCAGGGGGTATTCGTTGCCGGGCGGATCGTTCGTGGTCAGGTAACCGCCGCCCTTGTGGCCGAGGAAGGCCGCCACGAGCATGGTTCCAATCAAGAGGATGCAGGCGGGCCGCGTGAGAAATCCGACGGTAAGCAACGCGCCGCCCAGCAGTTCCGACAGCATGGCGATGCGCGCTTGCAGGGCCGGGCGCGGGACGCCGAGTTCTTCGAGGAACTGGGTGAAGCCCGCCAGGCTGCCCGGTCCCACGATGCCGAGTTTTCCCAAGCCGTGAACGATGAAACAAATCCCGATGGCCAAACGCCCGAACAAGAGCGCGATGGCGACGAATGCGGGAGTGGTGTCGACTAGAAGATCGTGCAGATCCATGGCTTCCCCTCGGCTGGCAGGCGCGAGAGTAGCGACTTCCGGGTTCAGTGGGGTAGGCGTTCGAGCGCGTGGGCGGCGCAGCGCCGGAGTTCCGCGTCTTCTTCGCGGGCACCGACTCGGCGCAGGGCGTCGCGGGCTGCGTCGGGTAGCGCCGTGGGTTCGCGAACGCCGAGTTCGCCCAGGGCGAGCGCGGCGAGGCGACGGCTGGAGAGATCTTTGTCGGTCGTGAGCACTTCGACCAGGCGCGCACCGATCTCCGGCGGGGGCGCAATCAGGGCCGGGATCGCAGTGAGGGCCGCGCGCCGCACGTGCAAATCGTCGTCATAGCTCGCGGCGAGGAATTCGCGCGCCGCTTCCGGGCGGTCCGGTGCCAGCTCGCGCAAGCAGAAGGTCGCCATGCGGCGCACGGCCGCGTGTTCACTGGCCCGCGCCAGACCGAGGAGCAGGGGAAGGACATCGTGGTGGAGTCGGCCCGCGTCGACGATCAGCCGCGCGGCGGCCCAGCGAACGTCGCCGTCGGAATGGCTCAGGGCATCCACCAGTGCGGGGAGCAGGCGCGGGGTCGGGGGCTCGAGTCGCGCGATCGTGAAGGCGGCGCGGAAACGACATTCGACATGGTCGCTCAGCAAGGCGTCGCGCAGGATCGGGAATACTTCGTTTGCGCTGGCGCCAAGCTCCGCGAGCACGTCCGATGCGGCCCGTGCCACCGCTTTGACCGGGTCGCCGAGGACGCGCGCGAGGTCTTCGAGTAGAAGCACCGACGAGGGATCTGTGGCGATCGCGCGACAGGCCGCGATGCGCTCGTTCGGATCTTTGTCCTGGAGACGGGCGACGAGGGGGTGGCTCATGCCAAGCGCCATTGGGCGTCGATGGGTTTTTCACCGCCGGTTTGCGCTGCGCGCCCTTCGCGTTCGAGTTTCAGGAGATGCGACGTCACGGAAAAACCGGCGGCTTTGTGCAGCGCCTCGGGAACGTCGGTGTACACGCGGCGCACGATCTCGGGCACCGGGGCGGGGCCGGCGCCCAGGGCCTCGACGATCTGTCGCTCGCGATCGTTGCGGTGATCGATGTATTCGCGAAGCTTGCCGCAGCCATCTTCGATGCAGGGCCCGTGGGCGGGATAGATGCGTGTGGGCTTCTCGGCCAGGAGTCGCTCGAGGGAGTTCATGTAGTCGAGCAGGTCGCCGCTGTCGGGGGGGATCACCGTGGTCCCCACTCCGAGCACGTTGTCGCCGGAGAAGAGCGAGCCTTCCTCTTCGAGAATGAAGCAAAGGTGATCCGGCGCGTGTCCCGGCGCGTGAACCGCGCGCAGGGTCGCCCCTTCGGTTTCGATCACGTCGCCGTGGTCGATGGCGCGGATTTCGACCGGGAACTGTTCGTCGGTTCCGGGCCAGGGGCGTTTGGATACCCGCAGCGGTCCCTCTTGTTCGATCACGCCGGCGGCGCCGCCGATGTGGTCGAAGTGGCCGTGGGTGAGCACGATCTCCTGCAGCCTGCAGCCCAACTCTTGGAGGGTCGCGCGCAGGATCGGCAGGTATTCCGCCTTGCCCTGACCCGTGTCCAGCAGGATTCGTTCGCGTCCCGTGCCGACGAGGTAGGTGTTGGTGCCCGGCCCCGTGAAGAGGCTCGGGTTCTTGCCCAACATCGTCGTCACGCGATCGGACCACGCGGCGCGATCCGGAAGCGCGATCCCGATCATGGTGTTGGGCTGGGGGGCGGTCATGCCTGGCTATTCTCCCGCGATCGTCAATTGCTCCACGCGCAGGGTAGGGGCCGCGACGGATCCCACCCAGAGAAGATCATTCCCGACTGCGTCAATTCCCGCCAACAGGTCGCCGAGATTGCCCGCGACGGTGATTTCTTCCACGGGATAGCTGAGCTTTCCATTTTCGATCCACATTCCCGATGCGCCGCGGGAGAAATCGCCGGTTACCGCGTTGAAACCGTGTCCGAACAAGCCCGTGACGTACAGTCCCCGTGGCGTGTCTTCGATGATGGATTGCGGTGTAGCGTTTCCGGGTTCCAACCACAGGTTCGTCGCGCCCACCGAGGGCGCGCTTCCGACGCCGCGCGATGCACTCCCCGTAGACGTCATTCCCAGCTTGCGCGCGGAATAGCTGTCGAGCAGGTAGCTGGCGAGCCGACCGTCCTCGACCAGCACGTTGCGCCGGGTGGCTTGTCCCTCTCCGTCGAAGGGTTTACTGCCGAGTCCACCCATGCGGCGGCCGTCGTCGACCACAGTGACGTGCGGGCTTGCGATCACCTCTCCGAGGCGTCCGGCCAGAAAGCTCGACTTGCGATAGACGCTGTAGCCCGAGACGCAACCGAGCAATTGACCCAGTAGACTGCGCGCCGTCATGGGATCGAACAGGACCGGGGCCTCGCAGGTGGGAATCCGGCGCGCACCGAGTCGGGCGAGGGCGCGTTCCGCGGCGCGCCGCCCGACCGCTTCGGGCGGTTCGAGCACATCCAGGCGCCGGCCGACGGTCATCCAGTGATCGGTCTGCATGCCGCTGTCGTCGCTCGCGAGGGGCATGGCGGCCAGGGCGTGGTAGGCGGATTCATACTCGCCGAGAAAGCCCGCGGAATTGCCGTAGGCCACGCGATTGAAGGACGAAGAAAATTCTGAACCTTCGGAATTGGTGATGCGCGGATCGGTCTCCCGCGCCGCGGCCTCGGCGCGCTTGGCGGTCTCGATGCGTTCGTCGAGGGAAAGCGCGCGGTCCGGATCGTGGATCAAGTGCAGGTCCGGACGGTCGCTCGCGAAATCGCCCTCGGGCAATCCCGCAGCGCCATCTTCCGCGGTGGCGCGCGCCAGGGTGACGGCGTCTTCGGCGGTGCAGGCGACGACGTCTTCCGCCAGGTCGCTCGTCGACGTGATGGCGGTGCGGAGTCCGTCCGCACCGCGCACCAACGCGCGAATGCCCAAGCTGCGTTCCCGGGCCTGGGTGACGAAATCGATCTCCTCACCGCGAACCCGCGCCTCGATGCTGTCGCTCTCCACCAACACCGCGTCGACGGACGCCGCGCCCGCGGACGTGGCGGCCGCAAGCGCGCGTTCGATGGCTTCGGTCGCCGTCAAGCTCATGTGTCCGTACCCCCAACCGTCAAGCCGTCGATGCGTAGCGTTGGCAATCCGACGCCGACGGGAACACCCTGGCCATCCTTTCCGCAGGTTCCGACGCCGCGGTCGAGGGCCAGGTCGTTTCCGATGCGCGACACGCGCAGCAACGCATCCGGGCCGTTGCCGATCAGGGTTGCGCCCTTCAGGGGCGCGCCGATCTGTCCATCTTCGATGCGATACGCCTCGCTGGCGGAGAACACGAATTTTCCGCTGGTGATGTCCACCTGGCCCCCGCCGAAGGACACCGCGTAGATGCCGCGTTGAACCGAGCGCAGGATGTCGCCGGGATCTTCCTGGCCCGCGAGCATGAAGGTGTTCGTCATGCGCGGCATCGGCAGGTGGGCGTAATCCTGGCGTCGGCCGTTGCCCGTGGCCTCCATTCCCATCAGGCGTGCGTTCATGCGGTCCTGCATGTAACCCACGAGTCGGCCGTCTTCGATCAGCACCGTGCGCTGGGTCGGCGTGCCTTCGTCGTCGACGTTGAGCGACCCTCGGCGGGCTTCGAGGGTGCCGTCGTCCACGACCGTGACGCCGGGCGCGGCCACCTGATCGCCCAGGCGATCCGCGAAGGCCGAGGTCTTCTTGCGATTGAAATCGCCTTCGAGCCCGTGACCGATGGCTTCGTGGAGCAGGATCCCGGGCCAGCCGGGACCGAGCACGATGTCCATGGTGCCGGCGGGGCAGGGCACGGCTTCGAGGTTCAACAGCGCGACGCGAACCGCTTCGTCGACCTGGGGCTTCCAGTGCGCGGGATCGGTCAAGCGGGCGAGTTCGAAACGGCCGCCGCTGCCCTCGTAACCGATTTCGCGGCGTTGCCCGCTGGCGTCGGCGGCGATGACCTGGACGTTGAGGCGGACCAGGGGTTGGGAGTCGGAAACGAAGGTTCCGTCGCTGCCCGCGATCATGATGTGTCGATGTTGGGTGACGACGCTGGCCATGACCTGCTGGACGCGGGGATCGATGGTGCGTGCATAGCGATCGATCTCGTTGAGTAGGTCGACTTTTTCGGGAATCGGGACGTCGGTCGGAGGCGTGGCGACGGGATAGAGATCGCGCACGCGGCCCGAAGCGCCGACGCTGACGCTCCCGGCGCCGCTGCCCTCGGAGATGGCGCGTGCGGCCGTGGCGGCGAGTTGCAGGCGTTCGATGGTGATCTCGTCCGCGTGGGCGTAGCCCTGCCGTTCGCCGGATTGGACCCGCACGCCGGCGCCCTGTTGGACGTGGCGGCTGCCCTGTTTGACGAGGCTCTCCTCGAGGGAAACCGAATCCTCGGTCGAGTACTCGAAGAAGAGGTCCGCGTAGTCGACACGCCGCTCCAGCGCGGTTCCCAATACGGCTTCGAGCTGGGATTCCCCCATTCCGAAGCGTTCGCGAAAGAAGCGGACCGGGGTCCCCTCGGATTCCGTCAAAGCGTGCCCTCCTGGGTCGGCGCAGTTTTTGGTCGTCAATCGTTCATTCGTTGGGGGAGATCGGCAAGCGTAGCCAATGTCGTGACATCGATCGCGCGAATTCCGGCGCGCGCGGCGGCCCCACCGTCTTCCCCGACGTCGTCGCCCACATAGACCGCGCTCCCGGGGGGGAGATCCAGATGGGAGAGCACGGATTCGAAGGCTTCGGGCGCGGGTTTGGCGAATCCCGAAACGCCGGGGCGAAAACAGAAGTCGAGAAACGGCGCGATCCCGTGAAAATCCAGCAGTTCCGGCAAACGGTGATCGAAGTTCGATAGGACGCCGACCCGCAGGCCCCGCGCACGCAATTGGGCCAGACAGTCGTGGGCGCCCTCGGCCAGGCGCCAGCTCGTGGGATCGGAGAACGCGTCGTAGAGAACCGCGAAGAATCGATCGAAATCCGCAAAGTGCGCCGTCGCATCCGTTGCGCGAAACGTCTCGCGCACGCGCGCGCGCCACCAGGCGCGTTCGAGGGCGGGCGTGCGCGAGGGCGGCTCGCCGGGGAACGCCATCGGGGGCGCCGCGCGAAAGATGCGCGCGAAAGCGTCCGCGATCCGCGGACCCGAGAGTGCGACGCCGTGATCGGCGGCGATGCGGGCGTAGGTCTCCCCCACCGGTTCGCGCAGGTGGAGGAGGGTGCCGGCGGCGTCGAAGATCACCGCTGCCGGCATCTAGTTGGCGTCGGGGTCGTAGGCGAGGTTCGGGCTGAGCCAGCGCTCGATTTCGGCGATGTCGACGCCCTTGCGCGCCGCATAGTCGGCGATCTGGTCGCGCTGGAGCTTTCCCACGGTGAAGTAACGCGCCGCGGGATGTCCGAAGTAGAGGCCGCTCACGCTGGCCGCCGGTTGCATGGCGCAACTCTCGGTCAGGGAAATCCCGGCGGCGTTCGCGTCGAGTAACTCGAAGAGCTTGCGCTTCTCCGTGTGATCCGGACACGCGGGGTACCCGTAGGCCGGTCGAATCCCCCGAAACTTTTCTTTGATGAGTTCTTCCTTCGACAACGGTTCGGTCTCGAAACCCCAATCCCGGCGCGCGCGTTCGTGCAGGTATTCCGCGAACGCTTCGGCGAGGCGGTCCGCCAGCGACTTCACCATGATGGAGTGGTAGTCGTCGTGGTCCGCTTCGAATGCCGCGGCGATCTGCTCGACGCCGATGCCCGCGGTGACCGCGAAGGCGCCGAGGTAGTCGGGAAGATTCGAATCGAGCGGCGCGACGAAGTCCGCCAGAGAACGGTTCGGCGTTGCGTCGGGTTGCTTGCGTTGTTGGCGCAGCATGGGGAGGCGCAGGCGTTCCACGCTGCGGGTGTCGTCGGCAAACAGGACGACGTCGTCGCCCACGGAATTGGCGGGCCAAAACCCGTAGCGTCCCACCGCGCGAAGGCTGTCGTTCTCGGTGACCTGGGTCAGCAGGGCCCGCCCGTGGGCGTAGAGTTCACGCGCGGCTTCTCCGTATTTGGCGTTCTCGAGGATGGCGGGGAAACGCCCCTTGAGTTCCCAGGCGGTGAAGAAGAACGTCCAATCGATATAGGGTGCGAGGGTGTCGAGGCCGACGTCGACCTGCCGCACGCCGGTGAAGGCGGGCTTCGCGACGTCTTCCGCCCGCCATTCGATTGGCGACCGCTTGGCGACGGCGTCCGCGTAGGAGATCAGTTCGACCTTGCGGCCACCGGAATACACTTCCCGCAAGCGCTCTTGCTCGGTTCGGTTTTTTTCGTCGAAATTCGGGCGTTGCTTCGCATCGAGCAATTGCGAGACGACATCCACCGCCCGCGACGCGTCGTGGACGTGGACGGTGCTTTGCCCGTAGCGGGGCGCGATCTTTACCGCCGTGTGCTGCTTGCTGGTGGTCGCGCCTCCGATCAAGAGGGGGAGGGTGATGCCCCGCCGCTCCATTTCTTTTGCGACGGTCACCATTTCATCGAGGGACGGAGTGATGAGCCCCGACAAACCGATCAGGTCACAACCCTGCTCGAGGGCGGTGTCGAGAATCTTGTCGCAGGGCACCATGACGCCGAGATCGATGATCTCGTAGTTGTTGCATCCCAACACGACGCCCACGATGTTTTTGCCGATGTCGTGCACATCGCCCTTTACCGTGGCCATGACGATCTTGCCCTGGTTGGAGGTGTCGCCCTGCGCGGCTTTCTCCGCATCCATGAAGGGTTCGAGATAGGCGACGGCCTTCTTCATCGCGCGGGCGGACTTCACCACCTGGGGGAGGAACATCTTGCCCGCCCCAAACAGGTCGCCCACCACCTTCATGCCGTCCATCAGCGGCCCTTCGATGATCTCGAGGGGCTTGGCGTATTTCTGGCGCGCTTCCTCGGTGTCGTCTTCGATGAAATCCACGACGCCGCGGACGAGGGCATGGGAGAGGCGCGCTTCCACGGGGGCCTCGCGCCAGGAAAGGTCCACGACCCGCTTCTTGCCTTCTCCGGTCACCGTCTCGGCGAACTCGAGCATGCGTTCGGTGGCGTCGGGCCGGCGATTCAGGATCAGATCTTCGACGCGATCTTTCAGCTCCGGAGGAAGGTCTTCGTAGACCTCCAATTGGCCCGCATTGACGATCCCCATGTCCATGCCGGCGCGGATGGCGTGGTAGAGGAACGCCGAATGGATGGCTTCGCGCACGACGTTGTTGCCGCGGAACGAAAACGACAGGTTGCTCACACCGCCGCTGATGTTGGCCCCGGGACAGCGTTGCTTGATGACGCGGGTGGCTTCGATGAAGTTCACCCCGAAGGCATTGTGTTCCTCGATCCCGGTCCCGATCGCCAGGATGTTGGGATCGAAGATGATGTCCTCGGGCGGGAAGCCGACCTGCTCGGTCAATAGCGCGTAGGCGCGACTGCAGATGTCGACCTTGCGCTCCACGGTCTCCGCCTGGCCGGTTTCGTCGAAGGCCATCACCACTACGCCGGCGCCGAAGCGCCGGACGATGCGCGCCTTCTCGAGGAAATCCGCCTCGCCTTCCTTCAAACTGATGGAATTGACCACGCCCTTGCCCTGGATGCAGCGCAGCCCGGCTTCGAGTACCGACCATTTGGAGCTGTCCACCATGATGGGTACCCGCGCGACTTCCGGCTCCGTGGCAATCAGATTCAAGAAGGTCGTCATGGCCTGCTCGGAATCGAGCATGCCTTCGTCCATGTTGATGTCGATCAGGTTGGCGCCGCCGCGCACCTGGTCGAGGGCGACTTCGAGGGCCGTCGCGTAATCCTCGGATTTGATCAACCGCGCGAAGCGCGCCGAACCCCTCACGTTGGTGCGCTCGCCGATCATCTGGAAATTGCTGTCCGGACGAATGGTGAGGGTCTCGAGTCCGCTGAAGCGGGTGAAGCGCTTCTCCGGGACCGGAATCGTTCGCGGCGGAAGGTCTGCCACCGCGGCGCCGATGGCGGCGATGTGCTCGGGCGTCGTGCCGCAACAGCCGCCCAGCAGGTTGACGAGACCCTCTTCCGCGTACTCGCGCAGCAAACCACCGGTGATTTCCGGGGTTTCATCGTATTCCCCGAACGCATTGGGGAGGCCGGCGTTGGGGTAACAGAGCACGTGGGTGGTCGCGATTGCAGAAAGCTCCGCCACGTAGGAGCGCATGTCCTGGGCCCCCAGACCGCAATTCAATCCGACCGCCAGCGGCTGGATGTGTTCGATGCTGGTCCAGAACGCGTCGACGGTTTGACCCGCGAGGGTGCGGCCGCTCTTGTCGCTGAAGGTCACCGAAACCAGGACGGGCCAGCGGCGGCCGCGCGCGGCGAATTCCTCTTCGATCGCGACGAAGGCCGCCTTCGCGTTGAGGGTGTCGAAGATGGTTTCCACCAGCAGCAAATGGGAGCCCCCGTCGAGGAGCCCCCGGATCTGCTCCGCATAGGCGAGACGCAATTCGTCGAAGGTGATGTTGCGAAACGACGGGTCGTTGACGTCCGGCGAAATCGACAGCGTGCGGTTGGTGGGCCCGATGGAGCCCGCCGCGAAGCGCGGTTTGTCCGGCGTCTTTTGCGTCCATTGCGCACAAGCGGTGACCGCAAGTTCCGCCGAAGTCCGATTGAGCTCGTAGATCAGGTCTTCCGCGGCGTAATCCGCCTGGGCGATTCGCGTGCCACTGAAGGTGTTGGTCTCGAGGATGTCCGAGCCCACCTCGAGGTAGGCATGGTGGATTCCGGAAATCACGTCCGGTCGGGTCAGGCTGAGGATGTCGCCATTGCCCTTCAGGTCGACCGGGTGGTCGGCAAAGCGCTCGCCCCGGAAGTCCGCCTCTTCGAGTTTGTGGCGCTGGATCATGGTTCCGGTGCCGCCGTCGAGCAGCAAAATGCGCTCGGCGAACAGGGCTTCCAGTTGGGATTTGACGTCTTGCTCACTCACTCGATATTGCTCCGCTGGGTTTGTGGGCTGCTGCAATGAAGGTTGCGGGGAGGTCGCCTCCGCGCGCCAAGGGTTCGAACGACTCGATGCGCACATCCGTCAGGCCGGCCGCGCTGCACCATTGGGTGACTTCGTCGATCTCGAAGCCAAGCCATTGCACGCCGAGTTCCTCGCGCATCCACTCGCGATCGTGGGTCACGAAGTCCACCACGATCACGCGTCCTCCGGGCGCGACCACGCGCGCCATTTCGGCCACGGCCTCGGCCGGGGTCGGAAGATAGTGGAGCACCATGTGGGCGAACGCGGCGTGGACTTCGCCGTCCGACAAGGGCAGGGCGGCGGCGTCGCCCTGGCGAAACTCCACGCCCGACAGGCCCCCGGCGTCGAGCTTCTCCTGGGCGGCGGCCAGCATGCGGGGTGAATGATCGATGGCGATGACCGACAGTCCCAGCCCGGCGAGTTCCTGGGCGAGAATTCCGGTACCGGTTCCGATATCGGCGACCGGCAGGCCCGGTTCGACGAGTCGCGTAATGGCGCGCGCCCGCAGGGTGTCGTCCTGAAATACTTTCCGCACCGCGTCCCATTCCGGTCCTACGGCGTCGAAGAAAGCGCGGGTCTTGGACCGGCGGGCTTCGAGGACGTCGGCGAGTCGCGCCGCGTCGCGGCTCCGTGTCGGGTCCGTGGCGAGTTCGCGCCGGGCCAGACTCCAGGCCTCGGACCAGCCCCCGTCTTCCGGAAGATCGAAGCGGTAATAGACGTAGGTGCCGTCGCGCCGGTCCCGCAGCAACTCGGCTTCGCGCAGAATGGCGAGATGCCGGGACACACGGGATTGGGCCATTTGAAGGATGGCCATCAGGTCTTGAACCGCGAGTTCTTCGCCTTCGAGCAGGGCGAGAATCCGCAGGCGGGTGGGGTCGGCCAGCGTCTTGAAGATCTTCTGGACCGCATCCGCGGGGTTACCCTTGCGAGCTGCCGGTGATTTGCCTGCGACCATGTGGATTCCGGGGCCCCTTCTCGCTCGCGAGCGAGATATTCATCAGTTAATCCGGATGCACTGATTCTAGGGGAATCGGCCGAGACCGACAATCACCTTAGTCCGCAGGCGGGTGTCCGTTGGCGGAGGTGACCCGCGGGCGGCCAAGGGTGCCTTCGATGCGGACCTTACCGGAGCCATCGCCGCGCAGGGGGAGTCCTGCGGAGCGCAGCACCGGGCGCAGATTCTTGTCCACCGGTTCGAGTTCGACGGTGAAATCGAGGGGCGCCTGGGCGGGAACCCGCGAGCGACCGACCTGGCCCCGGGCGTGGCCGGCGATCAGCGGGCCTTCCAGTACCAGGGAAAGCACTTCGACCTGGGCGGTTTCGGTTCCCAGGGCCAAGACGCCGACGACACGGTCGTAGGGGATGTCGACCGGAGTTCCGGGCGCGGAGAACCAACCTTCCGTCGCTTCGAAATTGACCGCCCCTTCGGGTCCCGTGGCGAGAAATTTCAGGTCCGCGGAGATGTTGCCGGACCCGCCGAGGCTGGCGTTCTCGGAGAAATGGGTGACGGGGATCGCGGAGAGGTCGACCTCTTCGAAGCGTCCGTCCCAGCCGGGGACCGAACCCAGCTGGAGCGTGCCGTGGGCCTTCCCCATGGGACTTTCGAGTTGGATGGCGAGGGCGGGCTCGCGCGACAACCAGCGCGTGGAAAACGCGGGGCGCACACGGATCGAATCGAATTCCAGCACCGTTCCGTCGTCGAGGGTGGCGATGACCCCCGAGGCCACCATCCCCGGACCGAGACCCGCCCAACCGATTCCGAATTCGCGCAGCGTGACCCGGCCGCCGATGGCGCGGCTGAATTCCTGTTCGAGGGTGGGTTTGAAGCGTTCGTAGGGCAGGCTCAGCAGGATGAAGAAAAGGATCAGTCCGACACACGCAATCGGCACGCCGATCCAGACCAACCAGCGCGGAAGGCGCCGGATCCCCTCGACATCGTCCGGGGATAGTCGGGTCGCCATGCCTAGACGGGCTCGAAGGTCGAGACCGTGAAGCGTACGTCGAGCAGGCTCGACGTATCCGAGCGTGCGTTGATGCGCAGGTTCTTCACCGACAACATCATTTTCTCCGCCGACTCGATGGCGTGAAGATACTTGACGACCTGATTCAAGGTGACGCTCTTGAGAGAGACTTGAACCTTGGTCTCGCGGTATTTCTCGCCGCTGGGCGAAGGTTGCGGGTCGATGGCGTCGAGGCTGACCAGCGAATCTTTTGCGAGTTGTTCGAGTTCGGCACGGATACTGAGATTGCGTCCCTGCTTCGCGATGCGTTCTTCGACGTGGACCAGGCGGCCTTGGACTTCGTTGAGTTCGGCCATCAGGCGGCTGACGACTTCGACCTGGGCTCCGGCGCGTTCCGCGCGTACCTGCGCTTCGTCGCCGCCGGATGACGTCGAGTCGACCACGAGGTACACGACGAGCAAGAGGGCGAGACCCACGGCGGCGCCCACGTATGCGCGTTCGCGCGACGACAGATTGGCGAAGGCGGTGCGTACTTTGTCGAGTGCTTCGCTCATCCTCGTTCCCCCGGATCCGCAAGGCTGATGGTGAGGGTGAAACTGTTGCCTCCGCGGCGCGTGTCACGGGTGACTTCCCCGGGTTCGACGCGGCTGAAGACTTCGAATTCGCGCAGCTGGTTGGCCAGGCGATCCACGGCGGCGAAGTCCGCCGCGCGGCCGCGGATGCGGATCGACTTGCGGTCCACGTTCAACTCTTCGAGTTCGATGTCGAGATCCGCGGGGACCCGGCTCGAGATTTCCTGCAGCAGGTCGAGGGCCGACAGGTTGCCGCGGTAGACCCCCAGGAAATCCGCGCGGTCGCGCGCGGACTTGACTGCCGCTTCGAGAGCGCGCTCGACATCTTTCGGGACGGGTCGGCCCGGGAAGGCTTGCTGGTAGAGTTTCGCGACCTGCTGCTCCATTTCCTGGGCGCGGTCCGCATGTCCGGAGCTCGAGAAGTAGTTGCCGAGGAAGAAGAGCAGAATGGCGGCCGCCACAAGGCCGGCGGTCACGCGGAAACGCTTGACGATTTCCGCCATGTCCATGCGGTAGCCGAACTCGTCCTGGCGGAAGTTCATGTGGGTGCGCGCGCGGAGGCTGCCGCGCAGCGCCAGCGCGCAGGCGGCGCCGAAACGCAGTGGATCGCCGGCGGCGACGAGGGCCGGGCCGGCGGCGCTACGCGGGAAGGCCAGTCGCGCCGCCCGGATGCCGATGCGTTCGGTCAGGTACTCGTCGATCCGGTGCAGGTGCGCGGTTCCACCGAACAATGTGATCTCTTCGATGGGGGGGGCGCCGTCGGCTTGCAGGGCTGCGAAACTCGCCAGGCTGCGCTTGATCTCGCGGGCGAGGCGATCCAGGGCGGCCACGGCTTCGGTGTCGGGACTTTCGAATCCGCGTTTGAAGATTCCGTCTTCGTGCTTGATGCGCTCCGCTTCGATCACGGGAACGCCCCGGTCCTTGGCGAGCGCTTCGGTCAGCGCGAGTCCCGCGACGGGAATCGTCCGCATGCCGACGGGTTCGCCGTCGCGCAGCAGGCATAGGGTGGTTTGCGTGTGACCGATGTCGGCGAGTAAGCGGACGCCGGGAAGATCGAAGAGCAAGCCGAGATTGCCGAGGACGAAACCTTCGGATTCGACCACACGCGGCTCGATGTCCGCTTCTTCCAGGGTTTCGAGCAGGCGGGCGACCTGGGTGCGCTGGGCGATGGTGGCGACGACGTCCGATTGGGTCCGGTCGCCTCCGACCCGTTGCCACCCCACCACGATCTCTTCGAGGTCGAAGGGGGTCTGGCTCTCGACTTCGAAGGGGACCGCCTGGGCGATCTTCTTCTTGTCCGTGAAGGGGAAATGGATCCTCCGGCTCGAGAGCTTCGCGCCTTCGAGCGCGCAGATCACGTATTCCGTAGGGAGCTTGTGGGTGAGAATCAAACTCCGCAGCAGCTGGACGGTTCCCGGCCCATCGGATTCGAGCTGCATCTCGCGCAGCTGAACCACCTGGGTTTCGCGCAGGGATTGCTGCAGCTCACAGGCTTTGATGCTGTAGGTCCCGATATCCAATCCGAGAATGGTGCGTCCCAATGCCATGCTCAGTACACCCGCCAATAGAAGAACCGCGGTTCCGAGGGAGATGTGCGGTCGATTACGGTTTCAACGGTTCGCGCAATGTCGCCCACGCTTGCGCGCGACGCTACGAGAAAATAATTGGTGCTGAAGCTGGGCTCCGGAAAGATGGTGTCGAAGTAGTCTCCGATGGAGACGCAGCGCTCACCTTCGCTGTCTTTGCAGAAGATCTGGTTTTCTTCCGCCAGCTCCTCGCGCGCTTCCACCACCTCGCGCACGGTGTCCTCGTCCGCGAGTTCGAATTCCCCGCCGGTGCCGTGGTAGATGAGGGACAACACCCAGGAGTCGGCGGTGTTGGGGTTGATGCCGCCGCCGCCGTACGGGGGATGGACGCTGAGGTAGGGACGCAGGGCCTGGACGAGGTTGTGGTCGAAGCCTTCGATCCTTCCCAATTCGTCGAGGGATTGCAGCGGTGCGTTGCTCACCTTGTAGGGCGGGTCCTGGAGCTGGTAGTAGTCGTTCTCGTCGGTTCCGGAACCGTGGCGTTCTTCGTCCGTGTCGATCCAATCGATCAGGTTGACGGCGAGGTCCCCTGGGTCGAGCAGCTCGCGTTCCGCCGGCGGAATTTCCATCTCGTCGATGACCTTCTCGAGGACCGCGGTCAAATACAGCTCCGTGTCGTCCAGCGCCGCACCTTCTTCGTCGAAGAGTGCATTGATATTCAGCTTGTTCCCCACGTCTTCGATCCGCAGCGCGAGCTGCGTGCCTTCCGGGGCGGGAAGCTCGACGTCTCCGGCCAGGGCCCAGGGGTCCTGGTCGGTTTCGAATTGGGCTTCGCCATCGCCTTCCTCTTCTTCGAGCAGCCGATCTTCCACCAACAGCGCGTGGGCCAAGCGCACGCCACCGCGGGCCAGCGCTTCCGCCTGGGCGGCGGCATCGCGGTTGTTCGCGATGGCGTAATCCACCGTTGCGTAGCGCATGAAGCTCGCGATTCCGCTCGTGAGCAGCAAGATGAAGAACAGCACGAGGAGCAGCACGATGCCGGATTGGTGCCGGTTTCGTGCGGTCTCGGTCGGTTGCGTCAAAGGCTTCAAGGTTCTCGTTCTTCCTACTTGTCGTCGCCGAAAACTTCGCTCAAACAATTGCTGGCGATGAACTGTCGCTCATCCTCACCCAAATGGTCCCTCGCACAGGCGTCTGGGTTGTCCTGGAACAGGCGGACCATATCGGGAGAAGGGTTCAGTAGACATTGACCGACCGTCAGACATTGCTCTTCACCGTCGCCATCGTCCTCCCCGCCGTTTGAACTGAGTTCCCCTTTGAGTTCTTCGCGGGAGATCGGACGTAGTGGAATCAATACGCGTCGTTTGAAGGGGCCGATGGGCTCGCCCTCCGGATCCGCGAGGTTCGTCAGGGCGACTTCGATTTCCGCCGCGATGGGAAGCTCTCCGGAGCGCTCCAAGGTGGAGGAATCCCACTCGTCTTCCCAGTCGCCGTCTTCGGTCATGAATCGCACTCCGAAGCGTTGCAGGCCCTCGGACATCAGCAATACGCCCTCGTCCCCCTCGCGGGGCAGCCTTCGATCGAGTTCCTCCGGGAGCCCCGAAGCGCTCCAGCGAAACAGCGCGAGGTCGCCGTCGTCGGACTTGGCAGCCACGTAGGCGATTTGCCCCAAGGGCGACCGCCGCGCCGCGGAGGCGCGCAGGGCCTGGGACTGACTGATGAACTTGATGCTCTCGGACCCGGTATCGGAATCTCGGCTCTCTCCCAGGAAGAGCCACGGGTGCTCGATGGGATCCATTTCTTCGGGCTTCACCATCAAGAAAGCGCCCTCGAGATCGCGCGCGACGCGGTCGAGAATCGCGACTGCGCGCCGCGTGTTGCGCGTGCGCTCCTGGAGTGAAGTGCTGCTGCGCATGAACTGGACGTAATAGGTGGCCACGGACGCCGTCACGACGACGGTGAAGAAGATCACCGCGAGCATTTCGATCAGCGTGAATCCGGAATGGCGCCGCTTCACGAATCGTCTCCGATCGGATCGCTCTCCGGGTGATCCCCGTCGTGGTCCCCGGAGTCCGCGTCTTCGCCTTCGGGCTCGAGCCCTTCGATCAGGTCGGAGACGGCTTCGGTATTGAACGCGTAGGTGGTGCGCGTCGCGTACTCCTCGTGGACCCCGCTCGTCCAGTACGCGCGAACTTCGATCGAGAGCAGCGGCGGGTCCGATTGGGCGGTGGAGGGCGCGAGTACCGTATTCAGGTTGATGTCCGAGGCTTCGGGGTTGAAGTGATCGTCCTCTTCGGCCGCGTCGGGTCGGAACGCCTTGGGGTCGAGTTCGAGTTCCCGGGTCTCGATTTCGAGGCGGATTCCATCTTCGTTTTCGTCCTCTTCTTCGGTCCCGATTTCCGGCACGGCGCCCGTCGCCAAGCCGATTTCGATGTCCGCCATGCGCTCGTCGGCCAGCAAGCCCGCCACCATGCGACGCTCGGCCCGCTCCTCGCCCCGCATGGCCTGCATGGCCGACCCGACGATCACGGAGAACCAGAGTCCGAGGAACGCGACGGCTGCGAGAACCTCGAGCAGGGAAAACCCCGCCGTGCGCGACCTAGACTTCGTCATCGTAGATCCGAACCGTGTCGGCCAGGGGGAGCAGCTCCAGCCGAATGCGATAGCCCGCTTCGTGGACGAGAAAGACTTCGGTGTGTTCGGTGGTGCCGTCGCGTTCGAAGGGGATTTCCACGGTGCCGCTGTCGACTCTCTCGAGATCCGACTCGATGAAATCGAAAAAGATTCCGTCGTCGAGTCGCTGGCTTTTCCCGAAATGGTTGGGAACGGGTTCGAAATCGCGTTCCGTCGTGGCGGGCGCCGAGAGGGCGATCTCGATCTCGTCGTAGTAGTAGCTGTCCTCGTCTTCGACGAGGGCTCCTTCGTCGATCTCCTCGGTTTCCGGCGGGGGCTTCCATTCGATGCGAAACGAGGAGTCGTCGAGATTGATGAGCATGCGATGAGGGGCGCCGCGCATGACGGCGCTTTGGCGCGCGAACTCGAGGTCCAGAGCCATCCGCTCGGCCTGATCGCGCAGTTCCGAAAATTGCTGAAAACCGAGATTGGGGACGACGATGCCGGTGATCATCGCGAACAGCGCGACAACCGCGAGCATTTCGATCAGCGTGAATCCGCGGCGCCTCGCGTCCACGTTCGCTCTCCTCCCCACGTCACGGATCACAGCGCCTCGTCGTTTTCCCAGTTTCCGATGTCGGCGTTGATCCCTTCGCCGCCCGGAGCGTTGTCGGCTCCCCAAGACCACAGGTCGAAACCGTCCGGATTCTGGTCGCCGGGCACCAGGTAGTTGTAGGGTTCACCCCAGGGATCGAGCGGGACGGTCTTTTGATCGAGATAGCCGCCGGCGAGGTAACGGCGTGGCTCCGGCGCGGTCGTGGGTCGACTCACGAGAGCATCGAGGCCCTGCTCGGTGGTGGGATAGCGCGAATTGTCGACGCGGTAGAAATTGAGCGCGCTCTCGATCTTGTCCATCTGGGCTTTCGCGGTGCTGACTTCCGCCTCCCGAAGGCGGCCAAAGACCGCGACGCCGACCAGACCGGTGAGCAAGCCGATGATGACCACCACCGCCATGATCTCGATCAGCGAGAAACCTCGCTTGCGTCGATTCTTCGGGCATTGCCGATGCCGATGATTCATGGAATCTCCCTTCCTGGGTCTAGAACGAGTTCGTGATGTTGAGCATGGGTACGAGAGTGGATGCGATGATGAAACCGACGACGCCCACCATGGCGAGAATCAAGAGCGGTTCCATCAGCGCGGTCATGCGCGTGACGGTGGTTTCGACCTGTTCGTCGTAGGTCTCGGCCACTTTGTTCAGCATGGATTCGAGCTCGCCGCTGCGCTCCCCCACGTCGACCATGTAGGTGACGAGGGCGGGAAACTGTCCGCTCTGGCGCAGGGGCGCGGCAATCGAGGCGCCCTTGGTGATGCTTTCGCGGGCCTCGTCGACGGCGGCGCCGATCACGCGGTTGTTCGCCACGTGACGGGCGATGTCGAGGGAGCGCACGATCGGGATTCCGCCCGCGAGGAGCGTCGAGAGGGTGCGGGTGAAGCGCGAGATCGCGAGCACCCGGTTGACCCGACCCAGAATCGGGAGGCGCAGCTTGAATTGGTCGTAGGCGATGCGGCCGCGTTCGGTCCGAATCACGGCTCGCAGGACGCTTGCGGAGACCAACACGCTGAGGATGATGGCCCACCACCAGTTCCGCACGAGGTCGGCGCCGGCGATGATCGCCCGTGTGTAGATGGGCAATTCCGCGCCGAGACTCAGGAGTAGGGAGGTGATGGGAGGGAGCACAACCGTTACCAGGACCGCGACCACGACCAACGCGACGACGAACATCAGGGCCGGATAGATCATGATCGACGTGACTTTGTTACGTAGACGCACCTGGCTCTCCAGGTATTCGGCCAGGCGCGCCAGGACGGTCTCCAGCGCGCCGCCGGTCTCACCGGCGCGTACCATGCTGACGTAGAGATCCGAAAAGGGTCCCGATTGCGCCATGGCGTCCGCCAGGGTCGAACCTTCGTTGACCCGCTCGCGGACGCTGGCAATCACGCTCTTGAGTCGGTTGTTCTCGACCTGTTCCGTGAGCGCCGAAAGCGCCTCGACCAGGGGGACGCTGGCGCCGATCATGGTCGAGAGCTGGCGTGTGGCCAAGGCCAGGTCCATGCCCGAGATGCGTCGAAAAGAGGGCAGGGAAAAGGAACGGTTGCCTTTGGCCTTCGGTTCGTTCGCGCGCACCCGGCCGGAGGTCTCGGTGATTTCGGTCGGGAAGATGCCGTCGCGGCGCAGCTTGGCGCGCGCCTCGCGGGCGTTCTCGGCATCGACGAGCGCCGATGTCGAACGACCTCCACTGGTCATTCCCTTGTACTGATAGACCGGCATAATGTTGTCAGATCTGTGCGACGACGCCTTCTTCTTCCGTCGCGCGCAAAACTTCGGCGATGGAAGTGACGCCGCGTAGCACCTTGCGTGCGCCATCGATTCGCAGGGTCGCCATGCCCTTTTCGATGGCTTTGCGTTTGATGCTCTTGGAATCCACATTGTCGGTGATCATGTTGCGGATGTCGTCGTCGACGATCAGCAATTCGAAGATCCCGATCCGTCCGCGATAGCCCGTGTGGTTGCAGTGAGCGCAGCCCACCGGACGAAAGATCGAAGGCGTGTTCTCGACCGCCCGTACCCCGAGTTCCGCCAGCTGGGCCTTGGTGGGTTCGTAGGCTTCCTTGCATTCGGGACACAGGACGCGTACCAGGCGCTGGGCCAGGATCGCGGCCAGGGAGGAACCCACGAGGAAGGCCTCGACCCCCATGTCGACGAGCCGTGTGATGGCACCGGCGGCGTCGTTGGTATGCAGCGTGGAAAACACCAGGTGGCCCGTGAGCGACGCCTGAATTGCGATCTCCGCCGTCTCGATGTCGCGAATTTCTCCGACCAGAATCACGTTGGGATCCTGGCGCAGGACGGACCGCAGACCCGAAGAGAAGGACAGGCCGATCTTGTGCGCCACTTCGATCTGACCCACGCCGCCCAATTGAATTTCCACCGGGTCTTCGATGGTGATGATGTTCTTGTCCGGACCGTTGATGCGCGAAAGCGCGCCGTAGAGCGTGGTGGTCTTGCCGCTACCGGTGGGGCCCGTCACCAGGAGAATCCCGTTGGGGCGCGCGATCAGGCGCTCCCAGGTGCGAAGCTGGGTTTCGTTGAAGCCCAGGCGTTCGAGGTCCAGCATGGCCTGGGAGCGGGGCAACAAACGCATGACCACGCGTTCGCCGTGGGTGATGGGCACCGTCGACAAGCGGACGTCGTAATCCTTGCCCGCAATCTTGAGCCGGATGCGTCCGTCCTGGGGGAGACGCTTCTCCGCGATGTTGAGTCCGCCCATGATCTTGATGCGCGAAACGATGCTGGCCTGCAGGGCCCGGGGCAGCGCCTGGATGGGTTCGAACAAGACGTCGTCGATGCGGAAGCGGACGCGGATCTCCGATTCGAAGGGTTCGATGTGGATATCGCTGGCGCGCTCCTTGACGGCGTGCTGCAAGAGCGAATTCACCAGGCGGATGACCGGCGCCTCGTCGGCGGAGTCGAGCAGGTCCTGGGGTTCGTGGGCGACTTCGAAGGCGATCGTGTCGAGGTCTTCCGCGGCGTCTTCGGCGAGTTCGCTCGTCGAATCGTGGCCGCGGTCGTAGACGTGGTTGATGGCGGAGCGGATGATGCGCTCGCTGGCGATCTCGGCTTCGATGTTCGCGCCGTCGAACAAGAGCCGCAGGTCGTCCAGGGGATCCGTGTCGAAGGGATCCGACACGGCGACCACGATGGCGTTCCCGTTGCGCTTGATGGGAAGCAGGCCGTGGGTCTTGGCGAAGCCGATCGGAACCCGCTCGATCAGCTCTTCTTCGACTTCGTCCTGGCCGATGTTCTCGCGAACCGGAAGCCCGAGTTCCTGGCTGAGGGCGCCCAGTAGCTCGGCTTCGTTCAACTTACCCCGTTGCAGCAGGACGTCCGTGAGGCGTTGTCCCGTATCTTCTTGGGCCTGGCGCGCGGCTTCGAGATCCTCGGGCAGAAGCTGCGTATGTTCCAGCAGAATCCCGCCGATTTCGAAGCGCTCGGGTGCCGGAGCACTCACGGTTGCGCCTCGCGGTCGATCAGCAGGATCGAGGGATTCAGTCCGAACGCGTTGCGCATGACGTCCGCGGCTTGCTGCGCGTCGTTGAGCGATTCTACGGGGGCCAAACGAATCTCGTAGAAGACCTGGTCGCCCGCCTCGCCGGAGACGAGGGTCCCGTCGAATCCTGCATCGAGAATCTGTGCAAGGGTCTGCGAAGCGTCGGATTCTGTGTAGAAGACGTCGGCCATCACCGCGTAGAGGGGCCCGCTGATGATGGCGAGGCGGGTTTCTTCCTGAATCCGCTCCTGCTCGTCCTTCTCTCGTTCGATCTCCAGCATTCTCTCGAGCGGGTATCGTTTTTCGAGGCGCCCGATCGCCGAACGCGCGGGGTTCGTGGTCGACGTGGGTTCGTATTCGATCCCGACGGTGGCAGCCCGCTTGCGGCGATCCTCTTCGCGTTGGATCTGCTCTTCCGTCAAGTCGAGACCTTCGAGGGAGCGGCGGTGGAACTCCTCGCGCTTGCGAATGGATTCCATCTCGAGATCCGCAGCCGATCGCATGACGTGGGGCGTCAGGAAAACCAAGAGATTGGTCTTCGTGAGTTGAACGTCGCTCGATTTGAACAGCCAGCCAATCCAGGGGATGTCGCCGAGCCAGGGAATCTTGGCCACGTTGTCCGAGTAGGCGTCCTTGATGAGCCCGCCGATGACGACGGTCTCCCCATTTTCGACCACGACGGTGTTTTCGATGCGCCGATTCGAAAGCGGGACACCCACGTTCTCCGCGCTCCCGACGGTGGCGGTGAGTCCCGTGTTGATGTCGGTGATCTCCTGAAAAATGTCCAACCGCAACGTGTCGCCTTCGCTGATCTGGGGCGTGACGCGCAGGGTGACGCCGATGTCCTGGCGCTCGACGTTCACGGAACTCGCGAGATTGTTGTCCTGGCCGGCGGCCGATTCGACGCGGCTCGTAATGATGGGGATGTTGTCACCGATGCGGATTTCTGCTTCTTCGTTGTCCGACGTCAAGATGTGGGGAGCGGAAATGATGTTCGAGCGATTGTTGGTGGCTTGCGCGTCGATGATGCCGCCAATCACGGAGCCGCTGCTGACGAGGGTCGGGATCCCGGAGGCGGTGGCGGCGCCCGCAATTCCGGTGATGCGGCTGATGGTCGAGATCGTTTGACCCGAAGGGCTCTGGTTGCTCGAGCTGAGGGCGATGTTGGTTCCGCCGCGAACCAGATTCAGCGTGGCTTGGAATCCCAAGTCGAGGGCGTCGGTGACGTCGACTTCCATGATCAACGCTTCGATCAGAACTTGTGGGCGCGGAATGTCGAGTTGCTCGATGACTTGTTTCAGGGTCGCGTAGCCTTCCTGGCTCGCCTGGATGATGAGGGAGTTCGTTGCCGGGTCCGCCGTCAGGGTGATGCCCTCGGCGAGTTCCGAAACCGCGGCGCGCAGTGCCTGGGCTTGGGCCGCGCCCCCGCCCGCCGCACGCCCGCCACCGGCGGGCTGGCCGCTGATCAGGGAACCGAGGGTCTGGGAGAGTTCCTCGGCATCCGCGTGCTTCAGGTAGTGGACGTGAATGCGTCCACCGCCCACCACGGGCACGTCGAGGCGGGACACCAGGTCGCGGATGTCTTCGAGGCGCGACCGCGAGGAGAGTACGATGAGGGAGTTGGTCCGGTCGTCGGTCAAGATCCGAACCGAGCCGTGTATTGCGACCTGGGCGGCTGCCGTCGCGGCGGGCGTCGTGGCCGCGCCCGAAGTGCGTCGCGCGCGGCTGCGCGCGGCGCGTGCGGGCGAGGCGGCCCCCACGGTGGCGCCATAGATCTCCGACAGCTGCTGGGCCATGGTCGCGGCATCCGCGTGCTCGATCTTGATGACCGCGAGTTCTTCCCGGTGGGTCTCGATGTCGATCGAGTCGAGGATCGACAGGATGCGTC
>JAJDAL010000053.1 GCA_029261875.1 Deltaproteobacteria bacterium
AGGTGTAGGCCACGTCGAAGGCGTCTTCCGTGGGCGTCACGACGACGTCGCTTTGGGCGATGGCTGCCCGAAACGCCGTAAAACCGCCGGGCCACTCGGTCCCGCTCCCACACTCGACGATCCACACGTTGTTCGCACCTCCGGGTGCCACGAGGTCGAAGTCCAAGCCGCCGTTCTGAAAGGCCTCGGGCTGCCCTCCGCGCCACTCGGTGGCACGCCAGGAATAGAGCGCCACGTAGGCGTCGTCCTTGCGACCGAAGGTCCATTTTCCGTCCTGCATCACTTCATCGAAATGGGCATGCGGAAAATAGGCATGGGTCTCGTTGCGATAGCCCAGACCCAAGGCAGGCGCCCCGGCGTATTGGGGCGAGTAGAGCGAGATCGCCACGTTTTCGTACTGCGCGGTACGCGGTTGCGCGGACTCGCCGGTCCAATAGCCGGGGCCCGGTTCGTCCTCGCGTTGCCAATTCCAATCCGGGGGAATCGGGTCGCCGGGCGCCACGGGCAAGTAGCCGGGGTGCTGGGTAAACACCAAGGCCCGCTCCGACAGCGTCGCCTGCCAGGTGTGCGTTTGGGAACCGCGCACGCCCTTGCGGTAGTCCTGCGCGCTCGAAAGCATGTAGTCGCCCGTGCGGTAGGTGTAGGTGTTCACCTCTTTCAACAGCGCTTGATTGATCAGCGGCCAGAGTACCCGTGACAGCGATTGGGCATCGAGGATCGAGCCTTCGGGATCGTTGGGGTCCCAGACCAGGTCACGCAACGGCGCAAAGGGCGCAAACTGGGCGATCCAGAGATTTTCGCGGTTCCCCACTTCGAAGGTGAGGGGCAGCATCATCCAGACCGACTGTGCCCCCATCGTCCACCAGAAGGGCAAATAGGTTTCATCCCGATAATCGAAACCGAATGGGGCCACGGGCGGCGGCGTGTTCGCGGGATCGTCGGGCGGCACCTCGTTCAAGGGCAGGTTCATCCGCTCGCGGTCGACCATGGGCTCGTCGTAGGCGGCGATGCGACGAATGATTTCCGGCAGCTTGTACTTCTTCGCGCGGGCCAGCACCGCGGCGCTCATGGATCCGCGGCTGGGGAAAGGCAAGGAAGTGTCGTCGAAGAGCAGCTTGGCCGCATCGAAGGTGTCCTCGGTATCCGCCGATGCCTTGTCTTTGATGTAGGAGCGACCGTGGGTGGCCCCAAAGGTGCCCCGATGGAGATGCAGCGCCATATCGAGAAATACGAGATCCAACACCATGGAGGCGCGTTTCGCGACCAGCGGGTCGTCGGACCATTCCACCAGCGCCAGCAGCGGTCGCATGTCGAGGTTGTAGTAGACGTTCGAGTGCCATTCCGTGAAACCGAAGCGCGCCCGCTCCTCGAACCAACTCAAGAGAAACGGCCGCGCGCGCTCCATGTGCTGCTGCCCGGTCAACCCCGTCACCGAGAACACGCGCGCAGGGAACATCTGGCCCGCGAGGAATTCACAGGTCTTGAAAATCAGAATATGATTTTCGGTCCAGTACCACATGTTGTCGATGACCTGTTCGCCGTCGACGATCCGCACCGGAGTGGGATCTTGATACCAATATTTGAAGCTGAGCAGCGCGTCCTCGACGGATTGCCAAAACGTCTCGCTGGCGGCCGGGTGGCCCCGAAACGCATACAGGAGGTTGAGCATGCGCAGGGCGTCGAAATCGCTCGTGTCGCGCAGACGCCACATCTTGTCGAACGCACCGTCGAACGCCGTGTCCGGAATGGCGCCTGCCGCCACACCGTACCCCGGGCTACGCGCTTCGAGTTCGAGGTGCGAGAGGACGTTGGCCACGGACCCGGGGCTCAAAGGCGCCTCCGCGGTGAAGAGCAGATACTCGATCTGACGGAACTCCCACCAGGACGAGGGGATGTATCCATCGAGGGAAACCGAGCAGCCGCTGGCCGTGAGCGCCGCGAGACACGCCCACAGGCGCAGACGGCGAGAGGTCCCAATTTGAAATCGGCGCATCTTCGGGGTGCGATTCGGCATAGCCCCAGACTACCTCTCGTCCCGGACGCGCGTCAAAGCCAACCGGCTCGGGCTGGAATTTCATGGCTGGCGGCTAGAGACGAGCGGATCTGCGTTGGAAATCTATTCCGGTGCCCGAGCGACCGGTTCGATGAAAAACGGCGGCGTGTAGGGGAACGCGATGGAGGGATCTCCCGTGACTTCCTCCACCTCCTGCACGCTGCCAACGACGACCGACGTGGCGGAGCAATCTCCCTGCTGGCTGAGACGCGCGGCACTGTTGAACGAGGGCAAGAACGCTCGCCGAGGAACGAAATACCGCTCGCCATTCTGGAGAAGCACATTCGCGCTCTTCACAGTCAGGTAGTAGCGACCCGTGCAGTCCGCTTCCGACGATTCGATCGACCGGACATCCGCGAAAAATGGTTCGCCGGTCAATCGCGACAAGTAGTAGAAGACATCGACCTTGTCGTTAAAGATAGGGAGCACCCGCTCGATATCCTCGGACGGTGGATTCTGAATGGCACCCGCCAGGAGGCCCACGTCATTTCCCAGCGCATCTCGAACCCGCAACCGACTCTGAGACAGCTCCGCTGTGATGTCCTCGAGCGACATGCCTTCGAGCGTGTGGCTGTTCGTTGCCTGGAACGCGTAGGGAGCGGAAGAGATCGGCAGACGGGGAACAAGTCGCTCACCGTTTACATGCACTTGTATGTAGCGGTCCGCGCTCGCGAAAAGATTCGCGTTGTAGAATCCGACCACGGGCGTTCCCTGGCCCAGCAATAGCGAAAACACGCCGTTGTCCAACGCCAATCCGTCGTGATCCTCGATGAAGAGGGCGAACTCCCCGCCAACGGGGGCCAGCGAATCATAAACGCGAATCTGCAGATTCACGGGGCCGGCCAGCGGTTGCCCCGATGTATCGGACAGGGAGCCCTGAAAACTGGTGTCCAGCGGGGAATCCCCCCACACCGATTGCGGAAGGAAAGCGCCTAAAAGGGAGCCAAGCAACGCGACGAACGCCCAACGATGCAACATGGAGACTCCGGTAGCAGCAACTCTTCGCCCGGCCACGCAGACTGCCCAAAGGCGGATGCGAAGCCCCCTGGGGCTGAGATCTGGCCTGAGCCCAGACTACCCCCCTCCCTCACCGCCCGTCAAAACCGAAACGCGGGCCCGCGGGGCCTCTTCACGGGCACGCAACTCCGTCCTGTTCCCTTCGAGGGAACCATTGTTCCCGACCGCGGAACGCCCCTCGTTCGGCAGGCGATCCTTCGCTGCGGGTGTCTTCCCTCGCGACCCAGAAGATTTGACCCAGCCACACTTTTCTTGAGAAATCGCCACTTAGAAAAGGGTGCCAAAACTCGGGGTTCGACGACGAATGCGATGACTCGGAATTGGCGTGGCGGTTCAGACAGGATAGGAGTGCGTCATGAAGAGCGGATGGACCCTCGAGTTGATTCAATTTCTCGGCCGACGAATCGAGCGCTACCGGGTGCGCGCCCCCCACACCGAGCGATCGAGCGCGGCGAAATCGACCGCGCACCCGCGCCGCCCCGCCCGCCCCTTCCTGATCGCGCTTCTGACCACTTCCCCGCTGTTGGCCGCCATGGACTGCGGAACTCCCTCCCAGCTCTACATCCAGGAAGTCCGCGACGTTTGCCACCTGCCGCGCCCCAACAACAACGGAAAGGTCCTGGGCCACGATGTGGGCTGGAGCGTACGGCGCGACCCGAATAACACCATCTGGCTGTTCGGGGACACCTGGGTCGACAAGAATGGCGATGGACTCATGGGGGGCCCCGGCGAGTTCCGCACCGGGACCATCGCCAAGAGCATCGACAACGACCCCTCCGATTGCATCGATCTTACGTACAAGACCGATGCCGAGGGATTCGCCGACGTCGCTTTGGCTCCGAAGCTCGCGGAAAAGGAGTGCTTGACCTGGCCGAGCGGCGGCGTTGTGAGGCCTAGCGACAAGCGGGTTTACATTACCTACACATCGGTGCGGAAACCGAACGGATGCGGACCCAGTACGGAAGGTCCAACCCAATACCATACAGGCCTCGCGAAGCTCACGAGCGTCACGAACCTGACCCTGGTCCGCGTACAAGGTACGGCGGGGTCGGATCTCTTTTGGACTCACGGCCAGCCTCAATTCCAGGCGCCGATCCAGGTCGGTGGCCACTTCTATTTCTTTGCTTCACACAACCTGGAACACGTGAAGGTTGCCCGCGTACCCATCGATCAAGTGGAGACCTTTTCCGCCTATCGCTACTTCGCAGGTGCGGCAGGTTGGTCACCGGACGTGAACGCCGCCAAGCCGATCTTTTCGCGCTACACCACCGCCACGCCCAACATCTCCTTCGATCCCAACCTGAATCGTTTCGTCGCGATCTACAACTGCGATTACTCCACGTCCGTCTGTGGTCGCACCGCGAAACTCGAAGGTGAGACGGAAGCGGCACTCGTGGGCGAGTGGCTCGACCACAAGCCCATCCAGAAAGAATGCGGGAGCAAGGCGGACCCCTTCCGCTGCTACCAATCGTTCCTTCACGATGCGTACCGTACCGGCGCACCGGATGAGCCCGTCTACGTATCAACCGCACGATTCAAGACCGACATCGTATCGAAGCGATACTGGGTAACCCTGCGCGAGTACAAGCTGGGCGCGACCCCACCGCCCGCGAATCGCACGTTCTACAACGCCGAATCCCAATACTCCTATTGGCCGAACCGGTTCCGCTGGCGCAACCAGACCGAGGCGGGAGGAGACCTGACTTTCGCGTCCGGCATTTGGCAGGGCGACGAACCGGGTGGACTGCCCGAAATCCAGGAATCGAACGTGAAGCCGGGAACGTTCGGTGCCGACCGGGTCTGGTACGCAAACCAGGCGGGCATGGTCCGCTTTAGCGGCGAGGCATGGATCGAACGTACGTGCTCCAGCGGAGTCGACCTCTGGGTCGACCAGCTGAGCGGCGGCGCGACGGTCAATCACTACTACCGCCGCATCGTGCCGGGTGAAAGCGCTCTCGTGAACGGGGTGAACATCCCCGTCGTGTCCGGAGACAAGCTGCGCTTCCGAGTTGGCCCCGCGGGATCGACGAACTGCGACCTCACGTACTGGAACCCGACCCTCACCTTCGACGGAGTCGGCGAATTCTGGAAGGCGTCGGAGGACTTCATCGATAGCCGGCCCAACGGCCCCAACTACACCCTGAATGCGGCGGCGCAGGGCTATCGCGGCTGGCGCTACGAAGAGTGCGAAGTCGGCCCCTACCTCACTCCGCTCAACTGCCAGCCGCTGGAGACCTGGCTCAACGACCCCAACGGGGGCGCCTGGCATGGAGCCACCGGCCAGCTGTGGTTCGTTGGCGGTATTCCGCCCAACAACCCGAACCTCGAAATCGCGCGATCGTGGACGGCTCCTCGCGCTGGAACCGCCCACGTGTCGATGGCCTACTACGATGACAACACGTGCCCGGGAAACCAGGGTGCAAACTTGGCTTTGTTCAAGAACGCAACGCCCCTTTGGATTGAACCCATGGCCGAAGGCGCTGCGTTGGAAACCGCGGAAATCGACGTTGTGGTGAAGAAGGGCGACGTCTTGCGCTTCATCCTTCACCAGGGACCCGACTCGAACGCCTGCGATCAGGCAATCTTCATCCCGTCGATCTCGATGCAGTGATTCACGCTTCCGTGCAGTAACGCGCTCTCTCGCTGAGAAGGCAGGAGCGTCGTCGACCCACGACGGCACGGCTGATTTCGACCGGGTCGCCGACAACAGCGTCTGCTAGTGAGCTCGGCCGGCCCCAGACAAATCCGATTCATAAGATTTCGCTAGCGGACTCGCACTGGCGCGTGCGGGATTCGCCGCTTGCGACCGGCATTGGCCATATCCGACCACGCTTCCCCCGAGGCGACCCTCGTCCGGCGATTGCGTACCCGTACGCGTTGCCAAACCGTGGCACGGAGGTTGCACCAGCGCCCAACCACCACCGGAGGAAACCATGAAACGCTTCAGCGTCGCCCTGATCTCGACCCTGTTCTTCTCGCCGATCGCGTTTGCCGAACGCGATCCCGCATTCGTCGACACCGACGAAGCGGCCTGCCAAAAAGAGATCGGCCTGCGGGCGGGCCAGCATTTCGCCAAGGCGTTCACGCTCTGGCGAAAATGTTACGACGCGGAAGGCAAAGGAAAAGGCGATTGCGCGGGGATCGATCTGGTTCAGGCGCGACTTGGTTTCCAGGATCGAGTGGATCGCCGCTGCGGAGACCTCGCGACCTTCGACAAACTCGGTCTCGGATCCGACGTCGTCGCAGCCGTCGATGCACTGGCGGATGCGCTGGAATTTCAAGCCGGTGCCCTGTCGGATCGCGTCTTCCTCACCCTCTATGGCGGGGGCGATGTACCGCTCAAGGACATCGACCGAAATCGCTACCTTTGCGCTCGTAGCCTCGGATCCGAAGCCGGGAAGTTGGTGCGCAATCGCACGAAAACCGACAGCGCGCTGTGTTTGGACAAGGACGACAAACAGCAGGCGAAGGATCCGACAAAGCTCCCGAAGTGCGACGAGGCCAAGCGGGCAGACAAAGCCGTGTCCAACGACATTAAAGCGGCGCTCCGGATCGAGCGCCGCTGCGACGCAGATGAACTCATCGCCGCCACCGGGGAGATGGATCCAGCCGCTGTCGCCAGTGGCTTCTCGGGTGTGGCTCGATCCTTGATCTGTGCGAGCTACCCCAATTCCGGAAACGCGGATGTGTGTCCGACGGTGACCACGATCGGCCTGCGGGTGTTGAGCGGAGACGCGGCGGTGGGCTACACGGGCGAAGGCCACGGCAGCGAGGTCGAGGAGACGCTCGAACGCGAGATCGAACTGGTCGACTGTGTCGGATCCGGCCCCCGCACCTGTGACCTCCGGGCGGAAGTGACCGGAGAAGTGGATACCGTCAGCCCGTCGGATGCGGGGGGCGTTGCCACCTGCATCGTGTCCGCCCACACCGCGGACATCGGCGGGACGCTGAGCTTCCACGGTGCGGTGGATGTCATCGAGCACCTGGAACTCGTAGAGCCCCGAGAGCTGCAAGTGCACCTCGGCGCCAGCCTCAGCGCGCCGTGTCCGGTCTGCAGCGGCGCGGGACTCGGGGATGCGGGAACCTGCGCGGGAGGCCCGGATGATGGCAACCCCTGCACGGTGGAACTGGTGACCAGCCTGGGCAACACGTCATCGGATTGCTTGCCCCCAGCGGGCGCGCGCATCGACACGATTCGCTCCGAACCCGCGGACGCCATCGCCACGACGGGCGCCGTGTCGCTGCCGGCGATTCACGACTGCGCGTTTGCCGCTGCAGGCGCCTGTCCGTGCGAGGGGCAAACGTTTCCCAATACCTGTACGGGATTCTTCTGCGACGACAGCGTCGGGACGTGTTTCAACGGCTCGACCATCGTGGGGTGTTTCCCGAATTCGATCTACCGTGAGGGCGCCACCTTCCCCCTCGAACTCGTGTCGGTGAGCTGTAGCACGTCCATCTCACCGGCAGTGCAGACCGTACTCGGAATACCGGGCCCGATCGTGGGGCGCAAAGTGCTGGAGCTTCGGGCGCTCACGCCCTGAGCGGCCCAGGCCTCCGAAGTCCCATGGACTAGTGCTTCTCCGCGACGATTCTCCAGTTGAGGTCTGCAATCTTGGCCTTTTCCGCGTCGGTCCAGGCCTGACCGCCCGTTTGCAGGAGATCGAGCGATTCCTCGACCCAGGGAGGCAACACGCGAATCGCTTCGAGGGCTCTGACCACTCTGCGACCCATCAGGATCAGATCGCGTTTTTGCTCGCATAGCGGCCAGGCTTCACTCTTCGACGGTGCCGAAACGAGAATCGTGAACCCCGCTCTTTCCAAGGCGGCACAGACGTCGGCGGGATACATCGATTGCGTGGCCGCCAGTGTCGGAAGATAGGCTTTGTGAAGCGCCACGTGCTCTTCGTTGTCCCAATCGAAATAGGGGGTCAACAGATATTCGGAACACGCGTATCGGGTTCCGGGTTTCAACACGCGGTACATTTCTTTCGCGTGGGCGTCCAACTCTTCTTTCTTGAAGAAGGGCCAAACTGCCTGGAAGGAAAAACAGCCATCGAAGCTGTCGGACGCGTACTCGAGCGGCTTGTGGTGATCGCCCACTTTGAAGTGGAGCCGACTGCTCATATCGCATTCGGCCGCCCAATCGATCGCGTTCTCGATCTGATTCGGATCGATGTTGTAGCCGGACACCTGGCCACCGGTCAGCGTGGCGAAGTGATGTGAGATCCTTCCTCTCCCGCATCCCATGTCCAATAGATGCGACTGCTCCGGATCCTTGAGATTCAGCTCTTTCATGACAGCTTGTTCGATCAACAACTGGTTCCCGTACAGACCCTGCGTTTCGTCCAACATCGGCGGGATGTAGAGTTTCTCGAGGTCGAAGATCGACAACATGTTGTTCAAGACTTTGTAATAGTCCGCGACCGCCTTCGTCTCGTCTTCGGTCTGGGTCTCCTCTCCGGCCTGCATTCGTTGAAAGAACCGATATGCGTCGACACACGCCTGCTTGTCCTCTTCCGGCAACGTGGCCAAACGCTTCAACCCGATCAACGCGGTCCTGATCCTGTACCAATCCACTCGCTGCACCCTGCCTTTCGTTCGCTTGCGCGGGGGAGGACAAATAGCAAAACGGAACCTGGCGTTTGCCCGATTTTTGGGGTTAGCCGAGAACCACCTGGACGCGATGATCCGAGCCGTCGTCCACGAGCGGTACCCGTGAGGGATCGGAGAGCGGGGTTCCGTCGAGGCGGATCCGCGCGACTCCGCGGCAAACGCCTTGCGGATTCTCCACGCTGATCCGGTAGAGGCTCTCACCGTGCCGATAGCGGATCTCGAAGCCCTTCCACTCGCGGGGAATGCACGGGTCGATGTACAGGCTCGCGCCCCGTTTGCGGAATCCGAGGATCGACTCCAGCCCCGCTCGATACAACCAACCGGCCGCACCCGTATACCAGGTCCAGCCTCCTCGTCCGAGGTGTGGACTTTCGGAATAAACGTCGGCGGCCACGGCGTAGGGCTCCCCCTTGTAGCGGTGAAGCTTCGCGCGACTACTCGTGTGGTAAATGGGGCTCAATAGATCGAAACACGCGAGAGCTTTTTCTCCCTCGCCGAGCTTCGCGAAAGCGACCACCGACCAGGTCGCGGCGTGGGTGTACTGCCCGCCGTTCTCACGGATGCCCGGGACGTATCCCTTGATGTAGCCAGGATCGAGCGCGGTCCGATCGAAGGGCGGAGTGAAGAGCAACAGCAAACGGTCGTCGCGACGCACGAGTCGCTCATCCACGGACGCCATGGCCTGGCGGGCACGTTCGGGATCGCCGGCACCGGAGATGACGGCCCATGACTGCGCGATGGAGTCGATCTGGCATTCGTCGTTCTGCGCCGAGCCGAGGGGGGTCCCGTCGTCGAAGAAAGCGCGCTTGTACCAGGCACCGTCCCAGGCCGCTGTGTCGAGTGCGGTCTCGAGGGAATCCGCTGTGCTGCGCCAACGTGCCGCGCGTTCAGCTTCCCCGCGCGATTCGGCGATCGGAGCAAATTCCCGCAGATTCTTGTGCAGAAACCAGCCCAGCCAAACGCTTTCACCGCGCCCTTCGTGACCCACGCGGTTCATGCCGTCGTTCCAATCGCCGGCGCCCATCAAGGGAAGACCGTGACTCCCCAGTTCGAGACTACGATCCAACGCCTGCGCGCAGTGTTCGTAGAGCGTCGCCCGGTCTTCGGACTCGACCGGTTCGAAGTAAGCCTCCTGTTCGCCCTCTTCCAACACGCGACCGTCGAGCCAAGGCACCGCTTCGTCGAGTAACGCGTGATCCTCGGTGTTCTCCAGGTAGAGGACGACGGCATAGGGCAACCACAGGCGGTCGTCGGAGATGCGCGTGCGAACCCCGCGACCGGTCGGAGGATGCCACCAGTGTTGAACGTCCCCTTCCCGAAACTGGCGAGCTGCAGCGCGCAGAATCTGCTCGCGCACCAGTTCGGGCTTGGCCACCAGCAGGGCCAGGACGTCCTGAAGCTGATCGCGAAACCCGTAGGCGCCGCCGGATTGGTAAAACGCCGAGCGGGCCCAGACGCGACAGGAAAGCGTCTGATACAGAAGCCAGCGATTGAGCAGCAGGTTCATGGAGGCGTCCGGTGTCTCGACCTGGACTGTGCCGAGTAGCTGGTCCCAGTGCGCCTCCACCTCCCCGAGCAACGCGTCGCAGTCCCCGGCGCGGTAGCGCTCGACCAGGGACTTTGCTTCTTCGGGTCCACTGCCCTCGCCCAATAAGAACAGCACCTCGGTGCGTTCACCCGGTGCCAACTCCACAGCTGTTTGCAGAACCGCGCACGGGTCCAGGCCCGCGCCGGTCTTGCCGGACAGCGCGTCCCCGCGCTCCAACGCCGCGGGGTGATCGAGGCTCGCGTTGCGGCCGAGGAATTCCATACGATCCCCGGTCCAGTTCGTCTGGCGACCGGCCAGATCCGCGAACGCAACGCGCTCCGAAAATTCCCCATTCCAGGCATTGCGCGCGAAGAGCGCCCGCGTCGTGGGTTCGATCTCGGTTACGACGTAGGGCGCTGTCCCGCTGCGTGAAACGCCGAGCACCCACTCGGTATAGGCACTCACCCCAAGACGCCGCGTACGATTGGAGCGATTCTCGAGGCTGAGGCGTGAGATCTTGACCGAATCCCCGAGCGGCACGAACTGCAGGAGTTCCAGTGCAATGCCATGGGACGTGTGTTCGAAGCGACTATACCCCTGGCCGTGGCGAACCACATAGGGCCACGGTTCCTCGCGAATCGGAAGCGGTGTCGGCCCCCAGACCAGGCCGCTTTCCTCGTCCCGCACGTAGAAGATCTCGCCCGGCGTGTCACTCACGGGATCGTTCGACCAGGGTGTGAGTTTGTTCTCACGACTGTTGGCAGACCAGGTGTAACCGGCGCCCGATTCGGAAACCAGGAAGCCGAATTCGGGGTTCGCCACCACGTTGACCCAGGGGGCCGGGGTCCACTGCCCCTTGCCCAGAAGCGTCACATATTCGCGGCCCCCCTCCGTGAAACCGCCCAGACCGTTGCCGAATCCCAAATCGAGTACGGGCGGAGGCACCGCGTCTGCCGACTCGCCCGGGCGACGCAGCCGCGGGGGAAGCGGGCCGGGTCGCGGCCCCTCGAGCCGCACCAATTGCTCGGAAAGCGTTCCCCGGTTGGCGAGAATCACGAGCCGCGCGGCTGCCTGCAACAGAACCTGTTCGCGCTCGCTGACCTGATCCGAGCGCAGTAGATACACTTGCTGGTGTTGTTCATCGATTTCGGGCCCGGTTGCCTGACTGGCTCGCAAGGTGCCTTCGAGGGAATCCTGGAGGCCCTGGGTGTAGGAGGTTTCGCTGGCATTCAAGATCACCAGGTCGGCGCTCAAGCCCTTCAAGCGCCAATATTCCTGAGCCCGCAACATCTGCCGCACCACGTCGCGCTCCTCATCGCGTTCGACGCGTACCAGCGCGATGGGAAGGTCGCCCGAGATACCGAAACCCCAAAGCCCCGAAGCGCCGCTACGGTTGCTCGCCAATACCTGAGGCGCGGCGCGCAAGGTCGGATCCGTATAAAGCAGGCGGTTGGCCAAACGCTGAAAGAGATGCGCCTCCTCCTGGGTGACGCGCAGGTGATGCAGTTGCACCTGTGCATGGGTCCACGCCAGGGAACTCTCGCGCTCGAAAGTCGCCGGTTGGCGATATTTCTCCGCGATCTGAAGCGCCTCTTCGCGAGACGTCGCCACGAGCGTGGTGAACACGAGACAAACCGATCTCCCTTGGGGAACAACCAGGCGCTGCCGAAGACTGACGATGGGATCGAGCACCGTACCCGCCGTATTCGACAGCCGGGCTCCATCAATCACCGATAGCGGCGAACGAACCCCGCGCCCCCGCCCCAAGAAGCGTGCGCGATCGCTCTCGTATTGCAAAGGCGCCGCGGGCTCGCCCTCCACGGCGACCAGATGAGCCAGCCATGCCTGCCGCTCGTCCGCCGAACGCGGGCGCCGCGTCGCCAGTAGCGTTCCGAACTCGGGAACGAATTCGGTCTCGACGAAGAGCTTTGAAAACGCGGGGTGGGCTTCGTCTGCGGCCTGGGGGGCCAGCACGACTTCCGCATAAGAGGTGAAGTCGATCTCGCGATCGTGGGCCGAAAGGTTCTTCACCGTCAGCTTGCGCAACTCGGCATCGTCCTCGGGAGAGACGACGATTTCGAGTGTGATGGCCAGGGAACGATCGCGCTGCACGATCTTGGCCCGGTCCTCGGAAAAGACGACCTCGTAATCGTCGACTTCGCTTCCGCTCGGCTGAAAGCCCGCAGACCACACCTCGCCGCTTTGGCTGTCGCGCAGGAAAACGAAGCTGCCCCAGCAATCCCGGGTGGTGTCCTCCCGCCAACGCGTGACAGCGAGATCCTGCCAGCGACTGAAGCCAGACCCTGCCGCGGTGATCATCACGGAATAGCGCCCGTTGGAAAGCAGGTGGGTGCGGGGCGTAACGTCGTGCGGAGATTCGAAGCTTCGGAGCGTCGGCAGCACAAGATCGCGAACCAACGGCGCCACGAGAACTTCTTCGCCTCGCGGTCGGCTCACCGCCACCGAGCGGGGCGTGCGTTCCTGAAGCAGAAGCTCCGCAGCTTGAACCATGGGATGGGAGTGAAAGCGCTTCCGGGTAAGACCGTCGTGAACCACGTTGCCTAGAGCCACCAGCGTCATTCCCTGGTGGTGCGCCATGTAACTCTTTACGACCGCCACGCGGGCGCCTACGGGCAGCTTCGACGGGGTGTAGTCGAGTGCCTCGTAGTACCCGTAGATGCCGCGGGCACCGGCCTCCGCCAGCCGGGCGAAGTTGACGAGCGCCGCCCGCGGATCCAGCATGGCGGCCAGCGCCGTGGCGTAAGGGGCCACGACGACATCCTCGAATAGACCGCGCTTCAGCCCCAAGCCCGGCACGCCAAAGTTCGAGTACTGATAGGTGAGTTCCAGATCGCGAAGATTGTGGCCGGATTCGGAGACGCCCCACGGTACAACCCGTTCCGCGCCGTATTGAATCTGGCGCGCGACCACGAGATGACAGGTGAGATCCAACAGGCTGCGAGGCGGCTCCTGCATCACCAGCAACGGCATCAGATACTCGAACATCGAACCCGACCACGAGACCAGGACAGCACCGCGGCCCACGGGTGTCAGCGCGCGGCCCAGCAGGAACCAATGCCGCGGCGAAACGTCGCCCTTCGCGATGGCGACGAAACTTCCCAACCGCGCTTCCGATGCCAACAGGTCGTAGCAGCTTGGATCCAATCTGCCGTCGGCCACGCTATAGCCGATGGAAAATAGTTTGCGCGACGGATCGAACAGGAAGCGGAAATCCATCGACTTCAGCATCGCTTCCGCACGCAATGCCAGCGCGGACAGACGATGTCCGAGGGCCGTGTCGGCCCGTTCGTGGCCACTCAGCCCCTCGAGCAACTGCGCGGTTTCCACGTCGCGCGCGTAGCTCTGCACGCAGCTTCGAACCCGCTTCGCCCAGGCCAAGGTCTCGGATCGGGCCTCGTCTTCCACGTCGTTGGCCAGGGTGCGCGCGATATCGAGAAGCACCGCTGCCTGGCGGCCCAGTTCCTCGATACGCTGCATCCAAAGGGCGAGGTCCTTCGGAACATCCTCCAGCGAATCCCACATGGCGCGGGCAGCTTCGCGTAGATGCGCGTGGGTGACCGTCTGCGTGCGCGGGCTGGATTCAGCCTGCTCTTCGGATTCGAGCAGCAGCTGGAGCGCGTCTCGGATTCCCTCCAGAACCTCCGGGCCGAAGAGCGGCCGTTGTCGAAGTTCGCGACAGGTCTGGGCCAGTGCGATCAGGTGGCCCGCGAGATTGCCGCTGTCGACCGTCGAAACGTAGGCGGGATCCAACGCGCGCAGATCGCGGGTGTCGTACCAATTGAAGAAGTGGCCTCGGAAGCGCTGCAGCTGGTCCATGGTCTCGAGCGTGTCCTCGAGGCGTTTCGTCATATCGAGGATGCCGATCCAGCCGAAGTCGTGCGCCACCGTCGTGCTCAGGAGATAGAGACCCAGATTCGTGGGTGACGTCCGTGTGGCGATTACGGGTTCGGGATCTTCTTGGAAGTTGTCGGGCGGGAGCGCGTTTTCCTGGTCCGTGACGAAGGTCTCGAAGAAACGCCAGGTGCGTCGGGCGAGGACCCGCATGGAACGCGTTTCATCCAAATTGAGAAGTTGAGCCTCGACAAGCTTCGGCGGCAGGCTGATCCGCCAGGCAATCACCGGGGCCAGCACCCAAAGGAGCAAGAGTGGCGTTGCGACGGGCCATGCGGCCGGTTTGAACACGACGACCAGAAGCGTTGCCCAGGCAGCGAGCAACACACTCCAGCGAAGGTGTCGGTAGGAAGCGCCGAGACTTGGATCCCGTCCGTATTCCATTTGCGCGGCAGGCAACCATTCCAAAAGATTTCGTTTCGTCACATAAAGCCGCGCGAGCGTGCGCACAACGGCGTCCGCCATCAGCCAGGCCTGATAGGCGAGCATGCTGACGGCCAGCAGTGTTTGGGAGAGCGCCACCCGAATATCGTCGGCCAGGGCGCGCAAGTGGCTGCGTTTCGAGATTCCCTCTCGCTGCGGGATCAGGCCGTCGAACACCGGGATGATGGCGGGAACGGCGACGGACCCCAGGAACAGCGCCGTCCAGAGCCACGCGGAAACACCCGGCAGGGTCCAGGACGCGACCGCCAGCAGGAAGGACGCAGGCGCAACGAGGCTGCGGCGAAGGTTGTCGATCATCTTCCAACGGCTGTCGGCAGGAATTCGTGTCGCCGCTTCGCCGCGGGCCGCGTTGCCCGCGCGGCCGAGGACCCATGGAAGTAGCTGCCAATCGCCACGCACCCAGCGATGCTGGCGACGCGCAGCCACTTCGTAGTTGGAAGGAAACTGTTCGAAGAGATCGACGTCGGTCAGCAGCCCCGCCCGCGCGAACAATCCCTCGAAGAGATCGTGACTGAGAAGTGTGTTCTCTGGAACCTTGCCCGCGAGCGCCGCCTCGAAGGCGTCCACGTCGTAGATCCCCTTCCCGGTGTAGGAACCCGCCCCGAAGAGATCCTGATATACGTCGGAAACCGCAGCCGCATAGGGGTCCACACCCCCGCGGCCCGAAACGATCCGTTGATAGGTCGTACTGTCCGGGCCGGTCGGCAGGGACGGCGTGATGCGGGGCTGCATGACCGCGTAACCGTCGACCACGCGGCCCTCGATCGGGTCGAAGCACGGGCGATTCAACGGATGCGCCATCGCACCCACCATGCGGTAGGCAGTCGATTTGGGAAGCCTCGTGTCGGCATCCAGGGTGATGACGTAGCGGATTCCTTCGGGCACGGTTGCCGGCTGTCCGCGGATCGCCATGAACGTGGTGTCGTGGCCGCCGCGAAGCAGGCGGTTCAGCTCGTGGAGCTTGCCGCGCTTTCTCTCCCAACCGATCCACTTGTCCTCGCGCGGGTTCCACAGCCGACGACGATGCAACAAGAGGAAACGGTCTCCGGCTCCATCCGGGCCTTCATAGCGCGCATTCAGTCTCTCGATGCCATCGGCGAGCGTGGCGACGAGTTCTTCGTCGCCGGGCATGCATTCGCGATCTGCGTCGGCCCAATCGGTCAGCAGGGCGAAGTGAAGGTGGCCATTCGGGTTCGCGAGGTAGTGCACCTCGAGACGTTCGAGTTGTTCCTCGGTGTCCGCCGCGCTCACGAGCAGGGTCGGCACGGCGACCAGCGTTCGCAGTTCGGGCGGCACCCCCTCCGCGAGTTCCAGCTTTGGGAAATGCGTGGGCGGCAATAGCGCGGGAACCAGGCGATGGATCAAGGCGATTGCGACGTCCGAGGCCGGTGCCAACCCGAGTATGGCGAGCACCATCAGGCTCCACGCCCCAGCTCCCGCCGCGTGTGCGATAAACAGAAGCACAGAGAGCTGGAAGACCGTCAGGCCTGCAATCCCGCCCAGGTATCCCGGAGTCGCGAAACGACGATAGGTGCGTTGCAGGCGCAGCTTCAGCGGGACGCGGAAACCCAATTGCTGTTCGAAGTCCGGTCGCCCCTTCGACAACAGGTAGTACCCCGGGTCCTCGTCGGCATCCTCGGGGTTCGTGTCCAGCCCGGGTTCGAGACTCAGCCTCGCCTGGACTGCATTGTCGGCCAGCCGCATGGCGGCCTGGGCCACCTCGATCTCCGAATGACCCGAACCGCGCGAAAGAAATTCAATTTGTTTTCGGTACTCATCGCGCGTCGCGAAATCCATCGCGGGATAGGTCGGCGCCGAGCAAAGCGCACGATCGACCAGACTGACGCTCTCGAAAAAGTCGAGCCAGTCGATGGAGGAAATCCAGCGCATGCTGGTGATGATGTTCCGCACCGTCGCGTTGGCTGCACCCTGAGCCTGGTGTTCCCGTGCCACCACCTCCGCGGGAGCGGTTCCCTGGGCGCCGAGCTTTCGGTTGAGCCAGGCCAGGGCCGGCATGATGCTTTCGTCCTGGTCGCGCAGGCGCTGGACGAGCTGAACCGCGAAGGCGTCGGCCAGCGGAACGTCGTCGAGGCGGCGCAGAACCGCTTCCGCGTTTTCCGTTGGCTGGCCGCTCAAACCCAGCAGACGATCCGCCAGCTCGTCGGCCGTGGCCCGAGCGTGACGGGCCCGGATCACCTGTTCGGACAAGCGCCGCAGATTCTCCACCAATGCCACCCGAAGATGAATGGGGACGGCCCAAAGCTCGCCGATGCCAAGCGGCTCGATGCGCTGGTAGGCGCTCACGAAGCGCTTCAACGTTTCCAGCTCGAAACGACTGTCGGTGTGGGCCACATAGGCCCAAGCCAAGCCATATACGCGCGGGCAACCGGCCAGGTGACCCGCCGCGATCTTCGGCAAGCGGCGGTAGAAGCCTTTCGGGAGATGGTCTCGAATCTCGCGGAGCTGCTCATCGACGACGTGGAAGTTGTCGAGGAACCACTCCTCCGCCAGGGTGATCTCCCGTCTCTCCCCAACCGCTTCGACGATGCTGTGATAGGCCTCGACCAGGATACGCCCGTTTTCGCGGACTCCGGGAAGTAGATCGCGTCCCCGGTTGGACTTGTCGGTCAGTCGATCGGTCGCCGCCAGGCTCTCGGCGTGTTGTTCCAAACGCTCAACGCCAAAGAGTTCGGCGCGGATCGGCTGTTCCGGCTTCAACGCAGCCGCGGCCCCGTTTGCCGACCTTTTCAACGTGTACAACGTGTCGCGATCATCCGGTTGTCCTCGCGTTCTCTCGATTTGGAATCATCTTCGAAATCGCCAGATAGAATGCAGCACGGTTCGCGAAGCCCGAAAGCGCGGCGTCCGGGTCCGGAATGGATCTGCCCGGATTGGCTTACCGCTCCCCATGTTAGTCCCATCTCAAACATTTGCTCCTGTCCCATAAGATCTCTCGCCGGGGCAACTCGTCTCGCAGCTTCAATACGCTTGCGCTTCCAAAGGTTTCTCTGGTGACCTGGGAGCCACACGGGACAGCCCTTTCTACGGAAACGCTCCGAAACACCTACGGCCATTGATTTCCATCGGGTTCTCGCAGGATACTCACTAGCGTCTACGTTCGTACTTGAGCGAATTGTCCACATCAAGATTGAGCCTGAAGGAGAAACGCATGGCGAGCGACAGGAAGCCGAAAAAGCTTCGATGCATTCAGCGAAGTGCCGACCGCCACTGGGTTGGCGATGGATTTCCTGTGAGCACCCTCTTCGCCTACTCGAATCTCGGCTCAGTACTGGACCCGTTCTTGCTACTCGACCACGCTGGCCCTCACCAGTTTCCTCCGACAGACGCGCGACTCGGAGTCGGAGAACACCCTCATAGAGGCTTTGAAACGGTCACCATCGTCTATTCAGGCGAAGTCGAGCACCGCGACTCCTCAGGCGGCGGGGGAAAGATTGGGCCCGGCGACGTTCAGTGGATGACCGCCGCTGGTGGAGTCGTTCACGAAGAGTTCCACGGGAGAGACTTCGCAAGGAGCGGCGGCCAGTTCGAGATGCTGCAGCTTTGGGTGAACCTTCCTGCGAAGGACAAAATGGCTCCGCCCCGCTACCAAGGAATTCTCGACGCAGCGATTCCGGCAGTCAATATCACCGGCGCAACAGTCCGTGTCATTGCGGGTATCTTCGCGGGGAAAACGGGGCCCGCACGCACCTTCTCGCCGATTATCGTTTGGGATCTGCGACTCTTCGCCGGACCGCTCGAATTTCCACTCCCCGACGGCCATACGACAGCGCTCGTCGTTCTCCACGGAGCAGTGAGAGCGGAGGGCTGCGAGACAATTCGCGAGGGCGAGGTGGCTCTTTTTGACCGTGCGGGTAGTTGCCTCCGCATCGAGGAGGCGGAGGATGCGACGGCGCTGCTGCTTTGCGGGGAGCCCCTTGCTGAACCGATCGTCGGCCACGGCCCATTCGTCATGAACACAGAAGACGAGATTCGCCAGGCCGTTCATGACTATCAAAGCGGACGCATGGGGCACCTAAACTCTCAACCCGAAGGAGACCGCGATGTCTAAGCATCGGTTCCGCTACAAGCGCCTTTCGAAGGACGACGCAGCGGTTCTGATGGTGGAGAAAGGCGGGAGCGGGAAACGGGACTCGCGAGCAACCTCCGAGCTATCGCGTCCCGAGAGCGATTCCTACTTTCCGAGTTTTTCGCCGAGCTCCTTCGCGATGTCGTCAGCGACGGTATCGAAGATGCCCCGCCAGGCGCCGATGGAGTAGCCACCACCCATCGAAACCGTTCGCCGCGCCTCGACGGAACCCACCACCGCGGGCCCGGACAGCCCGGTGGATACGTCGGACGCCGCCCCGGCGGCGTCCCCATCCTGACGGAGCTCGCAGCGGACTTCGAGCACGGTGGAGCCCCAGCCCGGAAGGAGCCAACGCTTGAAGGCGTTCCCTCGCGCGTAGTCGATGATCTCAACGTCCATCACCACACGTCCGGCGCTGGAACTTCCAGTCCAGAGAATGCCTTTCTCGGCAATCGCCCGATTCAGCGCACTAGACAGCATGGTCTCCAGGTCCATGTCCGCGTGACGCGTGCTGCTGTCGCGGATCTCACCGAGCTGGATGGCGGCCCCGCCCTTGGGCGGGAAGCCGGGATCAAGTGTGGAAAGGATCTTGCTGGCACCGCAGCCGCTGAGAGCCAGAAGTACCGCAAATCCCGCGAGACACAGCGGGGGTCGAAGGTTTCGCCGGATCATGGGTTCTCCTCGATTGGTGGGGAAGGTGTTCCGGGGGCTCGCGGTTCCAGGACGGCATCCAACACGAGTTCAGTCTCGCCGTGGCAGGTGATCGTGCGGCGCCAGGATGCGAAGCCGTCCCGGCGGATCTCGACCTCGAACTGATCGTCCTGGTATCGGCCCAGGGGCACGCGCCGCGAATCCTCGTCAGTTGGGATCATGTTGAATGGAATCGTGAGGCCCAGACTCAGCACGGCCACGAACGTCGCCAGCGCCGGGTCGGAACGGAAGTAGCTGATCTTCCGCGTCTGATTTTCCACATCCTCCCGGTACTGAAGGCGCCGCTTCAGCGGTGTCGTCCCAAGAAACTCCCCGTTCAGAAAGGCTTCGGCGGACGGCTCGCTGCGCAGCGCGAGGACCGTCTGCCGAACTTCGCTGCTGGTACTGGCTGCCGTCCAGTCGGTGGCACAGCCAGCCACGGCACTGACCACGACCGCGGTCAGCAAGGCAACGGTGAGGGCGTGTGCTCGGTGCCTCGTCATCACGAGGGCCCTTCTACAGCCGACACACGACCGTTGTCAAGCGTACCCACCCAGAACGCGCCCATGCCCCCTGCCATTTTCCGGGCCTGACCGAATCTCACCCGGTCGAAGGAAAGCTTGGGCAACCCACCGCGAAGCCCGAATCAGTAGGGAATCTGCCCGGCTCATTGCTCGATCCACTGGGTGGCTGAGCAACGTGGACACGCCAACCCTGAGCTGACCCTGCGCGTCTACGCACACTCTCCTTTCCACCGAGCCCCGGGGATCTAACGTTTTCCGACTTCGCGACTGCGCAGTTTGGTGACGACGTAGTGCTCCGCGCCGGAGCGATCCGGCTCCGATGCCAACGAGCGATGACGGACAGAGCAACGCCCCTGGGCCAACTACCGGTGTAAGCGGTCCGAGGGGGACAGGGACGGAACCCCAATGCGGGAAAACCCGGGCGACAGTTGAGCGGTTGTCCGCAATGGCCGCCCGGCGTGCAATCAAGACAGCGCGGTCTGCTTGCCCCGTCCAACGCGTTCTGATAGGTAAGTGATGACAGAGTGGTGGAAGGTGGTCACCGTCGGAAGACGGTGACGGCTCCCGCGCACCGCGCGGGAGTTCGGGAAGTCGGTGAAAATCCGGCGCGAGCCCGTCGCTGTAACCGGGGACGATCGTCGAACGATGCCACTGGCCCTTTGGGCTGGGAAGGCTCGACGAATCGGTAGATCCGGAAGCCAGAAGACCGGCCTTCTACGTAGACCTTCTCCGGAAACGGAGAGGGGAGGATTATCGCGGCGCGAGGTAACGCCCCGGTATCGGTTACTCCCCTTTTCGCCCAGAGAAATCTCTCCACCACTACGCGCTTCAGCTCGCGCGCGGAACGATTCCGTTCGCGGGCACAATCTGCGCGCGCATGGGCGCAAAGGAGAGACCCAATGAGGAAAATGTTCTCGCTTCTTTGGATTGCCTCGGGGTGGCTAGCCACCGTCGCGGGCGCGACCCCGACACCGGGACCGGGCTTCGTTCAGTTGCCGAGCTTGTCGATCCCAGGCCCCGCCTTCACCACGGTGGACACCGTCGGCTCTGCGACGTTCGTCGGTATCGAGACTTCGGGCGTTCAGTCGTTGGTGCGCATGGATACGGATGGGAGCTCAACGACGCTCGCGACGGGGTTCGCTGGGCTTTGGGGGATGGCGTATGACGCCGTCAATGATCGCATGGTCGTGGGCGCGAACGGCATCGGCCCGGGCGGTGCCGGTCAGACGGTCTTTGGTATCCCGGATCCGTTCGGCACACCACTCGGGATCCCTGACGCGGCGGCCTTTCGGCTCGCGCCAAACGGAACGACGCCGTTTATCGCCGATGTGGTCATGGATCCCACAGACCCTACTGGCTCGACGCTGTTGGTCGCCAACGCTTCAGGCCCGCCGGGGGGACTCTTGCGGATCGATGTTTCGAATACGCTCGAGCCTGTCGTAACAGATCTTCAATCGGTCCCCGGCTTTGCCGCAGGTCTCGCCGTAGATCCTGCTGCCGGCACGATTTACTTTGGTGATGCCTTCGGTTCAGCAGGTTCTCGAATCCTCGAGGTCGCGTTGTCAACGCCCTTCGAGTCCCCCGCTCAGATTGGCGGACTCCTTTCGGGGCAATTTGACTTAGCGTTGGATGAGAACGGGCTGCTGTTCAGTACCTCTTCCGGGGACGTCTTGCGCATCGATCCTGCAACCGGCGAGACCCGAGTCGTCGCAACCGGCTTTGGATTCGCAACGGGTATCGACGTGGAAGACGGCATCATCTACGTACTCGAATTCGGTGAGTCCGAAATTTTTCGTTTCGCCGTCCCGGAGGCGAGCACCGGAATCTACTTCGCCACGGGGCTGGCGTTCTTGGCTGCTGCGCGCGTCAAGCGCCGGTCGCGCTCCACTGGCTGTGTCGTGGAATCGTCCTAAGGCAGAAACGGGGCCGCTTGGTCGGACCGGCACTCACTGCGACGGAACGACGCAATGAAAAGTGGAGCGGGAAACGGGATTCGAAGGCGATGGGACTCGGTGCACGCCGCGGGGTCGACGACCCAGCGAACTCCAGACCCGGGATTGGCGGCAGATGAACCCTGCTGCCCATTGCGCATTTCCGGATTTGGAGCAACTGCTTTTCGGCGAAGGCAGGCATTGGTATTCTGGAGGTACAATGTCTGGAAGCAGGTCAAACCTTGGATAACCGCTCCGCAAAGGCCCTTTTCAAGAACTACCAACCCCTTCCCGGGGCCTTCGACGAGTGTTTCGACGGCGAGGGGCGGGTACGGCCGGAAGCCGCCACGGTCATCGGACTCCTGGAAGGGCTGGGGGAGCGCACCTTCCGCTCGCGCCAGAAGCTGGCCGACACCACCTTCCTGAAAAGCGGCATCACCTTTTCCGTCTACTCGGAGAACAGGGGTGCTGAGCGGATCTTCCCCTTCGACCTGATCCCGCGCCTGATTCCCGCCGCCGAATGGCAGCGATTACGCGAAGGCCTGGAACAGCGGATACGCGCCTTGAACGCCTTCCTTGCCGACGTCTACGGTGACCAGCGGATCCTCGCCGAAAACACGATCCCCCGCGACATGGTACTGGGCGCCAAGGGCTACCTGCCCGAGATGAAGGGCGTCCACCCACCCAAGGGTGTGCACGTCCACATCGCCGGCATCGACCTGATCCGCGATGAGGATGGCACCTTCCTGGTGTTGGAAGACAACGTCCGCACCCCCTCCGGCGTTTCCTACGTACTCGAAAACCGCATGGTGATGAAGAAGGTGTTCCCCGGCGTTTTCGCCAACGCCCACGTAAACGGCATCGAGGAGTACCCGATCCGCCTGCGCGATGCCCTGGAGTCCGTGGGCCCAGCACCCGACGACCAGGACGGCACCGTCGTGCTGACCCCGGGGCCCCTGAACTCGGCCTACTTCGAGCACAGTTTCCTGGCGCGCCGCATGGGTGTCCCCCTGGTCGAAGGCCGTGATCTTTTCGTGGAACGCGACATGGTCTTCGCCAAAACCACCCTGGGGCCGCGGCGGGTGGATGTAATCTACCGCCGCATCGATGATCCCTTCCTCGACCCCAAGGTGTTTCGAAAGGACAGCCTGCTCGGTGTCCCCGGACTGGTGGGCGCCTACGCGAAGGGAAACGTGGCCCTCGCTAACGCCATCGGCAACGGGGTGGCGGACGACAAGGGCATCTACCCCTTCGTGCCGGACATGATCCGTTTCTATCTCTCCGAAGAACCGATCCTCAGCCAGGTGAAAACCTACGTGTGCGAACGCGACGAAGACCGCAAGTACGTCATCGACCACATCGATGAACTGGTCGTGAAGGCCGTGAACGAAGCAGGCGGCTACGGCATGTTGATCGGCCCCCAGAGCACTCGGCGCGAACGTCAGGACTTCCGCCAGCGCATTTCCGAGAACCCGCGCAACTACATCGCCCAGCCCCGCATTGAACTTTCCACCTGTCCCACCTGGACGCCCAAAGGGATCGAACCGCGCCGCGTGGATCTTCGCCCCTACATCATCACCGGCGAAAACACCTGGGTGCTGCCGGGCGGATTGACCCGAGTGGCGCTGGTCGAAGGCTCCTACGTGGTGAACTCGAGCCAGGGCGGCGGCTCCAAGGACACCTGGGTGTTGGAGGAAGGCCCGCAATGATCTCGCGCGTCGCAGAGAGTTGCTTCTGGATGAACCGCTACGTGGAACGGGTAGAAGTGCTTGCCCGCATGCTCAACGTGAACCGCGCCTTCCAACTCGATACGGTGATATCGACCAGCGATCGTTGGCGCCCGCTCGTCATCGTCTCCGGCGAGGAAAAACGTTTTCTGAAACGAACCGCCGAAGCTTCTGTGGATGACGGGGAAACGGTCCAGCACTACCTGACCTGGGAAGAGGACAATCCCAGCTCCCTGGCAAGTTCGCTGCGCGAAGCCCGGGACAACGCCCGCACCATCCGAGAAACCGTGAGCTTGGAGATGTGGGAAACCCTGAACGACCTGTGGGTATGGTTCAACGACCGTGCCGCGCGCCGCATGTACGACCGCGACCGCCACGAATTCTACGCGCGCCTGCGCGATCAGTGTTTGCTCTTTCACGGCATCGCCCAGGCGACCATGCTCCACGAAGACCCCTTCGAATTCATGCGCCTGGGAACCGCCCTGGAGCGTGCGGGACAGACTGCCCGGGTGCTGGACATCAAGCACCACAGCGTCGGCCCCACCGAAGGCGAAGTCGAAACCCCCGTGGAAGCCGCCCAGTGGGTCGCGACCCTGCGTTTCTGTTCCGGGATCGAGCCCTTCTTGAAACGCGAGGATATGCCGCTTTCCGGAAAGTCCGTGGCGGACTTCCTGTTGTTCGACCTCGCCTTCCCACGCTCGGTGCTTCACAACCTGTTGCGGGTGCGTAACTTCCTGAACCTGGTAAGGCCGCCACTGCCCACGCCGATCGGCCAGGCGAGTCACGCGATCATTTCGGAAACCATCGAAGGCCTGGAAGCCATGGATATCGACCGCGTTCTCGAGGCCGGGCTCCATGAAACCCTGACATCGGTCGTGAGCGCCACCGCTTCGATCGGCGCGGCCATCCATCGGGATTTCTTTGATCCCAGCCTGCCCACTTCAGCGGTTGGAGAAAGCTCCGCCTGACATCGGATGGGAGCTAGCCGATCTCTTCTACCTTCACGCTGACGGTCAGTGTCTCGGTGCCGCCGCCGCGGTAGATGGTGCCACTGGTCGGGGTGGCGTCCCGGTAGCCCCGGCCGCAGGCCACCCGCACGTGTTCGCTCCCCACCTCGCGCCCGTTGGTAGGATCGAAGCCATGCCAGCCCACCCGCGGAATGTAGAGTTCGAGCCAGGCGTGAGACGCTTCCGATTGAATCTTGTTTTGGTAGTCCGCCCCGGTAAAGATGTACCCCATGCGGTAGCGCGCAGGCACATTGAGCAGCCGCGCCATACAGATCATCAGGTTGGCGAAATCCTGACACACCCCACGTCGGGATTCGAAAACCTCGAAGGGCGTGGTCGCAATGGTCGTCGAACCGGATACGTATTCGAAATCGCGATAAATCGTATCGTTGATATCCTGCAGGGTGGCGACCAGGTCGTACTCGTTCCGCTCCACAAAACTCATGGCGAAATCGGAAAGCTCTTGAAGCTGGGTCTCGGGCAATTCTGTCGGCAAGAGGTAGGCCGATAGCATCTGCTGCTGCCAGGGCATCCACACCAGGGGAATCGTTTCGCGCCGGTGGCTGCCGCGGTTTTCGATGAGCGGCGGGTGGTTCACCCGCACCCGGGTGCGGCTGCGAATGCACAACTCCTGGTAGGCCTTGGGCAGCTCCAGAGCGTGGGCGGAATTTCCGAACACATCCTCGTAGGGGATCGCCAGCTCGTTGGGGGTGATTTCCAGTTCAAAGGACTCGACCCGCTGCAGCGCATCTTCCACCGGGTGCACGAGCAATCGGTGCGAGCTGCGTTCCACCGGCTCTTCATACTGGTAACGGGTTTCGTGCAGCACGCTCAGCAGGCGCGAAGGCGGTGCATCCAGCTGGGAATTTCGGGCCAGCGTGGGCTGCACGGCGGCAATCTGCTGGCTTGCTTCGCTGCGCTGTCCGCTGGAATCCAGGGCTTGGTTGACCGCGCCGGGTACGAAACTGACCGTCTGCGGTTGGCTATCCCACAGCACGGCGCCTCGCCGCGCCAGCATGAGCTGTCCGGGCTGCATGGGCACCCACGAATCCGAAGAAAGCGGCGAACTCGAAAAGATCAACGAGGTATGGTTGACGTCTGCGGCTCCTTCCAGATCAACCACCACAGCTTCCGACTGCAGGTGGTTGCTGGCGTGGGGCGGGATGCGGCGGGTCCAGAGTAATTGCCCGTGCAGACCGGCGTCGCGGTAGACCGCCAGACGCTGACCATCCGAGAGCAGTGCGTTAACGGTGCCGGCCCGATTGACTTCGCGGAACCACTCGTGCAGAGCCTCCGGCGGAACCCCCTTCAAGGAACGCGCGCGGGTGGACCGGATCTGTTCCAGGATCCAGCAGAAGGCATGCTCACTGTCGGTGCGACCGAGCGGTGCCAGGGTGGGATCTTCGCCCAGGGAGAGCGGGTCCGCGTAACCGGGTGTCAGGTCGCCATCGTGGGCAAAGATCCATTGGCGCCCCCCGTAACTGCGTACAAAGGGTTGGGCGTCCTGTTGGGAACGCGGCCGCTGATGGCCCCGCATGTGACTGAGGAACAAGGTCGATCGAAATCGATTCCAGTCTCCCAGTGCCGCGCCGACACCTGCCTGTCCCGAAGAAGTGGGATCCTTCACCACGGAAGCACCCCGTTCGCTACCCGGGTACCAACCGATGCCCCAGCCGTAGATGGCCGGCTGCCCGCTTGGCACCTCGCCCCCCCAGCCAATGCGCGGCGACACGTCGACATCAAAGCTGAGTGCAAGAAGCTCGCTCATCGGGAACGCCTCTGGGAATCAGGAATCTTCATGGTTGGATAATCGCAAATCCAGCGTCATGGGGAAATCCGGGTTCACGGCCGGGCGCTGCAAGCTGCGCAGGCCGGCCGTGTGACCGTGCTGGCTGAAGCGTGCGAGGCGGCGCCCTTCTGCCTCGAAGGCGTTCACGGGAAACTGTTCGTGGCTGCGGCCGCCGGGATGGGCCACGTGGTAGCGGCAACCCGCCACCGCGAGTTCCGACCAACGGTCCACCAGGTCGAAGTTCAGGGGCGCGTGCACGGGAATGGTGGGATGCAGGCAATGGGACGGTTGCCAGGCGCGGAAGCGCACGCCCGCCACCCACTCTCCCTGGGTCCCGGTGGCATGCTGGGGGAGTGCGATGCCATTGCATCCCAGTTCGTAGCGCGAGTCGCCCGCCCCGCTCACTCGGGCTTGAATGCGTTCCAGAGAGGAATCCACGAAACGCGTGGTGCCCCCCACCGCGCCTTCCTCCCCAAGCACGTGCCAGGGCTCCAGGGCCTGGCGCAGTTCGACTTCGACATCGCCGTACTGAACGGTTCCGTATAGGGGGAAGCGGAACTCGAAATGGGGAGCAAACCATTCCTCGCGGAACGCGAAGCCAGCCTGGCGCAACTCTGCGAGCACTTCGCAAAAATCCCGCCACACAAAGTGGGGCAGCATGAAGCGATCGTGCAGCGAAGTACCCCAGCGCGCCAGCGGAAGCCGGTAGGGCGCCTTCCAGAAGCGTGCAATCAAGGCGCGTAGCAAGAGCTGCTGGGCCAGACTCATTTGCGCGTGAGGGGGCATCTCGAAAGCGCGCAACTCCACCAGACCCAGCCGCCCGGTGGCGGAGTCCGGCGAGTAGAGCTTGTCGATGCAGAACTCGGCCCGGTGGGTGTTGCCCGTTACGTCGATCAACAAGTGGCGCAGGATGCGGTCGACCAACCAGGGAGGACATTCCCCTTCGCCGGGGTCGGGGATCTGGCGAAACGCCAATTCGAGTTCGTAGAGGGAATCGTGGCGGGCTTCATCCACTCGGGGCGCCTGGCTCGTAGGACCAATGAACATGCCCGAGAAGAGATAGGAGAGCGCGGGATGATTGACCCAATAGGCCACCAGACTCGACAACAGATCGGGCCGCCGCAGGAAGGGGCTATCGGCGGGGGTGGCGCCGCCCACCACGACGTGGTTGCCACCGCCGGTGCCGGTGTGCCGACCGTCGAGCTGAAACTTTTCGCTCACCAGCCCGATCTGCCGGGCATCTTCGTAGAGCGCGGTGGTGTTGTCCACCAGCTCCCGCCAGTTGGACGCCGGCTGCACGTTCACTTCGATGACACCCGGATCGGGTGTGACCTGTAGTTTTTCGATGCGATGGTCCGGCGGCGGCGCGTAGCCTTCCAGGTGGATTGCCGTATCGAGTGTGCTCGCGACGTCTTCCACCACGGCCACCAGCTCGATGTAGGCTTCGGCGGATTCCACCGGCGGCAGGAAGACACACAAACGACCGTCCCGGGGTTCCACCGCCAAGGCGGAACGTACGGGGCGTTCCTCCATGGCCGCGTCCGTGGCCTTTGGATCTTTGGCGTCGCGCGGCCGCTGCGATTGCGGAGCTTGTTTTCGAATCGCCGGTGCCGGTAGCGCGGCACGCGGCAAGGTCGGGTCCATGGAAATCACATGGGGATAGTCGACCTCTGCCAGGTGGGGGAGCGAACCCAGGGGCAGCCGGAAACCCACCGGTGCATCGCCGGGAATCAGGAAGAGCTGCTTGCGACGTAGAGACCAACGATCGGACATCCATTGACGACCGCCGTCGCGGGCGTTCCAGGCCTGCACCGGCAGCACGAAGCCCACCGGTTCGCCGAGACCCTGAGAAAGCGTGGCGATCAGCCGGGCGCGTTTCTCGGGATCTTCATAGGCGGGGTCCGTCGGATCCACGTTTTCCGGCAGGCCCCCTTCGGAGGCCAGTCGAACCAGCGGATCGTTGTAAGCGGGCAACACGAAATCGGGGTCGATCGAGAGTCGTGTGGCCACTTCGCGGGCAAAGTGCTCCGCCTGGTCGGCCGTGGGATGGTGGTCGCTGGTCTCGCTCGCGATGCGTTTGGGATCCGTCCACAGGGGCTGCCCATCGCTGCGCCAGAAAATGGAAAAAGCCCAGCGCGGTAGCGGTTCACCGGGATACCACTTGCCCTGGCCGTAATGCAGCAGACCGCCGGGCGCCAGACGCGCGCGCAATCGTTCGATCAGTTCGTGGGCATAGCGACGCTTCGTGGGCCCCACCGCTTCGGTGTTCCACTCATCGCCCTCCATGTCGTCGGCGGCGACGAAGGTAGGCTCGCCCCCCATGGTGAGGCGCACATCCTCTTCGAGCAGGCGGCGATCCACCGCTTCGCCGAGCTCTTGAATGGCTTGCCACTGTTCACCCGTGTAGGGCTTGGTGACGCGGGGCGATTCCTGAACCCGGGTTACCGACATGGCGTGGCCGAACTCGACTTCGCAGGGTTCTACCAGCCCGCTGGTCGGTGCAGCACTTTGGGGCTTGGGACTGCAGGCCAGGGGAATGTGACCTTCCCCGGCCAGCAGGCCAGACGTGGGATCGAGCCCCACCCAGCCGGCGCCAGGCAGGTAGGCCTCGGCCCAGGCATGTAGATCGGTGAAATCCGCCGCGGCCCCCGCCGGCCCCTTCACGGGTTTTTCGTCGGGCACCAGCTGAATCAGGTAGCCGGAAGCAAAGCGCGCCGCGATCCCGAGATTGCGCAGGATATGGACCAACAGCCAGGCGGAATCCCGACACGAACCGCTTCCCAGCGCCAGGGATTCTTCGGGATCCTGCACCCCGGGTTCCAGGCGCACCACGTAATCCACCGCTTGCTGCACGCGCTGGTTCTGCTCGACCAGGAAATCGATCAGTGGCGTCGGCTGGTGTTCGACCGCCTGCAGCCAACGCTTCAAGCGGGGCCCCGGCGCGTCCTGCTTCAGAAAGGGATCGAGTTCTTCCGCCAGGGCAGGCTCATAGGTGAACGGCCAGGCTTGGGCGCCCTCTTCCAGGAAGAAGTCGAACGGATTGATGACAGACATCTCCGCCACCAGGTCCACCAACACCCGCAATTCCCGGGTGCGTTCGGGGACCAGCACCCGGGCCAGGTAGTTGCCCTGGGGATCCTGTTGCCAGTTCAAGAAATGCTCGGCCGGCTCGACGGTGAGGGAATAACTCGTGATGGGCGTACGGCAGTGAGGCGCCGGCCGCAGACGTATGGTCTGGGACCCCAACTTCACCGGCCGATCGTAGCGGTAAAGGGTTTCGTGATGGAGAGCGACGTGGAGCGTCATGTTCCCGCAACTCTACCGCGTTCCCGTACACCATGCGTCCGCGGGGTCAGTTGACCGTTCCGCTGCTACGGGAGATTCGTCACCTTTGCCCACCCGACCCTGGGCCGCTGGCGCGCTATCCCGGCGTCTCTCAGTTCAGCGACGAACGCCGGCGGCGATAGACCGTGAGCCCAGCCCGCACTCGCTCCAGCGACGAGAAGCGGCAATGCCTCCGGGCGGTTCCGACGGGCGTCCGAGGCTGAGCGTTACGGCAAGCACTTTCGGGGATCTGCTGCGGGAAATTGAAAGAGGAGTTATTGGAGTGGGAAACGGGATTCGCGAGCAACCTTCGTTGCGAAGGCTTCGCGGCGCGAAGCGCCGCTCGCAACCCGCGACCCCCAGCTTGGGAAGTCGGCGGGCGTCTGCGCGTAAAGGGGCGGCATGATTCAAGAGGTGCTGATCCCGTGCCCGGTGCAGGTAGGACAGAGCCGGTCAGAGAGGGGCAGGCAGGGACAACACAACCACGTAACTAAGTAGGCTAGTGTCGCAGCGTCAGAGAACCGATTCCAGTATATCGGGAGGCTCGGCAATGCTCGGCCACGACAGGATCGGCACTCGCGCTACCGCATCTCTCTTTATACTGGTGGCAACGATATCACCCACCACCGCGCCAGCACATGATGGCGCGCATGACACACCATCCACCACGCCATCGCGCGAAGTCGTACTCGGCACGATCGACTTCCCAACCTCCGCTGCTTTAGAAGCACAAGAGTCATTCGTCCGCGGCGTCCTTTATCTGCATAGCTTCGAGTACGCTCCCGCGGCTGTCGCTTTTCGGGAGGCCCAGACAATCGCTCCCGACTTCGCCCTGGCCTACTGGGGAGAGGCGATGACCCATCATCACTCGCTATGGCGAGTCCAGCACCTGGAGGCTGCACAGACGATACTAAAACGACTTGGCAAGACGCCGGAGGAACGTTCCAAGAAGGCGCCAACGCAGCGGGAGAAAGATTACCTTCGCGCCGCTGACATCCTGTTCGGCATGACCGAGCAGACGCGGAGCCTCGGGAAATTGGAAAGAGATATCCACTATCGCAATGAAATGAAGCGAGTCCACGAGACCTACCCGAATGATCTGGAGGCAAGAGCCTTCTATGGACTATCCATCCTGGGCGTCGGGAGTGCGAATCGCGAATATTCAACTTATATGAAGGCCGCCGCTGTTCTTACGCCCGTGTGGGACGCCAATCATTCCCATCCAGGTGCCGCACACTACCTCATTCATTCCTACGACGACCCCGTTCACGCCATCCTTGGGCTGCCAATGGCGCGTGCGTACGAAAAGATCGCCGTAGGCGCAGCCCACGCGCAGCACATGACATCCCATATATATGTTGCGCTTGGCATGTGGAAAGAGATGACCGCCGCCAACGTGACGGCGCTGCAAGTGGAGTCGGCAAAAACGACCGGAGAAGGATCCCGAAGTCGCGAGGCATGGCATCACCGTTACTGGCTCCACTATGGACGCCTCCAGCAGGGCCACTTGGACGACGCCCTCGAGATGCTGAAGACCGCGCGGGAGCGCATTTCCATTGATCCGTTGCCCCGGGAGCGCTCCTACTATGGAGCGATGTACGCCCGCTATCTAATTGACACCGAGTCGTGGGGAGAAGCCGATACATGGCTTGCGCCTGAAGGTGTCGACATCCAGATCCCTCACTACCACTTCGCACGAGCATTCGCTGCGACGAAACTCGGTGCGCTCGACGAGGCGCGTAAACACTTGGGCCAGATTCGCACGGGAGGAGAGGCCAACCCGGAGATCATTTTGGAGCAGAAGGAAGTCGACATACTGAAGCTTGAAGTAGAGGCAGTGATTGCACTGGCCGAAGGGAGCGGGAAGCGGGCTCTTGAACTGGCGCGTCGTGCTAGGGAGCTGCAGGCGAGCTTACCCTTTCGCTACGGGCCTCCGCGAATCTCGAAGCCCACCGCGGAACTACTCGGTGATATTCTCTCGGCACTCGCCGACGACAAAAAGGCAGCCCTTGCGTACAAGGACCAGCTAAGCCGAAGCCAGTCGAGAACCACTTCCCTGATCGGTCTGGCACGCGCAAGCGCGCGCGCCGGTGATCGCACGACTTCTGTGGAAGCGTACGAAACGCTCGCAGACATATGGCAGAGCGCGGACTCGACCTTACCCGCATTGGCGGAAGTCAGAGACCCTATCAATGTTCGCTAGCGTACCCTTGTCCTGAGGCTACAGCTCGGTTCGACATGAGCTGGAGCGATGCACGCAACTATTCGGTCCGGCCGTTCACGTGTTGAACCGAACGAAGTCCCAATAGAACCCGACGTGAGTGCGGCCCGTTGGGCCCATCGCCACGCAATCCCGACCCTTTCCTCATCATTCTGCCAGTAGGAACACCTGTTCCGCGTCGGGGCACACCCACAAAGCGATGTCTTGCTTCCTGGTGGTCGGCGCACCCCGAACCCAGGGCTGCTTGGCTTCCTCGTTGGCCCGAGAGCACTTTGTTAGGTCCAAAATGGGTCGGATCGTTGGCTGTAGTGCCTAAGGAGAAGGCGAAATGCGCATTTCGGATCGCATTCTGTCGGCATCGTTTCTTACTGTGATTGTGTCTGCACCTGCGACCTCCCAAGAAGTCATCGTATACGGCGATCACCAGCCGACCTATTTCACTGACGGACGGTCCTTCGAGGCCCCGTTTGTTTTCAGGGACAGCCCAGGCGATCGCGATAGCCGGGTGAGCTTTGAGACGGTTCCCGGTCTGCGGAAGCCACTGGGGACCAACAACTGGGGTCAAGCCGCCTACGGAAAGTATCTGCTTGGAGGCACACACAACCCGCCGGCGGGGGGAAGATGCCCAGACGATCTCGGCGACATCTGTACTTTCGACAATTGGGTCGAAGATCACCTGATCAACATCTTTGACAGCGAAGAAAAAGACAACTGCATGCTCGACGTGACCGGGCCTGCCGTCATCAGGAATCAAGCCTCGTCCCGAACACTCATCACCGCAAGTCCCGATCAGCGACATTCCAGAATCTATTTTGCCGGTCGTTTTGGCGACTGGGCCTTCGGCTATATCGAAGCGGATCTCGATCAGCCAGATCCCTGCAGCTGGAGGGTCGTGCAAGTAACGCAGGCCATGTTGGACGCGGGGCGAACGCCGGGCGAAGTAGCCAGCTCCTTCGAATACGACGGACTCAACATTCTGCGTCACGAGGAATCCACCACGGATCCCTACGGGGTCGACTACGTACTGCTCCCCAACTGGTGGGGGCATCGCGTCTCGGTCGTACGGGTCGATTCCACGGGGGTCAACACACTGGACACCTATGTGTTGCCGCCAATGGGACCGCCAGCCATCTGCGACGATCCCAATAGCCGCGTCGAGTGCGTTTCGGTCGCCTGCCCCGGGACAACCTGCGGACTCACCTGTCCCATCCATCGCCGGCCCGTGCAACTACCCCAGGTGGACCGCACCCGACCGCGTAACGATCAGCGATTTACCCTCTTCTACGAAACCTATCAAGCCTTTCCGATCCTCTACCCGGGCCCCTGTGGCCTTGGCGTAGGCGCCCAGGAATTTCGGATCGACCTAGACGCGCTGACTCCCACCATCGGGGCGACCAGCCGCATGTTCTACCCCGCTGCCGATCCCACCAATGTTCAATCGCATCATCCGTCGGGTCTCGATTACGACAGCAACGGTGGATTGTGGACCAACGATCGCGTCCCGGACCCCACCCGGGCGAGACCGGGGCTCTATCAAGTGAAACAAGTCGGAGATACCTGTGTCATCAATGGTGTAACGATCCCCGTCACCGCCGGCAGCCGTTTCGTGGGCGAGCATTGCTACTACGACACGAGCGAGCCCAACGATTTCACCCGCGTGGATTCCGACCAGGTATTCCCCGTCGACCAGGATCCACCCACGAATGCGAACGTATACCCCGTGCAAGTGAGCGACACGACCTACTTCCTCACATCGCGCTCGATTCAGCGCGCCCAGGCCTCAGGGCGCAGCTGGAACCTGGAATCTCCGCAAGACTTCAAGGTGGGCCTACCCACCGAAATGTTGCCCGCGGAAGCGCGAAAGTGCGCCCACCCGACCGATGAAGGGAGACCCTGCGTTTGTCCCGACGACACAAAGGTCGGCGAGGAGTGCCTTGACGCGGTCCACTGTGGAGAAGACGCCTCTCCTCCGCTGTGTGTACCCCGAGACGAGAGTGAATACGGGGGAGGTGGCGGAACGCGTCTCCTGGTGGTTGGCGGTTCGCCGAAGTCACTCTGGAGTCCTCAAATGGCCTACGCGGCGCGCCCCGTGTTTCCCCCTTACGCGGCCAGCAACTTCTACTGGAATCGGGTTCCGATCCAAACAAAGATTCCCGATGGCACTACGACCGGCCGAGTGGGCCTGGCCTGGAACGGAGAACGGCTTTGGATGGCGGCCCGAAGGACCAACGGTCTGCAGTTCCGGGTCCGCGACGCCGGCTTGTGGTCGGAGTGGTACGCCCTGCCCGCAAACGGTGCGGTCGCTGGCGGCGTCAGTGTTATCGCGACATCGCAACGTGTCGAAATTTTCGCCCGGGTTGGCAACGCGATCCAAACCACGCATCTGGTGAGTAGCAACCTGGACTGTGTTCCTGAAGACTGCGTTTGGACCAATTGGTCCACCGTATCCATATCGGGCAGTGTCACCCCTACTTCAGATCCCGCGGTTGCCTACGAAGACGGGATCAAGCCCTTCTTCGTGGTACGCGGAAGCGACAGAAAACTCTACTATGCCCAGGCCGGCGCCGGCGCCGCCAGCCAGGTCTGGCGTCAGATCCCGGGGCTCCTAACAGAATACGCACCATCGGTGACCTGGCATGCCGCAGAGCGGCGCTTCTGGGTCGCTGCCCGAGATCGCCGTGATGGACTGATTCGAGTGGCGCGTATCGCACCGGGAATGGCCCCGACCGGGTGGCAGTCCGTTGCGAAGCATAGCTCTTTAGACTGGCAAACCGCGCCGACGATTCTCTGGGATGGCAGTCAGATTCGTCTTTTCGCCAGCCAAACCGGTTCCCCCTATTGGATCTATCAAAGCAGCTACCAGGGCGAATGGTCACCCTGGGACTGGGTCCGGAGTTGGGCCAATTCGGCGGCCCAATCCGCCGCGGCCTCGGTGAATGGCGATGTGACATTGGTGAGCCAATTCGGTTCCCAGCTCTATGAATCCCTTGCCACCCCGCCCTCGCGCGATCAATCGGGACCTTCAGACGTGGAACTCATGGTCGTCGGCGACCTTGACGGCGATGGCCGGGATGATGTCGTGTTGGACTACGGACCTGGGAAGACCTTCACTCCGCTATGGGTTTGGAAGAACAACTCGGGCTGGCAGGAGATTCCACTCGCTCACTCCCCCTTGGCCCTCGCGGTGGGGGACATCGACGGAAACGGACAAGACGATCTGGTTGCCGTCTTCCGTGAGGGACTCGAGATCGCGCCGATCCGGGTCTGGATGAACAATTCGGAATGGAAGGCCATCGATGCCAGGTATTCGGCAGAATCCATCGTGATCGCCGATCTCGATGGGAATGGTCTCGACGACATCATCGCGGACTACGGCAGCGAGGAAAGCTTCACGCCGCTTTGGGTTTATCGCAATAACGATAAATGGCACGAACTGCGCTTCACGCCCTCTCCGAACCGTTCTCCCCTACTGATGACAGCGGCCAATCTTGACGGGGATGCGGCGGACAAGGATGAAATCGTCCTTGATTACGGTTCGGGTTTTGGCCTGCGCATGTGGCGCAATGATGCCACCTGGGAAGGGATCGGTTCCGCGACTGGGGCGGAGATTCTGGTTACCGGAGATCTCGACGGAAACGGCGTGGAAGACCTGATCGTCGACTACGGCTACGGACAGGGCTTCGCGCCACTGTGGTCCCGGATGAACAATTCGAACTGGGTAATCCTGGACGGTGAGTTCTCGCCAGAAAACCTGGTTGTGGGAAATGTGAACGGCATGGCGGGCGACGACCTGGTCGCAGACTACGGAGATCATCGAGGCGATAGCCAAAGTGATTTGTGGTTGCTGTTGGACAACAATACCGCCTCATGGACAGCGCTTGGCCGGGGCAACCCCGGCAGGCTCGCCATTGGCGACCTGAATAATTCCGGTCTTGACGATATCGTGGCCGACTACGGACACGGTTACATCTTCGATCCGCTTTGGAAGCGCATCGACAACTTGTGGTTCCCCTTCAACGAGACGGATGAGAGCACCCTGGGTTCGGTACTCTGCCCCATGGACCAGTTCGATCCCGTGCCCGTTTGCGGAATCGGCTTCGAGTTGGCGCTATTGCTGCCCATCCTGATGAAGCTCCGCCGGCGGAATTCGACATCACGCCCACACTCGGACGTCGGACGAAAACGCAGCCTGAACTTCCTATGCCCGACGGTGTTTTCGCGGACCGAACAGCGACGAAACAGGGATGCGGGCAAGATTTCGTAAACTAACAAGAAATGGAGCGGGAAACGGGATTCGAACCCGCGACCCCCAGCTTGGGAAGCTGATGCTCTACCAACTGAGCTATTCCCGCTTGGTCGCGAGGATCGCACGATCCAGGACCGGCAGCAAGCAAGTGATTTGGGAACCCGATCGAGACTTTCCGAAGGGGAGCGGCACAGCCATTGCCCATGGACATGACTCGATCGCGAGGAACGCGAAGAGTTCGAGGACGCGCTGCGTTCCCTCGGCTAGATCGAATCGGCTTCGCCTCTACTCCGAATCGTCGACGTCGAACTCGAAGGCCGCTTCTTCGTCGAACGCGAGGCTCTCTTCTGTGCCTTCTCCGAACTCGAAGACCGGCGCGTCGTCGCTCGCCCCAGTGAGGTCCGTGATTTCGACGGGCGAACGCTCGGACGAAGCCAGGGTCGAAATCTCGATCGACGCACCGTCGAGCCCCAGATCCTGGGCCGCGCGATCCACGTGGGTCGCCGATACCGAATCGACTCCCGCCACGAAGGCTTCGAACAACGCATTGTCCGCCAGTGTATTGAGCAGTCGCGCGCGACCTTTGGACCATTTTTGAAGCGCTGAGGTGGCATCGGGGCCCAAGATCTCCGGATTCCCACCGGCGGCCGAAATGCGATGGGCGAGATACGCGGCCCCGGTTTCGCCATCGAAACCGCCCAGGCGCACGCGTACTTCCACGCGTTCGGAGAGCGCGGGATTCAGTGAGAGGCCCTGCCCCAGGGAGGAGAGTCCCACCAGCACCAGGGTCATCAGGCGTTCCCCCTCGATTTCGAGGTTGAGGAGTCCGCGAATCGCCTCGAGGGTCTCCGCGCCCGTCAGCATCTGCGCTTCGTCCACGATCACACAGGCGCGGTGTCCTTCGCGCCGCACGCTCGCCAGGTGATCGAAGATCTGCCCAACGATTCCGACCCGGTCCGAAGAAGGCGTTTCGACACCGAGCTGGATCGCCAGGCGCGTGAGGAAACTCAGCGCGTCCATGCCCGGTTGCATCATCACCAACAGGCTGGCGTCCACACCCTGTTCATCGACGCTGTGGAACAGTTCGCGCGCGACCGTGCTCTTGCCGCATCCCACTTCACCGATCAAGACGCACAGTCCCTTGCCCGCCAGGGCGCCGCGGGTGAGGCGGCGCAGGGCGTCGTTCTGTTGCGTCGAATCGAATTGAAACGCCTCGTCGACATCGTGGCGAAAGGGTTCCCGACTCAGTCCGAAATGTTCCAGGTATTCCACTGTGGGCTCCGCTTATCCGTAGGAAATCTTGCGTCGGCGACGCGGTGCGGGCTCCGGCGGCTCCGGCATCGCGGCTGGCGGAGTCGCGGGCCCCGGGTCGTCGGAATCCAGGATGACTTCGGCCTCGGCGATCAGATCGTCGAAGGATTCGAACGCGCCATCGCCTTCGGCCTCGACTGCAACCACCACCTGACCCGCATCCGGGTGCGCGTGCAGGGTCATGAGGCGTTTGCGCAGATCGCGAAAGTCGGGGTTGATGGCCGCGGACAATTCGTAGACGCGTTGGGCCTGGGCGCGATCACCGAGCATTTCGAACGCGCGACCCAGATAATAATTCAACGGAACCTGTTGATCGGCTCCCGCGTCGGGCATCGACAGCGACTGTTCGAAATGGCTGATGGCGTCCAGGGGGCGCTTCAAATCGAGTGCGCACAATCCGAGCATGAAGAGTGAATCCGGCGGTCGTACACCCGCATCCAGGGAACGTCGAAAGGCCTCGCTGGCGTGTTCGATCAAACCCATTTCCCGATACCCCACGCCCAGGTCGTAATGTTGATCGGGATTGCTGCCATCCAACACCGCCGTCGCGTGGCGATCGACGAGCTGCATGGGGTCCACGGGTTGGGCGGGAGCCTGGGGTTCTTCGGCCGCTTCTGCGAACTCCACGTCGAGGGAGTCATCGTCGCCCGCAACCCTGAACGCACCGGGATCTTCGCCGCGCGCCTGGGCGATCTCCCCCAAGCGCACCAGGGCCTGGGGATGGTTGGGGGCGATTTCGAGCACGCTCTTGAAACAGTTCGTCGCTTCTTCGAACATTTTCTGAGCGAGATAGAACTCCGCTTGTTCGAGTTCCTCTTTGACGACGCGGCGTTTTTCTTCGCTGACTTCGACCAGGCTCTCGGTCGGGGCCGGTTCGCTGCGAGCGGTTTCGGGAGATGCGGCCTCTTCCGGAGCCGCTTCGGATTCGATCGGCGGTGGGGCTTCGTCCTCGCCGGAGAGAATGAAGTCGACATCGATTTCGAACTCGTCGTTTTCCGAAATCAGCGGATCGGGAAACTCCGGAGTCTCGGGAGACTCGGTTCCCGCAGACGCGGGCTTCGGCGCAGGACTCCCTCCCCCGTCTTTCGCCGCCCGGGCCACCGCCTCGGGGTCGATCTCGGCAATGCGTCCTTCGAGTAGCGCCACGTGATCGCGATCGCCCAGGGTGCGCGCGACATCCGCCGCCCGGCGCCACAGTGCCGCCGCTTGCACCGGGTCGTCTCGTCCAAAGTGGGCTTCACCGAGTTTTTCCAACGCTTCCCGATGGTTCGGGTCGATCTCTAGAATCTGGTCGAGACAGGTAATGGCCTTCGGGAGCTTCCCGTAGCGCAAGTAAACCGACGCTTCCGCGAGCAGTTGATCGGGTTCGGCTGCGGGCAGGAAATCGCCGTCCAAACCTTCGAGGATCGCTTCATCGCCCTCTTCGGTCTTGACCCATTCGCCTGTGCCTTCGGCGTCTTCGGTCGCGGGTTGACCGCCTTCGGCCGGAGCCGTGCCCTCTTCGTACCAACTGGACGAAGATTCCGCTTCGTCCGAGCCCGAGCTGTCGTTCGGCGGAAATGACTGGGGCGGCAGGTAGCGCTGCTGAATGTCGCGCGCGCGTTCCTTGTCGCCGTGACTGCGATGAAGATCCGCAAGGCGCTGATAGGCGTCTTGCAGTTCATCCGGGCGCTCCTGGCGCTCGAGCACGCGAACCATCAATTCCCATCCATCGATGGCCGATGATTCCGATTCAGAAATCTTTTGAGCGTGGGATTCGGCTTCTTCGAGCCGATCGAGATCGAGCATCACTTCCGCAAGTCCGACGTGCGCCGCGATGTGCCCGGGTGCGAGTTCGAGTGCTTTTTCGAACACCTCCGCCGAAGGTTCGAGCTTCCCACGCTGGCGAAGTTCCGTCGCGAGCGCATCGTATTCCGACAGCGCCTCTTCGCTATTGCCTTCGCCCCAGAGAATCTCCGCGAGTTTGCAACGCACGCGCTCGTTGCCGGGATCGTACCCCGCCATCTTTCGCAACAGTTCCAGGACTTCGAGCTTGCGACCTTGTTGGTCGCAAACATCGACCGCTTTCTGCAGCGCGTTGATGGCTTCGTGAATCAGGCCGAGTTTGTTGTACAACTCGCCCAGCGGGGTGCAGTATTCGTAACGCGACGCATCGATTTGAAGAACCTGTTTGTACAGCGCAACGGCACGCGCTTCGAAGCCATCGTGGACGAACTGCTCGGCAACCTTCGCGTACGCGCCAATCGCGCGCTCGGGATCGTTGCGACGCAGATAGATGTCGCCCACCTTGAGGCGCGCGCTCGTATCGTTGGGATCGAGCGTAAGCAGCGTCTCGTACTGTTTGAGCGCTTGATCAAGTCTCTTGCGATGCAGGAATTTCTGCGCTTGATCTAGAATCTTGCGTTTATTGAGTGACACACCATCCCCGAACGAGGGCCGCCCGCCCACTCGGGGTGTGCAGCCCTCAACGCTCTATCGACCCGCCCACGGGGATGCTTAACGTGGAGGGAAACCCCTGAGATCGCGGCGCAATCGCCGCACCCGGGGGCTCGAAGCCGCGCCGCGTCGCGATTCGACGCTCGTCCGGAGAAAGGCCCGAGGGCGCCATGGAAACGCCCAACACACGCGAAAATGAAACCGAGAGCGAATCGACGAGCACTGCGAAACTCACTTCATAGTCAAGCTCGCGCAGACTCGCGCCCCGGATGCTCTCGAGGCCCGACGTGCGAACCCCGAGTTCCGAATCCGGGAAAACCCGGATCGATCCGTGTTGTAGGACACAATTGCGAACGCGCCGCTGAGCGCTCCCCGCCACCTTCCGACCGCGAATGACGATTTCCTCGGCGATCGGCGCGGAGAAGCAATCGAAGGGGCGCGGGGCGCCCCCCGGCGTTCCCGGGCTGCGGCCGGCGTCGATCCCCAGTTGGCGCAATCCCGCCCGGAGGGCGGTGCTCAATCGTGCATGGGATTCCACGAGTCCCGCAGGCAGGTTGGCGGCCGGAACCGCGATCATATAGGTGAGGTCGTTGCCGTGGAGCACCGCGCCGCCCCCGGTGGCGCGACGCACGAGTCCGATTCCCGCGGCCCGCAATTCCCGACGCCGTTGGTCACTGAGCGCTTGTGCGTATCCCAACGAAAGCCACGGACCACTCCAGCGATAGAACCGAAGGCACGGCACCCCGCCCGTCGCGACGCTCTCGAGAAGGGTTTCGTCCACGCCCATGTTCCACGGCCCGGGACACGCGCCGTGCACGATGCGGCGCCAGGGGCCCGCTTGGGTGAGAGCCGCAGCGGGAAGCGTCAATGGGCGCTATTTCCGACTTTGAAGGGTCTCGATCAGCGCTTCGAGGCCCAGCAGATAGCTGGTTGGGCCAAAGCCCGTCACCATTCCGACTGCGATCGGTGTGATGTAGGAATGCGTGCGAAAGTCTTCGCGCGCGAACACGTTCGAAAGGTGCACTTCCACCACCGGGAGTTGCGTGGCGGCCAGCGCGTCGCGCAGGGCGACGCTCGTGTGTGTCAGTGCGGCCGGGTTGATCAAGATCCCGTCCGCCCAGGACGGCGCTTCCTGAACGCGGTCCACCACGGCGCCTTCGTGATTCGACTGAAAGAACTCGAGCTCCACGCCCTCTTCTTTGGCGCTCGCTGCCAGGAGATCGTTGATCTCTTGGAGCGTCTGGGAGCCGTAAATCTCGGGTTCCCGCGTGCCGAGCAGGTTCAGGTTCGGACCGTGTAGAACCAACACGCGAATCGAATCGGTCACGGTGCCTCCTCCTCATTCCAACCGAGCGATGCGACCCAGTTCTTCGAACCCGGTCTGCGCTCTAGATCTCGAAATCACTCTCTTCGCGAATCGCAAGCAACTCGCGACGGATGAGGTAGCGCGCTTTGCCCAGATTTCCATCCGGCGCGATCGCGAGCACGAGAATCAATTCCTTGTCGATGCAGCGGAACACCAACGAAAAGCGGTCCAGGGTCACGACGGTCTCCACCAACCCCCCGCCCCCGATCGCATCGGAGGTCTTTCCAATCTCGGCCAGGATTCGGCCAAACTCGATCCCGGCTGCCGCGATGTCCTCGACCGAAAGCGGGGCCCCGTCGCTGCCGGACGCCTCCGCGATCGGAACTCCGTCGTCGGACATCAGGACCGCGCCCAGGCCGCCCCCGCACTCGTTTACGATTCGTTGGAGGATCGACTCGAAACTCAACGCAATTCTCCTCGTCGCAAATTCTTCAGCCAGCGTTCCAGCGTGGATAATACCCGCACGCGGGAAGGATGGGGCGATGCGGTGGCTTCCCGGGTCGGGAGCGTTTTCTCGTGGGATGCCAGGGCCGATCGAATCGCCTCTGCGGGTTGCGAATGGCCCTGCCGTTCCAACAACTCCGCCATTGTGGCCGTCGCAAAGGGCGAGTCGAGATCACCGAACTCCGGGGCGTCGAGGTCGTGGGCCAACATCGCCTCGTGGGCGACCTGGCTCGCATCCAAGACCGATTCGCGTTCGGTCTCCGCCTCGGCGAAGGCGCGGTCGAGTTCGTGATCGTTCACATCCGCAAGCGCGTCGAGTGCGTCCTGAGGGCCCCGAAGCTCCGGGACAGCCCCCGGACCGTCCGCCAGGGGGTGATGGGGCACGGCGTCGAGTACGCGCTCGAATTCCCGCTGGGCGTCCGAGACGCGACCCAGGTCCGCAAGCGCCCGCCCCAGGACGACGCGTCCCGCGACCTGACGCGGCGAACGCGCCAACCCCGCGCGAGCGATCCGCAATGCCTCTTCGACTCGACCTTCCCGCCGATGCGCGTCTGCGAGTGCCGCAAAGGCCGGAGCACCGGGATTCCCTTGCAGGAGTCGCTCGAGGCGCTCGACTTCGGTCATCGCTTTCGCCCCGCCGCTTTCACCGGTCGCGCTTTCTTGCGACGCGGCAGGGCCCCAGCGGGCAGAATCTGTGCGGGCGTCAGCGAAACCGTCTCCGCCTTTCCGATGCGCCGCAGGGCAATGAACTGAATATGCTGATCGCGTCGCTTCTTGTCGGTCCCGATGGCCCGCAGGTAGTCCGCGCGCGGGAAATCAGGCAGCTCGGTGCGTAGCCCAGCCCGCTCGAGCAACGCCCGCACGCGATCGGCCGTCCCTTCGGGAGCCAGTTCGAGCTGCTCGGAACGACGGGCCGCGAAGGCCATTCCCATGGCGACCGCTTCCCCGTGGAGAACCTTCTTGTATCCGTGGAGCGCCTCGACCGCGTGCCCAAGCGTGTGTCCGAGGTTCAACAGCTTTCGAACGCCCGCCTCGCGCTCGTCGCGTGCCACGATCTCCACCTTGATCTCGCAAGCGCGCTGGAGCGTCGCCAGCAGCGCCTCGGGTTGGAGACTCAATACGTCGTCGACATCGCGTTCGAGGTCACCAAAGAATTCCGCATCCCAGAGTGCCGCCGCTTTGACGATCTCGGCGAAGCCCGCGGCACGCTGGCGCGCGGGTAGGGTCACCAGCGTATCCGCGTCGATCCAGACCAAGCGCGGTTGGTGAAACGCCCCCACCAGATTCTTCCCGCGGGCCAGATTTACCCCCACCTTGCCCCCGATACTCGAATCGATCATGCCGAGCAGCGTGGTGGGTACTTGTACGAAGGGGACCCCGCGCAGGTACGAAGCCGCGGCGAAACCCGCGAGATCTCCCACCATGCCGCCCCCCAGTGCAATGACGGCGCTCGATCGATCTGCCCCGACGTCGATCAGTGCATTGTAGAGGCGCTTCACTTGACGCAGGTTCTTGGACGCATCGCCATCGGGAACTTCGATGCGATGCGGTCGCATCCCGGCGTCCTTGAGCGAACGCGCGAGCTTCGCCCCGTAGCGGCGCCCGACTTCGGGCACGGTAATCACCACCGCTTGGGTGGCCTTGGTGCGCCGGGCGATCTCGGACCCCGCATCCTGGAGATTCCCCAGGCCGATGCGAATCGGATAGGAGCGCGACTCCAGCGGCACGGTGAGGCTACGCTCCGCGGGCTGACTGTTCCGACTCAATGCGCTCCCTCCGAATCGTGGCCGAACCGACCGGCCATCCCCAGGACCGGAATCCCATACGCCGGATCAATCTAGCGCTTCGTGGATTTGAATTCGTTCGAATGTGCTGGCGGAGTATAGGGAGTGCCCCGGCACCGCGCCGTTGGACGCTGCCGAGGCGCGCCGAGGCCTGGGGCGAGGACGGCATCCCGCGACACTGCCAGCGGCCGGCGATCGCCCGCCTGGCGCCTAGCTCGCGGAGTCTTGTTCGTTACCCATCACCACGCGCGGCGTCAGGAACATCAACAGCTCCTTGCGATTGTCCTTGATGATGCTGTTGCGGAAGGCCGCTCCGATGAACGGAATGTCCTGCAGGTACGGAACGCCCGCTCGGGAATCACTGTTGTTGAGCACATAGACGCCACCGATCACGAGCGTCTGTCCGTCCTGAACCAGCGTCTCGGTTTCCGCTTCGTTGGTGTCCAGGGGCGGACAATCGGAGTTGGTCGCGATCGCGAAGTTCGGCGTATTCGTTTCCAGCCGGATTTTCATGATCACGCTGCGGTCCGAGGTGATGTGCGGCGTCACTTCCAAGCCCAAGACGGCCTTCTTGAACTCGATGGATGTGGTTCGCGTCTCCTGATCGAACACCTGGCACGGGAACGATGCACCCTGACCGATCCGGGCCGGTCGGTTGTCCAGCGTCACGATGCGGGGACTCGATACGATCTTGGCGTCACCGTTGTTCTCCGCCGCCTGGAGTTCCACGTCGATATCGATGATGTCTTTGATCAGCCGCACACCGCTGCTGATGGTTCCCGCTGCGTCTGCCGCCGCCAGGCTGGTCGCCAATGCGGTGGTGTTTTCACTCGACGTCGCGGTATCGGGATCCTTCAGCGCGATATCGCGACGCGCGATATTGTCGTGATCCGTAGTCGGATCCACGCCGATGGACCAGCTCGAGCCCAGAGAGCGCGAGTACTCGATCGTCGCTTCCTCGATGCGCGCCTCGATCAGGACCTGAGGCGTCTGGGTATCCACGGCCTTGATGAGCGCTGTAGCCTCATCGATGACCGACGGAATATCCTTGATGATGATGGTGCTGGTGCGCGTGTCGACCAACACCGATCCGCGCGCCGTGAGCAGCGGCTGCACCATGGTGCTGACTTCGTCCACGTTCGCGTAATTCACCGGCTGCATCTTGACGACGAGATCTTCGAGCTTCTCTTGGGCGCGGCGCTCCTGGAGGCGCGCCTCGCGTTCCTGTTGGATCAGGT
>JAJDAL010000054.1 GCA_029261875.1 Deltaproteobacteria bacterium
GTCGGGATGGGGTTTGCTTTGGGCTTGGAGCACCGCGCAATTGCCGGCGTGGCACGCCGCAAGGTTGTCGTGGCGCGGCGCATGATTGAATTCGCCGCGCGCGCCCGCGACCGCCGAGGGCTGGGTGTCGTAGGTCATCAGGTCGAAGCCGAGGATGTCCTCGGGCGCCGCGTTGGCGACGGACTGCGCTTTCAGCTCCTGGGCGAGGAAATCGAGAAACGCCGGTCCGCCTTCGAGACCCAGTACGGGAACGAGGTGCTTCTGGGCGTTGAGCTTCAGGCCCTCCTCGTGGATCTCGCGTTGCAGATGGATGGCGAGATTGGGAACCCGGAGCAGCGGGCGCGCGAAATCGAGCAGCACCGTGGTGCTCGTGCCGCCGTCCTGCAGACAGACGCGCCCGGCCAGGGAGAGGTCCCGGTCGAGCCAGGTGTGGAGCAGGACGCCGCCGTAGGGTTCCACGGCCAATTGCGCGTAGCCCTGGGCTAGGGTATCGGAGCGCGGCTTGACCCGTAGGTTGGGCGAATCCGTATGGGCGCCAATGATGCGGAAACCCGCCTCCGCGGGCGATGCGGCGCCCACTTCGAACGCCACCAGGCTGCCTTCCGCCCGCACCGCGTAGCGGCAATCGCCGGGTTCGAGCTTCCAGATCTCGCTATCGTCGATGCGGCGAAAACCGGCGCCTTCGAGGCGCCGAACCGCCTCCGCCACTGCGTGGTAGGGCGTCGGAGAACGGTCGATGAAGGCCAACAAGTCGGCGACGGGGTGACTCACAGCGCCGGACTATAGCGACCCGTACCCGGCCGCCTACTCGAAAGGCGCCTGCAACCCGGAACGCTGCCCGCTCAATAGACCTCGCGAACGAACACGCGTTTGCGGCTGCCCTTGTAGATCCCGTAGGTGATCCGGGTGGTGGGCGATTCGGGGCCATTGCCGTTCCAATCGAACTTCAACCATTCGGGGTCTTCGCTGCACCCGATCCCGACGAGGCCGTCCAGGGGGTAGGTCTGCGGAAAGGTGAACTGGTTCCCTGCGCCCGGACGCGCGTAGCGAAGCATCGCCTCTCCACCGTTGAGGGTTTCGATCTCCCGGATCTCCGTGGTGCTGTCGCGCACCACTGTGAGCTCGGCATCGCTCCGGTCTCCCGGAGGATGCCCACCGATCGATTCGAACTTCGGAAGGCCGCGATTCGTCAAGAACAGCTGGCCAATCGCGTCGCCGCGAAAGTCAACGTCGTCGCCAGCGGTGACTTGGGCGGCTTCGAGTCCGAGACACGAACACGCCGTACCCCCAACCCCCTCGTCGACGTTCGTCACCCAGGCTCCGCCCCCGATATCGGCGAAATATTCCAATCGTATGGGGACATCCAACAGACCGGATTCGGCTTCCGAGCCGTAGGCGTTCGGGATGTTCAAGCGACCCCAGCGGAATTGAGGACTTGCGACGTTGACGCTGCCGCCGAGCAGATGGGGAGGGGGGGACGTGATGTCCGGACGGACTGTCGTGTAGAAATCCCACAGATCCGGCTCTTCGAGGTCCATCGTCAGCGTCAGGGTATGGGGCACATCGTTGAAGTCATAGTTGACGTTCAAGTCTAGCGTCGCGGCACCCGACGGTGCGCTGGAGAAATCGAGACTGTTCAAGAAGCCGGAAATCGTGGGTTCGAGCGTCTGACCTTGGTAGGAGACTCCCGAGAGGTTGCGAATTCGGAACCCGTTGTGGTCCGCCAGGTCCGAATCATCCACGTCGAGCTTTGCCCATCCGTCGACGTTGACGTAGTTCTGTGTGATTCCACCGCTCGCGTTGATGGCTTGGAGATGTACCTGCCCTTTCAGCGGTTGACCCGCGTAGGTGAAGGAACGGTTCACGTCGAAGATGCCGTCCGAAGGTTCGCTGGTGTCGATGTAGCGCTCGCAACCGGGTCTCAAGAAGGAATCAGAGTCGGTGACGCCCGTTGCGAGAGCGAGGCCTTGCGTCACATTGGCGATCGCGAACTGGTAGGGGATGAAGCGCCCCAGGTTCACGCTCGGGAAGCTTCGCGCTCCGATGTCGCTTGCGAGGTAGCCATCCAGGTCGACCGGGTTGCCGGGAGTGTCCTGGGTTCCGTCACCGTCCCAATCCCATTGTGCGTCGGCGACGTTGGCCCGGACGCCGATGATTCCGACTTCCGGGTACGTGAAGGTCGCCTTGGCGACGCCGTCCCGGTTTCCGTCCTTGAAGTTGAAGACGACGGAGAGGTTGGGGTCGGGGATCTCTACGATCTCGGGATCGTTCACTCCGCTATGAGACGGTGCCAGGATCTCCGCATGCAGGCGCACATCTTCGGGCTTGCAGACCGGCGGATCTTCGCTGCTCTGGCACTCGTAGCCGAAGCTCTGCGCCACCTTTCCACCCGGTGCACCCGTCATGGCGGTAACGGTCACCTCGAAACTTTCGCCGGCCCGGGCGAAGATCGGATTCGCGACGCCATCGTTGGGGTCGACGACGGGGGCTGACGCGCCCGCGGTCCCCGAATCCAGAATCTGCGAGAACTCGACCTTGAAGTGGTCCGGCGCGACGACGAACGTGCCTTCCCCGAACGGACCGAACTGCATTCCCTCCACGGGATTGACCGAACCCAGGTCACAGTTCGCAGTCCACGGAGCGTGCACTTCGCTGTTCATGTAGATCGTTTCCTCTTCGTCCCGCATATCGACGAGACAAAGCGAAATCTTGCCGACGTCGTCGTAGCGAAGCGGACCGAAAGTCGCGACGCCGTCGACGAACTCGAGCGTGAGGTTGGTATTCGCGATATCCGCCAGGAGTCCCAAGTAGCCCCCTCCGAGGGGGATCGATAGCGGCGCCCGCGCATTGAGTTCGTTGCCGCCGTAGATGATCAGCTCTTCACCGTCCACGGGGTCGACCTGCTTCATCCAGGCGTGGAGCGTCTTGGTTCCGGTGTAGGTTTCGATGACGCCGCATTCTCCGCCGTCCTGCATTCCGTAGGCGGTGATCTTGGGCGTGAAGTGCACGCCGGCGAATTTGGGCGTCATGCCGGTTGCGGTCGGGTTGTTGTCGGTCAACAGCAAGCCATAGGGGAAGAACGAGATCGTGACGTCGTCGTTGTCCGCGATCCAGCGCCGACCGACCTGTTCGATGTCGATGTCGAGATGCTTGCTCGGGTGCTTGAACGTCAGGTCGAATTCCGCGACGCCGTCGTTCCCGGCTTGCCATTGGAAAAAGATCGGTCCGGTTTCCGTTCGCGTGGAATCCGCGAGTTCGTTTCCGAAGATGTCCGTGAATTTTCCAGCACCGACGATCTCGAGCTCGAATTGATCCGTGATCAGAGTCCCGTCCTTCTCGCGCAGGATGAGTTCCGTGACTTCGCCCTTGTCGCCGAACTGCGGGTGGAGTTCGTGCTGGGAGTTCCGTGTGTTGACCGAAATCCGCTTGGGGTGGCACGCGGTTCCGTAAGTCGACGGGTAGTTGAAGGAGAACCCCTCCATGTAGGCCTGGCCGTGAACGGCCTTCAGGTCCACGTGGGAATCCGTGGCAAAGGCGACGCGCTCGTCTACGATCTTTCGGGCTTTTCCGGCCGGCAGGCCGTCGATGGTGTTCGCCGTTGCATTGTATTCGATCACATCCCCGTCGCGGAAATAGCGCCGACCCAGGGAAAGGAGTCCGTTACCGCCGGAGCTGCTGCTCGTCGTGGAAAGGAGGTAGAGTCCGTTGGGGAGCAGCGCGAACGCGTCGATGTCCTCGTCGCGCCGAAACACCTGGTTGGCTCCTTCGAAACCGGCAGACCAGAACAACCGCGCGGCACCGGGTGCGAGTCCGTCGCGGGTCGTCGACGAACCGTTCCATTCGACGATGTCGTGGTCATCCCAGCCGACGTATCCCGACGCGAATCCTTTGTCCGTGTTCATGTTCTGAACGGTCGAGATCAGCAGACTCAACTCTTGTCCGGTGGCGAGGTCACGGGACACGCTGATGGCGTCGATGTCGACAGAAGTGCTGTTGGTGTACACGTTCTCGTCGAGCAGCTTGACAGCGGTACCCGGAGCGATGGGGTCGCCCCAGAGACTCGTGGTCACGGGTCCCAGCGCCGCGGATCCCGCAGGGGCGTTGGGATTCAAAACGTGCGGATTGTACTCGAAGACTTCTCGCGGACGTAGTTTGATGTGAGGAAACTTGGGGTCGTCCTTGGCTCCCGCATAGGTGACGAAGCTGGGTCCGGTCGTGAAGGTTCCGATCAGGTTTCCGTTGTCGCGGATGTGAATGCCGTGGAGATCGCAGTTCTGTTCACCGACGCAGATCGGCTCCGAAGTGCCGAGGACCTGTCCGGGGATGAGGGGAAACGTGACGACGCCGTCGTAGGGCGCGTCCGGGTCGTAGCGGTAGCTGTACACGTGTCCCGGCCGCATGCTCCAGACTCCCGCGACCGTATCCGTGTTGTTTCCCGAAACCACGAGATCCCGATTCGAGACGAAGGTATCCGACGACGCGAGCAGTTCCTGGATTTGAGATTCGTTGAGCTGAAAGTTGAACAGTGCGAGTTCGTCGACGCCACCGCAATAGGGAAACGTGAACACGTTGTTGTCGAGGGGCATCTGCTGTCCGACCGGGCTGAATTTCTGGCTGGCGCCGATGACCATCGGGTCCGGGTTGTTGGTCAGGTCGAGCAGGACATCCGAATTCTCATCGACGAGTTCGCCCTCGACGTAGAGACGAACACCGCGGTTGGCCCCGGAGCTCTTCCACGTGACCGTGACGTGGTACCAGTCCTGGTGATTCGTTCCGCCGTAGGGCGGTTGCTGGAGGCGAACGAAGACGGGATTGCCCGAAGAGTCGACGGCCTCGATGTCGGCGCGTATCCCCGTCGTGACGGGATTGCCCGAGATCTCGATGCTGTGCTCGTCGATCAGGGCGGGACTCACGTGGTCGCGCGAGAAGAAGACACCGTCGGCCTTGTGGAGGTCCGTGGGCATCACGAACATCGAGATGGTCCCCTCGGGCGTATTGAACGCCGTGGGAATGGGGGGCAGGGGGTCCGGCGCGTTGTTGGTCGTCCAGCCGGGAACCCACGCAAAGCCGGGTTTGTCGAAGGCGACGCCCGGATCGTTTTCCTTGCAGTTGCCGCGGAACCACACCGCCTGGTCGCCGTCCTCGGTGGCGGACTCTTCGAACCCTTCCCTGTAACCGTTTTTGACCTTGCCGCGGCGCTCGTAGGAGCCCGTGTAGTTGCCGAACTCGTCGTAGAAGGCCACGCGGTTGGGTCCGGGCGGATCGTCGAAGCGCCAATAGCCCACCGGGCCCAGCGAGGTCACGGCGTCGCTGTAGGCGGCCTGGGACACGTCACCCGCAAGACCCAGGCTGAAAGCCACGAGGATTGCGAGCCAATTGCCGGTCCGAGAAGTCGATGAGGAAGAGAGCCAAGTCGAGTGGAAGGGCCGGGGGGAGGCCATAAGCAGCGTACTCCGAATCCACGCCGCAAAGCCCGCCGGGGCCATTGCGGAAGAGGGGAATTCCTAACCAGTGTGATCGTCCACACACTTGTTCGGCTGCTGAGGCGAAAACCTGAGGAAAAGTGTCAAAAAACCCTGAGAAAAAATCCCCCCGTTTCTGCAATCCGATGTGCTTGCGCGTTGCCGCACGGGCGCACAAAAAAAAGGGCGCCCCAGAGGACGCCCTTCGAGTCGAATGCGTTTCCTGGCCTAGTAGACCTCGCGAACGAACACCCGCCGCCGACTGGCCTTGTGGATCCCGAAGGTAATCTGCGCCACCGGGTTGGTGTCGATCCCAGAACCGTCCCAGTTGAACTGGAGCCAGGTGGGCGGCACACCGCACATGGTTTCGAGCTTGTAGGGCTGACGGAAGGTGCCGGGGTGATAGTCGGTACCGTCGAAGGGCGGCAGGAAACGCAACAGGGCCTGCCCAGCGGGCGTGACCAATCCGTCATCTTCGTTCAGACCGAAGATTTCACTCACGGCCGAATGCGTTCGGGCTTCGGGGCTTTCGTTGGCGCGATCCGACTCCCGTACCGCCACGAGGTCGAGTTTGAAGGCGGCCTCGGTTCCGTTGTCTTTCGCGGCATCGATTCCCAGGCACGAGCACGAGCCATCTTCGAACCCGTTGACGACCCAGGAGCCCCCGCCGATGTCGGCGTAGTGTTCCACGAGCATCGGGACGTCGAGGGGCTCGAGCTCCGAACCGTACGCATTGGGGATCCGGAGACGTCCCCAGCGAACCAACGTGCTCCCGATGTCGGTGAAACGCGCCGGGCCATCCATCTGGTCCGCCGTGAAGGCGGAAAGTTCGTCTTCGGAAACCTGGATCTGCACGTGGCTCGTCGCCTCGAGCTGGGGATCGGCGCTATCCCATCGGAGATCGAGCTTCACGGTTGCGACACCGTGGGGAGCCGCATCGAAGTCCTCTCCCGAAAGGAACTGGGTCGTCATCAACCCGTTGAAAGGCGCATCGTTCTCCAGGCTATTGAGGGCCGTGACTTCGCTCGCGGGATCCAACTTCGCGAAATCGCCGAAGTAGTTCGAGGTCCGCGCCCCGTGGACGTTCTGCGCTTCGAGTCGCACTTGACCCGAGAACGGTTGCTTCCCGTAGGTGAAGGAACGAATGTCGGTGACGAGTCCGTTGCCGTCCTCTTCGACGTTGACGCAGGCGGGCTTGACGAAGGTCGCCGTCGGGCTGTTGTCGTAGTCGAAAGGCGCGGAGCCCGGGGTGTCCGCCCGGGGATTGAGGACGGCGAACTGGGCCGGGATGAATCGCCCGATGGGGCCTTGCGGGTCCACGACCGCGGCGCCTGCGCCCGTTCCGAGGTAGTCCCCGTCGCGAACGTCCACCTTGACGTTCAGGCTGCCCACCTCGCTCCAACAGAAATCGCCGGAGGCTACGGCGTCCGTTACATCGAGATCGGCGAAATCCAGGTTTCGTTCCGACGCCGGATCTGCGGAGCAGCCTTCCGAGAACAATCCGAAACTTCCGTGTTGTCCGCCGTTCGATTCGAGCGGAGAGACGACGATCGCTTCGAACAGGATGTCTTCGGGCGAGGGTGCCAGTGCGTCGTTGGTCTCGAAGCCGAAATTCGGTGTCGGATCGTCATCCGCATCGAGAGCGGTGACTTCGACGCGAAGCGAACTCCCGGCGCGCTCGAATACGGGACCCGCAGTGGCATCGGTGCCTTTGGGATTGGTGTCGGGAGCGGAGCCCGTGAGGTGGATCGTGTCGATCGCCACATCGAAGTGATGCGGGCGCACGACGAAGAGGTGGTCGCCGTAGGGGCCGTGATCGGTTCCCGGGGAAGGCGAATCGCTGCCCCACTCGAAGCCGGGGTCGCGCAGGGATTGACCGGTTTCTTCGTCCTGGTCGTCGTAGACGTAGAAGCGGACCTGGCCCACGTCCTTGTACTTGAGGCCTCGGATGGTGGCTTGACCTGCGGTGAAGGCGACCGGATGTGCGACGGTGGTCTGACCGGCCGCCAGCATGGCGGTGATGTCCGCGGCCTGCATGGCGGGAACCGGTGAGAGCATGCCGGTGAAGGTCATCTCGCGGCTTCCGATGCTCGGGTCTTCGTACGCCATCCACATGTTGAGATTCTTGGTGCCCACGTAATCTTCGATTACGCCGCACTCGCCGGTTTCGCCCAGGCCGAAAGCGGTGAGGTTCAGGTCGAAGGGGCTACCCGCGGTGGCGAAGTTGCCCGTCGTACCCTCGGGGAAGACCGTGTCGACCAGCTCCGTGCGGAAGCCGCGCGGGTAGAAGCGGATGTCCGTGCTCTGACCCTCGATGGTCGGGTTGCCTTCGTCGTAGACCACGACGCGCACGTCGTCGTCGCCGCGCTTGTATTCCATCTTGACGGTCGCCATGGCTTCGCCCTGCCAGCGGTAGCGGGCGCGCCCGTCTTCGAGGTCCTCGAAGCACGGTTCGTCCACGCCATTGATGGGGCAAACGCCGTCGGGTCCGTGCCAGACGATTTTTTTGGGGCCCGTGTATCCGTTGGGATAGACGGCTTCGATGATGGTGCTTCCACCGTAGGGGGTGAAGCCGTCGCCGTTGCTCAGGAGGGGCTGGATCTCCAGGTCCTCGGGAAAGCAGTTGACGCCGATCTGGTTGTGCCGGATCGAGAAGGTCTCGTGGTACGGCGGGATCGAGAGGGCGCGGATGTTCTCGACGCGGTTGAACGCGACGCGCTCGCTCAGGATCTTGCGGGCTTCCTGGGGACCCAATCCGAATACGGTCTTCGTCGGACTCGGATTGAATTCGATCACTTCACCGCGGCCGAAGTAGCGGCGACCGAGCACCGAGGAGGAAGAAGCCGACGTCATCGACATGGCGACGTTTCCGTTGTGGAACACGTGGAAGGCATCGATGTCTTCGTTGCGCCGCGCAAAGCCGCCGGATTGCTCGCCGTTGAAGAAGATCCGGGCGTCGCCCTGGGGGAGCGTAACGCTGGTTCCGTCGTAGTCGTTGAAAGTCAGGTCGCTTCCGGTGTTGTTCCACTCGACGATCTGCGCATCGTCGAAGGGTAGAGCGTTGCTTCCGAACGTCTTGCCGTTCTGCGCGATCGAAAGCAGCAGCGTCCCGCGCTTCGGGTGGACCGAAAGCGCATCCGGCGGGAAGCCGACGCCGTTGGGCCAGTCCGAGCGCGTCAGAACCTTGGCCGCGTGCCCGGGCGCGATCGGGTCGCCCCAGATCGATGTCGTGGGCGTCGAGTTCGGGTTGTATTCGACGATTTCCTGCTTCTCGACGCGCAGCGGTCCGGCGCCGATGTCTTCGCGATCGCGGAACGTCAGGAGAACGTTTCCGTTGTCGTCGCGGATGTGCGATCCCATGATCTTGCATTGGTCCGCGCAGGGAATGCCGCGTCCGCGGGAACCGGGAATGGCACCCGGGTAGGCACCGGACAGTTGCGGCGTCTGCTGGTCGTAGTCGACGAGGTCGCCGGGAAAGAACTGGATACCGGCCGCGACTCCGGAATTGTTGACCGTAAGCGCGATGTGACGCCGGGGTTGAGAGGACGTCATGGTGATGAGCAGGTCGTCGATGTCCGTCGGAGCCAGGGTGTCGCCGAAGAACACGAAATCGTCGAGTCCACCGCAGAAGCCGTCTTCGTGGAGTTCCGAGCCGGGGTTCGCCTGCTTGCCCGAGGGGCTGTTGCGCTGGCTCGCACCGATCACCATGGGTTCTCCGTTGGCCGCCAGGCTGAAACGGGCATCCTTCACGAAGTCGACTTCGTCGCCGTCGATGTAGAGCCACATGCCTTTGCGTGCGCCGCTCGCGCGCCAGGCGAAGACGACGTGGTAGAAGGCGTTGCGGTCCGTCAGGAAGAACGGGTCGGCGTCGTTCTCGGTTTCGCTTTCGTCGTCGTCGAGATTGGACTTGTTGTTCGTGGAGCGCAGGCTCTCGATGTCGCCGTTGGGCATCTCCATGTCCACGCGCAGCTCACCGGTCGAGGGAACCAGGCTGATTTCGAAGCTCCCCATGCCGTTCGGGTGTCCGCTGGCGTCTTTGGAGACGATCGTGCGGTTGCGGCCGGCGGGGCCCGCCACCACGTTCCCGCGCTTGACGAAGAAGCTGAGCGAGCCGTTGTCCTGTTCGAAACCCGCGGCGTGCGGGACTTCGATCACGCCCGGGGCATCGCCCGTGGGGTCGCCGTTGTTGCGGCAATTGTCCATCTCGATCGAGAAATTGGTGCGGTCACTCGGATCCGCTCCCGGGTTCTGGAATTTGAAACGCCCTTCTTTGATGTAGTACCCGACCTGGCCCTGGATCGGCTCCGCGGCGTTCGGATGCGCGAACTGGGATTCCGACAGCTGCCAGTAGTACAGGGCATCGGCGTGGGCCGAGATGCCCTGGTCGTAGGACGCGCGGGCCGCGGGTGCGAGCAGCAGGGCACCGAGCGCGGCGACCGTCGTCGCAACCTTGTAGGGGGAGTTCTGGGCGTATGTGGAATTTTTCACCGTCGGGCTCCTCGAGCGTGCCGACGGTGTGGGGGGGTGGCTGAACCCCGTCCCGTCCCTTGGATCGGCACGAAAGTGTCACGACGCGGCCTCCAGCGAGCGAGGTTTGGCGTCTACAGGTGAGTGCCGGTCTGGACTCGAATTGGTGAAAAAAATCGCTTCAGGACGAAAAAAGCCGAACGAATGCGAAAGCGAATCCGCAAGCAATGTGCACAAACAGATCGGCCCCGAGCAAGCGTCGCTCGGGGCCGATGTTCTCTAGTGAAGGGGTGGTTGGCGGTCTAATACACTTCGCGCGTGAAGACCTGCTTCTGGCTGTGCTTGTGGATGCCGAAGGTGACTTTTCCATCGACGACCTCGTCGGGCTCGTCGAGCCAGGGGACCATGGTGGTGTCGAATTCGACCACCACATCGCCACCGTTCTCTTCTCCGGGAGCCGCGAGGACTGCGCCGGGTTCGCCGACTGTGTCCACCAGGCGTCCGCCTAAGAATCGCGGCAAGGGATTAACCTCCGGATCGTCCACGATGCCGGGCGTGTGCTGACTGGCCGCGCTGTCGGGCTGGATATCCTTCAATTTGAAGTAGGTTCCGACCACGTTGGTTCCCGTATCCGGATCCGGGTCGAGTGCCTCTTGGGTACACGCATCGTCCGAAGCCACGACCCAGGCCTCTTGTCCCCCGCCCAGGTCGACCTTGTGTTCGATCTGGACCGGAACCCGCACGTCTTTGAGCTCGGAACCATAGGCGTTGACGACTCGAATCCGTCCATTGCGAATCTCGGTGGTTTCGAAATCGAAATGCGTGTCCGGGTCGATGTCGTGGTCCACTAGGATTGCACCGTCCGGTTCCGAGAAACTGGACTCGTCCAACTGGAGGGTGACGTCGGTCTTAGGCCCATAGAATTCGGCGATCGACGCGCCGAATTGGACCACTCTCTCGCCGAACCCCCACCCGGACGAACTCTGGACACTGTCGACCTCGAGGTAGGCGTCTTCGAGGATCGCATCCGCCTCGACGACGGGATTGATTCGGTAGTCGATCGAAGCCGGGTCCCAGGTGTCTTCGGAGAGGTTGGCCGAGTGGTAGTTGACGGCCTTCGATCCATCTCCGCGCAGCGCGCGCATTTTCACGAAGGCCAGCTTGAAGGGTTGGTCCGCATAGGTGAATCCGTCGCTGGGATCGCCGCACGCGGGAACGACGCCCGTCGGGTAGTCGTCCGCGATTTCGAATGCAGCGGGCGAGAACCGCAAAGGATCCGACACCGGAACCGTTTGGGACACGAATCCCGAATCCAGGTACCCACCGATCGTGTTTCCACTGGCGATCGCCGCCGCTGCGTTGTTGACGTCGGCTTTGATTTCGATCGTCCCCACCGCGTCCCAGGCCACGGTGCCGGTCGCGACCCCGTTGGCGAAGACGAATTCCGTGCAATCCCCACAGCCATCCGCGGGGTCCGCGGTCAGCAGGTCGGGTTCGTGGCGGTCGTCGAAAGGAAGCGGGGACAGCATGTCGTAGCTCAGCTCGACCGTTTGGGGTGTGGCTTCGTGACCGAAGTTCAGAGTCGTATTGCCCTTGGAGTTCTTCGCCGTCACGGTGACGTCGAAGGTCTCTCCCGCGTAGGCGAACCAGTTCTGGGTCGAGCCGCCGGCCCCGCCCGTGGACGGGTTTCGGATCGGACTGGAACCGACTTCGAAGTGGTCGGGCGCGAAGACGACGGATTCGCCGATCATGCCGAGTGCGCCTGTTCCCAGGAAGCTGTCCGATCCGGTGATGCCGAGGGGAAGCCCCTCGTTCCAATCGAGCAGCAGCAAGTGCAGCTCGCCGACTTCGTCGAATGCGAAGTTGTCGAGTGTGGCGACTCCCTGATCGAATTCGATTTCCGGGAAAGTGACCGCAGACGATATCGCGAGGGACGATCCTCCGTTCTCGAAGGTGATCGGCGGTCGCACGGGATACGTGGCCTCCGTGCCCGGGTACCAGAGAGCCGCGAGCGTGTTGGGACCATCGTAGGATTCGATGATCGCGCAGTTCGCACCGGGCTCCTCGGACCCGTAGGCGGTCAGGTACATCGTGTTGTCGGTGCCCGACACCATGGGGGCTCGCTCCATGACGGGATTCGCCGGGTCGAGGGGCTCGTTGGTGAAGGTGAAGGAGTACGGATACAGGGTCATCGGTTGGCCGATGCCATTGAGCGTGTTGTCCCCCAATTCCTGGACTTTGGGGAGAACCTTGTGACCCCAGAGGCCCTCTGAGGAGGAGCCGATCTCCTGACGGAAGGTGAAATCGACGGATCCCTGATCGTCGGGATGGAAGGTGTAGGTTCCGAACAAGGCGCCGTAGACGGTTCCCATGGCCACTTGATTGTGTCCGTTCGTCGTCGACCACTCAGCGAGGTGCGATCCCTCGGTGCCCTGCGCGGAGAACAGAATAATCGTGCCGCTGTACCCTACGAGGACGTTGTCCGCCGTATTGACCGCGGTCACGGTGACCTTGTTGTCGGCGCAGTGGAGGCCGGTGCGGCTGTTCTGAACCAAGAAGTGCGAGAGCGTGCTCGAGTACTCATCGATCGTAATGGCGGCGATGTTCTCGCTGTTCTTGAACATCGCCTCTTCGTTCCAGACCTTGCGGGCCTGGTAGGCGCCGAGCGCGTCGACGGCGTGGTCGTGGGGATTGAATTCGATGATGTCTCCGTTTTCGAAGTACTTTCCGCCGATTTCCTGGGCGCTCGAAGCCGTGGTGGTGGACATGATGAGATTGCCGTTGGGCCGAACGTGGAAGGCGTTGATGTTCTCGTCTTTTCTGAATTTTTCTTTCTCGAGATCGCCGGAATCCCCCGCGAAGAACAGGCGAGCACCACCCGGTTTGAGTTCGTAGGCGGGGGTTCCGTCGCCGGGGTAACCGAAGGAGGACGGGTCTAGATCGTCGTCATCATCGGTCTGGATTGGGAAGTTCGCGGTCTTGCGCGCTTCCCACTCCGGAATGACGACGGCGTGCGCGTTTCCGTTGTACTCGACGACGTCGCCATCGCCGAAGTTGTCAACCCAGTCGAGGGTGCCCCCGCTCGGGGGACCGGTGAAATTGATCGCATTCTGGCCCGCACAATGGATGCGGCCGAGTTTGTTGTTGCTGGACTCGACGGAGAGCAGCAAGGTATTGCGCTCCGGGTGGACCGAGACGGCGTTGATGTTGATTCCCTGACCTTCCCAAACGCATTCGTCCAGTAGCTTTCGCGTCGTACCCGGCTGGATCATCGTTCCTGGCGGGCCCCACATGGCTTCGAGGGGGACAATGGTGGGATTGAACTCGCCGATCTCGTGGTTCCGGACGCGGGGCTGGGAGGCGGCGTCCGGGTTCGTTCCGAAGTGTTCTCCGGAATGGTAGGTCAGCAGGATGTTTCCATTTTTCCGGACGTGCGCGCCCTTGATCCGGCACGCGCCGTTGCAAATGCCGTTTCCGCTCTCGGGGTCGGGCCACGCCGGGTGATGGGTGATGTGGCCGCCTTCGTTGACCGGGTCCGTGGGCGGATCGAAATGCATGAGGATGGCGGCTTTCCAGCTCAGGTCCGCGGGCGTCGACGTCACTTCGGGCGGCTCAGGGCCGGGATTCGGCTGGGCCGCACCGTTCGTTGCGAACCAACCGGGGTACGTCTTTTGACCGCCGATGCACTTCATCTTGCGATCGAACTCGGTCACCGTCGGAAGCCAATTTTGGATCGCGACCTCGTCGAGCGATCCGCACATCTGCGTCTGGGAAATCATGTTGTCGAATTTCCCGATCGGGCTCGCCTGGCGACTGCTCGCGAAGATCATGGGCATGGTGTTGTTCGCGAGGGTGAAGCGCGTGTTGTCGGGTCCGAAAGCGTGGTTCTGGTTGTCCACGCGCTCGATGAGATCGCTGTTGTTCGTGCTTTCGACGAAGAGCTGTAGGTTGGGTGCGGTCGGCTGCCAGGAGAAGGCCACGAACGTCCATTCTTCGCGGGGGATTCGATCGGATTGGAGTTGGGCTTCGTGGACCGGCCCCGGAATTCCAAATTCGTCGACGTGGTAGAAATTGACCTGAATCACCGGATCGCGGTCGGCGATCTGGTCCGGCGCGAGTTGGATGGGATCGTTGCTTGGATCTTCCGTGTAGCGATAATTCAGAATGATCTCGAAGCCGAACTCGTTCGAACCCAGGGGAATTCCGTGGGATCCGGCGTAACCCGCGGCCATCTCGTTCTCGTTGTAGCGGGATATGATCGTACCGTTGAGGGGCTGATCGTTCTGTCGATTGATGTTGACGAACTCATCGGGCTTGATGAAGAAACTGATCGTGCCCCGGTCGAGCTGCGTCGCCGGGTTCGCGAGATTGTAGAGAAGCGGGTTGGTCGCGTAGGGGGTGGGGTCGTAAATTCGAACATGGGCGACGGGTTCGTTGTTCTGAACCCCGCAATCCTCGCCGAGGTTGAAGCCCTTCGCGAAGTTGCCGTCGTGGGTGCGTCCCGGATGCTGGAAGTCGACCTGGCCCTCTCGCCAGTACTCGCCATCGGTGGTCCCAATCTGGTCGCTCACGCCGCCGACGCCCGCCAGGTTGACGTTCTCGCCCATGCGCCAATATGCGACCGTGTCGTCGTCGATGGCGTCCGGCGTGTTGACACCCATGCACTCTTCGTAGGTCGCCGCAGCGGGGCGCGGCGCCAGGGCGGCGATCCAGAGGATGGCCAGCAGGAAACCGATGGTTTCGGTGCGGGTGAGGGTGAATCGAAGCGCGCACTCGCGGGGATTGCTTCGCATGTCTAACAAGCTCCTTTCGCCAACCGTTCGACCCGTTCGGCCATCGCCGAGTGAGGGCACTGGCTTTGCGCCACCGCCTTTCGACGGCTTTGCCTCTTCGCGGAGCCGGCACGGTGTGCCGCTCTTGCGGGACCCGACGTAGGCAATCGCCCACATGAGGTGATATCCGCTACACAGTTCGGCGGAATCGGACCGAACTTGAGCGAGAAAATCCGCTGCGAAAAAGATTTCGTAGAAGGGAAGGGGGAGCGATGCGCGCACATCGATCGCGATGCGGATCGCGCGGCTTCTTCGCCGTTGGAACCGCTTCGCGAAGCCCCTGCTCCCGAATTACGCAGCGCGCGGAAGCGCCACGCGTGGCCTCAGTAAACCTCGCGAATGAAGACGCGCTTCCGGCTGGCTTTGTGAATGCCGAAGGTGGCCTTGCTCGGCTCGGGCGGCGGTTGGAGATGGACGGGAGCGTTGTCGAAGGTGATCCCCAGGCTTCCCTGCAGATCATCGGATGCGGGGGCTCCGAGCACAGCCGTTGTTTCTCCCCCGACGAAGGACGGCAGCTCCGTCCACGCCGTTGCGTTTCGGAGGTCTTCGTCCTCGGAAGTGTAGGGTGCGAGCCCACCCTCCAAGAAGTGCGCAATCATGTCTTCGGGGTCCGAACTCCCGGTGGCCGCGACGGCGGCCGCTGCGAGTACGTCTTGGGTGCACGACACATCGGCTTCGTTGCGCACCCAGGCTACGTTTCCGTTGAAGTCGGTCTTGTATTCGATCCGAATGGGCACCTCGAGGTCTTCCAGTTCGGACCCATACGCGTTGGGAATGTGGATTCGTCCGACGCGGATTTCCGTGTCGCCCACGGGAACGGCAACCCCGCCCTGAAGCACCGCACCATCCGCATCGAGGGAGATCGCGTCCAATTGGACGGTGACGGTCTTTGCGGGGCCGTCATATTCCGAAGTGAGGTTGATACCGACCTTCCCGGTCCCGTTTTCCCATTGGGCCGTATGCCAGAAAACGTTTGTCTCATCATCGTCGAGGGTGTCGGACTCATCCACCGACTGCTGGTCGACCAGGCCGAGGTTGAGCGATGCCGGAGACGCGGCATCCCATTCGTGGGTGATCCACTGGCTGTGGTAGTTCTGTGCAAGGGTGTCGTTCGCCGTACGCGCCTGCAACGTCACCTCCGCGTCGAAACCTTGATTCGCGTACGTGAAGTGCGATCCATCGGTGCATGTGGTGTTGGCGGGCGTAACGTTCGTTGCCTCTGCCGCTGTATCGACGGAAAAGTACGCTGGAGAGAATCGATAGGACTTGCCAAAGGTCGTTTTGTCGACGGCGACCAGGTTCTTGTCGAGGTAGCCCGTCGTCAAGTGATTGTTCACGTCCGCGTTGATCTGAATGGTTCCGACGGCGTCCCAGGACACGGCCGCGGTCGCGACCCCCCCGCTGAACACGAAATCCGAGCAGCCCGCGCAATCGGTTTGGAGGGTTGGTTTGTTGACCGCCAGCTCGGGATCGGGTTCGGTCATCGTGTAGAGCAGATCGATCGTTTGCGGCGTGAGTTCATGGCCGAAGTTCTTCGTGGTTGCGTCTTTTGCGTTCTTCGCCGTGACGGTGAAATTGAACGGTTCGCCCGCGTAGGCGACCCAATCGGTGTCTTCGAGTACCGTGCCTTCGCCCAGACCCGCGAGCGGTTCTCGTGCGCCACCGCTGATTTCGAAGTGGTGGGGTCCGAAGGTGAGCTGCTGCCCCCAGAGTCCGAGGACGCCGAAGGGTTGATCCGAACCGGCGATCGATCCCGGCTCGATATCGAGCAAATACAAATTTACCGTCCCGACTTCGTCGTACTGAAGGTTGTCGAGTACGGCCCGGCCATTCGTGAATTCGATTTCTGGGAAGGAACCGCCGTTGATCGTCACCGTGTTCTCGCCATTCTCGAAGGTAAGGGGAACGCGGTTCGGATCGATGTTGGCCGCATCGGGAGACACGGGGATCCAAAAGGACGCCAACGACTTGGTGCCCGTGTAGCTCTCGACCACCGCGCATGCTTCGCTGGGGTTTTCGCTCCCGTAGGCGGTCAGGTGCAGTGTGTTTGGCATCCCGGCGATCATGGCGTCGGTCGTCAGCTCCAGCTCTGGATCGGTCTCGTCCACGGCTTCGTTGGTCAGGGTCAGGGCGACAGGGTAGAGGGTGATCTCTTGCCCCGTTCCGTTGAGCGTTGCGTCTCCCATCTGCTGCACATAGGGGACAATTTTTCGGCCCGCGTAGGTCTCGCCGGAATGGCCGAATTCTTGGCGGAATGTGAACTCGACGGATCCCTGGTCTTCGGGTGCGAAGGTGTAGGTGGCAAACAAGGCTCCATACACGGTGCCCATGTTGACCGGGTTGGCGCCATCGGTGGTCGACCAGGTGGCGAGGTGCGAGCCCTCCCCCGCGTAACCCGAAAACAGAATGATGGTTCCCGTGTAGCCCGCGAGCACGTTTCCCGCGGTATTGGTCGCGATCACCGTCACCTTGTTGTCCGCGCAATGCAGTCCGGTGGGTTCGTTGATGACCGTGAAACGATCCAGGGTGACGTCGAATTCGTCCAGCGAGATGGCACCGATGTTCTCGTCGTTCTTGAACATTGCCTCTTCGTTCCAGATCTTGCGGGCCTGGTAGCCACCGAGCCCGTCCACGAGGTAGGGATGGGGGTTGAATTCGAGAATGTCGCCCCGCTCGAAATACTTGCCGCCGATCTCCTGGCCACTGGCGGCCGAGGTGGTGGACATGACGATGTTTCCATTGGGGCGCACGTGGATCGCGTTGACGTTCTCATCCTTGCGGAATTTCTCTTGATCGAATTCTCCCGAATCACCGGCGAAGAAAAGCCGCATTCCCCCGGGCAGAAGTTCGGGGCCCGGAGTCGCGTCGTCGTCATCATCCGCCTTTGAAATCGTTACGAAGTAGTCCGACGTTCGGGCTTCCCAGGCCGGAATGGGGACCGCAGTGGCGTGGCCGTTGTACTCGATGGCGTCGCCATCCCCGACATTGAAGATGTAATCGCCCGTCACGCCGCTGGCCGGTAGATCGGGATTGATGGCCTGCTGACCGGCACAGTGCCCGTAGCCGGCGCTGCCCAGTTGCGCTTCCGTGGAGACGATCAGCGTGTCGCGGTCCGGATGAACCGATATGGCGTTGATGTTGAGCTGCTGCCCGCCCCAGACACAGAGGTCGAGAATTTTTACCGTCTTTCCGGGCTCGATCGTCTGATGCCCCCAGAGATCCGTGGTGGCGTCGGGGCCGGGATTGAATTCTCCGACCTCGTGATTCTTGATGAACGGCTGGCTAACGGCGTCCGGGTTGGTTCCGAATCGTTCGCCCGAGTGATACGTGAGCAGGATGTTCCCGTTCTCGCGAACGTGAACTCCCTTGATGCGACAGGCACCGTTGCAAATCCCGGTTCCACTTTCCGGGTCCGGCCAGGCATCGTGATGGTCGATGTGTCCCCCCTCGACGTTCGGGTCATCGGGTGGGTGGAAGCGCATCAGCGCCGCGGCTCTCCAGGTGATCGGCGACGGACTCGTGGTGACCGCCGGCGGCGACGGTCCGGGATTGGCCTGGGCCGCGCCATTGGTGGAGAACCAACCCGGGAAAGCCTTGGTTCCCCCGATGCACTTGAGTCGGATGTCCCACTGGGTTTCCGTCGGAACCCACTTCATGACGGCGATCTCGTCGAGGCTGGCACACAGCTGACGGTCTTTGTCGAGGTTGTCGAATTGGCCGAGAAGACTGACCTTGCGACTCGTGCCGAACACCATGGGCATGGTGTTGTCGATCAGGCTGAAGGGACGGCCCGAGTCGGGGTGCGTGTAATTCTCGGAATCGACCTCGTAGACGACGTGGCCGTCGGCTTCTCCTTCGACGAAAAGCGAGAGATCGCCGTTCGCCTTCCAGGAAAACGCGACGAACGACCACTCTTCTCGCGGGATCGGGTCCGGCGAGCGAAGGGTGACGACATTGTTGAGCTGGATCGGGCCGAACTCCGAGGTAATGGAGTAGATCTTGATTTCGATGTGGGGATCGTCGGTCGTGGTGTCGTTGTAGTCGAGTACGATTTCGAAGCCAAACTCGTTCCGGCCATGGTTGGGCGCGATCCCGGTGTAGCCCGCGTACATTTCCAAGATGTTGTAACGCGAGACGATGACGCCATCCATCCCGATCCCGCTGTCTTTTTCCGGTTCGTGATTCAAGGTGTCGGGTTTGACGAAGAAACTCAGGGTGCCCGTACCGAGCTGAGTGGCGCTGTTTTCGAAGTGATATTGGTGCGGACCGGTTGCATATTCGTCCGGGTCGTAGACGAAGAACGACGCCGGTGCGTCGTTGCGGCCGCAATTGTCACCGAGGTTGAAGCCCTTCGAGAAGGAGCCGTCGTGGGTGCGGCCGGGGTTGTCGAACACGATCTGGCCTTCGTGTTTGAATGCGCCGTCGGAGGTGCCGACCTGATCCGAAACACCGCCGATGCCCGGCAGGTTGACGTTCTCACCCAGGCGCCAATAGGCGACGGTTTCCTGACCCGGTGTGTCGACCGCGATGCATTGGTCGTAGGTCGCCGCGGCCGGGCGCGGTGCGAGGGCGACGATCCAAAGAATCGCGAGCAGAAGCCCGATCGCGATCGATTCCCGTGTCGGGATGCGGAGGGTGTTTTCTTTGGAACTACGTCCCATCGCGGGGACTCCTTTCGACAACCGTTCGACCCTCTCGGCACGCGCCGAGGTCGGGCACTGGCTTTGCGCGACCGCCTTTCGGCGGCTTTGCCTGTTCGCGGAGCCGGCGTCGTGACGCTGCTCGAATTCACGATCCCAAGCCAGATCAGTGCCCGGTTCAGGGTGATATTCAACACATAGTTCGGTTGCGCCGGGGCGAGCTTGAGGCGCGATTGCGCGAGCGAAATCCGATCGACGTGGAGGTCGCGGACGAGCGTCAGGAAGTGGGGCGAACTTTTCGTCGATCTTTCACGACGCTGAGCAGAGCGCCTGCGCGTTCGATGCGCGCGATCTCGCGTCCCGACAATTTCTTGTGGCAATTGAAACGCGTGTAGGCGATGAAGAAATCCGCGCTGCGCGGTTCGCGCGCGAGTTCGAGTCCCGGGGGCAGGAAGTAGGTGGTGGAAATCGGGTTGCCGCAAACTTGCACACGAAAGGGGCCGGGGCTGCCCTCCGCTTCCACGAAGGCCGCGAGTGCGCGCGCGGCTTCGGACAGGGAGTTTCCCCAGTAGTCGAGTTCGTAGCGTCCCTGGGCACCGGCGGTTCCGCCCACCAGCGCGTTGTAGAAAACGTATTGGTGGGGATGCAGGACCGCAAGTCGCTGGATCTGAAATCCGCCAGCACAAACGATTGCGACCGCGAGCAAGCGCGCGGCGAATTCCGAACGCGCGCCGAGCCAGCTCCACACCGCGTCGAAACCAACCGCCGCAGCGGCGGCGAGAAGCGGCAAGAGGAAGAGGAATTGGCGAATGCCGTCGTAGGCGTTCGGGCGCAACACAAGGAAGTAGGTGAACGGAGCCGCGATCGAGCAGGCGAGCAGGGCGGGCGGGAGGTAGCGGTCCAAACGCCCGCGTCCGCGCAAGGCCTCGACGCTCGCGAATCCGAACAGCCCGGTGGCGGCGACTGCGCCGAGCAGAACGACCTCCGGAAGCTTGGCACCGAAATACAGAAACAAGTAATTCCAAGGCAGGTTGTCGGCCGCCACCGTGCGGCCCGCCAGGAGCACGGGACCGCCCCAGGGGTAGTCGCTGAATACCGTGATGGCGCGCCAGGGGTTGGCGAAGGGGTCCTGTTGGGCCCAGGGCCACAGCAACAGCATCACCCCATAGGCGACCGCGACCGCGGGCAGCAAGAAACGCACGACGGTGTCGCGTGCTTCCCGCCAGGCGAAGCGCCGCTCGCGGATTGCGAGCAGAATCAGATAAAGAAGACCCACCACAGCCAAATAGATGGGTAGAAAGAATCCCCCGACCCGCACACCGAGCGCCATCCCCATGGCGATCCCCAGTCCGAGTGTGAGTCTCCAGGGGACCTTGGGGAGCCAACCCATCGCGCGCGTCCCCAACGCGAGGGACCACACCACACCCACCGCGAACGGGATGTCTTTGGGGTTGTTGAACATGTGACCGTAATAACTGGGCGTCAGAAACAGCAGCGCAGCGGCGAGAAAGGCCGCTCGCGGCCCCGCCAATGAGCGTCCGAGCAGCCAGCAACCCACGATGCCGAGGATTCCCACCAGCGGGTTCAGCAGGTGGCGGGTCTCGTACTCGCCGAGCGGGGAGAGGCGGTTCGCGAGGGCCGCCACACCGTCGAACAGCCCCCCATACAGATACATGTTGTGATCCGGCAGATAATCGAAGGCCCGCCGGTCCTCGAGGCCCGAGGTGTAGTAGGCGAGTACGTACTTCCCATATTCGTTGTAATAGGGCTCGTCGGAAGGGATACCGTAGTCTCCGAAGGTCCATACCACCGCGGCGAGTGCCCCGAGGAGACCCAACAGAGAGAATTTGTCGTAGCGATCCCAGCGCTTCAGAGGCTCCCCCCCACGAGCTAACGTTGGCGGCTCAGTATAGAGAGTTCGGAAATGTTGGGCGGGCCATGACGAATAGGCACTTGCGAGCGGCAGTTCTTCTGATCGGATGCGGATTCGCTCCGATTCGGGCCGAGGCGGAGCCCGCGCTGCGCGTTCCACCGGTCCGGATCGAGGTCGAACGCAGCACGCGCCCGGGCGATCGCATTGCCGCCGATGTCACGGTGCTCACGCGGGCCGATCTCGACGCCAATCCGGGACAGACCCTCGACGACGTGCTGCGTCGGTTGCCGGGTTTCCGCTTGTTCCGAAGGACCAGCAGCCAGGTCGCGCACCCGACGGCCCAGGGCGCCTCCCTGCGCGTGGCGGGGCCGAGTGGCGCGAGCCGAGCCCTGGTCGTCGTCGACGGCGTCCCCTTGAACGATGCCTTCGGGGGCTGGGTGTACTGGAGCAAGCTGCCGCTCGAAAGCATCGAACGCATCGAAGTGTTGCGCGGTTCCGGGGCGCCGGGTTGGGGCGACGGCGCCCTCGGCGGCGTGATCGACATTCGAACCCGCGCGCCCGCGGACGCGGGGGTGGCGGCGCGCGCGGAGGCGGGCAATCGCAGCCGAAAGCGCGCCGAATTCTGGACCGGGGGTACGCGCGGTGCGGCGGGGGCTGCGTTGTCGGGACGCTACTTCGACAGCAACGGCTATACGCCCGTGGCTTCCGGGCAGCGCGGCGCCATCGACAGCCGGGCGGAGGCCGAGCAAATGGCCCTGCGCGGTCGTGTCGATTACGCGTGGACACCGCGTGCACGCGGGCGCGTGGACGCGCAGCTGTTTCGCGAAGATCGCACCAATGGAACCGAACTGACGGACAATCGAACGCGTTCCGGGGCCTTGCGCGGCGGGGGAGAATTCGATCTAGGGGATTGCGGGCAGCTCGAACTGAACGTGTTCGGCGAACGCCAGCAATTCGAAAGTTTGTTTTCGAGTCAGGCCGCGGACCGTTCCAGCGAAAGTCCCGCACTGGATCAATTCGATGTTCCCTCCGGGCGCCTCGGCACGCGGATCCGCTGGAGCCATACCGTCGGCGCACACCAGCTCGCGGCGGGAGTGAATACGGAATGGCGTTTCGGTGCGACCCGCGAAGACTTCCGGAACCTGGGCGCGGGGTTCACCCGGCGCCGCAAGGCCGGCGGCGACCAGCTGTTGTCGGGCTTCTACGCCGAAGACGTCTTCTCCCCCGCAGCGGGCTGGCAGCTCGCGCTGGGGGGGCGCGTGGACTTCTGGCGCAGCTTCGACGGGTTTCGCCGGGAACGCGATTTTCAGACCGGCGCACAGGTTCGCGACCAGAATTTCCGCTCTCGCGAACGGGTGCTCGCGAGCCCGCGCGTGGCCGTCTCCCGCGAGTGGGGCGACCACATGGCCGTGCGCGCCACGTTCCACCAGGGCTTTCGGGTGCCGACGTTGAACGAACTCTACCGGCCCTTTCGGGTTCGCAATGACATCACCGAGGCGAATCCGGATCTCGATCCCGAGCGTTTGTTGGGAGGAGAGCTCGCCTGGCTCTACGCCGACGACCGGGGGAGCGCTCGGATCACGGCTTTCTGGAACGAATTGGAAGACGCCATTGCGAACGTGACGCTCGGGGAAGGCGTTGGGGCTGCGATCGCACCGTGCGGTTTCGTCCCCAACGGCGGCACCTGCCGCCAGCGCATGAACCTGGGAAAGACGCGCAATCGCGGCGTCGAGTTCGAATTCGAGTTGCACCCGTTTTCGCATTGGACCGTGTGGGGGAGCTACGTCTTCAACGACGCCGAGATCCTGCGGGCGTCGCCCGGCAGCCTCGAGGGCAATTCCATCTTGCAGACGCCGCGTCACGCCTTCGCGCTCGAGGTGCAATACGCCAACCCGCGTTGGTTTACGCTGACCGTCGCCTTGCGTCACGTGGGCGCCCAGTTCGAAGACGATCGCAACACGCTCCGCCTGGACGATTACCCGGTTGTCGACGCGGTGCTGTCGCGGGAATTGCTCCCGGGCCTCGAAGCCTATCTGGCCGGGGAGAACCTGTTCGATCGAGGCTATGCGGTGGGGAAAACCGCAGATGGCTTGGAGACCGTGGGAACACCGGCCGGGGTCCTGGTTGGAGTCCGCCTGAGACTGCCGTAAGATTTGCTGGGTTTGGGCCATGTAGGCTAAAAGCACCTTATGGAGTCCTCGGGGAAGCCACTGATCCAGCGCTTTTCGATGGTTTTCTGGCCGGTTATCGGATTGCTCGCGGCTCTGGCGGGCGGCAGTGCCCGGGCCCAGACTCCGCTTCCCTTTGCTCGTGGGGACGCGGTGGGTCTGAACCTGAATTTCCGGCTGGAGATCCTGGGGATCGGAGAGGCGGATCTCGACCTGACGGGGTCCCTGGTGTGGATGCGGAGCGCACCCCAGGCCCCCGAAGCATCGAACTGCCGGATCGCGATCGAAGTGGTGGGGCTGCGTGCAGTCGGGGAAGCTTCGCCCTTCGGCGCCATCCGCGTGACCCACGATCCGGCGCGCAGCGCCGCGGGCGAATTGCAGTCCGCGGGAACGCCGTGCGTGTTTCCGGTTTCGGGTTTCGTCGACCTGGCCTTGCGGATCGAAGTCGAAAATTTTCCCGTCGACCTCGTCACGGAAACGGAAGTTCGCGTGACGGTTCCCTCCCTCGCAGCACTCCCGCCGCTGTTCGAAAGCTGGATCGCGACCGGGCCCATGGCCCTGCGGAATGCGGACGATCCGAGTGTGCCCTCGTTTGCCTCGATCTCCGATGCGCTCCGCCTGAGCTTTCCCCACACGCTGACCGCGGTCGCGGGCGACGACGCGCTGCTGCAGGGGGTGGGAAGCGATCCGCCCCCCGCGATTCCGGCCGTGCGTCTTTCCCTCCTCGACGAGGACGTCATCGACGCGTTGTCTTTCGGATTGGAGACCATCGACGATCCGAGTGTGACACGAATCGCGTTTTCGAAGGCGATGGCCCAGGCTGAAGAGCCTGTTTTCATCTCGGCCTTCACGGATGGCCACGAGCGCTTGATCGAACCCGCAGAGTTGGGACTCACCGGGAGCGGAGTTGCAGCCCTCGATCTGAGCAGCCCGACGGGGGTCGATTCGGATTCGAATACGCTGCCGGAGCGGCCGGTCTTTTTCTCGCTGGCCCCCGGGTCGCCCACGCTGGCCGGGATGGGGGCCGTTGCCGCGGACATTCTGGTGTTCGACCCCACGCTGGGGCTCGGGATCTTCGCCTTCGCGGACACGGACCTCGGGCTGACGTTGAATGACGACATCGATGCGCTGTGCCTCATGAAGGCGGGTCTGCCCATTCCGTTCCTGCGCCACGGGGTCTCCGATGTGGCGGCCCAGTTCGATGGCGTTCGCAACAGCCAACACGATTGGGCCCTCTATTCCCTGGCCCCCGGGTCGCCTTCCCTCGCGCTCTTTCAGGCGTCGCCGTCGGACATCTTCATCACCAACTTCAGCCGGCGGGTTGGCTCGAACGCGGGGAGCACTGTGTACGTGGACCGGTCCGCTCTGGGTTTGGGCGCGCAGGATGACATCGACGCCATGAGTTGTGTGCGGGCTCTCGCCGCGGTGGCGATTTCCGGGACCGCGAGCGCGTCGGGTACGCTGCTCGCCAACGCCGGGCTTCCCGAAGATGCCGGCGATCCGCTGGCGCCGCGCGACGTGCCGGGAACCTACGACTTCTGGAAAGTCGACAACCCGATCGATGGGCATCGGGACGGCCCGTTCGCACTGCCCGAAGCGGCGACGCCGGGTGCGCTACACGTGGGCGACCCCGTAACCCTACCGTGGGATAGCCAGGGGGCGTGTGGCGGGTTTCAGCTCGATGACACGAAATTCGAGCATGCGGAGCCCGAGCCGGTCTGTGGCCACGGGCGTTTCGTCTCTCTGGTCGGACCGCAGCTCGAAATCGGCGACGGTGACGCTCCCGAGGAAGTGGCGCGGGCGCTCGCTGAATCGATCGCGAGCGATCCAACCCTGCAGGGGCTGGGAGTCGATGCGCATTGGCATCGCAGGACCCCACTCGGGAATGCGGCGCTGATCGTGACGGGCGCGGGACCGACGCGTTTCGAAATTCTCGAGAGCGAAGGCCACGGCATGGCGTTCGGGAGTCCCGTCGACGTCTTCGCGCTGCCCCTGGTGGGGCCCGCGGATGCGGACCAGGATGGCGTCTTGGACAGCGAAGACAATTGCCCCGCCCACGCGAATACGAATCAAGCCGACGAGGACGACGACGGCGTGGGGGATGTTTGCGACAACTGCGTGGACCGGTTCAACCCGCGCCTCGGGGACCTGGGAACGCCGGACCGGGAAGCCTTTCAATCCTCGACCGGGGGTCAATTGGACGATGATGGAGATGGCTTCGGCAATGCCTGCGACGCCAAATTCCTGGCCGGCGGCCTGGTGGTCGGGGGGCCGGACCTCGTCGCCCAGCAAAGTTCCTTCAATCGCGATCGGTCCGGCCAAGATTGTGGGCTCCAGCGAAATCTCCCCTGCGCGATCTTCGATCTCGACAATGCGGGACAATTCATCGGTGCGGCAGATCTGGGCCGCGCGCTGACGCTCTTCAATCGCGCCCCGGGCCCGCGTTGCGGGGCCTGTCCTTTGGAATGCGAAGGACCCGCCTGCTAACCCTTCGCCATGACCGGACCCTCACTGCGTGGGATCGCGCTGACGGGAATCCTGTTGCTCGCCGGGACGAGCTGTGTCACGTCGCCGCCAAGCAACCTCGACAATGCCTGCGCGATCCTGCACGAGAAAGACGATTGGTATGAAGACACGGCGGGTTCGCGAAAGCGCTGGGGGCTTCCCATCTCCACGCAGCTCGCGATCGTCCACCAGGAATCGCGCTTTCGCGGCGACGTTCGGCCGCGGCGTCGACGCTTCCTGTGGATCTTTCCCGGCCCCCGGTTGTCGTCGGCCTACGGCTACTCCCAGGCCCTCGAAAGCACGTGGATGGAATACAAGGAGGCGACCGGGAACCGTGGAGCGGATCGCGACGATTTCGCCGACGCGGTGGACTTCATCGGTTGGTACGCAGCCCGCGCCCATTCCCGGCTCGGGATCGCGCTGACGGACACCTACTCCCTGTACCTCGCCTATCACGAGGGCCTGGGTGGGTACGCGCGGGGCAGCTACCGCGATCAACCCCACGTGCGCTCCCTGGCGCGCAAGGTGGCGACGCGCGCCGCCGCCTATCGTCGGCAGCTCCTGGGCTGCGAGGAGAGTCTCCGCCGGCCGTGGTGGCAATTTTGGTAGGCTCCCGGTTCGGAAGACGAACCGCGTGAACGAAAACCAATCGAACTCCGTAGCGATCTATCGGCGCCGCATTCGCGCTTCTCTCGAGCGCGTCTGGGAGAACGTGCGCGATTGGGAACATCTGCCGTGGTTGCACCGCGAGGCCTTTGCGCGGATCGAATTGCTCGAAGCGGGCAGCTGGGGGTGGCGCGCCCGAATCGGGCTTCACGGCGATCCGTCCCCGGAAATCGAAGTCGCACTCCGCATCGAATCCGATGCACAACGCTACGTGGCGAGGACCGAGTCAGGTCCCGGTATCGGGACCGAAATCTGGACGCAGCTCCAGGCCGCGGGCGCCGACGCGACGGACATCGAAGTGAATTTTTGCATTCCGGGCGTCGCGCCCGCCGAGCGCGATGCGGTTGGACGCGGATACACGGCGCTCTACACCCAACTCTGGGATCAAGATGAAGCCATGATGATTCGCCGCGCGGAGTTGCTGGGCCGACGGCCAAAGCCGGGCGCAGCCGAAATCGATTTCATCGAGTTGGGTGACCGGGATGCGCTTCTGCGTCGGCTTCCGCTGTGCGTCGAAGCCTTCGGTCGGCGCGTTCGCATCCTCGACTGCGCGGGAACCCTCGTCGCGCACGACACGGTCTGTCCCCACATGCTGGGTCCCCTGGAGGACGCTCGCGTCGAGAATGGGGCTGTGGTCTGCCCCTGGCACGGCTACCGCTTCGACTTGGCGTCGGGGTGTGAAACGTCCGGAGGACGCCTGCGGATGTTTCCCGCCCCGCGCGTCGAAATCGACGGCCGGTCGAATCGGGTTCGGCTGGTGCGGGGCCCCGCAGCTTCGACCCGCTGAGCGAGCTACGTTGTCGAATCCCGCACCCCGTGGTGCGGGAAGAATTGGAATCGTGGACAGAGTCAGAATGTACGAGGCGGAAAAAATGCGAGGATGGGCGATCGGTTTGGGACTTGCGTTGGTTTTGGCGGGCACGGGGTGCGGCGGAGAAGATCAGGTCGAAGCCCTGGAGCGCGCCAGTGAACGGCTCGCCGTTGCACGCAAGGCGGTCGAGGATGCGCAGTTGCATGTCGACCGGCAGGCCGAGGCCGTCGATTCAGCCAACGAGAAACTCAAGCAGGCCTACGAAGTCCTCCACACCGCCGAACAGAAGCTGGCCGATACCGAGGATGAAATCGATCTGCGCGCCACGGATGCGGTGCTGTTTCGCCTGATTCAAAAGCGTCTCCTGGATGACGACGATCTCGAAGACGTCGCCATCTCCGCCCGCGTCAGCAAAGGCGTTGTCACGCTCAGCGGCACGGTTCCGAACGAGGAACTGCGCGAGCGCGCCATCGACATTGCGCGCGACACGCCGGGCGTCGTGTCGGTCGAGAGCCGCATCGAGATTCCCGTCGGCGCGGCGCCGCCCGTTTGAGTCGGACCACGCTCCGGACCGAGGTCGAGGATGGCGTGTTCGCCATCACGCTCAGTCGCCCGGAGGCCTACAACACCATCACGCCGGAATTGCGCGACGAGTTGGCAGCGGCGATCGACGAAGGGGATGCGGATCGCCGAGCGCACGTGATTCTCCTGCAAGCGGAAGGGAAAGCCTTCTGCGCCGGCTACGGGCTCGATTGGTCGACGAAGGCCCAGGCGAGCGAAGAAAAGACGGGGGAAGGACCGTCGCGGGTCTGGGACTCGGTGTCGGACCTGCGCATGATGGGGAAGTTCGTCGAGACCTACATGAAACTCTGGTACGCGAGCAAACCCACGATTGCCGCCGTCCAGGGTTGGTGCATCGGTGGCGGCACCGACATGGTGCTATGTGCGGACCTCGTCGTCGCCGGGGAAGGGGCGTCGTTTGGTTATCCGCCCGCGCGCGTTTGGGGAACCCCGACCACCAACATGTGGGTCTACCGCATGGGCCTCGAGCAAGCGAAGCGCTACCTCCTGACCGGCGACGAGATCCCTGCGCCGGAAGCCGCAAGAATCGGTCTCATCCTGGAGACCGTGCCCGATGCGGAACTCCGAGAGCGTTCCTGGACGCTGGCGAAACGCATGGCGCGCTTGCCCACCAATCAACTCGTCATGTTGAAACTGCTGTGCAATCAAACCGTCGAGAACATGGGCTTCGCCAACAGCCGAACCCTGGGAACGCTGTTCGACGGAATCGCGCGCCACACCCAGGAGGGTCTGGATTTCGTCGGCCGAGCGGAGCAGGTCGGGTTCCGCCAGGCAGTCCGCGATCGGGATGATCCCTTCGGCGATTACGGATCCCGCAAGAGGAGCGGCGAATAGAGGCGAGGAAGAGGCGGAGTGGGGGCGGGACACACAATCGCTGGAAGTTTGAGCTGCCCCGAGGGTGCGACCTGACAGCTTGGACAGAACAGCCCGAACTAGCGCGTCGTGTGTCCCTGACCTCCCACTACCCGGGCGTGGATTCGAAAGGCACGAATGTGCAATTCCGGGGCACGCGATGGGATGCGAACACGGGCAGATCCGACCGAAGCGCAATCGCGGCCGGGGCCCCGAACAAGTGTGGAGGGGAGGACGGTGGGAGAAAGCTTCCGGCTGCCCCATCTCAGCAGAGGGTGTGCGACAGGGTCTTGGGGGGGCAAGTCTGATTGTATTTTTTCCCGCTTCTCCCACCGTATATGAACTGGGCGTGCCTTAATGTGGCACGAAAGTGCCACGCGGCGGCACGAAACCGCGATTTCCTAGAGATTCCAATGGATATCGAGGCGCGGGTCCGGGTTGTAGGAGACGAAGGTCCCGGTCTTGATCGTCGCGTTGAGGTGTTGGGTCAGGGCTTCGTGGTGTTCCGCGAGTCTTCGCAGCGCGGAACGGATCGCCTTGGTGACGTTGAGGCGCGCGCGTTCGGACTCGGAGTTGCATTTCCGGTCGCGACCCCCAAGGCCGATGGCCCCCGACAATTCCGCCAAGATGAAGTCGATCTCTTGTTGGCGGAGGCGGGCGCGCTCGGGATCGTTGAAGGCGCTGGCTTCTTCGTGTTCCTCGCGGAGGTCGCGCAAGCGGTCGCGATAGGCGCGTTTGGCCGCGTCGTCGAGGATCGGGCCGGCGTCGCTGGAATGGGTTTTTACAGGTTCGGTGTTGCCGCGAACCGCCGCGTTGAGGGCTGCAGCGTGAAACTCTTCGCCCGGGTGATGAAGCAGCTCAGCGATGTACCTGAGTCCGACTTGATCGCGCACGCGGATCATTTTTCCCGCGAACACAACCGTCCAATAATCGCCCTCTTTCCGAAGTTCGTTTTCGAGCGGGGCCGGTAGCGGCGAGGCGACGGTTGCCACCGGTGCGACTTCCCGGCTCTTGCCGAGCCGGGCGACCAGCCGCCCCATTCCGAGCTGGTCCGCGGTTTCGCGCGCGCGGGCCAACAAATCCTGGGCGCGTTGCTCGTCGTCGGCGAGTCCGCGTCGACGCAGCATCTCGGCATAGGCGACCTGGGTGTTGGCGATCCAGGGGCGAGCTCCCATCCGCGCATTCATCGCGAGAGCAGATTCGAAATGGCGGGCGGCGTCGGACCCGCGATCGCAAGCGTCGGCGAGCAGGCCCAGGTAGTGATGGGTCGAGCCCAAACAGGCGATTCCCAGACCGAGCGTCGCGTTCTGCTCCGCGTGGGGCGTGAGAATCGCGTAGAGCCGTTCCGCGTGATCGCGCGCGCCAATCTCGGCGGCGGTTTCCGCGAGCAGGAGCAAGGAGAACAATCCGTGTCGATCGTCTCGAAGTCGATCGAAACCACTGGCGGCGAAGCGCTCCAACTCCGCACGCGCAGCTTCCACATATCCGAGATCGCAGTGGACGCGCGTCAAGGTCGCGCGCCAGCCCGGCAGAGTAGGAGACTGGGATGCGCGCCGTTTCAGGGGTTCTTCGAGTTCGCGAAGCCGTCCCTGGTGCGTTCGCGCGAAGAAGATCTGCGCGGTGAATACCTGGGACGCACTGCGCGGGATGAAGTGCTCGCCCATGTTGGCTGCATCCTGGGCGAAACGCTCGACGTCTTCGAAGTGGCCATCGAGAAGCGCGCGCAGGGCGCGGTAACGCAATACAGACCAGAGGAAACTCGGACGCTGAAGCTCTTCCGCTCCAGCGGCGAAGATTTCGAGCTCTGCGTCCGCGGCCGCGATGTCGCCGACTTCGAGCAGTGCGAGGAGGCGCCAGCTGCGGCCGGCGAGTTCCAGAACCCGATCGTTGGCGCTTTCCGCCAAACGAACGATTTCTCCGGCTCCCTCCAGACGCTCGTGGACATGCGCGGGGTCGTAGTCGGTCCATTGACGCTGGAGCAACGTGAAGGCCAGCACGCTGGGTTCGTTCTCGAGGCGCGCCAACTCGATGGCTTCGCGACCCAAACGGTCCGAGCGTTCCGGTTCCCGGGAAAGCCCCAAGGCAACCGACAATCGGCTCGTGAGTTTTGCGCGGAGTCCGCGGTGGGCGTCGCCCAGGGCCGTGATGGCCCCTTCTATCTCGTCCACCAGAGATTTCTCGACCCATTCGTAGTCGATCGCGACGCTACTCAGGCCGAGCGCCGCCTGAGCGCGCTGGACATGGAGGCCGGCGCGCTTGGAAATCTCCAGAGCGCGGACGAACACCGCCCGGGCCTTGGCTGCGTCTCCGGCGCTCTCACAAGCATTTCCCAGGGCGACGGTCAGCTCGGCCTGTTCGCGATCTTCGGCACCCGTGCGAAGTTCGAGTGCCTGGAGTGCGCGTTCGAGGTGGGTGACCGCTTGCTCGTAGGCGAGCATGTCGCGGGCTTGTTCGGCCGCGCAACGCGCATACCGAACTGCGCGATCGGCCTGGCCCAAGGGGGCGGCCTGGAAAAAGTGGTAGGACAGCTCCGAAAGGTACGGGGCCAGGTTTCCGTCGGCGCGCGCTTCCAGGGCTTCGGCAACGCGCGCATGGAGACTCAAGCGGCGCGAGGCGGTCAGCTCTTCGTAGAGCGCGTCCTGCAGAATGGCGTGGGAAAAACGATAGCGACCCGGAACGCCATCGACCTCCGTGACGACGTGGGCCTGACTGGCTGCGTCGAGGGTGGCGAGCAAATTGGATTGGGATTGCTGGGATACCGGTTCCAGGATGGAGAGATCGAAGCGGCGCCCGATTACACAGGCACAGCGCAATACGTGGAGAATGTCTTCGGAGAGGTATTGGAAGCGGTGACGCACCAGATCCCGAACGCTGCGGGGAAGCGAAATGCGCTGGACCGCGGAGGAATGGCCCATGGTGTCTTCCGACAGCATCATCCGAACGGTTTCCGTAACGAAGAACGGGTTGCCTTCGGTCTTCTCGTGAATGCGTTTGGTGAGGGCTTTGGGAATGCGCGTGCCCGCGACATTTTCGATCAGCTGCTGGGTTTCCTGTAGGGAGAGCCCGCGGAGCGCGATTTGGCGGCAGGTGGGCCGTGTGCGCAAGCTTTCGAAACTATCGTTGGCGGGGGCCGGCCGAGTTGCGATCAGATCCCGGTAGGAGCCGAGTACCAACAGGTTGGCATCCGCGATCTCGCGCGTCAGGAAGCGCATGAGCAGGACCGTCGAGGGGTCGGCCCAGTGCAGGTCATCGAGGAAAAGCAGCAACGGCGTGTCTTGGCCGAGCTTCTTCAGAAAGAGTGTGATGCCATCGAACAGCCGAAAGCGGGTTTGTTCGGAATCGAGCAGCGAATCCGTAGCGCCGCGTGCAGCCGGGCGGCGCAATTCCGGGATGAGTTCCCCGAGTACCGAAGCGGCGGGGCCGAGTTCGCGGCAAAGTGCTTCGGCATCGACGTCGCGGGTGAGATCTCGGAGCACCTGGACCCAGGGCCAGAAAGGCGGTGTTCCCGGGGTTTCCTGACAGCGACCGGTCACGATTCGAAGTCCGGCGTCGCGCGCGTACTCGGCGATCTCCGCCGCGGTGCGGCTCTTCCCGATCCCGGGTTCGCCGACCAGCATGATCGCCCGCCCGGACCCGTGGCCCACGTGGTCGACAGCGGATTTCAGCTCTTCGAGAATCGACTCGCGCCCGACGAAACCGCGCGCTTGTTCGGCGGAACGGTCCGTCCAGGGGGCCCTCTCCAGATTTCGACTTCGTGCTTCACTCAAACCTGTCGCTTCTCCCAGGAACAGAATCTCATAGGGAGTCTGTCCCTGGGAAGGTCGGCACGCGTCCGGGACTGATGGTTATTGAGATCAATCGGGTCGATCGGCACCAAGAGCGATTGAAAACGTCGAAAAACCGTTTCGATTTTTTGGTGTTGCCCGGTTTCTGGGCCGATCCGGGGAGCGTCGAACCCCGCGCAAGTGGCGGGTTTAACATGATAAAGGGGGGGTCCTAGATGTCCCAGGCGATCGGAAGGTCGGGAGCCGGGCAATAGGACACGAAGATTCCCGTGCGAATCGAAGAGGTCAGGTGAGTTCCCAGACTGGAGTCGAGTTTCGCGATATTGGCGATCGCGGAGCGAAGGTTGCGCGTGACACTGACGCGAGCACGCTCGCTGTTGGACCCCAGCGTCCGGTCTCGCCCGGAGAGCCCCACGGCGCGATTGAGTTCCGCGTCGAGAAACGCGATCTCGGCTTCCACGTTTTCGACGGGTTCGCGCCGTTTCCGGAGAAGGGATCGCTCCGCCCGCAGTTCGTCGAGGCGTCGGCGGTAGCTTCGCTTGGCTTCGCGGTCGAGGATCGCTCCGCCGTCTGCGGCCGAGACGCGCGGGGAAGCGTCCGGGTCCGGGCTTCGATGGGTGAGCGCGATCAGTTCTGCGGCATGGACTTCCTCGCCGGGCGAGGCGAGCAGGCAGGCGAGGTAGCGCAGGCCCTTCTGGTCTTTGAGGCGCAACAGGCGGTCGCCGTAGCGAAGGGTCCAGAAATCCCCGTCGCGACGGAATCGGTGGATTTCGCATGGGTCTTCACGGCTTCCAGCCGACCCGCCCATTTCGCATTCGGCGGCGCGAACCCGATCGAGGAGCGGTGCCATGCCCAGCTCCGTTGCGGTCTCTCGGGCGCGTTGTAGGAGTTCGTGGATTCCCCCAGCGCCGGCGCGGGCATTCGAATCCGATCGGGCCCGCGCGAGTCCAGATCGCGCATGCGCGACACCGGGTCGGTTCGCGATGGCGGTGTCGGATAGTGCTGCCGATTGTTTGCCGCTCACGACTCCCACTTCTCCCTCTGTTGTGAGTGGCCACAGCGGATCGAAAAGTGGTGTCGTTGGGCTCCGATGGCCCCGCGCGCGAGCCTAGAGCGAGCGGCTACGACGCCGGGCGGCGGCCAGGCCGAGGGTACCGAGGCTCATGAGCACCCAGGTCGAAGGCTCCGGAACGACGGTGAAGCCCAGGAGCATGCTCTGGTCTTCGAAGACGACCCAGAACTCCTGACCGTTGACCGCGATGCCTTCGGGATCGTTGCAGCCGTCGCCGTCGCGCATTTCGTCGCAGCCGGCGATGTTCAGCGTGAGGCCCTGCATGTCTTCGGTCTGATCGACGATGGCGCCCGTGGTGGGATCCATCAGGAAGATGCGCGAGCGATTACCGCCGGAACTGTCGTCGGAGAACATGATGAGGTTGCCGAACAGATCCATGCCCGAGGGGTCATCGAAGGGATCACCCGGCGTCGGAAAGTTGTTCAGAACCGATCCGTCGAGGCCAATCTCGATGATGCGGCCATTTTCATTGACCCCTTCCTCGTCGCCAAAGAAGACCGTGTTGTTTGCGACGTGGAAGAACGCGGACTCGTTCTCCGGTGGGAAACCTCCGACGCTCGGCAAGCTGATGTCGATGCCGCCGGCAATCACCGAGCCGTCGACGGCGGAGATTTCCACGACGCGCTGGTCTTTGGCGAGCGAGGCGAGCAGGTTGCCGTTCGGGAGCAGGTCGAGACCCCGCATGGCTTCGAAGTTGACGGTGAAGCTTCCGAGATCCGAACCGTCGCTGCCGACTTTCTGGATGACGGTGATGTCGTTGAAGCCCTGGGGGATTTCGCGGCTTACGTAGAGAATGTCGATGCCGCCGGGGCCCGCACCGGGATCGATGGCGAGTCCCTCGGGCTCGGGGGCGAGGCTGATCAAGTCGATCGCGACGTTGAACTGGATCTCGAGGGCCTGACTGGCCGTGGATCCAAGCGCGACTCCCGCCGCCAATACACCGAGGGCCAAACCTCGAACCGAAACAAGACCGAACCGCTTTGTCATCTCTGTACTCCCAAGACTCGCGTTTGGACGCACGGGGCGCTCGACGAGAGCGGCCCGTGTGCGTTGAAAATCTCCGAGGGGCTATCCCACCAAACTTGACGGAAGCTGTCAACGGGAATGTTCCCCAAGGTCTTGTTCCAAAGGGGAAAAACGCTGAAATCCCCCAGGGGGGCGCTCTCGATCGGAGGTACTTTGGAGGGAGCTAGGGGATGGGGAGGATTTCGGTTTGGCCGGTGGCGGGGTCGTAGCGAAAGGCACTTCCGTTCGAGTAGGTGAACAGGGCCTTGGGGGACACCGGGGGGCCGACGCGGGTGACGACCCAATCTCCATCGGGACCGGTATCGAGGCCGCCGGTGACCAGGCCACCGAACAGGTTGAGGACCGCAATCCTTTCGTCGGGCTCCTGGACTGCATCCTCGAGGGCGGGCCAGCCCGCGTTAGTGACGGAGATCAACACGCCGTCGCCCCGATCCACGGGATTCTGACGCCGGTTCGTGAGCCAGACGGCGTGGATGAGTTTGGCGCTCGAGTCGAAGGCGCTGCGGGTGGTCTCGAACGTGGTCTCGTGGGCGCGTGCCGCGGTATCGACGTACCGGGGTAGGGCGATAGCGGCGAGGATCCCCAGGATGACGATGACGACGACCAACTCCATCAGCGTAAAAGCTTGCTTACGTGTCTGTCGGGCCATGTTGGTTCTCCTGAGCGCGTGTCCACATCGATCGCAAAGGCCGTGCCACCTCCAGTGCTGTGCAGGTGTCGAGCAAACCGCTGGAATTCCCGTCGGAAATCCCGCCTAGACCCTGCAGGTGACGTCGCTCGGCGGGGAAAATTTTTTCCTTTTCTGAGCTTTCCCTGCCTCCGGAGACAACGGCGCGTCGCGTCGGACGGGTGGCGAATGTCGAAATTTCGTATCGGCAGGCACCGCCGAAGGCTTACTCCCGGGCGCGAAAGCCCAGTTCAAGTCCGCGTCGCACCTCACCGATTTTCCCCTTATTCCCCTGCAGGTGAGGTCTCGTCTTGGCGGCTGGGCTCGAGGAGTCGTTTGAGCAGGCGTTGCGATCCCTTTGGATCGCGTTCCAGCCGGTCGTCCGAGCTGGGCCACGCGACACCTTCGGCTTCGAGGCGTTGGTGCGCTCGAGCCATTCGACCCTAAGCAACCCTCCGGCGCTGTTCGACACCGCGGATCAATTGGGCTGCGTGATGGAACTCGAGCAAGCCATCCGTCGCTGCGTGGCGGAGCGGGTTTCGAACGCACCGGATGGGACGGTTCTGCTCGTCAACCTGCACCCGATGTCCCTCAACGACCCGGATCTGTTCTCCAACGATGACCCCCTGTTCCCGTGGGCCGAGCGAATCGTGCTCGAAGTCACCGAGCGCGCATCGCTCGAAACCGTGGTCGATGTGGAGGAGAAGGTGGCCGAGTTGCGGCGTCGCGGTTTCCGCATCGCCATCGACGACCTCGGGTCGGGCTACGCGGGGCTGACGAGCTTGGCGCTGTTGCACCCGGAATTCGTGAAGTTCGACATGTCGCTCGTTCGCGATGTCGAAATGTCCCAGACCAAGAGTCGTCTGATTGGATCCATGGCTTCGCTGTGTCGCGAACTCGGAATCCAAACCGTTGCCGAAGGAATCGAGCGCCCGGCGGAACGGGATCGGATCGTGGACCTCGGGTGTGACTACATGCAGGGTTACTTGTTCGGAAGGCCCGCAAAGGGATTCGCGCCGGGATGCGGTTGAGCCTACGCGCGCGTTTGAGGTGGGTACCCGCGGGAGCTAGACTCCGCCTTGCGCCTACCCAAGAGGGACATTCATGCGACGTTGGTGGCTGAGGGGCATCATCGCGGTTGCCGCGTTGGTTGTCGTCGCGCGAATGCTCGGTTGGTGGGGAACCGAACCGATTTCCGTCAAAGCGGTTCGCGCCGAGCTGGGGCGCGTCGAATCCACCATCACGAATTCGAAGGCGGGAACGATTCGGGCGCGTCGGCGCGCGGATTTGAGTGCCGAGGTCGGTGGGCGCGTGGTCGCCATCGAAGTCCGGGAAGGCGCTGTGGTTCAAGCCGGCGACGTCCTGGTCTTGCTCGATTCCACGTCCCACACCGCGCAACTCAAGCTCGCCGAGGAAAGCCTGCGCGTCGCCGAAGCGCGGCAACGCGAGGTCTGCATCGCGCGCGATCGGGCCGATCGCGAGCTGCAACGCAAGCGCAAACTTGCGGACAAGAACATCATCTCGAAGGATTCCCTGGATCAGCTCGAAAGTGTCTTGGAGGGAGCGCACGCCACCTGTAGTGCGGCGACGGCATCGGTGGACCGCGAACGGGCTCAGATCGTGGCCGCCCAGGCGGAACTCGACAAGCTGACGATCCGCGCACCATTCGATGGCGTGATTGCAGAAGTCGGCGTCGAGTTGGGCGAATGGGTGACGCCATCGCCCCCGATGCTCACGGCGCCCGCGGTGGTGGATTTGATCGACATTTCTTCGCTCTACGTCAGTGCACCGATGGACGAGGTCGACTCTTCGGCGGTACGTCGAGACCAGGAGGTCAAGGTCACGATCGATTCCTTTCCCGAACGCGAGTTCGCCGGTCGCGTCGTGCGTGTCGCTCCTTATGTGTTGGACATCGAAGCGCAGAATCGAACCGTCGAAATCGAGGTGGAACTCGACGATCGCGAGTTCGCTGCCACGCTCTTGCCCGGCACGTCCGCCGACGTCGAAGTGATTCGCTCGAGCCGAGACAATGTGTTGCGCATCCCGACTCCCTCCGTACTCGATGGGGGCCGCGTTCTCGTGGCCGACAACGGAGTTCTGCGCGAACAAGCCGTCGAAACCGGTCTCAAGAACTGGGACTTCGTCGAAATCGTTTCGGGCCTCGAAGCCGGGCAGCGTGTCGTGGTGTCGCTGGACAGCGAAGATGTGAAAGACGGCGCGAAGGTCGTGGTCGAAGAGACCACCTTCGAGCGTTAGGGCCGGGCGTGATCGAATTGTCTGGCGTCGGTCGTGCATACGAGGTCGGCGGCGAAGTGCTCCACGCGTTGCGCGATGTCGACGAGACGATTGACTCCGGCGACTACGTGGCGCTGATGGGGCCGTCGGGTTCCGGGAAGTCCACGCTCCTCAACGTCATGGGCTGTCTCGACCAGCCGACGAGCGGAACCTACCGCTTGGATGGGCGTGAGGTCGGGAGCCTTACCGAGGACGAGCTGTCCGAGGTCCGCCGACACAAGATCGGTTTCGTGTTTCAGTCCTTTCATTTGATTCCGCGGCTCTCGGCGGTCGAGAACGTTGCGCTTCCGATGATGCTCGCCGGCGTGTCGGTGGCCGAACGCCGTAAGCGCGCGTTGGAGGCGCTCGAGACCGTGGGATTGGCGAAGCGCGCCGACCATCGACCCAACGAAATTTCAGGCGGCGAAGCGCAACGCGTGGCAATTGCGCGAGCAACCATCATGCGTCCCGCGATCCTGCTCGCCGACGAGCCGACCGGAAACCTCGATTCTGCATCCGGCGCCACCGTCGTGGCGTTGCTCGAGGAGCTGAACGCCCAGGGGCTGACGCTCGTCGTCGTGACCCACGATCCGAACATGGCGGCGCGCGCCAAGCGCGTGCTCCTCATGCGGGACGGCCGGATCGTGAATCGGATCGCGGGCTCGGAGCTCTCCGAGACCCTTCACCGTTCCAAGGTTCTCGAGGCCACCCCGTGACCGGGGCGGACTTCATCGGCTTCGCCTGGACGGCACTTTCGCGCCAGCGTCGGCGCACCTTCCTCAGCTTGATCGGAGTCACGGTGGGTGTGGCGGCGGTGATTCTCTTGACCGCGTTGGGGGAGGGCGCGCGCATCTACGTCTCGCAACAATTCGAAGCCCTGGGGAAGAATCTCATCATCGTGATGCCCGGCAAGAACGAAACCACGGGCTTTTCGGGCGTCGGCGGTGCACCCAACGATCTGACGCTCGAGGATGCCGAAGCGCTTGCGCGACAAGTGACCCAGATCCGCGAACTCGCGCCGGTGACGATCGGCGAAAGTCTGATCGCCCACCAGGAGCGTCGCCGCCGATCGACGGTTCTCGGGACCACCGAGGCCATGAAGAGCATTCGCGGGTTGCGGGTCTCCATGGGGCGTTTTCTTCCGGAAGGGGCCATGGATCGCGGCGACGCGGTGGCGGTGCTGGGAGCGGATATCGCCTCGGAGTTGTTCGGGAATACCTTCCCGGTGGGCAAAGTGGTGCGGATCGGAGATTGGCGCACGCGTGTCATCGGCGTGCTCGAATCCCAGGGTACGCAGATGGGGCTCGATCTCGACGAAGTGGTCATCATCCCCGTGGCGTCCGGGATGCGGCTCTACAATCGAACCTCCCTGTTCCGCATCATGGCGTCGGCCCGGCATCACGGTGACCTCGAGGTCGTTCGCCGCCGCATCACCGAGGTGCTGACCGACCGGCACGAGGAAGAGGATTTCACCTGCATCAGCGAGGATTCGGTGGCGGGTGCGTTTTCGCAGATCCTTACGGCCTTGACCGCCGCCCTGGGCGGGATTGCGGCCATCTCGCTCTCTGTGGCGGGGATTGGCATCATGAATCTGATGTTGGTTTCGGTGTCCGAGCGCACCCCGGAAGTGGGGCTGTTGAAAGCCCTGGGGGCGACGCGTTTCCAGATTCTCGGCGTGTTTCTCACTGAGGCGATCCTGCTCACCACCGGGGGGGCGATTCTGGGGGTCTGCCTGGGCTGGCTTCTCGTTCAGGTCCTGGTCGCCGTTTATCCCACGCTGCCCGCGACACCTCCACTCTGGGCCATCGCGATGGTGGTGGCGACGGCGTTCGCAACGGGCATCTTCTTTGGATTGCTGCCGGCGCGGCGCGCCACGGATCTCGATCCCGTGGCATCGCTCGCGAGGCGCTGATCCATGCAAACCCGCGACTACTTGAGCCTCGGAATCCAGACCCTGCGCGGGCATCGCTTGCGCGCCTTTCTGTCCGCGCTCGGAATCGCGATTGGAATTGCGGCCGTCATCCTCTTGACCTCCATCGGCGAAGGCTTGCGGCAGTACATGATGGATCAATTCACCCAGTTTGGGACGAACGTGATCGCCATCAATCCCGGCAAGTCCGACACCATGGGGATGCCGGGGATTTTCGGCGGAACGACCCACAAACTCACCATCGACGACGCGGAGTCCCTGCGCCGAATCCCCGGGGTGAGTGAAGTGGTGCCGCTCTCCATGGGGCAGGCCCGGGTCCGGGCCAACGGTCGCGGACGCAGCGTTTTCGTCTACGGAGTGACGTCGGACATGCCAAGGGTATGGAAGTTCGACGTCGGACAGGGAAACTTCCTACCCGCGGGCGATCCGCGCCGCGCGGGTCAGGTCGCGGTTCTCGGACCGAAGCTCCGACGCGAGTTGTTCGGCGAGGAAAACGCCCTGGGTCGCTTCGTTCGCATCGGGGATTTTCGGTTGCGCGTGATCGGCGTGATGTCACCCAAGGGGCGGATGTTGGGGATCGACATCGACGACTCCGCCTATGTCCCGGTAGCGACGGCCATGCAGCTCTTCAACCAGGATGAATTGTTCGAAATCGACCTCGTCTACCACGCGACCGCCGACGGAGCCGCGGTGGTCGCAGGCGTGACCGAGATGTTGACCGAGCGCCACCGCGGTCACGAGGATTTCACGATTACCACCCAGGAAGCGATGCTCGAGGTCATGGACAACGTGATCTCCGCCGTGACGTTCGCCGTCGCGGCCATTGCGGGGATATCGCTCATCGTGGGCGCGATCGGAATTTTTTCGATCATGTGGATCGCGGTCGGTGAGCGCGTGTCGGAGATCGGGTTGTTGCGGGCGATCGGCGCCACGGGCGTCGAGATCCAGCGCTTGTTCCTGCTCGAATCCGTCATCCTTACGGTCGTCGGGGGCGTCTGCGGTTTGCTGTTGGGCCTCGGGGCCGCCCAGCTGTTGGGCCTTACCGTGAGCAACCTTCCGGTCCACACCCCGCTTCGTTTTCTGGTGGCCGCGCTCGTGGTTTCCGCACTCACCGGGGTGGTGGCGGGCGTCGTGCCCGCCCGGCGTGCGGCGGCCCTGCGTCCCGTCGAAGCCTTGAGGGCCGAGTGATCGAAGGCGAGCGTGCATTGGATCGCCAGACCGTGGAGGTGTGGTGCGTCTGTCCGGAACCGATCGACGATGAAGCCTTGATCGAGCGCTATCACGGGCTGTTGTCGGCGGAAGAATCGATCCAGCAGAAGCGTTTTCATTTCGCTCGCGACCGCCATCAATATCTCGTCACCCGGGCGCTCGTTCGGTCCGTGCTGTCGCGCTACGCGCCGGTCGATCCGCCGGCCTGGACCTTTCAGGTCAACCAATACGACTGCCCGTCGATTCTCGAACCCGCTGCCTTCGCTGGCCTGCGGTTCAACTTGTCCCACACGGCGGGCTTGATCGTGTGCGCCGTGGCGCAGGATCGCGACCTGGGGATCGATGTCGAGAATTTGAATCGCAAGGGACAAACCGTCGAAATCGCGGATCGATTCTTTGCGCCCTTCGAGGCGCGCGCGCTGCGCGCTCTGCCCACAGGTCTCCAGCGCCGGCGCTTCTTCGAATATTGGACCCTCAAGGAGGCCTACATCAAGGCGCGGGGCATGGGGATCTCGTTGCCCCTGGAGGAATTCTGGTACGACCTGGATGCCGGGGATGCGATTCGAATCGATTTCGGTCCGGGCATTCGAGACGACGCCTCGGATTGGCAATTTCTACAACGGGAAATGGGAGCCGAACATTTGCTCGCGCTGGCGATTCGACGCGGAGCGGACCCCGAGCTCCAGATTCGATTCCAAAACATCGTCCCCCTCGTCGACTGAAGCGTGTGGCTTCTCTAAGTTTCGCCTTGGGGGGGGTGGGTGCCGCGATCACCGGTCCAAAAGAAACGGCGGGCTGACCCGCGCCCGAAGTCCTTCTTCGCGGCGGTCGTCCTCGCGACACTGCTTGGGATCGGTACGTTCGCGGTGTTCTCGCCGGCGCTCGATAACCAGTTCCTGGTTTTCGACGACGACACCTACGTCACCGAGAACCCCCAGGTGCTTTCGGGATTGACGCGGCAGAGCGTTGCCTGGGCGTTCACGACCGGCCACGATTCGAATTGGTTCCCGCTGACCTGGCTGTCCCACATGTTGGATGTCGAGCTGTTCGGCGTCGATCCCCGCGGTCACCACGCGACCAACTTGATTCTCCACGCCGCGAGCTGTGCGTTGCTGTTCGCCTTTCTGGTTCGCACGACGGGTGGGCTCTGGTGGAGCGCCCTGGGGGCGGCGGTGTTCGCCCTTCACCCCCTGCGCGTCGAATCCGTGGCCTGGGTGGCCGAGCGCAAGGACGTTCTTTCGGTGTTCCTCGCCATGGGGGTGCTGTGGGCCTATGCGGGCTACGCGGCACGCCCAACCCCGCTTCGCATGGCTGGCGTCGTCGCGCTCTTCGCGCTTGGCCTGTGTGCGAAGTCCATGTTGGTGACCTTGCCCTTCGCCCTCATGCTGCTCGACTATTGGCCGCTCCGGCGTTTCTCGGCAGGAGAGCGTTCGATCGGTATTGCGCGTTGGATTGCGGAGAAGATTCCACTCTTCGTCCTCGCGGCGCTTTCTTGCGTCGTGACGTTTCGCGTCCAGCAAGCCGGGGGCAGCGTCAGCAGTATCGAGGCACTGCCCCTGTGGGCGCGTCTGCAGAATGGGCTGATGGCCTACGTGGGATATCTCGAGAATTTCTTCTGGCCCGATGGGCTTGCACCGTACTACCCGCATGCGGCGGCCGGGTTGGCGGCGTGGAAGCCCGCCCTGGCCGCGCTCGGACTGGCGGCGCTGAGTGCAATCTTGTGGAAAGCGCGTCGATCCGCGCCAGCCGCGTGGGTGGGATGGCTGTGGTTCCTGGGAACCCTGGTGCCGGTGATCGGATTGGTTCAGGTCGGCGGGCAGGCCATGGCGGATCGCTACACCTACCTCCCCTCCGTCGGGCTGTCGATCGCGTTGGCGGGCGGTCTCCCCTGGCTCGCGCTGCGGCGCTATCCGCTTCCCGTGGTCGCGTTGTCGATCGCCTGCCTCGTGGCGCTCGGTACGGCGACCCGCTTCCAATTGCGGCATTGGGTCGACGGTCGCACGCTCTTTACCCACACGTTGAATGTCACGGAGAACAATGCGCTGGCGCACAAGATGCTGGGAACGATCCTCGCCCGGGCGGGCGAGCACGAGGCGGCGTTGGATCAATACGACCGGGCGCTGCAGCTCGATCCCGTCGACGGTTGGTTGCACAACAATCTCGCCAACAGCCTGCTCGCCCTGGGTCGCAGCGATCGGGCGTTGGTGCACTACCGCAAAGCGGTCGAATCCGATCCCAGGGATGCGCGCATCCGCTTCAATCGGGCTCGCGCCCTATTCGAGCGGGCGGATTACGAAGCCGCGGCGGCGGAGCTGGAACGCGCCCTGGAACTCGATCCGGATCTCTTCGAAGCCCGCTACACCCTGGCGTTGTCCCTCCACCTGGCGGGACACGACGCCGAGGCGCGCGCACAGTACGACGCGGTGCTGCGGCTTCGACCCGACACGGTGGACGCCCATTTGAACCTCGCGAGTCTACTTGCGAAGCACGGCGAACCCCGAACCGCCGCCCATCATCTGGAACGCGCGTTGGTGCTCGAACCCGACAATGTCGACGCCAAGCGCCGACTCGCGGCCCTGCGGGCCCAGACGCCACCTGTGGGTGCGGCGCCGCGCAACACCCCTTGAGTGCGAAGCCGGGCTACCAATCGATTCGAATCGAAGGGGGCGACACCGCAACGCCCTTGAACCTGGCCAAGCGTCTCGCGAGAATCCGCAGCATTCCCGGTGGCGTCCGAGGGCGACGCATCTTGGATTGTGGCTGCGGTGCCGGGGAATACGTGGTGGCTCTGCGAGACGCTGGCGCTCTCGCCATTGGCATCGAATTCGATTCGGAGAAACGCGCGCAGTTCGCGCAACGTCATCCCGGAGCGGATTGGGTCCGCGCCGGTGACAGTCAGTCGCTGGAATTCCCGGACGCCAGCTTCGACGCGGTGCTCATCAACGAAGTGCTCGAACACGTTCCCGACGACGCTCTTGCGTTGAGCGAAGCGCATCGGGTCACGAAACCCGGCGGACGCCTGATCCTGTTCGCGCCCAATCGCATGTATCCCTTCGAGACCCACGGCGTGTATCGCCTGGGCAGCGATCGGAAACTGTCGCCTGCACTCCCCGGTATTCCCTACCTACCGCTCCGCTTGGGGCAGCGTTGGTTCCGCTATTGGGCGCGCAACTATTGGCCCGGGGAGCTGCGGCGCTTGGTCGTCGCCGCGGGTTTCGCGATCGAATCCACGGGATTCGTGTGGCAAACCTTCGAGAACATCTCGAATGCGCAGCCGGGATTCATCGGGGCGGTTCGCCCCGCGGCGCGGGCGCTGGCAAATTTCTGCGAAACGATCCCCGGCGTGCGGCGGTTCGGCGTCTCTCAGCTCATCGTCGCGCAGCGCTGAAGCTGCGCGCCTGGATGCTCCCCAGGGCAAAATCGCGATAGCCGCCACGAAAGAAGTCTCGGCAGCGCGTCGAGTGCTCGAGGGCGCGGGGGCTCGACGTTCTTCGAACCTCCTGACGAAAGCTTCCGTCTTCGAAGAGCCGGTAGTGGGCAAACCCGCCGGGGTAGTCTTTGGTGCATTGCACCTCGATGAACGGGATCGCACCCGCCTGAGGGTATGTGCGAACGCGATTGCGATGGGTGTGGCCGATCAGGACGCCGCGCACTTCGGGATGGGTTCCGATGCACTCGAGGAGCGGGATCGAATCCTCCGGTCGGATTCCGATGGAGTTGGGGTAGCGATCTCGGTGTTCGGGAGGCACCGGCTGATGGTGCATGAAGATCAAGGTGGGGAGCTTGTCGTCGCGTCCGGCGGCGAGTTCGCTTTCGAGCCAAGCCAAGCGATCCTCGGGGAAGATGCCGTGGTGTTCTCCCGGCTCCACGGTGTCGATCAGTACGAAACGCCAGCCTGACGCTACGAAGCTCCGCGGCGCACGCGGTTGTCCGAGCAGCGCGTAGCCATCGACGTTCAATCCCTCGTTGACCGCATAGTGGTCGTGGTTCCCGAGAAATGCGTGATGGGGGTTCTTGAATTGCGCAAAGGTCTGGCGCGCAATTTCGAACTGGTCCGGACGGCCGCGGTCCGCAATGTCGCCCTTGATGATGCTGAAGTCCACGCCGAGGGCGTTGATGTCCGCGATGGCGTCTTCGTTCATGAATTGCCAATAGGGAACGTCGCCTTCGGATTCGCGAATTTCCGGAAATCCCGCGGCTTCGGGGCCGTAGTCTCCGTTTTCGAGCAGGGTGCCACCGAACTTGGGTTCTCCGAAGTGGAGGTCGTTGAGGGTGGCGAAGCGCGCCACACAGCGGGCATCGGGCGGCGCGAAGGTTCGGGTCGAATTCGGAAAGTAGCGATCCGGTGCCGCGCAATCGCCGTTTTCGAGTTCGAGGGCGAGGCTGTATTCCGTGTCCGGTTCGAGACCTTCGATCCGAACGAAGCGGGGACCCGCACCCGCGGTCTCCGCGCGGATTTCGCCGCCGAGGCGAACCCGCACCGGAGCGTCCACGGGCCCCTGGTTGTCTTCGACGGAAAAACACAGTGTCAGACTTTGTTCGCACAGGCCAAAGAGTTCGGGGTGACGAATCGATACACTCATGGCCGAGCCTTATCACGGTGGAGGCTCTTTGTAAATCAAAGGAGCGTCGTGAGCCTCGAAACTCTGTTCAGCGTTTGCAATCTCGCCGTCATACCCGCCTGGTTGTTGCTCGCCCTGGTACCGCGCTGGGAATGGACCCAACGACTCGTGCACGCGGCCTGGATTCCCATTGCGTTGGCACTGGTCTACGGCTGGGCGTTGTTCGCGAGCCCGACTGCGCCCGAGGGCGCGGGTTTTTCGAGCCTGGCGGGCGTGATGGCTTTGTTTACGAGTCCACAAGCGGTGCTCGCCGGCTGGATCCACTATCTCGTGTTCGATTTGTTCGTGGGTGCGTGGGAGGTGCGGGATGCGGCAAGGCACCGGATTCCCCACGGCCTCCTGTTGCCCTGCCTGTTCTTCACGTTCATGCTCGGCCCGATCGGGTTGGCGCTGTATCTGGTATTGCGCGCAGCGCTACGTCGGGAATTCGCGGTGGAATAGGTCGAGCGAAGTACTGAGCCCACTCCTACATCTCCCCCACTCAAGTCCAGGGTGCACCGGGTAGCACACGATCGTGCACTTCAGCCGGGTATGGGGACGTCCGTAAAAAGATGAAAGCCGACCACCCTCCCCGGGGCCCCCATGTTCGTCATCCCCATAACACACGATTCCACCTCCGTGCGTCGCCACCCCTGGGTGACGTACACGATCATGGCCATCTGCCTCGGCGTCTTCATGCTGACCAACAACGTGGGCGACCAGGCCCGCGAGGCGGCGGAAGTCGAGTTCCAGGAAGCCATCACCTATTACCTTCAGCATCCCTACCTCGCCCTCGATGTTCGCGTCAGCGATCTGGTGGGAAACGAGTTCGTCGAACTCGCTCGTGCGGATTACGAAGCCACGGTTGCGGTCTGGGGCGAGAAGAAGATTCCGGAATTCCGGCGTGTCGAACAGCAGATTCAACTGGACGAATTGATCGACAAGGCGTTCGTCGAGCTCGACAAGGACCCGGTGCGCAGCTGGGGGCTCGTGACCGGCGATCTGAGTCCGATCACGTTCGTGACCCACATGTTCCTCCACGGCGGCTGGATGCACTTGATCGGCAACATGCTGCTGCTGTTCCTGACGGGTTCCTTCATCGAAGATCGTTGGGGAAGGCCCCTCTATTCGAGTTTCTATCTCGTGTCGGGTCTGGCGGCGGCAGCGGTGTTCTCGCTTCGGTACCCCGCGCTGCAGATTCCCATGGTGGGCGCGTCGGGCGCCATCGCGGGCATGATGGGCGCCTTCCTCGTGCGCTATTTCCGCACGAAGATTCGTTTCGCCTACCTGTTTTGGTTCGTGTTGGTCTTCTACGGAACCTTCACGGCGCCCGCTTGGTTGATGCTGCCCCTGTGGTTCGGTTGGGAACTCCTGTCGGCCCAGATCATGGACACGGTGGCACCGGGTGCCGGCGGCGGCGGCGTCGCCCACTGGGCCCACGTCGGCGGTTTCGCCTTTGGTGCTCTCGGCGCCCTCGGACTCAAATACTTTCGGATCGAAGAGCGTTTCATCGACGAAAAGCTCGACGCCAAGGTCCAGGTTGCGGAGAACAACGTGCTCGAAGAGGCGTTGTTGGCGCGGGAGAACGAGGACCACGAGGCCGCGTTCGAAATGCTCGAAGCGGAACAGCGTCGCCAACCCCGGAACCGCGATGTCGCGCTGGCGTTCTGGGATGTCGCGTCGGCCCTCGAGCGTGCCTCGGAGGCCGCCGCCGCCATGGTGCGCGTGGTGCACGACGAATTTCGCAGTGGCGAGGAAGAGTTGGCACTCGGTCATTTCGTCGAACTGGCGGGCCGCGTACCCGACTTTCGGGCCGAGAGCGGACTCCTGTTGCGCATTGCCCCGCGCCTGGCCGAGACGGGACGGGCGGACATCGCCCGCATCGCCCTGCATCGCGCCCTCGAGGGCGAGGTGCCTGTCATGTCCGCCATCGCGGTGCGTGTGGCCAAGGCGGCGCGCGAACTCGACCCGCAATTGGCCTTCGACGCGGCGAAGCTGGCCTTCGACAGTGGCGAACTCGGACCCTCGGATCGAATTCAGATCGAAGCCATCGCCGTCGAGATGGAGCGTGAGCTCGACAAGCGGCGCGGACCCGCCACCGCCACCGAACAGGCCGCGGAACGCGTGGCCGCCCAGGAAGATCTGGGGGTGGAGGGTCTCGAGGACGGGGGTCTGGTGAGCGCGGCAGACTGGTTTGGAAACACGCCGGCCGCAGCCAGCGAAGAACCCACCGCCTTCGACCCGTCGGAAATCGATCTCGATGCCCCGCTCGAGATGCCCGAGGAAGCCCCCGAAAGCGATTTTGGACTCGACCAGACGATGATGTTGGATCCCGATGCGCTCTCGGAGCCGGGCGAGGAACACGGGGGGGACGAGGACCTGCTGCGTCCCGAAGTCGGTTCCGAGCCGAGTTTCGGTTTGGATCAGACCGTGATGCTCGATCCGGACGAGGTCGCGTCACTGGGAAGCCTCGAGGAAGGACCGTGCGAGAACGGTGTCTTCGACCCCGAACAACTCGGCGAAGAGGTGACCCTCGTCGAGGAAAAACCCGACGACGATTTTTCCCTCGACGGGCTACTCGGCGCGCGTGCGCTCCTGATCGAGGAAGGCGTTCCGCGCGTGCTCGAAGCCCAGGCCCTTCGCTTCGACGCGACGGCGGGGCACACGGAAGTCGTGACCCTCGCGGATATCGATGCGGTCGCGGTGGCGGCGGTGAAGGGCATCAAGGGAAAGCCGGTGCTGATCGTCGACCTGATGACGAACTGGCTCGACCTGGAGGCCGAGTGCCTGCACGTGATTCGCTTTCGCAGCGATCGGTTCGATCCGCGCCAACTCGTCGGCGAAGGTGGCTCGCCGCTCGACGCCCTACGGCAGCTCGTGGGGCGCATTCTCGACGGGAGCGGAGCGACTCCGCTCCCAGATGCGGATGCAGCTGCCGGACGGCCGTTCCGCACCTACGACACCCTGGTCGAGTACGAGGGCGAAGTCCTCGGCGCCGCGAGCTAGCGCCCAGGGGCCCGCGCCTTTCCGATCGCAAACGAAAAACGCCCCGGCCGAAGCCGAGGCGTTCGAATGCACCGTGAAGCCAACGCCTAGGCGTTGTCGGTGAGCCTGCGTCGCGCTCCCAACCCCAGGGCGACCAACCCGACCGAGAACAGCGCGATGGCACTGGGTTCCGGAACCGGATTGTGGACCAGTGCACCGTTGTGCTCGAGGCGGACTTCGCGTCCCCAGAGAAAACCGTCGACGTCGAATTTCGAACCGCCGGAACCCAGCTTGATCAAACCGAAGGGCGCGAATACCCCGCCGACCACGGAGGCGCCGCCGGCTTCTCTGAAGTCGCCGTGAACCTCGGTGAAGATCTGGTTCGCAAGGCCGCCGATCACCTGAACGTCGAGACCCGAGCCCACCTTCCAGTCGCCCGTGACGTAGACCTTGATCTCGCCGTCGGTGACGTCGTAGACGATCTCTCCGCCGCTCTTCATGTGGAACGAATCCAAGAAGTAGGTTCCGGCCGTCAGCACCAACGTATTGCCGACACCGAGTTCGACGGCGCCGTGGCTTCCCGTCGAGAGGTTCGTCGTCGTGCTCGAACCCGTCACCACACCGGCGCCGCCGGAGGAGAACACCGACGCCCCCGGAAGGCCGGGCAACATCGGCGCCGTCGGACTGCCGAAGGAATGGCCGCCGTGCGAGCTCGTGCTTCCGAAGTGGAAATCGGAACCGGGGTTTTGGGTAATGGTCCCCATCACCGTGGCGCCGTGGGCGATCGTCGTGACGTCGCCGCCGCTGTGAATATCGCCGTGCAGGGTCACGTTGCCGACCTTGACGTCGCCGGCGGCGAAGATGCTGCCGGTGATTTCATTCTTGCGGGTCAATACGCTGCCACCGCTGTGGACGTCGCCGTTGACCTTCACACCCGAGGCGAAGTTGACCTTGGTCTCGCCACCGACGTCGCCGGACAGGATCTGGGTGCTGTGACCGATGATGACGCTGTCGACGCCGTAGATGACGAAGTCGTGGATGGAACCCGCGTGGGCGGCGGCCGGTAACAGGACTACGGCGGCCAGGGCGGCGAGCGCGCCGCGCAGTGTGGTGGTTATGGGGGGCATGTCTCAAATCCTCTCAAACCGCATGAATGGGTGCAGTGAAAGTCAAGTATGAGGCAAAAAGACCTCATGTTTCAAGTAGAACGGAGATTTGGAGAGCCGTCTCTATGTTCTCGGTGAGTGGCAGGGAAGGGGGAATAGGTGAGCTTTCGCGCAGAAACGGATCGGTCCTGTGCAGAATTGCGACGGGGACGCGCAAGCTTATCCCCAGGGGGACCCGCTGGACTCGGCTACGCGACCCACGGGAGGCAACCGGTCTCTTCGAGCACCGGATCCAGGGCGGCTCGGTCCTTTACCGCCTGATAGCGAGCGCGCAGCACGCCGAGGGATCGCGCGTGGTACTTCTGCACAGCTTGCTGATACGGCTGTCCTTCGAGCTCCACGCTGAACTCGGCGTCGCCCCGGCCGAGGGCCTCGGCGTTGGCGGTCGACCAGGGGAGAAACAGTCCCGCAACTTCGTCGCGCAGCAGGGGGGCCAGCGTCGGGGCGAGGTCGCTCCACGCTTCGAAGTCGTCGGAGGCCTGCGGGGAAAGCATCCGCTCGACCCACGCGACCGCATTGGGCGCAACCTCGCGCATGCGGGCTCCGGCCGTCGGGTCACTCAAACATTGCTGGAGCTGCGGGGCCAAACCGAAGTCACCGAAGGCAGGGCGCCCGCCGAACAGGTAGGGGCGTTGTTCGAGATGGGGCTCGAGGATCGCGAGCATTCGCTCGTAGGAGCGCTCGATCTGGTCCCGCGTGCCTTCGTGGGATCCCACGAAGGAGAGCCGGGGAACCATCCGCTTTCGAATCGCAGCCGCCATCTTGGCGACCGCCTCTTCCGGCGCACCCGGTAGGTTCCCAGTAGCGATGCGTTGGGCCGCCGATTCCTGGTCCGCCTCGTACCACCAGCGATAGTGGAACATGGCCTTGTTCCCCCATTCGTCGCCGTACTCTTCGATCAATGCGGAGAGGAACGCCAGCGCGGGGTCTTCGGGATGGATGGACGGTTCGGGAAACTGCGCTTCCAGCTTTTCCAAAATCGGCGTCGAGTCTTGCAGGGCTTCGTCGTCGGGAGTGATGACGAGCGGAATCAACGGCAACTTTGCGCGACGCGTGAATTCCTCCATGTTGCCCGCGTTGCGACTGATCCATTCATGGGAAATTTCTTTGTATCGGAAATAGGAGCGGACCTTGACCGAGTAGGGCGAAAGTTCGAAACCGATGATTCGATAAGGGGTCGACATGGGGCTCTCCTGGGTTTCCGGATCTGCGCTGGACCCGAGGATCGTTCCGACGCGCGTCGTTCGCAAGGGCGCGATTGACGGCTCGACCCTGAGCCGGGAGCGGTGTATACCCGGCCCATGAGCCGAACGCGCGTCGAACCCGTCTGGGCGATTCTTTGCCTCGCAGCGGCAGTCGGATTCCTGGGGGCGTGTTCGACGACCGGGAGGCCCTTCGACGCGGATCGCATCGCGAAAATCCAAATGGGCGTGACGACCCTCGACGATGTTCGCGGGATGTTCGGCGACCCGCAGAGTGTGGAGATCTGGGGCCACGGCGGGGCGGAGTGGAACTACCTTCACGAAGAGGAAACGCGACGCGACACGGGAATGCTTTCGCGGATCGTGCGCTCCATCGCGTCGTTCTTCGTCCGGCCGATTTTTTTTCCGCCGGTCAACGTCGAGTACAAGAACAACATCACCCACGAATTGATGGTCTACTTCGACTCCAACGGAGTCGTGTCCAACTACAAGTACGCAAAGACCGAGGTCCCGAGCAAGCGCGTCTATTGAGCCGGGGCGGTTCGGTCCAGGCTTCGCGCGACGCCGAGCGAGATTGCGGCGGCTGCGGGAATCCACCACGTCCACGCCAGCAGGGTTGTGCCCAGCACGACCGGGTGAAGGAACAGGGCGACGCCGACGCCGGTGCCCGCCCACAGGCCCGCAACCCCAGCCCGGTCCGCGAGCGGTTTCCGGCTCCACAGGGCCCGAACGAACACGCCCAGCAGGCCGCCGTACACCAGTGTCATGGCGGACAGCGCGAGTTCGACCAGGGATAGGGAAGGGCCGTTGTCGGCGAGGGCGCGTTCGTACACCACCATGGCGAGCGCTGCTGCGATCAACAGTCCGCAGAACAGCGCGGAAACGCGCCTCGCGCGCAACAGCGGGTCCGGGTGGCGCTCTTTCCGCGGTGCGATGTCGGTGACCCAGGTGGTCGCGATCGCGCAGATCGCGGAATCGAAGCTCGACATGGCGGCGGCGAATACCCCGGCAAACAGCAGGCCGCGCGCTCCGGAGGGAAGTTCCGCGAGTGCGAAGAGGGGAACGATGCGCGGTGTGTCGCTGATGTCGTAGGCGGGCGGGGTGCTGTAGAAGAACGCGAGCCCCGTACCCACGGCGAGGAACAACGCCGTGAGGGGAAAGTTGAGGAGCGCGGAAGCGACGAGTGCGCGTCCACCGCTGCGGCCGTCGCGCGTGGTCAAGAGGCGTTGAACCATGTCGTGGTCGGTGGTGTGGGTCGCCAGGGTGAGGAAGAACCCGCCCAGGGTGGCGACGCCGAACAGTTGCGTGTTCGTCCACGACAGCCACGCATCGACGTGGAAGATCTGTGTTCGCTGGTCCACCTGTGCCCAGCGCCAGATTTCTTCGGCGCCGCCGGGGGCGCTTCCGATCACCGCGGCGAGCATCGCGACGGCGCCACCGATGAAGACCGCAGCTTGGAGCGAATCGGTCCACACCACGGCGCGAATGCCCCCCCAGACCGTGTAGAGCCCCGCCACGAGGCCGCTTACCGCAATCGCGATCTCGATTCGCCACCCCGTGACGGCGCTGGCCGCCAGGGCGGCGATGAAGAGTCGGACCCCCGATGCGAGTAGGCGTCCCGCGACGAAGAAGATCGCCGACGCGCGCTGGGTTCGGGGTCCGTAGCGCTCACCGAGGAAGCCGTACACGGTGATGACACCGCGCCGATGGAAAACCGGAATCACCCGCCAGGCGATGATGAGTTTGGCCGCGAAGGCACCGAAGGCGAATTGGAGATAACTCCAATCGCCGCGGTACGCGGCTTGGGGGACACCGATGAAGGTCGCGGCCGACAGTTCGGTGGCCACCATCGAGCTGAACGCGAGCCAAGTGGGGATGTTGCGCCCGGCGAGAACGTAGTCGTCGCCCGATGCGGTTTGCCGGCTCGCCCGCAGCCCGATCCAGAGAACCAGCAACGCATAGGCAGCGATCAGCACGTAGTCAAAGCCACTCACGCCGTAAGTATCCGTCCTGCCGCAGGAAGGTGCGGCGCCCCTCAGCGCGGGTAGCGATGTGGCGGTTTTTTCGCCATACCTAGCACCTGTGAAGGGCCGTCGGGGCCACCCCCAAATCACCCGACGCTCGCGTCCCCTCGGGTCCAACGAAGAAAATTTCAAACCGCAGATTTGACCCACGCGGTCGAGCTCGGGAGGGTGCCATGGCAGTGCGCACGAAGATCATCGGTACGGGGATGTACGTTCCCGATCGCGTCGTCACCAACGACGATTTGGCCAAGCTCATGGACACGAGCGACGAATGGATTCAGCAGCGGTCGGGGATCTCCACGCGCCGCTTCGTCGATGGTGAGACCCCCGCCGACCTGGCCTTCGAAGCTTCGAAGCGCGCGTTGGCGTCCGCGGAACTCGACGCCGACGACATGGAATTGATTCTGCTGGCGACGCTCTCCCCGGAACACGACTTTCCGGGTACGTCGTTTTTCCTTCAGCGCCGGTTGGGCCTGGAAGATACGCCGTGTGTCGATCTGCGGGCCCAGTGCAGTGGTTTCCTGTACGCGCTTTCGACCGCCGACGCCTTCATCCGGTCGGGTCAATACCGCCGGGTGCTGGTGGTGGGGTGCGAAGTCCATTCGACGGGGCTCGAGTTTACGGACCGCGGCCGCGCGGTATCGGTGTTATTCGGCGACGGCGCCGGGGCCCTCGTGCTCGAAGCCAACGAAGACGAAAAAGATTCCAGTGGAATTCTGCAAACGCGACTGCACGCCCAGGGCGAGCACGCGGAAAAATTGTGGACCGAAGCGCCGGGCTCGGCGTTGTCCCCGCGTTTGACCCAGGCGATCATCGACGAAGGCCGCATCTTCCCCCGCATGGAAGGACGCTTCGTCTTCAAGCACGCGGTGACGCGAATGCCTGAAGTTCTCCTCGCAACCCTGAACGCAGCCAGCCTCAAGCTCGACGATGTCGATCTGTTCCTGTTCCATCAGGCGAATCTTCGCATCAACGAATACGTGGCTCAGCAGCTGGGCATCCCCGCGGAGAAGTGCCTCAACAACATCCAGAAGTACGGCAATTGCTCGGCGGCCTCGCTGCCGATGCTGTTGGCCGAAGCGAACGAAACGGGTTTACTCGAAGCGGGCAAGATCGTGACGTTGACGGCCTTCGGCTCCGGGTTCAGTTGGGCGAGCGCCGTCGTTCGCTGGTAGAGACATCCACACCATGAGAATCCTCGCGATATGCTCCCTCGCGGCGCTGCTGTCTGGCTGCGTCCTCGATTTGAGTTCCGTCACCCGCACGAGCCCACTGCGCGAAACCGTGCTGCAGGGCGACTCCGGTCCGAAGGTGGCGCTCGTCGAAGTGCACGGCGTGATCACGTCCTCCCAACGGCGCGGGGGACTGGGGACCCGCGCTCCCAGTTTGTTGGCGGAAGTGCGTGAGGCACTCGATCGCGCCGCGGAGGATTCCGCGGTCGAGGCGGTGCTGTTGTCGGTACGCAGCCCCGGCGGTGCCGTCGATGCCAGCGAGACCCTGCATCACGAACTCGAAGTGTGGAAGCAAGAGACGGGCAATCCCATCGTGGCGTTCCTCTACGGACTGGCGGCCTCCGGGGGCTACTACATCGCCATGGCGGCAGACGAAGTGGTCGCACACCCGACGGCAGTGACGGGCTCCATCGGCGTGGTGATGTCGGGTGTGAATGTGTCGGGTCTGATGGAGCGCTTTGGCGTCGAAAACCAAACCATGACGAGTGGACCCTACAAGGACGCGGGCTCGCCCCTGCGTCCCATGAAGGCCGCCGAGCGCGCCCAACTTCAGGGGGTCGTCGACAGCTTGTACCAGCGGTTCGTTTCCGTGGTCGATGCCGGGCGCCCGGAACTCGACCGCGAGGCCGTGGTCGAGCGCGCGGACGGTCGAATCTTCACTGCGGACCAGGCCCTCGAACTCGGTCTCGTCGATTCCATCGGACACATGGACGCCGCGTTGAAAGCGGTGGAAAGCCGCATCGGTGCAACATCGTCGCGACTCGTCATCTATAGCCGGCCCAATGTGTACCGAGATAATTTCTACGCCCGGTCCGGCGGCGCGCCGGCGATTCAAGTCGTCGACGTCGACCTGTTCGATATGGGGAGCCTGACCCTGGCGCCCGGCTTCTACTACATGTGGCCCGCCGCTCTCCCTTCCACGGGAGTTTCCCTCGGTCCCTAGGCACGCTTGCGCGCCCCTTCAGCCCCGTTCGTTCGATCCATCAGGCGGGCTATGCTGCCTCTCCGGAGGGACCATGCGACGCTGGGCACACAGAGGATTCGCAAACGGGGCGGCGGTTGGATTGACGGCGTTGGGGGCTGCCTGCGCGGGTGCGTTACCTCCGGTGTCCTTGCCCCCGCCGTTGCCCATCGGGTCGAGCGAAGGCATCGAGAGCGAGGAGTTCGAAGCGCCCGCGGATGAAATCGCCAGCGCGCTGCTCGCTCCGGAACTCCGCCTGGGGCCCCACCACGAAGTCGCGGAACGCGTCGAAAACGATGGCCTGACGCGTTTCTACACCCTCGAGTCGCCCTACGGGCAGTTTCGGGCGCGCGGCTACGCGATGCTCGAAACGCGGCTGCACGAACTCGACGCGATCGCGACGCTCAAGCAAATGTCCTCCACGAAAGAGTTCGCCGAGGCTGCGGCACGCGCGCTGGCGAGTCCGTTGGTGGCGACTTGGAATCTGGTGCGAAACCCCGTGGCTTCGCTGACGGGTTTACCGCGAGCAGCCTGGGAATCCGTGCAGAAGACCGCTGACCTGGCTACGTCCGGCGGCGAGCGGAGCGAGTTCGAAGACAACGCGATTCGCGAGTTGATCGGGTTCGAGAAACGTAAACGCAAGCTCGCCCACCGCTTGCGCGTCGATCCCTATTCGTCGAACCCCGAGTTGCAACGCGAACTCAACCGTCTGGCCTGGGCGGAGTTTGCCGGCGGGTTGCCCGGGCAGTTCATTCCGTTTCAAGGCGAACAAAACGCCGAAGAGGCGGGCCCACCCGAGGATCGCTTGGCGGAGCTGTTGCGAGAGTATTCGCCGGAAGATCTGCGCCGCATCAATCGAATCGAACTCGCGGTCATGGGCGTTCCCGATTCCCTGCGAGAGGAGTTCCTGGGGCACCCCTGGTATTCGCCGCGCCACGAAACCGTGCTCGTCGAAGCGCTGGCTCAAATGGATCCAGCTCGCGATCGCAACGCGCTCGTGCGCGAAGCGCTGCGCGCGCGGTCCGAAGACGATGCGTTCTTCTATCAACGAAGTGTGGAGATGTTGCGCGGCTATCACCGTCACGCTCCGCTCGAACGCGTGATTGCCGTTCAGGGGGCCCTCGCAGGGGTCGGTTCCGATGGCGTTCTCGTGGTGGCGTTACCCGTCGACCATGCGCTGTGGTCACCGCCTACGGCCAGCCTGGTGCGAACGCTGAGTATCGGGTCGAAGGCCTATGGGGCGAAACGCGTCGAACTCTGGGTGGGGGGAAGCGTCTCGAAGCGAACGCGTGCGGAGCTCGAGCGCGCCCGGATCGGATTGACGGAACGCGCGTTCGAGCGCATCGACGCCCTGGCGCAGGTGCAGCACTGATGTCGGGCAAGAAACGAATCCTCGGATGGCTGGCCGTGTTCGCCTTTGCGTGCGCGGGCGGGTCCAACAACGCTCCCCTCGAAGAGGAAGAGCCGGATACGCGCAACCGGGTTCTCAACAGCGAATACGACGATCGCGACGTCGGCAAGACCGACGCGGAGCGCGTGGCCGCGGAGATCGGAATCCTCGACGATCCCGAGCTCACCGCCTACGTCGATGCCATCGGTCAACGGCTGGCGCGATACGCGCCGCGGGGCCAATTCGATTACACGTTCAAGATCGTCGATCAGGATGCGCCCAACGCGTTCGCGCTTCCGGGTGGGTACATCTTCGTATCGAGGGGGCTCCTGGCGCTCACGAACTCCGAAGATGAACTCGCCAACGTGATCGGACACGAAATCGTTCATGTGGCGCGGCGGCACGCATCGGCGCGACAGGGGGTCGCCCAGTCCGGGCTGCCCCTTACGTTGTCGTGGTTTCGCTATGCGCAGATTGCGAGCTATAGCCGGGAACAGGAATGGGAGGCGGATCGCCTGGGGCAGGGGCTCGCGGCGTTGGCGGGATTCGATCCCAAGGGCATGTCGACCTTTCTCCGCGATCTCGAGTTCACCGAGCGGCTGCGATTGGGGCATTCGCGTTTACCGAGTTTTCTCGACACCCATCCCGCTGCCACGCAGCGCGCCGGAGCCGCCGCCGCGCGTGCGTCGCGCGTCGACTGGACCCGGAAGCCGGGGATCGTTCCCGATCAACCGACCTATTTGCGCAATCTGGCCGGCATCGCGGTAGGGCCGGCGGCCAAGGAAGGCGTGTTCCGCGACCAGCGCTTCATCCACGCGGATCTCGCGTTCACCCTGCGGTTTCCCGATGGCTGGACCACGCAGAATTCCCACACCGCCGTCGGCGCGATCTCTCCGAAGCGCGACGCGCAGATCATCCTCGAAGGCGAAGGGGAGGGCGATGACGCGGAAAAAGTCGGCCGCGCGTTCCTTGCCAAAGTCGAGGCACGGGGGTTTCGTCCGAGTCATACGGAAGTCGTGAAGCTCCGGGGGAAGCCCGTGTTCCGTGTGGATGGCCGCACGCGCATGGGGAGTTTCTTCGTCACGGTCAACATGATCTTCGTGCCCTATCGCGGGGTCGTGTATCGAATCACCGGTTCGAGTCTCGGAACCGTCGCGTCCAAATACGAAGACCTGTTCGTCAACGTCGCGCGCAGTTTCCGACCCCTGACCCGAGAATTGCTCGCCACGGTGACGGAGACCCGTCTTCAACTGGTCGAGGCGCGTTCGGGCGAAGCGCTGGGCGCGCTGTCGAAGCGCAGCGGCAATGCGTGGAATCTTCAGCGCACGGCGGTGATGAACGACCTGCCCCCGAACGCCACCTTGAGTGCGGGGCAATTGGTCAAGGTCGCGGTTTCCGAGCGCTACACGCCCGCGCTGGCGAATCGCTCGCCCGGCGCGTGAGTTTCACCTCGTCCGTGGTGACCTCCCTCAAGCTTTCTACCGGGTAGAACCGATTCCACCCTCATGCGCCTGTTCGCACGAATCGCGCTGCTCGCCGCCCTGGGGTGCGCGACGGTGGCCCAGACTCCGCTCCACGCGGTCGGGTTCGCCGCCATGGGCGACAGTCTCACGGCGGGCGACGGATACACGACCACCTGGGTGCCGTTCCTCTCCCGAACCCGCGAACTCAATTTTGGCGGGGAGGGCGATCCCTTCAACGCAGCGGTGGGGGGCAGCAGTGCCATGCGACTCCTGCGTCAGGGGCAACACCTTCGCGTTCGCGACTGGGTCGCCGCGGGGCGCGTCGACTATGTCTTCCTCATGATCGGCGCCAACGATTTCGTCGAACTGGCTGGGCGCATCGCTCACGGACAGCTCGATGGCGATGCGCTGGATCAGCGCATCGACCGCATCGTGGCCAATATCATGCGTGCGGCGGACGAAGTGTTGAGCGCAAAGCCCAACGGCATGTTGATCGGCGAAATCCCGGATCTCGCCCTCACGCCCTATTTCGAGGTCCAATTGTCGACGGAGCTGCAACGCGAGCGCGTTTCGCACGCCATCGAACGCGCGAATCACCGCATCCGAACGCTGGCGCATGCCCGGGGATTGCCGACCCTCGACATGGCGGCCCTGGGGCGCGATTTCACCGACATCCCGGTCTTTCTCGGGGGGCGCCGGGTCGACTTCACGACGCCCGATCGGACCGACAGCGTGCCCTTCTTCGAAGACGGCGTGCATCCGTCGGCGGTCGGGAACGGAATCCTCGCCAACTTGATGTTGACTGCACTCGGTCAGGCCTACGGCCACGGGGTGCCGCTGATATCCGACCGGGAAGTGCTCGAGATCGCCGGTGTCGCGGACCTCTACGGCGTCGAAACCTTCTCGCCGCGCCTGAGCCTATCCCGCTTCGTTCACCTTCCGAACTGAACGATCGCCTCGCCGCCAGCGTATCCTCGCCGCAAGCGGTTCTTCGCCCTAGTCCTCGGTGTATCCCAGGGCGCGCAGACGCGCGCGGGTTTCGTCGCTAACACCCTCGCTGGCACCGGGAGCGCGCTCGGTGGCCGCGCGGGATCGATGCTGCATCAGGGCCTCGAGGAGTTCCGCGACGAGTTCGGGCTCTTCCTCCCGTCGATTCTCGGCTTCCTCGGCATCGCGCGGCAGGTAGAGTTCGAGGGGGGCGCGAACGGGCACCGGCGCGCCTTTCCCTTCGCCGAGTTGTTCGCTCAGATTGGGTGTTTCGATCAATTTGCCGCGCTCGGTCCGCACACTCGTACGCGCCGGTCCGTGGCGGACTCCCTCCGCGAAGAGCGTGCGCCCGCTGGGGGCGGGGGCGCTGTTCGCGAACACGGGAGTCAGGTCGATTCCGTCCTGGGCTTCCGCGGGGTCCAGGCCGAAGCGCTGCAGCACCGTCGGCACGATGTCGAGGAGGCTGACGTTCTCGTCGATCTCCCGCCCGGGGTTTCGAACGTAGGGGTCGTACCAGATGAGCGGAACGCGGAGCAAGTCGTCGTAGAGCGTGTGGCCGTGGTAGGCCGCGCGTCCGGTGGCCCCCCAGAATTCCTCGCCGTGATCGCTGGTGACGATGACGACCGTCCGGTCGAGAAGATTCAGCTCCTCGAGGGTTCCCCAGAGCTTTGCCACCATCTCGTCGGCGCGTCGCACTCCGCCGTCGTAGAGCGCCAGCAGGTATTCGCGTTCCTCGTCCGTGGCCCGCGCAAAGTTTCCGCGCACGAGGCTCTGGTTGAGTCGCGAGGGACCTCCGGCGGGTTTCGAATCGAAGATGCCGTGCAGCCGGCCGCCATGCAGGTCGTTCGCGTAGCGCTTGTCGTTGTAGGGCGAATGCGCGGTGTAGGTGTGAAAGAACAGGAAGAAGCGCTCGTCGCGGTGTTGCCGAAGCCACTTCTGTGCCCTCGGTGGCCCCGACCAGGCAAAGGTTTCGAAGCCCCGGTCCGCCCCCACGTCCTTGGACACGAATCCCCCACCGGTGACGGCTCCGGTTGCGTAGCCCGCCGCACGAAAGCGTTGGGCCAGGGTGGGGGCCGCTCGAAACAGGCCGTCGTCCGTGGGATCGACGGACAGGGACGAGGGGTAGAGCCCGGTCAGCATGGCGGCGTGGGCGGGCAGTGTCCACGGTGAAGTCGTGAAGGCGTTGCGAAACAACAAACCGCGGGCCGCGATTGCACTCAGGGTGGGGGTCGTGTCCCGGGGACCCCCGTAGGTCGACATGCGCAGGGGCGTTAGCGTGTCGAGGGAGATCAAGACCAGATTCTCGGGTCGCGGCGACGCCGCGGGGCCGCAAGCGATTGGGAAGAGCAGCCCCACTGCGATCCCGAGGATCTTTGTCCGTCGATTGGTTCCGCGGCCCGGTTTCACGGCGTCGCTCCGGTTTCCCGTTTGCGCAGACGGATCTCCTCTTTCAATCGGCCCGGAAGTCCGAACGCGCGTCCCATCTCATCGCGCCAGGCGATGACGATCTCGCGCAGCTGGCGGGTGACTTCCGGACGGTCGGTGCTGAGATCGTTTTCCTGACGGGGATCCTGGCGCAGGTCGTGCAATTCCTGGTGATCCGTGCGCGGATACCAGACGTAGCGCCAATCGTCCTTGCGCAGGGTAAAGGCCGAGGGTTGTGAGGGATCCGCGTGTTTTCCGACGGCACGCGGTGCGCGCACCCACCCTGCGAGCGAATCGCGCTTTGGACCGTCTCCGGTTTCGATGCGAGAGCGAAGATTGATTCCGGGACGGTCCGCCAGGGCCGGGGCTCCCGCGAAGTCGAGCAGCGTGGGAATCAGGTCGACCGTGGAAACCAGGCTCGCGTCGACTTTTCCCGCGGGCACGCGCCCGGGCCAGGCGAACAAAATCGGCGTGCGAAAGCCGATTTCATAGACGGTTCCCTTGCCGCGATCCCCGTCGCGAATCGAAAGCATCCGACGCCGGGCGGTTGGACCCTGATCCCACCCGTTGTCGATCAGGAAGACGATCAACGTGCGCTCGCGCAAACCGTGACGTTCCAACGTTTCGATCAGTTCGCCCACGACCTGGTCGAAGCGGGTGACGTTCGCGTAGTAGCGGCGCGCACCGTAGCTGAGGTTTTCCGGGTAGCTCGCGACGAGTTCCGCCGATGCGTCGTGAGGGACGTGGGGAAGTTTCGGAGCAAACCATAGAAAGAACGGTTCCTGTCCGTGGGTTTCGATGAATCGTTGAACGGGTTCGATCGAAGGGCGTCCCAGCGATTCGGCGTCGACGCTGCCCCAGAAACTGTTGTCGCCTTCTTCCTGCATGCCGTGGGTGAAACCCGCGAGCGCGTAGGTGGCTTCCCAGAATTTCCCCGCTTGGAAGCTTCGGTACCCGACGCTGGCCAGGCGTCCCGGAAGCGTCTCGAAATCCTGGATCTGTTTCGCAAACCCGCGCCGGACACCCGATCGTTTGAGTTGCAGCGACCTGGCCCACCATTGGATGGTTTCGAGACCCGTCAGCAGGCTCCGCATGGCGGGGCGACAGGTGCTCGCGGTGGAGTAACCGTGGGAGAAGACGGTTCCGCTGGCGGCGAGTGCGTCCAGATTCGGCGTGCGGATCGTTTCGGAACCCATGAACCCGAAATCCCCGTATCCCTGATCGTCGGAGATGATCATCACGATGTTGGGGGGCGTTGCGTCGACCGGGGCCGGGGGGGCGCCGCACGCGAGCAACGCTCCGAGGCAAAGGCCGATGGTCGACACGCACTTCCTGCGACTCACGTCCGATGTTCCCAGGCGGAGATTCGAAACAGCGATCCAGCGGGCGGGACGCTGCGGATCTGCAGGCGTTGCAGGGATTTCGCGAGGGTCGATTCGATGTCGAAGATGGTGGTCGTATGGTAGTGGCCGTCGAACCCGGCAATGCGGCGCCCGAGTCGATAGAGGGAGGATTCCGTCGGGCCCGATAGGATGAGCCGCCCGTCGGGCTGCAGCGCGCGGACCAAACGCAGGACAAGCCCTCCGACGTCTTGGTTGTGTTCGAGACTATCGAGGGCAAAGATCGTTGCAAATCGCCCAGCGGGCAACGTGTCGATCTGGAGTCGGGATGCACCGGGAACCTGGCGCAGCAACAACTCCGCCAAGCCATCCGCCTCTTCGACGAAATGGTAACCCGTGGGAAGTCCCAGGATGTGTGCGATCTCGCCGGTCGCCGCTCCGAAATCGAGGATATCGCCCGGAATTCCCACGTCTCGATACAGATTGCGTGCAGCGACGAGGCGCCACCAGGAGATCGCCGCCGCCAGGGGATTGGGGTGGCAATAGGAGGGAATGCAGCTTTCTTCGATCTCGGACATCTGTCGCTCGATGTCGAAATCGCTGCGCAATTGCCTGCGCCGCTGTCGGATGAGCTGGAAGAGATTCATTCAACGTGCTTTCACGCGCCCACGCCGTGCGCTATGTCCTGGCGAGCGCAGCAGAAAGCAATCTCGCTGTGGGAAGTATGGCCGCACCACCACTGGGGTGCAACGCGGCGTCGGGCACCCGCTTGTGAACCCTTCGGTCGCCACACCGCCGGATCCCTCGAATCCGTTCCAGCGCCCCTGGGCGACGTGGCTCGCTTTGGCCCTCTTGACGCTGCTCGTGGCGGGGAAGTTTGCGCCCACCTGGCGGGCCGGGATCGATTCCGTCGTTCCCGCACTGTCGGTGTTCGGCGATCGAACGCAATTGAGTCCGCAGCAGAAGATGTGGAATGTCACGACCCGCGCGGACACCACCTTTGCGGCCTGGTTGGTCAGTCGCAACGCCTACACGTTGCTCCACCGACCGACGTCCTTGTTCCATGGGGAGCACTGTGCGCCAACCGAAAACAGCCTGACACTCGGTGAGCCGATGATCACCCTGGGCCTGCTCGCCGTGCCCGCATATCTCGTCACCGGCGATCCCATCGTTACCTACAACCTCGCGATGTTTACGGTTTGGTGGTTGGGGGCCGTTGCGATCTTTTCCCTGGTGGTCGCCTGGACGGGGAATCCAGTCGCGGGTTTCCTGGCTGCGGTGATCTACACCTTTCACCCCGCCCACGCGCGCGACATCACGCATCCGTTCATCTACGACATGGCGTGGACGACCTTCGCGCTGTTGTTCTCCCAGCGCTTGTTGGCGCGGGGACGTTGGCGCGACGCTGTCGGGCTATCCGTCTGCCTGGTGCTGCAGATGGGCGCGAGCTTCTACCCCCTGCTGTCGGCGCTCTTTCTCGTGCTTCCGTTTTCCGTGTGGTTGGTCGTCACCTACGGGCTGCGCCAGGTGACGCTTGCGCAATTCGGTTTCGTGCTCGCCTGCGCGGGGCTCGGCGCCTTTGCGATCTATTCCCCCTACCTGGAACTGCGGGCGGGTTCGGATCTGCTCGAACGTGCGAATCACAACTATTCGCCCTGGGTGACGTTTCTGCCCGGCGGATTGCGGTTTCCCGGATGGCCGCCGCTGCTCCTGATCGTGGCCGGGTTGGTGTTGGGTCGCAGGGAACTTCGCGGGCGTCTCGGCGGCGATCCGCGCGGGGCGCTCGTTCTCGGCGCGCTGTTGGTGGCCCTCGCGGCAACCGGAGGCACTGAGGTCGCGGAACGGGCGGCCTTGTTTGGCGCGCCGCCCCCCCCGGTCCCGCTGCCGAATCTCTACCGCGCGCTCGCGTCCTGGCTACCCGGCCTCGACGCCATTCGAAACGTTTCGCAATTGGGGCTGGGCGTGCATCTGGCCGCGAGTGTGCTGGCGGGACTCGGTGCGGCGTCGCTGTGGAGGCGCGTGCAGGGAAGGCGCATGGCGGTTGCCGTCGCGCTCGTTGCTGCGGCCGCGGTATCGATCGAAGCCGTGCGTCCGATCGGTACGCCGCCCAAGACCCATTGGGATCAGCTCGAGATCCGACCCGGTCCGGATGCCATCGACTTCTACGCCCAACTCGACCAGCTCGGAAACACCGGGGCGATGTTGGAAGTTCCCATCGCGGCCAACGTGATGTACAGCTTCGGGCGCGCCTTGAACCAGATCCTTCTCTCGGCCTGGCACCACCGGCCGACCTCGGCGTGCTTCGGCTCCTACAAGCCTCCCGAGCAGGAACGCGTGGTGGCGCTTGCGCGCTTGCTGCCGGATGCCGAGGCTGTGCGGGAGCTCGCCGCTTTGGGATTCACCACCATCGTGGCCCACGAAATCCGTGGCGGTGAGCTGCGGCGTGGGCTCGAAGCCCTCGTCCAAACGGACCGTTTGCGGAGGGTTCACGCCACACCGCGCCGCGCCGCCTACGGGATCGCGCCTTCGCCCTGAGGTGGGTGTGATATTCTGATCGCCGCCCATGATTTCCGTCATCGTTCCCTGCTACCGCGTTCGCACTCAGGTCCTCGACGTTCTGAAGAACATCGGACAAGAGTGCGATCGGATCTACGTCGTCGACGACGCGTGCCCCGAGGGCTCGGGAAAGCACGTCGAGGAAAATTGCGTCGATCCCCGAGTGCAGGTGATTTTTCACACCGAGAACCAAGGCGTGGGGGGCGCGACGCTCACGGGCTATCGCCACGCACTCAAAGACGGAGCCGAAGTGCTCGTCAAGCTCGATGGCGACGGTCAGATGGATCCCGCCCTGATTCCGCGCCTGGTGCAGCCGATTCTCGAAGGGCTTGCGGATTACACCAAGGGCAATCGCTTCCACGACCTCGATACCCTGCGCCGCATGCCCAATTCGCGAATCCTCGGCAACGCGGTGCTGTCCTTCATCACGAAGGCGTCGAGCGGATATTGGAATCTGTTCGATCCCACCAACGGATTTACCGCAATGCAGGGGCGGGTTGCCGCCCACCTGCCGTTCGACAAGATTCGCCGCAGCTATTTCTTCGAGTCGGACCTGTTGTTTCGCCTGAATCTGTTGCGCGCGGTGGTGCGCGATGTGCCGATGCCGGCGAACTACGGTGACGAAGAGAGCAATCTCGTGATTCGCCGGATTCTCGGGGAATTCCTCACGCGCCATCCGGTGAATTTCGCCAAACGCATTTTCTACAACTACTTCCTACACAGCTTTGGTGTCGCCTCGGTCCAGTTGATGGCAGGCCTGCCCCTCGTGGCCTTTGGGACCTACTACGGAATCACCCGTTGGTTCGAAAGCCTGGCGACGGGCACGCCGGCCACGAGCGGGACGGTGATGCTGGCCGCATTGCCCGTGGTCCTCGGCGCACAACTTCTCCTGGCCTTCATCGGTCACGATGTCCAAGACATTCCGCGGGATCCCCTGCAGCGGTTACTCCCCTAGGTGTCGGCGCGCGGGTCCCAGCTTTCGATGATCGATTCGAGAGAGGGCTTGCGGGTCGCAACGGCTTTCGCGTAGCCCGCGAATTCGCGCCAGCGCCGCCACAACGCGGCGATCGGTCGCGGCCGCAACAGGCTCCGAACCGGTAGGTAGCCGAGCTCATACACGGCCAGCAGTCCCCAGAACGCGGCATCGGGAACCAATCCGCCCCGATGCAGATGCACCCGAAGCCGCTTGCTGATTCCCACCAGGTTCAAGCAGTACTTGTCGAGGGCGTCGCGCAACAGATGGGCGTTGGCGCGTACGACGGAATCGACATCGTCGGGTCGCTGCGATCGCATCTCGATGCGCTGCTTGCGAAGGTCGACGATCAGAAACTCCGATGCGGGCAGCTCGAAGGCGACCCGAAACGGAAACGCGCGTCGCAAGGGCCAGGGCACCGCTCGACAGAAGGCCAGGAGGTGCTGCTCGAGCGACGCCGGGTCGATTGGGGCGAGCGCATTCTCCTCGTCACTGTAACGCTCGAGGACTGAGCGCTTCTCGGTTGCGAGTTCTCGGATGATCTCGGGGATTCGTCGGGTCGCGCCCGGGTCGGAAATTTGGAACCCGAGGTCGGCATCCCAACCGTCGCCGGGAGCGAGGATCACGACTTCCGCATCGCCGATCACACCCCGGCAGGTGGCTGCGACCGCTTCCGGCGCAACCAGGTGTTGGTTCTGGGATTGGCTCTCCGGATGCAGGTGGCAGACGTTGCTCGCAAAGGGAATGGCGAAGCGGGGCTGAATCCGTTTCGCGGCCGCCGCAAAACTCTTGGTGTAGTAGTCCTCGGGTAGCAGTTCGAGATCTGCGGGGTCGTCGGCGCTGTAGCAGAAGGGGTAGGACTGGGCGGGAGCATGGCTGCGGAACAGAAAGTCGACCCGCGGGTGACGGCGCAACACCTGGTCGAGTGCGAGTCCGCCGGCCTTGGAATCGTTGAGGTTGAGGAGCGTGTGCTGACCGTCGCTGATCACGACCGCGGAATCATCCAATCCGAACTGGTAGCTGTGAATCTCCAATGGACCCACGTGGACCGATGCCGCGTGCGGGATTTCCTCGACGTGTTCGAAGCCGCGTTCGGAAAGCATCGGGCGGATGCGATCCACCGGGAACTTGGGCACCAAGATCCGCGTGTCTCTCGGAAACCGCCGCAAGGAGGGAAAATGCAGGTGGTCGGGGTGTTCGTGGGTGTAGTAGATGGCATCGATTTCCGCGGGGTCGAACAGGTCGAGTTCCGCGCGGGGCGCATGCCACCACGAACGCCAATAGCACGAACCGATCAGCCACGGGTCCGTGAGGAATCGGGTTTCTCCGGCCTCGACCCACAGGCAGGCGTGACTCACGATCCGAAACTTCACCGGGTCGGCTCGCCGGGTTCCGGTGGTGCGGGTTCTTCGACGTAGCCGAGGCTGCGAAGCATCTCCACGCGTTCGGGGTCGAGGCCCGGGTGTGCCGGTGCTGGGGCCCGCCTTCGTGTTTCCATGTGCGCACGCGCCGCATAGGCATCGGCCAGTCGAATCAGGTCGCTCGCACTTTCGGCCTGCTCGCGGAATCGGTCCAGGCTTTCTTCCGGGTCCCGCGCCAAGTCGAAATATTGGTACTCGGGTCCACCGTCGGTGGTTCGGCGAATCAGTTTTCGATCTCCCAGCTGAACCGCGAAGGTGGGCTGCGGAATGTCGAGCTTCGCGAGGTTCGCAGTTTCCGCCGTGCCGAGCCACGCTTCGGAATAGATGGGTGCCGCTTCGAGCGGCGTCTGGTCTCGGATCTGCCGCACCAGACTGCGACCGGTGGCGTGGGGGGAGGGCGGTACGTCGAGGAGCTCGAGCAAGGTCGGGAGCAGGTCCGCTTGGGCCACGGGTGCGTCGACGCTACGCCCAGCGGGAATGCCGGGCCCCCAGAACAGGAGGGGCACGCGGAGAACCTCGCGGTGCAGGGCCGCACCGTGGCCCGCCTGGGCGTGCTCGAGGAATTCTTCGCCGTGGTCCGCGGTGACGATCACGAGGGTGTCGTTCAATTGGCCCGCAGAATCCAAATCGTCGAACCAGCTGCGAAGGGAATCGTCCAGATAGCGGATCTCCCGGTCGTAGTGGGCTGGCTGGCGGTCCTCGGGTAGGCCCGGAACCGGATCGGGATCCGGTAGGAGTTCGGTGTAGCGATCCGGGGGGTGATAGGGGTAGTGGGCCTGATAGGTGTGAACGAACAAGAAATAGCGCTGTCCCTGGTGGGCGGTGATGAAGTCCCGCGCCTTGGCGAGGGTGGTGGGCGCGTCGCCCGCGCGCTGGGGCGTCTTGTTCTCGAGGTAGCGCCCAAAGCCGCGGCTGAAACCATCCCGCGCGTGAAGTGCGCCGTTTTCCGTGACCGCGCCCGTGGCAAAGCCCGCGTTGCGCAGCAGCTCTGCCAGGGTTGGAATCGATTCCGCGAGCGGGTGCGTTCCGAAGTTGGTCCGCAACCCGTGCACGGAAGGGGGAAGCGAGGTGAAGAGGGTCATGTGTGCGGGGACCGTGAGCGGCGCCGCGGCAACGAGATGGTCGAACTTCGTTCCTTCGCGCTCGAATTTCTCGCGCAGAAAGGGAGCGGTGTCGCGGGGGTACCCGTAGGAGGGAAGCTGTTGCGCGCGAAGCGTGTCGAGAGAAATCAGGATGACGTTGGGCGGCTTCGGGGCGCGCGGTCGCGAGACGAAGACACGCGGATCCGAAAAGATGGGCAAACTGAGCGCCTTCGAGGTCGGGTCGGCCAGGCGGGCGCGAAAGCGAAAGTGGACGCGCTCACCCGCGTAGGGGCGCAGGGAAAGTCGGCGATCGCGCCAGCCCGCGGCGCCCGCCGGGACCACCTCTTCGAACGCCAGGAAACAATTGCCTTCGGGGCAGATCTCCACACTGAACAGAACGTCGCCGGCCTGGCTGGCGGCTTCCAGGACCCCCATGCCAAATTCGAGTGCCGCGCGTTCGGGGACCAGGAAGGGATCTGCTCTGTGGAGGATCCGGCCCTTGGGTGCCGCCTCGAAAACCTCGGCGTCGACAACGATCTTGGCGGCGACCTTCTTGGGCAGGGATACCGTGAAGTTCAGCATCTGGTCCGCATCGAGGACCGCCGGCACCGCGGGTTGGCGGGTCCAGCGATTCCTCTGGCGCAACCGCGGACGAACCAGCAGTGCCGCGGAGGGCGAGACCCCACCCGGCAACGGCACGCGTACGGAGAGTTGGTTGCCTGCAGGCGGAGTCAGGGGGCCGACCGGGCGCGTTCGCGCGCTGGCATAGCGGGCCAGGACGGGGCGGGTCTCCGACTGGATTTGCGCCGTGATCGTCGACTTCGCGAAGTGGTGTTCCGCTTCCCAAACGCGATCGGATTGCGAGCAGGCGGTCGCGAAGAAGCAACACAGCGCGACCCCCACCCACGCGGTCGCAGGGTTCGGGTGCCCCATGGCGATTTCGCTTACTTCGCAACCCCGTTGCCGGGAAGCGTCAACACCACCAGACAGAATTCCTTCTTGGCGTCAGCGAGAATCACGATCTTGGTCTGGGCGGTTTCTTTCTTGAAACTCAGATGGGCGGCCGGTGCGCGTCCGAGGGGGCTGCGCTCCGTCCGCGTCGAGTTTTCGTGCTCCCACCCGGCCGCTTCGAGTTTTTCGGTGTAGGCCTTCACTACATCGTCGATACCGAGCTTGACCTTGTACGCGTAGCCGAAGCGAACCGTGCTCCCCTCGTAGGCGCCTTCGAGAATCGGTAGGTCATTCCACTCGGTCGGTGTCTCGGCGGCTTCGGGTTTCGCGGTTTCGGAGGGCGTCCCGGTGGGAGCCGCCGCTTCCGCCGCCGGTTTTTCGGTTGCAACTTCGCCGTCCGCACCGGCCGGCGCTGCCAGCCCCACCCCCAGGACGAGCGCCGCGATTCGCAAGTACATCATGATCTGATCCTCCAAGCGCGCCCGGTGCGAGCGCTGCCACGGCCCGAATGTCGGGCCCGCTTTTGCCGTCCGTACGCAGGGGCGGAATGCATTCGTGATTCGCCCCCGCAGAAGATATCAGGCGATCCCCGCTGCGCTGAGCGCGTTCTCCAACTGCTGGTGCGTGGTGCCGTAGAATTCTTCGAGGGTTTTGGTTCGCTTGAGAAAGATGTGGGGGTCGTATTCCCAGGTGAACCCCACGCCGCCGTGAAGCTGAATCGATGCTCCGCAGACGAAACGGGCCGCCCGTCCCGCGTAAGCCTTGGCGGCGGCAACCAGAAGCGCGGCATTGGGTTCGTTCGAATCCACCGCCCACGCAGCGCGGTAGACAGCGGCGCGCGAGGCTTCGGTCTGCAGGAACATCTCCGCCTGGCGATGCTGGAGGACCTGGAAGGTGGCGATGGGAACACCGAAGGCTTCGCGTTCGAGGGTGTATTGGGTCGCCATTTCGAGGGAACGCTCCATCAAGCCCAACGCCAGTGCGGCGCCACCCAAAGCCGCCACGCGATCCACGCGGGCGAGCGCGCGTTGCGCCTGTTCGGCGTCGGCCAACCGGGTTCCCGGAAGGGCGAGCTGGATCTCGACGAAACGTTGGGCGTGATCGAGGGTTTCGAGGGGCGTTGCGTTCCAGCCCGTCCCGGGCCGCGGTACCAGGACCAGGCCTTGCCGGGTCGTGACGATCAGGGCGTCCGCGTGGCTCCCGAACGGGACGAAGAGCTTCGATCCCGCGACTTGCTTGCCATCGAAGACCGCGCTGGCGGGTGCCGCGTCGTCCGCCTGCAGCGTGTCGCGTCGGGCGATGACCGCGATGGCATCGCCCGCGACGATGCGGCCGAGCCACTCGCGGGCCAGATCGCAATCGCAGGCGCGCAAGGCTTCGCTGGCGAGCACGAGATCCAGATAGGGACCGGGAAACGCCGCTCGGCCCATCTCTTCGAGAACCGCGACGAGGCCAATGCAACCGACCTCCGCGCCGCCTTCGGCTTCGGTCAAGGTGAGGCCCAGGTAGCCCAGCTCTGCGAGTTGGGCGTACAGGGTCTTGGAGAAACCCAGGTCGCTGTCTTCCATGATGCGGCGCGATTCCTCGAGCGGCGCTTCCTTGTCGAGGAGTTCGCGGGTGGATTGCTTCAGCAGGGCGCGGTCTTCGTCGAGTTCGAATTGCATGGTTTCCCCGGGTTAGCGAGTCGGGAGGTTGAGGACGCGTTTCGCGATGATGTTGCGCTGGATCTCGGACGAACCCGAATAGATCGTCCCGGCCCGCGACCAGAGGTATTCGCGCGACCAGTCCATGGTGGGCCGCGCATGGGCGGAGTCCGCGCGCAGGTGCGCTTGGGGACCGAGCAGTTCGAGGGCCGCATCGGATTGTCGTTGGGCGAGTTCGGACCAGAGGAGTTTTTCGATCGAAGCTTCGGGGCCCGGAGAACGCCCGGACGCGAGACCCGCCAGGGTGCGGTAGCCGTTGCCGCGCATGACTTCGTTTTCCACCAACAGCCAGGCGAGCTTTTCGCGAACGTCCGCTCGTTGGGCGGTGCCCCGTTCGGAAATTCCCCGAGCCAGGTCCGCCAGGAAGCGATCGTTGCGCGCGGGTTCCGCCAAGGACGTGGAGCCGCGCTCGTAGGAGAGAACCGTCATGGCGATGCGCCAGCCCTCGCCCAGGGCGCCCACCAAATGTTCGCGTTTCGCGAGCGCGCCGTCGAAGAAGACTTCGCCGAACTCCGATTCGCCGGTGATCTGTCGCAACCCGCGAACCTCGATTCCTTCGGCGTCGAGGGGCAGGAGGAAGAAGCTGATGCCGCCGTGGCGATCGTCGGCGTCCGTGCGCGCGAGGACGAAGATCCAATCCGCCCAGGGCCCGAAGGTGGTCCAGACCTTCTGACCGTAGATGCGGAAGTCTTCGCCGTCGGGTTCCGCGCGCGTTCGCAAGCCCGCCAGGTCGCTGCCTGCGCCGGGTTCGCTGAATCCCTGACACCAGACTTCTTCGCAATTCAAAATATTGGGGATGAAGCGTCGACGCTGTGCTTCGCTGCCGTGGTGAATCAACGCGGGTGCCAGGAGTGTGACGCCCAGCAAGTTCGGGATCGGGGGTACGTCGGCGCGAAAGATCTCTTCTTGAAAGATCGCCTTCTCCACGGCGGTTGCGCCGCGTCCGCCCCATTCGGCGGGCCAATCCATTCCCAGGTATCCCGCATCGTTGAGCTTGACCTGGAATCGGCGCCGAATCTCGAAGAGTTTGTCCTCGTCATTGGCGGGGTCGCGGATTTCCTCGAGGAATGGGCGGTCTAGATTCTGCTTGAGCCATTGCCGCAGATCATTGCGGAATTGCTCTTGTTCTTGGGTAAACGCGAGATCCATGCCGTCCTCCCTGGGTCCGGCACAGCGTAGAAGGCCTGGGGCGCCTGCGCCAAACGAGATTTCCCTTCCACTTGACCTCGTGACCCGGCCGGCAGGACAATCGCGCCCCTTCGGGAGGCGCCCCATGGACTACGAACAGATTCGATACCGCGTGGACGATGGCGTCGCGTGGATCACCCTGAACCGGCCGGACCGACTCAACGCCTGGACGCCGCGCATGAGCGTCGAGCAGGCCGACGCCATCGAACGCGCCAATGGGGACGACGCCGTGGGCGCGCTGGTGATGACCGGGGCCGGTCGCGGCTTCTGCGCGGGTGCCGACATGGAGGAGACCTTTCAATCGAGAATCGACGGCGTCGATCCCGGGGAGGGGACCGACGAGGGCAGTGGCGGATTGCCCAAGGGCCTCGATTGGGTGGGACTGTTGCGTCGATCGAAACCCATCATCGCAGCGGTCAACGGAGCGGCGGTAGGGATCGGGATGACGATGATTCTGCCCTGCGATGTGATCCTGGCCGCCGAGCGTGCGCGCTTCTCGATGGCGTTCATCAAAGTGGGGCTCGTTCCCGAATTGGCGAGCACGCATTTCCTCGTGCAGCGGATGGGTTTTGGGCGCGCCAGCGAGATGTGTCTGACGGGACGCCTCTACGGTGCGCAGGAGTGCCTCGCGAGTGGGCTCGTGGATCGCGTGGTTCCGGGAGACGCGTTGGTCGATCAGGCGACGGCATTGGCGCGCGAAATTGCCGCAAACCCGGCGCCGCAATTGCGCATGACCAAGCATCTATTGACCGAGAACGGATCCGCGACGGATCTCAAAGCCGTCCAACGACTCGAGAGCGAACTTTTGCGCGAATGTTGGAAGACCCCCGAACATCACGCCGCCGTGAAGGCATTTCTCGAGCAACAGAAACGATCCTAGGAAGAGGTGACGTCCACGCCCAGCGTGCTCGCGGTGGGAGAGGTCTCGACGACGCGCGGATCCGGACGCGTGCCAAACCAGCGGTCGGCGGCCCGCATGCTGACGCCCTGCCAGTAGTTCTCGTTCTTGAAATGGTGCAGGCGATGATTGGTGATGACGCGTCGGTAGTACGCGGATCGTGGCCAGTAACGCGTGTGGGCGAGGTAGTGAACCCATTCGTAGTGGAGGGAGAGGACGAGGTAGATCGATACCCCGGTCCAGGCAAGCGGGGCCGTGGGGGTGATGAGGTACCAGACGCCCACCAACAAGGGGATGCTGTAGATGTAGGAATGCAGCGGAATGAACAGGAGGTCGATGTTCCACGGATCCCGGTGATGAATCCGATGGCTCCGCGGTACCGGGAAATCGAGCGTGCGCCCGGCGAGCGTCAACGGCTTGTAGTGGAGGACGAAGACGTGGATCAGCCACTCGTTCAGGGGCCAGTAGAGCAGGGTTCCCGCGATGGGCAGCGCATCCCAAAGCGATGCCGGTCCGAGGAACAGGCGGATTCCAAGCGCCAATCCCAGCAGGGCCACGAGGATGCGGGGGCTCGCATGGCGCCAGAATTCGCGAAAGACCTCGGAGAACGTCATGGGCAGAGTTTAGCGTTTCGAGCCGACGTCGAAGGCGGCCGAGCGGAGAATCATTCCGCGAGGCTCACCCGGACGCGGTCGCGCAGGCGCGCGAGTTCGACATTGTCGGGGTGGTTCGCCAAAGCGTCGTCGAGTACCTGCAGGGCCCGCGGTCGGGTGGCATCGTGGGCCGCCAAACCCTCGGCCAGCCCGTAGGGTGCGCGCCAGTAGCTGGGGTCGACTTCCATGGCCCGTTCGAAATAATCGATGCCGCGTTCCGTTTCTCCCTCGCGCATCGACATACTGCCGAGCAGACCCAGGGAATCCACGCGGGGCTCCAGGGACAACACTTCGAGATGCATCGCTCGCGCGCGCTCGAGATCTCCGGTGCGAATCAACGCCCAACCCAGCTCGGACATGAGGTCCGTGTGGCGGGGATGGTGCTCGACCGCACTTTCCAGGACTTCGACGGCTCGGGCGGAGGCATCGTCGGATTGCAGCGCTTCGGCAAACGCGATGGCGGTCCCCGGGCGAAACATCCCCAGCTCGAGCGCGCGCGCGTAATACGCGTAGGCGGTTTTTGAATCGCCTTCCTCGCGCAGGCGCCGGGCCCAATATTCCGCTTCGTAGCGTTGCACTTCCGCGAGGGGCGGGCGGCGGTCGTGGGCGGGGCGCGTGGGCGACGCGCTGCCGCTGGCCTGGGCGAGGCGAGCCGCGAAGGTCTGTTCGATTTCCGCCGTGTAATAGCCCGTTTCCAGCATCGCGTTCGCGGCGGAAGCGATTTCCCGCGGGTTCACCGCGACGGTCCGCGCGCGGTAGCGGAGATACGCGTCCATCCACAGGTCGTTCGCGGCGGTCGGATTCTTCTGGCGGGGATCCAATGTCTGTACGAAGGAGGAATCTTCGCTGCGGAAGAACCCGCGCGGTGCCAGGTATTCGAGGCGCTGATGGGTCGCGCGATTCAGGGGGCCGGACCGCGAAAGGGTTGCGAAGCCCGCTTGGGAAACCGCGTGATGGGAGAGCAGGGTCAGGAGGTTTCCCATGTCGATGCGGGCCAGGTCGTTGCGAATCGGGGGCGCGTCGAAACGATCCTCCATGGCGGCGAAGTCGGGTTCGATCCGCTGCGCAGACGCCACGGCGATCACGTCCCCATAGCCGCTGCTCTCGAACAACACGACGTGGGGAAAGACGTGCCCCAGGCTGCGCAGAATCAACGCGATGGCTTCATCGCTCTGCTCGTACTGGTGGAACCAAAGCGTGAATACGCCCCCGGTATTGAGCTTTTTCGAAACCACCCGGAAGAATTCGACCGTGAAGAGCGATCCGACGCCGGCAATCCAGGGATTCGAGGGTTCGGAAATGACGACGTCGTAGCGTCGAGGCACCGCGCGCATGAAACCCTGCGCATCGTCCACGTAGACGCGGACGCGCGGGTCCGAGAGCGCTTGGTAGTTGTGGTCGGCGAACAAGGGGTCTGCACCCATTACACTGCTGGAGATTTCCACCACATCGAGTCGATCGATGGGGTGGCGCAAGGCGGATCCGACCGTGATGCCCGAGCCGTAACCGATCACGAGCACTTGCTTTGCGTCGGTCTGGGTAAACAGCGGCGCATGGGCAAGCAGGAGTTGCGTGCGCAGGTCGCCGCCGACGGCGTTCGTCGACGCATCGGGTTTCGAGTTGACGAAGAGCGAAACGACGTCGTCGCGCCCGGTGGCGAGCACGGTCGTGTGGGCGTCCTCGTCGAAAAAGAACGGAACGCCGGGCTGCCGCTCGGGAGCGAATACGCGACGCCAGTTTTCGAAGCTCGCCAGTGGGTGTGCGCCGGAGGAACCGCGGGGTTGGAAATCCGCGTAGGAGCGAAGGTGATGGCGGGCGTAGCGAATCGGGTCGTACCAACCGGTTCCGAAGGCCAGGTAGAGGGCAATCGCAGCGCCGGCACCGGCCGCCAGCCGAATTCGCACGCGCGGTTTCATCTCCGCGGCCAGGACGAGCAAGGTTGCGGCGCCGGCGGTGTGGAGCGTGAGGTTGATGTGCATGGCCGCCAGCAGACCGAACGCCGGCAACAGGAAGAGGCTCGTGACGAGAACACCCAAGACGTTTCCCACCGTGTTCCACGCGTAGGCGGACCCAACCCGCGTGCCCACCTGACCGCGCCGAGCTTGAATCTGGGCCACCAGGGGGAATCCGAACCCGAGCCCGATCGTGGGGAGTGCCAGGCTGGCGAGGATCATGGCGGCCTTGGCCGCCTGGGCGAGTTCGAAACCCGCGGGCGTTTCGCGCAGGCTGTCGCGCACCAACCCGATCCAATAGGGAAGTCGCTCGATCATCGGAGTGGCGGCGAGCAGACTGACGACGACCAGTAACTGACTTGCGGCCAACCACCACAGCGGCCGCCGGATGTCCAAGCGACTGATGATCGCGCTGCCGGTTCCGATTCCCGCGATGAAACACATCAACATGACGGTGAAGGAATAGGCCGAGGAACCGAAACTGATTCCGATGATGCGGAGGAAGAGCACTTCGTACCCCATGGCGGCGAAGCCACTCGCGGCCAGGGCGATCAAGGTCAAGCGGAATGTGGTGGTGCTGTAGCTCGGGTCCGTCGTCGAGCCCTGGGCACTTCGTTCGCCGGCCGGGCGCGACCGGTCGATGCCGCCTGTTGGGCGCGAGGGGAGCCAGACCAGCAACGCGGCCAGGAAATTCATGCTGGCCGCCAAACCGAGCGACGGGTAGATCCCGAACAGTGGCAACGTGAGAAAACCCGCGATTCCCGCACCCGCTACGGCGCCCAGGTTGTTGAGCGCGTAGAGGGTGGCGACCGGGCGTCGGGCTTCGCCGGGACGCGGGATGAGATGGCGGGCCATCAGGGGAAGCGTGCCGCCCAGCGCGATCGCCGGAAGCAGAATGGCCGAGATCGAAAGACCGAAACGCATGGCGAGTTTGAGGGACGTGCTCTCGAACGCGACGCTCGCAAGCGCCACGTATCCGTAGCCCGCAATTTCGAGAAAGAAGGGCAGGGCGAGGCAGTACAGCCCGACGGCGACTTCCAGCGCAACGTAGGTCCGCAGCGCGTTCCCGCCGCGATCCGCCCAGCGGCCGAAGCCATAGGCGCCGATCGCCAACCCCCCCATGTAGACCGAAAGCACGGCGGCCTCGGCGTGGGCGGTGGTGCCGATCAGTTGGACCAGAAGCTTGGCCCACACGATTTCGTGCATGAGGCCTGCGAGGCCACTGAGGAAGAACGCAGCAAAGATCCAGGGGGTCAAACGGGGCCTCACCAATAACTCATAATCAACTCATGTTTTGCTCCTTATACCTGTCTCCCCCATCCCGGCGCAAGTTCTGCCCGGCCGGGAATTCGAAAGCTTCCCAGCTACTTGGCCGGATCTCTCCCGGGGACCGGGGCGGGTTATGCTCCCGGCGGTGATGCGCCGAATTCTCGTCCTGGGGCTTCTGATCGCGATCGCGCTGTTGTTGCACCGGTGGGCGCGCGCTCCGGGCACGGTGCTCTATTTCGGTGGCCCGATCGTCACCATGGACGCGCGCCAACCCCGCGTCGATGCCCTGCTCACGGAGGGGGATCGAATCGTTGCGTTGGGAAGCGTGGAGGCGGTGACGACCCAAGCGCGGGGGCGCGTGCGGCGCGTGGATCTCGCGGGGCGGGCCTTGTTGCCCGGCTTCATCGATGCCCACGGTCACTTTCCCGGAGCGGGGGTCTACCGGGTATTCGAAGACCTCAACAGCCCGCCGATGGGTTCGACGGAGACCATCGAGGATGTCGTCGACGCGATGCGCGGGCTGGCGCAGCAGGTCAGCCCCGGCGATTGGGTCGTGGGCATGGGGTACGACGACACGCTGCTGAAAGAGAAACGCCACCCGACGCGCCGCGACCTCGACCGCGCGTCGGTCGAACACCCGATCGCAGTACTCCACGTGTCCGGGCACTTGTTGGTGCTCAACAGCGCGGGACTCGCGCGGATGGGAGTCGGGCCCGACACGCCGGATCCCGACGGCGGATCGATCGGAAGAGAATCGGGCGGAACCGAACCGTCGGGATTGCTCGCGGAGTCCGCGGCGGAGCCCTTGCAACACGAGCTGTTCGAATTCTCGACCCTCGAGCAACTGAAAATCGTTCGCCACGCCAGTGCGCTCTACCTGAAAGCGGGTGTGACGACCGCACAGTCGGGGCTTGCGACCGAAGAACTGGTGCGCGGATTCGCGCTGCTCTCGCGCTTGGGATTGCTCCCATTGCGACTCGTGGTCTGGCCCGACGAAGGGGCCGCGGATGCGCTGCTCGCCGGGCGCATCGATCTTCCGGATCGTCCCGCGTCGACCCTGAGGCGGGGCGCGGTGAAGCTCGTCGCCGACGGTTCGATTCAGGGCTACACGGGCTACCTCACGCAGCCCTACCACGTGCCGCCCGGTGACGACCCGGGCTACCGCGGCTACGGGCGATGGAGTGTGGAAGAGCTCACGGAACGCGTGACGCGATTCCACGCGGCGGGCCTGCAGGTGGCGGTGCACGGCAATGGCGATGCGGCCATCGATGACATCTTGACTGCGTTCGAGAGTGCGTACGCGAAGCATCCACGGGACGACGCGCGTCACGTCATCATTCACGCTCAGATGGCGCGGGACGATCAGTTGGAGCGGATGCGGCGGCTGGGCATCATTCCGAGTTTCTTCAGTCTGCATACGTATTACTGGGGCGATCGTCATCGCGAAATCTTTATGGGACCGCAACGCGCTGCCCGCATGAGTCCCGCGCGCTCGGCCCTGGACCGGGGGCTCCGCATCACCATTCACGCCGATGCGCCGGTGGTCCCCATGGAGCCTTTGCGCCTGGTCTGGTCGGCGGTGAACCGGGTCTCGACCAGCGGGAGAGTGATGGGCGCGGAGGAGCGCATCGGCGCGGAGGAGGCGCTGCGCGCTGTAACGATCGATGCGGCGTACCAACATTTCGACGAAGGGGAGGTCGGGTCCCTCGAGGCGGGAAAGCGCGCCGATATGGTGGTGTTGTCGCGCTCGCCCCTCGAGGAAACGGAAACCATCGATCGAATCCGCGTGTTGCAAACGATCGTGGGCGGGCGATCCGTGTATCGCGCCGAGAACTGAGCGCGTCCTCTCTTGTTGTTCCACACCTACGACTACGTCTTTCTTTTTCTTCCACTGGTATGGATCACGTATCTCGTTCTACGTCGAACGACGTTCACCAACGTCATCCTGTTGATCGCCAGCTACGTCTTCTATTGCTACGAATCGTTTCACCTCATCTTCTTCATTCTCTTCAGTTCGACGCTCGACTTCATCATCGGCCCCCGCATCGAGGCGGCGACATCACCCCGGCGTCGCAAGGCGCTACTGGCGGTCAGCATCGTCGGGAATCTCGGCCTCCTGTTCGTTTTGAAGTACTTCGCTTGGCTCTTCAACGCGTTCCGCGTCGCGTGGTCGGGCATGTTTCCCGAGCAGCCGATCGCATGGAAGCCCCCGGAATTCATCCTTCCGCCCGGCATTTCGTTCTACACCTTCCAGACCCTCACCTACACGATCGACATCTACCGCGGTCAGTTCCACGCGACCCGCGATCGGGTCAAGTTCTTCACCTACGTCGCCCTGTTTCCGCAATTGGTCGCCGGCCCCATCGAGCGCTGTCGCGACCTGCTCCCCCAGCTCACGGAAGGGCGCAAACGCGCCTCCGCCGTGCTGATCGAACACAGTCTGTTTCTGATTGGCTGGGGGCTGTTCAAGAAGTTGGTGCTCGCGGACAACCTCGGCAACATCGCGGATCTGATCTACCTCGACCCCAAGGAACTCGCCGGCGGGGTCGTGATTCTTCCTTTGGCGTTCTGCTTCCAGATCTATTGCGATTTCTCCGCTTACACCGACATCGCGCGCGGCACGGCGGGGCTGTTCAACATCCAATTGAGCCGCAATTTCCTGACGCCGTACTTCGCCACCTCCCCCTCGGACTTCTGGCGGCGTTGGCACATCACCCTCTCCACCTGGCTCCGGGACTATCTCTACATCCCCTTGGGCGGCGAGCGTCACGGCCGTCTTCGCACCCTGCGCAATCTGGTCATCACGATGTTCTTGGGAGGCCTTTGGCACGGCGCGGGCCTGTTCTTCATCCTGTGGGGCCTCTATCACGGATTCCTGCTCGTGTTGTACCGCCTGTTTCCGTTGGACGAATGGCTGATACGCCGGGGCGGGCGGTCCGGGCGAGCGCTCGCAACCCTGTTGATGTTCTGCTTGACGTGTTTTGGTTGGCTCTTGTTTCGCACGGATCTCCAGGTGTTCGGTCCCCTCATGGGAACTCTGGGCGACCTGTGGGCCGATCCGGGAAACGCGCGGTTCTGGTCGGTGCTGTACGTCACCGCGCTATTCGCCGTCCCGGTACTCCTTACGGACTTCATGGGGTTTCGGCGCGGAGGCGAGTTCGTGGACCTCTACCCCCGATTCTCCGTTCCGACCCGCGTGGCGATCTACGTGGTGATCTTCTTTGTCACGTCGCTGTTCGCCAAACGCGAGGGTTACGCGTTTATCTACTTCCAGTTCTAAGGGTTTCTCCCGAATCCGAGTGTGGGAACCCCCGGGTCTCGGGCGATCGCCTCACGGCTCACCGGTGTGCAGCCGATGACGGGAACAGGAGGCGTGCGTTCGTCTATGGCCGATCCGCCCCGCATACAAATCGAAATCAGCGAAGACGGTCTCGAAGCCGTTGCCCAGGTTCGCTTTGGTCCCGCGTGTGGATTCGAGGATGTGCAGGCCGCTCTGTCTCGCGCGCACGTTCGCGTTGGGGTCGACGCGGCCGCCTGTGAGGCCTTGGGGCGCGAACTCGCCCGCGACGCGTTTTCCGTCGAGGACTTCGTGTTGGCATCGGGGGAGCCGGCGGATCCCGGGCGCGACGGCGTGGTGGAATTGGACTTCGAACCGGGACTCCTGGCCGGTCGCACACGCGATGACGACTCCATGGATTTTCTCGATCGCGAGTTTCTGAAGTCCGTCCAGGTGGGCGAACAGATTGCGGTCTACGTACCTCCGACCGAAGGCACGCCGGGTCGGACGGTGGACGGGAAGGCGATCGAAGTCTCCGCCGGAAAAGAAGCCCTTCCCACCCTCGGCCCCGGAGTCGAACTGCAAGCGGCCGGGAAGATCGTGGCGGCGCGAACGGGTGCGATTCAATACCGAGCCGGTCAACTGTTGGATGTGGTCTTGCACCACGACCACAGCGGTGACGTGGATGCGCATTCCGGGCATCTCAAGATGGAAGGAAGCGTCAGCGTCCAACGTTGCATTCAACCCAACTTCATGGTTCGGGCGACGGACGATGTCGAAGTGGGGAGTGCGGTGGACGCCGGGCGGGTCTATGCGGGGCGCGACATTCGCGTCGGCGGGGGCGTGATCGGCGGTGACAAGGGCAAGCTCGACGCGAAAGGCAACATCACGGCGCGTCACCTTCAATCCGCGCGGCTGTACGCCAACGGACGCATCGAGATCCGTCAACACGCGGTCAATAGTGAGCTGCACGCCGGCGAGATCGCGGTGGCGGGCAGGATGCTGGGTGGGCGAGCCTGCGCGGAGACGCGGGTCGCGGTGGCGGATGCGGGATCAGAGATGGGTGTGGGGACGCAACTCGTCGCGGCCCGACCCGTCGAAAGGCCCTGCGACCGGGCGCGCCAAAAACTCGCGGGCACCCGGGAGCCCAAGGGGCGTCGGCGCGGGGGATTGCGTCACAGCTCTCCCGCCGTGCAACCCAAAGGCGGCAAATGGGGGCGCGAATCGCTGCGCGACGAACGATCTCGAGTCGAGCATCGGCGCTCCGTGCGCCGGCGGGAACAGGAGCTCCTCGTCAAGGCGGTCGTCGAAATTTCCGGGTCCGCTCATGAGGGAGTCGAAATTCAAATTGGCGATCAGCGTCGCTCGATCGAGGTCGGCCTGCGGGCCGTGCGCTTCGTATTCGACGTCGAGCGCGGAGAGATTTGCATGGAGAAGATTCGATCATGAACTTCAAACTCATCTGTGCGGGCGACCTCATGACGCCCCAGGTTCACACGATTGGGCCGGACGAAACCCTGCGCGGGGCCGCAGAACTCATCAACCGGGTCCGGGTGCATTGCTTGGTGGTGTCGCCCGACGGGGCGGGGCGAAGCCCCGGGATCATCACCATCAAGGACATCGTCAAGGTGATCGGCGACGCTGACGAAAGCGCGCTCGATGAGCTACGCGTCGACGACGTGATGACCGCTCCGTCCATCACGCTGCCCATTCACCTTTGCATTCTCGATTGCATCAATCTGATGCGGATGGCCGGGGTTCGCAGCGTGCCCGTGATGGACGGGCCCAATATGGTGGGAATCTTGAGCTTCACCGACGTGATTCGCGCGGTGACCGAGGGTGAAGCCTGATCTCCTTCCCGCTCAGCGAATGGGTTGAAACGCGACCAGACTGTCGAGATCGGCCCCGGCCCCCAACCCATGGTTCGGTAGGACCTGGGCAAACCGACCGACGTCGTTGTGGAGTGCCATGTAGTTGAGCACCACCGATTCGGCCAGAAGCGGGACATTGTTCGCCACGCGTGTGGCGCTGGTTTCGACGGACCCACTCGGTCGGAAGTAACCGATCTGGTGGGCCTCCGCGCGGGTGAGTCCCGGGCGGGCATTGGGGTCGTAGACCAGGATCAACGACGCGGCGGTCGACGAATTGTCACCTTTCCAGATTCCCTTGCCGCGTCCGTCGGCCGAATTGTCGAGTACACCGTTGCTGGCCACGGACCCGTCGCTGAACAAGTAGAGCATGAGCGGTTGACCGCGTCGCGCGGCGAACTCGAGGGTGGCGCCCATCATCTGACCCGCCAAGAAGTCCCGGATCTCGCCGGTGGCACGCGTGCTGTCGTGGTAATCGTAGCCCCCGTTCTCGATCGTCCCGGCTCCCGCGAATCCTTCGATGACCAGTTTCATGACTGCGGCGGTTTTTCGAAATCGCGAGTCGTTGAGTTCGGCTGAAGTGAAGATGCTGTTCCCCGCGCCCACGATGTCGAGGTCCCGGTTGGGATCCAACAAGTCCGGGTTTCCATAGCGGGCGACGAGATCCGACGTCTGAACGTACCCACAGCGGATCAGGTCGCGAACGATTACGTCCTCCGAAAGTTTCTGAACCTTGAGTTCGCTCAAACGCTCCACCGTACGCATGACGGACTCCGCGTCCTGGGAGTCGAGGAGTTCCACGAGTTTCCCGGTGTCCACCAGGCCCTTGGCGTCGCGGGAGGAGTCGACTTTTGTCGGGCGTACGGTGGGGTCGATCATGTCGAGCGGGGCGGCCGAACGTCCGCCGGAATCGGAGTTCCTCGATCCGATCAGGGCGACGAGGTCGCCGTTGGCTCCCGCCTTGTTGATCCCGTAAATGGGGTTGTGGGGATTGTTTCCCGTATCGTTGTCCGAGCGCGCGCAGAGGAGGGTTCCGTTGATCCGCGAACGGGTGACTGCGGACGTCTTCGATTGAATCCCGGCCAGGATCGCGCTGTCGGCATGAAACGCGATCCCGAGTTCCGTGTTGATCTGTCCCGGCTGTCGAGGTGTCATGTCGGAGGGGAGCCCGAGCTTCATGTATCCGTCGTCGTCGAGGAAATCCATCTGCCCGCCGGGTCCGCCCACCAGGACATTGGATCCGGCAATGTTCGCGCCGCCCGCCAGATCGAAACCGATGAAGGGGATCAGGCCCGCGCCTCCGACCGCGATTCCGCAATCCAGGGCTTGGGCGGAGGCTTCGCGGGCATTCAACAGGCCGAGCAACGTGGGCGACGCGACGATTCCCGCACCGGCGATGAGGCCCCGGGCCAGGAAATCGCGCCGCGTCACGGGCTTCTTGTGGCCTTCGTGCCGAAGCGGTCGATCCGCCTCGCGGAGTTTCTGATTGCGCATGGGGTTCACCTCTGACTCGTTTCGAGGGTGTTCGGGTTATTGAAGATGGACAGCGGCCGAACTCAGCACTGCAGCACATGTCGCTTTGACGATGGTGCGGGTGCGAACGGCGTCACAGTTCTGGGCATTGCAACCGAGCGTGAGATCGTCCAGCAGATCGTTCAGAACCGGAGCGGCCTCCGCGCGACTGGGTTGGGTGGAGACGTTGATGCCGTACATCTGGTCGATCAATGGATTGATGATCTGGTCGCGGTCAGTCTGGTCTGCGAACGCGACGACGACGGGTTGCGTGAACTCGAACGCCGTGCCGAAGAAGTTCTGGCGCAGGTTGGAGGAATCCACCAGCGTGTCGCAGTACTCGAGTCCCAGTTTGGCGATGGCGACCTGTTGCGAGGAGACGAAGGACATGACATCCGAAGTGCTCGGAAGTTGCTGGCGCAGGTCGTCGTAGGCGGTCCGGACGTTGCTCGTTCCGCGGTCGACGCCGGTCAGCGCCGCCATGCTGTCGTTGATCTGGGCGAAATCGCGGACGCCCACGTTGGGAACGCCGACCTGAACTTCGTTGTTCACCACCGCGACAGGCTGATCTTCCACGTACAGGTTCTGGTTGGCACCCAGAATCTCGAAAACGATCGAGAACTGGTCGAGGGCCGGACCGCGCTCCTTGGGCACGATGGCGCATAGATCCGACAGAAGCTGACGCGGGCTATCGATGGTGGTATCGACGTGGGTGAAGGGTTGCCCGGCCACCGGGATCTGGCCGTTGACCGCCAGCCGTAAGCCCATGACCCGGAAGCCATTGGGATTGGGGCTCACGAAGGTCGGCGAGCAGAACATGTAACTGAAGTTGTCGAACTCGCTCGCCTCGAATTCCACGAGATTGCCCGCGTCGAGCCAAGCGTCGAGCCCGAAACGAAGGATCACGCGCGGATTGACGCCGGCATCATAGTTGCGCGTCACCTCGGCCGGGGAAAGAGCGCGGCGATGAATCGCAACGAGCTGGAGCGTTCCCTGCCACAATCGGTCGTCGGTTTTCTCGTTACCCAGAAGGAATGTGTATTCCGGATCCCAGTTCGTGAGCAGACCCGGCCCATTGTTGTCGACGTCACCGGTAGAGTCGCCGTTGACGAAGATGCGTCGACCTGCGCTCTGATCGAAGGTCATGACGACATGTTGCTGTGAGTCTTGCAGGCGTTCGTCGTCGTCGTCGGTCTCCAGGGCGGGGGTCCCGTTGTTTCCGATACCGCCGGCACGGCTCCGATTTCGAAACACGTAGTTGTATCCGTTTTGACCCATGGTGAAGTTTCTGCGCGACGTATCGTTGGAGTAGGTGACGATGCGCGCGGGCCCGTCCTGGTTGATGTTTGCGGGAGTGACCCAAGCCTCGATACTGAACTGCTGACTTCCCCCGTTGCTGGCGGCGATCTGGTCGAAGAGTTTCCGGCTGGTCTGGGGCGTTGCGGTCGCCTTCCCCGTCTGGATTTCGATGCCGCCGCCTGCGGACCAATCGACCCCGGAAAGCGCGAGGTCCATGGCGGGGCTCACGTTGCTGGTGTCGTAGGCGGTGACTCCGGAACCGGCGTTGAATTCGTAGAGCGCGATGGTGGCGTCCTGGACGCGCGTTGTACCGCCGCCGTTCGTGCCGTCCTGGAACAGCAGGGAAGTACTCGCGATGCTGTTCTCCGTGGTGCGGCCGGGCGGGGTGCTGCCGCTCGTAGAATTCACCAACATGCCCCATTCGACGATTTCCCGGCGCATCTCGTCCCCGTTGTCCGCACAATCGCCCCAGCAGTAGTGGCCGTCCGTGACGAGTCGTTGTACGAGTCGCGAGTTGAGGGGCGAACTGAGACTGACTTTCTGATTGTCCACGACTGCGCGATACGCGACGTTGACGTCCGTGTGGGCAAAGGACGGGGAGCCGGGGCCGAAGCCCGCGTGGCAGCCGCTGCAATAGCTGCGAACGAGGGGGTAAACGGTCCCGGAGAAGGCCGCCACATCGCTCACGGCGTTGGCACTTCCCGGGGTGCTCCCTTGCGTCGCGGCGAGCGGGCCGCCGACCTGGGCGGCGGCCTGCGCTTGTTCGAAGGTCGCCATCGCACTCTCGATGGCGCCTTCTTCTTCCTTGCGTTCGTCGTCCCCGAAGTACGAGCAAGGTCCCGCGGCCACGGCGGCGCCGAGAAACGTGATCAGCGCAAGGGTATGGCGCCGCGTATCGACCCGGTTTCCGTCGCGTTCGCGTGTTCGGGGTTGGATCTCACTCATGAGGATTCACTCCTGGCACCGTCTTGGGAAACGCCCAATGGCACATGGGTCGGATTCGAGATCGATCGGCTTCGCCTAATCGCCCATGCAGTAGGTCGCCGTTTCCGCAAAGATGCGTTTCAGGCTGTAGTTCTGGCTCTCGAAGACGTCCGCGACACGCTCGACCTCGGCGCGGTCCGCCGGAGATCCGGGCTCCGCCAGGCAGACCCGCGTAAAGATCTTCTCGGCTTGGCACAGGGAGAAAGCGCGACTCGCCGCGACCTCGGCTCCCAGACTCTTGGCTCCGAATCCCCCCGTCTGATTGCCTCGCCAACCGAGCAGGGCGTTGGGTCCGGCTCGCCAGTAGTTGTCCCAGCGATCGTCCGCTGTGATGAACCCGCCCGGGAATGTTTCGGCGTTGATGAGATACTTCCCCTGCACGAAACCCGGCGAGTAGTCGAGGCGTTCGTTGTCGGTGTCCCATTCGTAGTAGGCGAATGCCTGCGCGAGCGGATCCATGCCGCTGTGACAACCCACACAGTGGTTGAGAAAGATGCTGCTATCGCCTCCGGGGCTTCGCGTGACGTCCTGTCGGACTCGGTCCGCCGGCCGCGTGATGTCCTTCGTGTCTTCCAGATCCCGGCACAGGAAATTCATGGAAACGAAACGCCACATGCGTCGGTTCGTTCCCGCGCTGAAGAACGAGCGGGCCGCGGCGCGTGTCGTGATGACGCCGGCGGTGTCGCCCGATAGAAGGGGGGTTCCCGCGAGGCTCGATTGGGAAGTCGCGATGAACAAGCTCGCGTCGGAGAGGTCGACACGTTGCGACTCCAACTCTTCGTAGTGGTCGTTGTCCATGTGGGAATAGGGGGAAGCGACGACGCCGGGGGCACCGACATAGACGAGATCGGCGCTCAGTACCTGATTGAAGGGCACTTCGTCGCGAATGATTCCAATCACCGTGGCCGTATAGTCATTGAGGTCGTCGAAGATGCTTCCTGTTTCGTTGGTCCAGGGGGTGACGAAATTCTTGAGCGTGCTGGTATAGAAGAGCGGGTTCGCCATGGCTTCGTAGGCCGCCCCGACGCCATCGCCTGCGCTGATTCGATTCGCCATGGAGGTGAGAACCGCGTCGCTCGGCGGGGTTCCCACCAAACGATCGTGGATGCGCTTGGCCTGTTCACGCGGACCGGCGAGCGCGGGAGCGCTCGCCAGGGCGAGAATCGCGATTCCCCCCCACAGCCGGGTGACCCGGTTTCGAAGAATATGGAGACCTCGTGAATTCGGCATAGCGCGTCTCCTGAAAATCCGTCCGATGGAATCCACCATGCGGCACAGGAAGATTCTTCGGTGCAGTTTCCTGGACGTCCCGTGACTGCACTCACCCCGAAGTAGGGCCTCGCGTAGGCAGTTGACGGATCGCAAGGCGGCAGCGGAAACACCGCGCACCGGCACGCGAGCAACAAGGGACGAACTCCGAGTGCATCTGTATTCCAATGAGTCATCGACAATCGGCGAATGCCTCGCATTGTTCGCGCAGTCGAACCCCAATGGGACCTGAAAGAACGACTCTGTGCGGCAACGTTCATGGATGGACCGATCGATGGCTTCGAGCACGAACCCTTGGATAGGAATCCGACTTGCGGGCGGGTGAAATCAGGCGGGTGCACGCGTTCAAGCGTCACAGGGTGAGAAGGTCGAACCGTCGATTCAGTGTTCGCCATGAGCGAGCGAACCGCTTTACGCGTGAGAATTCTCACTATCCTGATCGCGACGCTTTGCGGGTCGGTGGTTGCACGGGCTACGCAGGCCGGTTCGGACTGCCCGTCGCCCGACGCGTGTGCGGAATCCGCGTGGGATGAGGGGCGAGCACGCGTTCGTGGCCAGCTCTTGCTGCACCCGGATGATTTGTATGGGAATCCGGAACTGCGGATTGGTGTGCTCCTTCGGATGGATCCGGGGTGGCACGTCTATGCGGCGAACCCTGGGGACACGGGACTTCCGACGGAAGTGGTCTATCGGGTGGAGGGGGGGATGGCCTCGCCGCTCGCCTGGCCCCGACCGGCGACGTTTCGCGAATCCGACGGGATGTTCGTCACCCGGGGCTACGAGGATGCGGTGTTTCTCCCGGCGCTCGTGCAGTGGACCGGGGCACCCGCGTCCGAACCGTCGGTCCACGCCACGGTTTCGTTTCTCGCTTGCAACGGCGAGTGCATTCCGGGTTCGTTTGCGTTGTCGACGAGCGTATCCGCAGCCCGATCGACGGATTCCGCGGGAGCGGATCGGGTTCGCGCGTGGTTTCTAAAGGATGGAGTCGTCACCGCGACGGACCCCGCCCCGGTCGCCGGAGCCGAAACGAGTGGCACTCCTGCGCTCGCCATGCCCTTCGCCTACGCGGTGCTGCTTGCGTTTCTCGGCGGCCTGATCCTCAACGCGATGCCGTGCGTGCTGCCGGTCCTGGCCATCAAGGTGTTCAGCATCACCGAATCCGCGCAACGCAGCCCGCGCGCGATTCGGCGACACGCGGCGGCGTATACGGCGGGCATTCTCAGCTCGATGGCGGTATTGGCGGGAGCCGTGGTTTTGCTTCGGATGGCGGGGCACCGGGTCGGATGGGGGTTTCAATTTCAGGATCCGCGCTTCGTTGGGTTGGTGTGCGTCGTGCTGGTGGTCTTCGCGATGAACCTGTTCGGCGTATTCGAGATCGGCGTGGGCGCGGGGCGTCTTGGCGCACTGGGACAGCAGGCGACGGGGCTTCGGCGCAGCTTCTTCGAGGGATTGCTTGCCGTCGTCCTCTCAACGCCCTGTTCGGCTCCATTCCTGGGCACGGCGGTCGGCTTTGCTTTGGCGCATTCCGCACTCGCCACCACAGGGATCTTCCTCGCCATCGGGGCGGGCTTGGCGGCCCCCTTCGTAGCGGTGAGCGCAATCCCGGGCTGTCGGCGATTCCTCCCCAAACCGGGTCGCTGGATGTTGGAGCTGCGCAGTGTTCTCGGATTCTGCCTGCTCGCGACTGCGGTCTGGTTGCTCTGGGTAGTGGGAAGGCTGTCGGGGAGTGCCGGAATGACATCGCTGCTGGTGCTGCTCTGGGGAGTTGCGTTTGCGGTCTGGTGTTCCGCGCGCTGGCTCCAGGCCGCCCCGGGGCGCAGCGTTCTGGGGGTATGCGTCGGATTGGGGGGGCTCGCGCTATTGGGCGTCAATCTGCTCGCGACGGAGAATCGACCGGGACCGGAGACTCAAGCGTCCGTCTACGGCTCACCCTATTCGAGGAGCGCTGTGGAGGAAGCCCTCGGCGACGGACGACCGGTCTTCGCCTACTTCACCGCGGATTGGTGCGTCACGTGCAAAGTGAACGAACAGCGGGTGCTGCTGCGACCGGGGGTTCAATCCGATCTAGCTGCTCGGAATGTGGCGGTCTTGCGCGGGGATTGGACGCGCCGCGACGAAGCGATTCGCCGCGAGCTTGCGCGCTTCGGCCGATCCGGGGTTCCGCTCTATGTCGTGTATCGCCCCGACGCACCAACCCGTCCGACGATTCTCTCGGAACTGTTGCGTGTGGAAGAACTCTACGCCGCCATCGGTGATGTCGGACACCAAGCGGCGGGGCCGGGGCTTCCTGCGCCCGTCGCGACTTCCCACAGACGTGATGCGGTTCACGGAGCCCGCGTCGCCGCGGATCGATGAAGTTCAGGTTCCCCCCAATGAAGGATCACTGCGTGAGCCGTTTCAACCGAGAGAGAAAGTTTCGCGTCACTTGCGTGCTCGGAACCATTGCCGCCGTGGGGCTCCTGGCGGCGATGGATTCCAAAGCACTGGACCTCGGCGACCCGGCACCGACCTTCAAGGCCAGCGCGTTGGTGGGGAACCGTTCCGTCTCGTTGGAAAGCCATCGCGGGAAAGTCGTGTACCTGGATTTCTGGGCCTCCTGGTGCCCACCCTGTCTGACTTCGCTTCCGTTGCTCGAAGACCTTCGCAAGGAATTTGCAGGGGACGATTTCCAGATCCTCGCGGTCAATCTCGACCGCGATCCCGCCAAGGCCCGGCGCCTGATTGAACGCATCGGGATCGGATACCCCAGTGCCCACGATCCACTCGGTGCGCTTCCCGAGGCCTATGGGGTCGAGACCATGCCGACGTCTTTCCTGATCGACCGATCGGGAAACGTTCGCTGGATTCACGGCGGATTCCGCAGCGGCGACGTCGATCTCCTGCGCGAGCGAATCAAGTCTTTGATCGGTCGGGGAGAGTAGTCATGGGAAGGCGCCTACTGGTCGCCGCGCTTCTGCTCGGCGTGTCGACAGCGTGCACCCCCGTCAAACCCTGGGAGCGGGATGTGCTTGCGCGGCCGGACATGGCCTTCGAACCCGATTCCCTGGAGTCCGCGCGTCGGGCGCACGTGTTCTTCAGCAAGGAGGGGACGTTGCAAGGCGGTGGGTCCGGAGGAGGTGGTTGTGGCTGCAACTAAGCGGGGTCGCCGCGCGCTCCACGCTCTATCTGCCGGTGCGGCGGCGCTGCCCGGATTGGCGGGAAACGGATTCGCCGAAGCTCCGGCAGAGCGAGTCCGAGCGGAATACGGTTGGTCGAATTATTCCGAAGACTCCGTCGACTCCGACAGCCTCATCAGCGGAAGCGAAGGGGATCGCTACGAAATCGACATGCACCAGTTCAGTGCGTCGGTGCCGTTGGGGGATCGCTTCGATGCGGCGCTGGATGTCAGCTACGAAACGATGACGGGTGCGAGTCCCTGGTTCATTCTGCCGGCAGCGGACGGTACGCCGGTCCAGGTCATGAGCGGCGCCACCATCGAGGAAGAACGAACCGACCTGCTGTTGTCCGGTAGCTATTACCTCGATCGGGGCAAGCTGAGCGCGGGGTCCGGCATCTCGGTCGAGAAAGACTATACGGCGCTCAACGGAAACGTGGCCGGCGAATGGCATCTGAACGACAAGCTCACCACGCTGAGTGGCGGACTGGGATTCTCCTTCGACGACATCGAGCCGACGGATTCGAATCTGTTCCTGCTGCGTCCGGAACACGGGGAAAAGAACAGTCAGTCGTTGTTCTTCGGCGTGGCCCAGGTGATCGACCGATTCTCGGTCATTCAGACGAGTTTGGCGTTTCAGCGCTCGAAGGGATACCTCGACGATCCCTACAAGCAAGTCTTCGTGGCGGGGTCCGTGCTCGCCGATTCTCGACCGGACGCGCGTCTGCAGGGTGCGTGGTTGACCCGCTATCGGCGCCACTTTGCCCCCGTCGAGGGCACGTTGCATGCGGATTATCGCTTCGCGGTGGACGATTGGAGCATGACCGCCCACTCCTTCGAGCTCGCCTGGTATCAATCCTTTTTTGATTTCGTGCGGGTCGTTCCCTCCTTTCGCTACTACACGCAGAGCCAGACGAATTTCTACGCGCCCTACTACCTGGTGCCGCGTTCCGATGGCCATCATTCGAACGATTATCGCTTGTCCCCCTACGGGGCGATCAGCTGGAAGGTGAAGGCGGAAACGGACTTCCACACGCCCTGGATCCGGCCCATCGATTGGAAAGCGAACCTGACCTGGGAACGCTACCGGAGCGACACGGACCTGGCGCCGGTGGATGTCTCGATCGAGAACCCGGGGCTCGTGTCCTTCAATCTGCTGACCTTCGGACTGAAGGCGCTCTTCTAGGCACCATGCAATCCTTTTCGTTTGCCTTTCGCGCGATGGGAAGTCCTTGTGAACTTCGTCTCTACGGTTCTTCGCGAGAAGCACTGGCACCGCTCGTTGCCCTCGCAACCGATGAAGTGACGCGACTCGAGCGCAAGTATTCGCGTTACCGAGACGACAGTGTCACGAGCGAGATCAATCGCAGTGCGGGAAAACGTTGCGGTGTGGTGGTGGACGCGGAGACCGCTGCATTGATCGACTACGCGGACATCGCGCACCGCCAAAGTGATGGGCTCTTCGATATCACTTCGGGCGTCCTGCGCGAAGCGTGGGATTTCAAATCCGGCCGTCTTCCCAGTGAAATTCAAGTTCAGCGAGCGCTGGCCCGTGTGGGTTGGGGAAAAGTGAACTGGGATCGCCCGCGACTCCAGCTGTCGGAACCGGGAATGGAACTCGACTTCGGGGGATACGTGAAAGAGTACGCGGCAGATCGGGTCGCGGCCCTATGCCGCGCCGAAGGGGCCCGATCCGGGATCGTCGATCTCGGTGGTGACCTTTGCGCCATCGGCCCGCATCCCGACGGCCGACCGTGGCAGGTGGGCGTCCGGCATCCGCGGCGAAACGGCGAAGTCATGGCGCGTCTGCCACTCGCCTACGGCGCCATCGCGAGCAGTGGTGACTACGAGCGCTTCATGCTGGTGGACGGCGTCCGGTATGCCCACATCCTGGATCCATTGACTGGCTGGCCCGTCTCCGGGTTGGCGTGCGTGAGCGTTTGGGCGCCGCATTGTCTGGTGGCGGGAACGTCTTCCACCATCGCGATGTTGAAGGGCGCGAAGGAAGGTCCCCGCTGGCTCGACAACCTGGGACTCGCCAGCGTGCGGATGGATTCGTTCGGCCGGTTGAGTGGATCGGTCCATGCTGGCGGAGATTCCCTCGAGGAGAGCGCATGCTCGATCTAGACCGCATGGGTTTCGCAATCATTGCCGTAGCACTGTGCCTCGCAGTCGATCGTTCCGAGGCGGAGGAAACGATCTTCGCCGCCGCCACGGTATCGCCCACCCGACCGGCCGACCCCGTTTCCGAATCGAAGGCGGGACTCGTGCGCGAGCTGCGCGGCGGCGTGCTGGCCCACGACGTCGACAATCTGTGGAGCGGAAAACGTCGCGAAGGGGGTGTCGACGTCAACGCGGAAGTCGTGTTCGCGCGGGAAGTCGCGCACTTCTGGCGTGGAACCGCGCGTCCGAACGTCGGGTTGACGGTCAACACCCGGGGCGACACGAGTAAGGCCTACGGGGGTCTCATCTGGGAGATCGCCGGGGATTCGGGTGCTTTCTTCAATTTCGGAATCAATCTGGCAATTCACGATGGTGAACTGGACACGGACGCCGACGATGCGAAATCGTTGGGGTCCCGGCTGCTGTTTCGGGTTCCCCTGGAGGTCGGGTACACGTTCGCGGATCGGCATCGGGTTTCGCTGATGTTCGATCACGTATCGAACGGTTATTTCGAGAAGCCCAACGAAGGACTGGATACGCTGGGAGTGCGCTACGGGATTCTCTACTGAGAGCGCCGCGATCTCATCCGGTCAGCAACAGTCGATCGATCGACGGCAAGGCTGCGCGGTCGCGGGTCGATCGCTGGGCGATGGTCTTTGCGCGCTCGCTGAGCAGCTCGTTGTCGAGGACCGCGCTCAAACTCTCGCTCAACGTCTCCGCGGTAAATCGAGAGCGCTTCGCGGATTGCACGCCAATCCCCAGACGGGTCACGCGCTGGGCCCAATAGAACTGGTCCATGAGGTGGGGCACGAGAATCTGGGGTGTTCCGGCCCGCGCTGCGCTCGTCGTGGTGCCCGCGCCGCCGTGATGAACGATGGCCGCGCAACGGGGAAAGAGCTGCGTATGGCTCACGCTCCCGATCGTCATCACGTTCTCGGGTAGCGGGACTCCACCGAGTCCACCCCAGCCCTCGGAGATCACCGCGCGACATCCCGCGCGTTCGATCGCGTCCAGCATCTTGCGCGTGGTCGCTTCGGGCGTTGGGTCCGTCATGCTCCCGAACCCGAGATACACCGGTGACGGACCGCGGTCGAGAAAGGCCTCGAGCTTCTCGGGCAGCGGATCCGTGTTGGATGCGTGTAAACACGGAATCTGTTGGACGGGAAATCCGAGGTCGGTGGGCGTTTCGGCCAGGCAGGGATCGACCGCGAGAATGGGACGCGGGGACAACACGAGCCGGAGTGCGTCGTCGACGGCGGGCAAGCCGAGTTGGCGTCGGTGACGGTTGAGGATTCTTCGCAGGGGGTGATTGAAGATCGCCATCGTGGCCCCCCATGCCCAGCGGTTGGCGCGCGGCGAAGCCCATTGCGTGGGAAAGAAGGCGGGGGTGTGGTGTGCCGAGGGAAGCAAGCCCGGACAGTACGCGATGTAGCGATAGGGGATGCCGTGCAGTTGCGCGGCGGACCCGGCGGAGAATTGAACGCCGCCCGCCAGCACGAGATCGGCGCCGCGCACGGCATCCGGTAGCTCGCGGAATTGCCATTCCAGACACCCCGCCGTGAAGCGGCCGGCCTCCCGCAGGATCGAGAAGCCGTTCCCCGCCACCGCGCCCGCACGTTGCGTGAGGAACTCACGCACGGAAACGCCGACAGCGCGAAAGGAGAGGTTCCGCGCACTCGCCGCTGAGGCAAAATCCGGAGGCGCGCAGAGCAGGACGTCGTGGCCGGCTGCGAGGAATTGAGAGCCCAGGTCGAGGAGGGGGTAGATGTCTCCGCGCGAGCCTTCACCGGAAAGAACGATCCGCATCTCATGCGGGTCGCCGGACCCCCGGCCCGGCTATGTGATCCAGATCACAATCCCAGGTAGCGGGCGAGAAGCGCCGTCAGTTCGTCGCTGAAGCGCTTCCGGGGCAGCTGGTGGAGTCCGTGGAGAACGAATCGATGGGTGAGTGCCTCGGCAGTCTGAACGATGAAGTGCGCAGCGGTGTCGGTGTCCGCGATCGCAACTTCCGGCGATTCACGCAGGACGGATTCCATGGCATGGGCCAGGGTTTCTTCGAAGCGAAGCGCGCAGGCGTGGGACTCGGGTGGGTGAGGGGCTTCCTCGAAAAGGACCCGGTGAAGCCCGGGCTGGTCGCTGTGGAGGTCGAGCATGGCGTTCACGAAGCGCCGCAAATAGCGGCGCAGGTCCGCATCCGGGGCGAGGCGAACTGCGATTTCGAGTACGCGGTCGGTGCTGCGACTGAGATGACGCTCCACCAGGGCGACCAGGATCGAATCCTTGTTGGGGAAATATTCGTACAGGGTTCCGATGGAGACCCCGGCGCGCGCCGCGATCCGGTTGGTGGTTCCGGCCGCATAGCCGCGCCGCGCCAAAACCTGAGCTGCCGCTTCCAGGATGGCGTCGACGGTCGCCCGTGAACGCGCTTGAACCGCCTGTTTTCGAGGACTTAGGCGCGATTTTCGCGGCATCGTACGCTCCTGGCAAAGCCGAGTTGAAAACCTGAGTGATTACTCGGATTATATCCCTTCAATCGGGAGGACGGAAAGAATGTCTGCGATCGCATTGGGTTTGTTCTGCGCGTTTCTCGGCGTTGCCGTGGCGGGGAGGGGGTGGCTGCAGAGGCGCCGCACAGGCGATTTCGGTCTGCGCGGTCTGCGGGGCCCGGTCTCCCGGACGCAGCGGGTGGCGAGTGGCGCCCTGGTGATCGGGATCCTGGGGGTGGCCCTGGTGCCGTCATTGGTGCTGGCCGGGAAGCTCGAAGCGCCGATCCGGCTGTGGGGGTGGGATTTCATCGGTTTGGGCTTGGCGCTGGTTGGGTTCGCGGTGACCGCGGTTTCCCAGCTTCAGATGGGGGATTCGTGGCGAATCGGAGTCGACCCCGGGGAGCGAACGAGCTTGATTACACACGGCCTATACGGATGGATTCGCAACCCGATTTACAGCGGAATCTTCCTGTTTGGAATCGGCTTCATCCTGATGGTTCCCCACCCCTGGGCCCTGGCGAGCGCCGCGCTCGTTTTCGCCAGCATCGAGCTGCAGGTTCGGAAGGTCGAAGAGCCCTATCTGCGCGAGCTCCACGGAGGGGCCTACGAAAACTATGTCGCGCGGGTCGGACGTTTCTTCCCCTACCTCGGCCGATTGCCGCATAGGGAACACGCCCCGTAGATCGCCGCTCGTGGATCTGGTTGGTTCGGGGGGTGTCGTTGACCTCTCCGCAAACGGATCTGGTTCTAGATCGTCCGCTCCCGATCCCCACCGATGGTCGGCGCGAACGGTCGGTTCGCACGCGTCGCGCGGTGGCGCTCGCCATGGCGGCCTGTATCGAAGACGGCCTGCAGCGCCCGACCGCCCAACAGGTCGCGGACCGGGCCGGGGTGTCGGTACGCGGGGTTTTCCGGCATTTCCGGGACCTGGGAGAATTGTTTAGCGCGGCCGCACGCCTTCAACATCAACTCATTCACGATTCCCTGAGCGAGATCCCCGTGAACGTCGCGTTCGAAACGCGCGTGACCGCATTTTCTGCTCAACAGGGACGGATCAACGAACGCATCTGGCCGATTCGAAGAGCGGCCACGAATTTCGCACCGGACTCCGAACCCCTGGTGGGCTGGTACACGGAACTTCGCGAGTGGAAAGAGGGAGAGATTCGGCGATTGTTCCGCCGCGAACTCAAAGGATTTCGCACCGGTACGCGGCAGACCCGGATGAACGCGCTGGTAGCCGTTACGAGCTGGAATCATTGGGAAGAGTTGCGGGAGCACGCCAGCCTCCCGGTAGCGGAAGCGCGTCGTGTGGTCGAACTCCAGGTTTCGTCCTTGCTCGAGAACGCCTAGGCCACGCGAAAAACCTTGACCCCGATCCGGTGGGTTGAGGAAACTGCCGCACGCCATGTCATTCGATTCCTTCTTCTCGCGCTTCAATCCGCTCGTTGCGGGAGTATTGCGCTCGCCGCTGCATTTCTTGATGAGCCGCGGGTTGATGTTGATCACCGTCACGGGGCGGCGCAGTGGGCGGCGTTTCACGTTTCCCGTGGGCTACCAGCGCTACGGCGATTCGCTGGTCGTGATGGTATCCGAGGCGGCGAGCAAGAATTGGTGGCGCAATTTCAAGGAGCCGCGCCAGGTCGAGCTTTGCTTGCGCGGAGTCGTCCGCTACGGCGAGGCGGAGCGCGTCGCCGCGGATTCAGCGGAATTCGAGACGGATGTCCGGCGCAGCCTGAAACGCATGCCGTGGCTCGGGCGTGTGTTTCACATCCACTACGACGCGAAGCGGGGCTTGACGGACGCACAGGTGCGGGCGCTCGGTCGCACGATTGTGGCGGTGCGCATTCGGCTCCAACCCCTCGAGGCGAACCGTTCGCGAACCGAACGACGTTGGTACCCGATGCGCCCGGTAGACCTGGATTTTTTGAAGACGGCAGGCGTGGTCTACACCATGGAGTGTGAGCTGCGGGCATCGCGCAAAGCCGTGTGGGAAACCTACGTGGACGCGTCGACCTGGCACGCTTGGTTTCCCGGCGTGCGCGAGGCTCGCTACCGCGAACAGGAAGGCCCGATCGGCGTCGGGAGTATTCGGGAAGCGTCGGTGAGTGGTCAGGCGTACGAGGAGCAGATGGTGGCTTGGGAAGAGGGTCGCCGCTGGGCCTATACCCTGACTCGGGCCACGTTCCCCATTGCCCACGCCCAATTGGAATGCACGGAATTCGAGGATTGCGGCAGCGGGACGCGCGTGCGCTGGATTCTCGCGGCGGACCGGCGCTTTCTGATGTGGATCAGCGCGCCGTTCTTGAAACGCCGCCTCGAGCGCCTGTGGCGCGAGGCCGTGGAAAGCCTCGACCGCTACATCGCGCTGCGCGCCTGATTTCTCAGGTAGGCCTGGATTTGTTCGACGTCTTCTTCGTCGAGCCACTGGGCGAACGAGGGCATGCCTTTGCCCGTGAAGATTCCTTTGAGCACGATGTCCTTGAAGGCGGCCTGAATTTCCGGCTGCGACTTGCGCAGATCCGGGAGCACGCCCCCGCCGACGCCGCTGGCACCATGGCAGCGGGCGCAGAACCGGTGGTAGAGCTTGGCGGATTCATTCAACGCGCTCGGATCGGTAACGAGTGATTCCACGTCCTTGGCGGAAGGGAAGGGGGGTGCCAAGGCGAAGGTGAGTACGCGTCCGTCGGTTTCGACATCGGCTTCCGCCGCCGCGTCACCCCCCGCGAGTGCAAAGGCCCCTCCCCAGCCGGCGACGATGGTGACGTATTGGACGCCGTCGACCGCGAAGGTGACGGGAGCGGCGATCACGCCGGTTCCGGTTCCGACTTCCCAGAGTTTTTTCCCATCGTCGGCGCGGAAAGCGACGAAGCGCCCGTCGGCGGTGCCCTGGAATACGAGGTTCCCCGCGGTCGTGAGGGTTCCACCGTTCCAGGGCGAGCTATAGGGATGACGCCAGACTTCTTTCTGCGCCACGGGGTCCCAGGCGAGGAGATGTCCCGAAGCGATTTCGCGGACCAGGGTCGAGAACACATTCATGTCGGTCCCGGTATTGAACTCGCCGGGCCTGAATTCGAAGGCGTCGTCCAGGCGGTAGGCGCCCTGGATTTCCTGGGCCGGGATGTAGACGAGCCCCGTCTGCGGGTTGTAGGACATGGGGTGCCAGTTGTGCCCCCCGAAGGCCGTGGGGCGAACCAGGGCCAGTCCATCCTTGTAATCCTGTCCGGGAACTTCCACGGGACGCCCGGTTTCCGGGTCGACATGGGAGGCCCAGGTCACCGTTACGTAGTTCTCCGCGGAAATGAATTCGCCGGTCGCGCGGTCGATGACGAAGAAGAAACCGTTCTTGGGTGCCTGCATGAGCACCTTGCGTTGTCGCCCGTCGATTCGAAGGTCCGCGAGGATCATGTGTTGGGTGGCGGTGAAATCCCAGTTGTCGCCCGGTGTGGTCTGGTAGTGCCAAACCAACTCTCCACTATCGGGGTCGAGCGCGAGAATCGAGGAGAGGTAGAGGTTGTCGCCACCACCGGGACTGCGGATGTGGCGCGTCCACGGCGATCCGTTGCCCGTTCCGACGTAGAGCAGGTCGAGCTCCGGGTCGAAGGCCATGGAGTCCCAGACGGTCCCTCCGCCGCCGATCTTCCACCACTCGCCGCCTTTCCAAGTGGCCGCAGCGGATTCGAGGGCTTTGGATTCGAAGGGCTTCGCGGGATCCCCCGGGACCGTATAGGTCCTCCACAACAAGGCGCCGGTTTCCGCCGCGTAGGCGGACACGTAACCCCGCACGCCGAACTCCGCCCCGCCGTTGCCGATGATGACTTGTCCCTTCACGATGCGGGGCGCGCCGGTGATCGAGTAGGACTGGGTCGGGTCTACGGTGAGGGTGATCCATTCGACGGCGCCGGTTTCCGCATCGAGCGCGGCCAGGCGACCGTCGAAGGTTCCGACGTAGACCCGGCCCCGGTAGACCGCGACGCCGCGATTGGCGACATCGCAGCAGGCCTTCTTGGCGGCTTCGCGCGGAACCTTCGGGTCCCACTTCCAGAGCTGTTTTCCCGTGACCGCGTCGAGGGCGTAAACGACGCTCCAGGAGCCGGTGAGGTACATGGTTCCGTCGACCACGATCGGTGTGGCTTCGTGGGCGCGGGTGAGCCCCGTCGAAAATCCCCAGGTTTGCACGAGCGAGTCGACGTTGCCCGCGTGAACGTCCGCGAGTGGACTGAAGCGCTGTTCCGCGTAGGTTCGCCCGTGGGAGAGCCAATTCTCCGTATCCCGGTCGGCGCCAACCAGGCGCTCGTCGTCGATCGCTGCGGCGCCCGTGGGCGCCGCAGCGTGGGGCTTCGACTCCGGTGCCGCTGCGGGATCTTCCGAACCGCAGCCCGCCCCCATCAGAGCCAAGACGAGCAGCGATCGTCGCCAAGCCAAACGCATTTCACGGGTCGTCACGCATGCCCCTCCTATCGGAGTGCGCATGCTACCCGAGGCGCGCTGACTACTGCGACAATTCTGCGTCGTCGCGTGTGAGCCGCGCCAAGAGCCGGGAGCGCAGCGCCCGGTTCGAGTCCTCGACGTTCTTCAGCGCCGATTTCAGCAACTCGCTCGCTTCGTTGTGGGCCGACTCCGGCGCGGATCCGCGGCTGCAGAGGTCGCTCATCGCGATCGCACAGCGCGCGAGCAGGGCACCGTCACCACTCCAATGGGCCACGTGCGCGGCGCGGTCGATGGCTTCGTGCGCGGAGATCGAGGCCCGGGACTCGCTGTGGTTCTCCGCAAGATCGAGCAGGGCTTCGCACAGGCGACGCTCCGCGTCGCGGGCGACATCCGCCAAGGTCTTCGGGATCGGCGAACCCATCGGGGCGACGCCCTGGTCTTCGAAAATCAGCGGAGTCCCCAATTGGGAGCGACCGGAGTCCTTGTCGGCGCGTTGCTCGAGTTCCTCTACGTCTCCGACGAATCGGAATCCCCGACCGTGATAGGTCTGAATGACGCGCTGGCTACGGCCTGAGTCTCCGATCGCCCGCCGCGCTTCATAGATGGCGTTCGATACCGCGCCCGCTCCGATCGATGCGCCATTCCAGACTTCCTGTAGCAGCTCTTCGTGAAAGACCACCTGATTGCGGCGGCGGATCAGTAGACCCAATACCTCGAGCACCTGCGCGCGAACCGAAAGCGTTCGGCCATTCTGTCGCAGCTCGCGCTGGGTCTCGTCGAGTTCGAACTCACCAAATCGGAATGTCTGTCCAAATGCACCCATGAATCTTCACCTCGGATTAAAGAGGTGCGGATAGTGGAGGGCGACCGGATGTGTGACGCCTCTAGAAGGATTTCACAGGATTTTTTTTGGGATTGAGCATCCGGGTCGCAATTCGTGTGCAGCGCCCGGGAGGTTTCGTCTGTGTAGTTCGATTCCCATCGATGCCATTCCATTCCCTTCGACCGGCCGCGAATCGCCCCCCTGGATTTTCACGAATGCGCAACTCCCCGTGGCAATCACCCGTCGCGAACCGCTTTCCGGGGGGGCCCCGGTGTGCGGCATATCGATTGCACCAGGAATGGAAGCTCTAGGAGAATTGATGCGACGAACCACCACCGTCTCGAGCGTCTTGTTGATCAGTCTTGTTCTAACGGGTGTCAGCGCCGGTTGGCCCGGGTCCGCTTCGGCCGAAGTGAACGAGCTACGCCTTTGGTGGGAAAAGGGCGGAGCGGGACAGTTCATCGAGTATTGGAAGTCCAATATCGATTTCGTCGACGTTCAAGGTAACGGAATCGGTGTCGAGGTCGTTCGCCGCAACAAGTCGGCACGCGTTGAGTTCTACCCCTATGACCCCATGATGCTGGCGGTGGGAGAGTACGCGGATCCCTGGTGCCAATGGGGAAGAGGTTGGGTCCTGGTCATGCAGCAGGACCTGTTCCGCGAGGATCCGGATTCCGCGCGTGCAGTCGGTGTGTCTCGGCATCAGGTCCCGACCAACGGACTTCACGTGGCGGAGGGGCGTATTTCGTCCGCCTTGGTCCCTTGGTCCCCGGGAGAATGTCTGGCGGGTGGCTTTCGCGTTCACGAGATCGAGTACCACGGAAACGGCAAGATCAAACGCTTCTCCGCCGACTTTCGCTACGGCGGCGGATCGGCTCATACGGTGATGGGAACCATTCGCTATGGCGCCACCCAGCCCTTTCGCCCGGCGCGTTGGAAATGGGAGATGAGGAACAACCTCTGGCCCCGATACACATTGCCGATCGGCTCCGCCGATTCTTCGGGCACGATGCTGATGGAGATTCGGAATTCCCGCAGCGATCTGGATCCCAATCGCGAACGTTCGGCGACCGAAGCACAAGCGGAAACGGATCTCGACTCCCTCGTTGCCGCGAAAGGGGGTGGGGAACCTCCGATCGCGGACCCGGCGGAAACGCAACCGGCGCCGGAGGACGTAGACGTTGCGAGTGGGGGCTCAGACCCGGGCGATTCGCCGGACGATGCGGGGAACACACCGGCGCACCCTGCAGGCGATCCGAGCGATCCGACGTCCGTTCCGAATGCGGGCGGTGATCCCGCCGAGAATTTTGCGGCCGAGGTGGAGTCCGCGCTGAACGACCTGTTCGGGAGCGAAGGGTTGGACGCGCAAAACGCGTCACCTCCGGATGTAGGGGATGCATACGAATCCGATCCCCCCGCGCCCGTCGATCCGGTCGACGAGGTGATTGCGGAAAACAAGCCCGCGTTCGACGAGCCCGTCGATCCGCCGGAGACGGACGGGGTCGACGTTCCCGACCGCGTAGAGTCGGGCGAACCCGAATTCGCAGAAGCGGAACACCCGGATCTGGATCGAATTGCGAACACGCCCGACGAGATCGAAACGGACTTCGCGTCCGATCGTCCGGAAGTGTCCGACTCGGAGTCCGCCAGCGAAGCGCTCGGATCCTCCGAAGAAGTCGCGAACGCCGCGGATTCCGCTGCGGACAAGGAATGGGTGGACAACACACCCCAGGCGGATTCGATTGCGACCGACGACCGCGCCGACGAACTGTCTCCGAAAGGCGGTGAAGTGTCCGCCACCGAGCCGGCGGAAGGCTCCGACATTCCTGTCGTGAGCCCCGACGCGCCGTCGCTGCTCGTGGGACGGGCTGTGACCCTGGGTGGCGACGCTCGCGCGTCGAATGGAGAGACGCAAACGAATCGAGGCGTCTCGCGCGTCGAAGCGGTTTCGGAAAAAATGCCCGTGGCGTCGACTCCGCCGACTGCGACGCGCAGTCTGATGGCATCCATCGCAGTGGGAATTCGAGGCGTGCGCGCGACGTTCTTCGGGGGCGGCGCCGCGCCGGAAGCGTCGAAGGGCGCGACCGCGGACGCCGTGCTGGCGGGTTCCAACCACGCATTGCCCATGGCGACGCCGGCGGTCGCGAGCCCCGGGAGCCCTCCTGCCGCCCGGTCCGAGCTGGGTTGGTTTTCTCAATTGACGAATCGGTTGATCCACTGGCTGGTTTCCTTCAGTCAGTGGTTGTTCGGCGGGTCGGGCCTTAGCGCCTAGATCGGAGTCCACGATGCGAACCATCGATACGAGTACGGAGCTTCAGGAAGTCAGCGATACGGAACTGGTGCGTCGAATCGCCGAGCGCGACAACGCCGCCGCCGCACAACTGCTGCAGCGCTACGTGCGCGAGATTACGGGATTTCTGGGCAAGCGCGTCGACCCGGCCGATTTCGACGATCTGTTGCAGGAAGTCCTGTGCCGTATCCTGCGAAGTGCTTCGAGCTTTCGCGGTGACGCGAGCGTTCGCACCTGGCTCTATTCGATCGCGCGCTACACCGCGTGGGAGCGCAACCGTTCCCGCGGAGAGTATGGGAGCCTGTGCCGGCTGGTGGATGACGGCCCGGGTCCCGAGTCCATGATCCTCAGCCGAGAGCGGCGCGAGCGATTGGTTGCGGGACTCGAACGCCTCCCGGACAGCCAAGCCCTGGTGCTCGAGCTCTACCGGATCGATGGTCTGTCTCACGAAGAAATCGCATCGCTGCTCGGAATCAGCGCGACCGCGAGTCGCAAACGCCTCGAACGCGCCGTGCGCGCTCTCGATTCCCAGCTCGAGTCCGGCAGCACGACCAATCTTCGGCATTTGCGAATCGAATCCTGGCGTGAGTCCCTGATGCGCCGGATCGCCCCCGCCGCCGAATGAGCTTGGAATTGTCCCTGGATCTGAATCGCCTCGATGCGATCTGCCAGCGCGCGGTCGACGATTTCGCCGCGTTGCCGAGCGCGATCGGGCGCTATCGGATCTGTGGGGAACTCGGACGCGGTGGCATGGGCGTCGTGTTCGATGCAATCGATCCGGTGCTCGACCGAAGCGTTGCGGTCAAGGTGATTCGGCTCGACAGTGTCCGGAGCGCGGACGAGCAGCGCGAGCTCGGGCAGCGTCTCGTGCGCGAAATGCGTGCGACCAGCGGGCTCTTTCATCCCAACGTACTGGCCATTTTCGACGCGGATTACGAGATCGCCGACTCGGGCGTCCGCGGCCACTACGTGATGGAGCGGATCGAAGGCGAATCCCTCGCTTCGCGCCTACATCGCGATGGAACTCTCGATCGTGCGGCCGGACTGGAGATTGCGGTCGCGATTGCGAGTGGCCTTTCCGCCGCCCACGCACACGGGATCGTTCACCGCGACCTCAAACCGTCGAACATCCTGCTGCCCGAGGGCAACGACCCGAAGATTGCGGACTTTGGCCTTTGCCGCGTGGGAAACGGCGCCGTGGACCTGACCCAATCCGGTGCCATCGTGGGAAGCGTCCACTACCTATCTCCGGAACAGATCGACGGAAAGAAAGTCGGGGCTGCGGCGGATCTGTTTGCCTTGGGGGGAATTCTGGTCCGCATGTTTTCGGGGCGGGAACCCTTTGCGGCGGATTCCATCGTTTCCCATCTCGACCGAATTCAAGGCGGCGCTCCGAGCGGCCTCGACGCCCTCGATGCTCCGTTGCGGGCGTTGGTGGAACGACTGCTCGAAAAGAATCCCGAGCGTCGGCCCGGGAGCGCGTCCGAGGTTCGCGCTGCGTTGCTCGCGTTGTCGCGTGGAAAGTCGCATCCCCTCACTCGAAGCCGGCGTCGTCCGCGCGGGTTCGGACGCGTGGCCGCGGCCGTCGCCTGCGGGTTCCTCCTGGCTGCCCTGGGTTCCGACCTCGGGCGAACCCCCGCTTCGAACCCGCGAATCCATGACGAAGCTGCCTTGCTGGCGCCGGCCGAGGAACGCGAAGTGGCCGATCGGTTGGCGCTGTTCTTCGCGGAATCGGGTATCGATGCACAGGTCTTGTTCGATTCACCGGCATTGGGCGAAACGACGAGCGCCTTCGCGACGCGCAAGTTTCAGGAGTTGGGTGTCGGCCAGCGAAGTCCGGCCGGACGCGGCCTTTTGTTCGTCTACGACACGCGCGCCGAGGAACTCCGAATCGAAGTGGGCTACAGCCTGGAAGAATTTCTACCGGATCCGTTGGTCGCGTACCTGTTGCGCGACCACGCGCGCTACCTGTTCGATTCCGGCGAAACGCGACTGGCCTTGTTGCTCGGGCTTCGCGTGCTCCAGGACCACCTGCGCTTGGCCGCCTTGGGGGGCGAATTCGATCCGCGCCCCTACGACGCGTTACAGGCCCTTCGCTACGGCTCCGGGGGAGGGGGTGCCGGGCAGACCGCGCCGTTCGGGCGCAACGCGTTGGCGGCGTTCTCACAAATCGGAGAGCGCGGCGCGGATTGGGATTTTTCCGCCGGCGCCACGCCGCAGGAAACCCATTCGCTCTACCTGGCGTGGTTGGCGCACGGGGAGTACGACACCAGCGCCACGATCTTTACGGAAGAGAGCCGGCGCTATCTCGCGGCGTGGCCCATGACGCGCGCCTATCTCGACTACATGTTCCTCAAAGAATCGGGTCAGCGACCCGAGGTCCTCGAGCGCGGAGACCGGGCTTTGATCTTCAGTACGACGAATCCCTTCGTCTTCCCGCATTTCCTGGTGAAGTCCGACGCAGGCTGGCAGATCGATATCGCGGGGGAGGTGCGGGAGATCATCAACATCGCCGGTGGATCCCACAGCTGGGGGCTCCGCAGCGCGAATGCGCCGCAGCTCGCACCGTTTCGAGACCGGTTGGTTGCAAGCGACGGACTGATTCGAATTCGGGGAGCCGACAATCGGCGGCTTCGCACCTTTGGGCCGGAAACGATGCCCGTGGAGCTCGCGGCGCAACCGCGGAGCTAAGCCTCTGGTTCTTGTTCCAGCAGTTCGTCGCGCCAGATCGCCCGAGCCCAGAACGCGGCGAGTTGGTGGACCTGATCTTGACGACGGACACGGCTGCGAACGTCGGACGCTCCCAATCTTGACATCCCCATGGGTTCAACCTAATCAGTGACATTGGCGTCACCGTCCTTCGATGCCGCTTCGACGGCCACTGGATCACTGGGACCGACGGAGGCGAACCCATTCCGGGAGCACGGCGTGACTGAACTCCTCACCCCGGCCGAGATCCTGGAACGGATCCCGCAGAAGGACCCCTTTCGTTTCGTCGACGAGATCCACGAGATCGGCGACGAACGCGTGGTCGGTTCCTACACCTGGCGCACGGATTCGGACTTCTACCGCGGACACTTCCCGGGCATGCCGGTCACTCCGGGCGTTCTGCTGCTCGAATCGATGGCCCAATGCGGAATCGTACCGCTGGCCATCCACCTGTTTCACCGGGATCAGGGCTCCGAGAACGCCCCCAAATTCCAGACGCTCTTCACCGATTGCGCGGTTCGATTCTCCGGAATGGTTCGACCCGGTGAGCGCATCGTAACGACGACCCAACGCAAAGTCTGGCGCATGCGTCGCTTGAAGGTCGAAGCGACGATGTGTCGCGAAGACGGCGAAGTGGTTTGCAAGGGGGGGCTTTCGGGTATCGGGGTACTGACGTGATGGGGGTTCCGTGAATCGCTCCGCTTCGATTGGGCGGCTGGCGATCGTGAATCGCGGCGAGGCCGCAATGCGGTGCATCCGAGCCGTCAAGGCCCTGCGCGCCGCGGAACAGTCTTCGATGCAAGTGATCGCGCTCTTCACCGAATCGGATCGAGATTCCCCGTACGTTCGCCATGCGGATGAAGCGTTCGAATTGCCAGCACCGCGCGGCGACGTGGCGGCTTTTCTGGATGTGGAGTCCGTCCTGGAACTCTTGATCCGGGCGCGCGTGGACGCGGTTTGGCCGGGTTGGGGCTTTCTCGCCGAGGCCCCCGACTTCGTCGACGCGTTGACGGCGGAAGGCATCGCGTTCCTCGGCCCGAGTTCGGCCGCCATGCGCTCGCTTGGCGACAAGGTGGGTGCCAAGCAACTCGCGGAGAAAGCCATGGTGCCCGTCGCTGCCTGGAGTGGCGGCGTGATCGAGAATCTCGCCCAGGCGGGGACCTGGGCCGATCGAATCGGTTTTCCGGTCGTCATCAAGGCCGTGGCGGGTGGCGGTGGGCGCGGAATCCGCGTGGTCGAGCAGGCGTCGGAAGTCGCACCCGCCTTCCGGTCCGCCGCCGCCGAGGCGCGCAACGCTTTCGCAGACGATCGGCTCTTCGTGGAGAAGAAGCTCGTCGGCGCCCGGCACATCGAAGTTCAAATTGCGGGGGATGCCTTCGGAAGTGTGCGGAGCTTTGGGTCCCGCGATTGTTCGGTGCAACGAAGACACCAGAAGGTGATCGAGGAGGCGCCGCCTCCGAACCTCGACTCGGGGCTGTTGCGATCGGTCGAGATCTCGGCGATTCGAATCGCCGAAGCCGTCGGATACCGGGGCGTGGGTACGGCGGAGTTTCTGTTGGTGGGCGACGAGTTCTACTTCATGGAGATGAATCCGAGGCTGCAGGTCGAGCACGGAATCACCGAAGAGGTGGCGGGCGTCGATCTCGTGGAACTTCAGATCCGCTTGGCGCGCGGGGAGGCAATGCCGCTGCTTCCGAGCGAAGTGCGAAGCGTTGCGATCGAGGCGCGCGTCTGCGCCGAAGACCCGCGAGCGGGATTTGCGCCGGCGCCGGGAAGGATCGAGGTCTTCGATCCCGCGACAGGACCGGGGATCCGTATCGACAGCGGTGTGGTGGCGGGGAGCCCGATGCCCGCGGCTTTCGATTCGCTGGTCGCGAAGGTGATCGCAACCGGCCGAACTCGGGAGCAGGCGCGCGCACGCCTGGTTGCGGCCTTGGGGGACTTCGATCTCGTGGTCGCCGGTGGAACGACGAACAAGGGAGCGCTGCTCGATGCACTCGAGCATCCGGATTTTCGCGCGGGGGGCGTCGACACCGGCTGGTTGGAGCGCGAGGTCGGGGCGGGGCCGTCCTACGCGGTTCGCGAGGAACCGGCACTCGTGGCCGCCGCTATCCTGAGTTACCAGCGGTGGCGCGCTCTGGTTCGTAGCAATTTCTACGACGATCCGGCGAACCTTTCGGCGGTTCGCGTTCCGCCTTCGGCCGGTCAGGAAATCGATCTCGTCCACGACGGAGAGACCTACCGACTCCGCGTCTACGCGGTGGGATCCTGGCGATACCGCGTATACCTCGAAGATCGGTCCGTGCTCGCGACGCTGCGCGAGGAGGGGGCCCACACCGCCCGACTCGAATTGGGGGGGCAGAACTTTCGCGTCGCCCACGATGCGACCGCAGGGTCCCTTGGGTTGGAGATCGAAGGGCGCGCTTTTCGTTTCGGGTTGCAGACCGCCGGCCACGTGCGCGCCGGGGCACCCGCGATGGTGGTTGCCGTGAGTGTAGAACCGGGCGAGTCGGTGCAGCGGGGCCAACGCCTGGGCGTACTCGAAGCCATGAAGATGGAAGTGGGATTCGAGGCGCCCGTCGCCGGTGTGGTGTCGGAAGTGCGCGTCCATCAGGGGCAACAGGTAGCGGCCGGGGAAGTCATCCTCGTGATCGAGCCCACTGCGGACGTATTGGGCGGCGCGTCTCGGCGTCGCATCGAGTTGACCGCAGAACCCGACGCCCTCGGGGACACCGTACGCGACGAAGTCCGCCGGGTGTTGCTCGGATACGATGCAGACCCCGATCGCGCGAAACAAGTCGTCGCACTTCTCGAGTCGCCACCGAATTCGTCGGACTCAGAAACCCTGCGCGCGGCGCTGGCGGAAATACGCCACGAATTGATTCCGCTCGCGGATGTAGCCCGGCTTTTCGTTCGTTCCACGGCGGCATCGGCTTCGGGGGATGCGGGTCCGTCGAACTACGCACGCTTGCGGATGTTCGTGCGGCGCTCGCGCGCCGGTGGAGCGGGAATCGACGAAGGGTTTCTCGGGTTGGTGGGGAAGGCCCTTCAGCACTATGGGGTGTCGAGTCTCGAAGCGTGCGATGCCCTCGAACGTGCGGTGCTTCGACTGTTGGCTTCCCAGAGCGCTCCCGAATTGCGCGATCGGTTGGTGTTGGCGGTCTTGCGGAATGTCCACGGACTCGCAGTGGCGGGCCTCGACCTTTCCCACGAATTGCCGTTGCGCGACGCCCTGGAGGCGATTGCGAGCATGCGGGGACTCTTCTCGGACGCGGTTTCGGATGCCGCCATCGAGGCGCGCTACCTGATCTTCGAGCACCGGGAGATCGAGCGACGGGCCGAAGAGACGACCCAGGAGGTGACGGCCTGGCTGCGCCTGGCGGAATCGAGTCCGGTGCCACCGCCCGAACCCGTGTTGCTTCAGCTCGCGGATGCGCCGCGTTCGGTGTTCGATCGTGTGGGGCGTTGGCTCTCGGACCCGGATCCAAGGCGACGCGCCATCGCCTTGGCGGCCCACCTGCGAAGGCTCTATGCACCGGCGGTTCCCCAACACAGCGCTTCCCTCCAACACGACGGACGACTGATCGACCGACTCGCGTTGGGCGACGGACGCCGGGTGTTGGCGGGCACGTGCGCGGTGGATGAACTCGGCGCGGGAATCGAGCGTTTGCTGCAAGCCGGAGCGCGCGAAACCCGCGTCGCGGGTTTCGAACTGTTCGTGGCGTTGTCGGCCTGGTCGCAGGTTCCCGGGGTGGAGGAGGTCGCGGCGCTCTTTGCGACTGCCGCCATGCCGGCGCGCTTCACCCTGAATTGGATCGATCCGGTGACGCCCGCGCGGCACTGGACGTTCGTCCCCCAAGCGGACACTTCGGGGAGGCTCGACGCGTCGCTCCACGAGTTGCATCCGGAGGTCGCCGCCCGGGTGAACTTCGGGCGGCTCGCGGGGTTCGCGCTCGAACGAATTCCCGCGCCCGAGGACATCTATTGTTTTTACGGCCGGGGAATCGACGCGCCGAGCGACGAGCGCCTCGTAATCCTCGCAGACCTACGCAGTGAGACGGCGGATCACGATCGCGAAGCATCGCTTCACGTCGGTGCTTTCGAGCACGTATTCTTCGAATCGACCCGCGCCCTGCGCAACGTCTTGGCGCGTCGCGATCCCAAGCGACGCCTGCAATGGAATCGCATTCAGATCTATGTCGCGCCCGAAGTTTTCCTCGATGAGGAGGTCGTCGATCGACTCTCGCGCCGACTGGCTCCGGCCACGCGCCATCTGGGGCTCGAGAAAGTCGTCGTGCGCTTGTGCCTTTTGGATCGCGCGGCGCCCGAACGCCCGGCGCGCGATACGGAGATCGTGATTTCCGATCTGACGGGCTCCCACATGACCGTGGAGCGACGCGAACCCCGCAGTCTTCCGCTGGAAACCCGCAGCGAATACGAGCGGAGTGTGATTCGCGCGCGCCGCCGCGGCGTGCTGTACCCCTACGAGATTCTCCGCATGCTGCGGCGGGGAGCGGGCAACGTTCCGAGTATGGGGCCGTCCTTCAGCGCGAGTCGGTTCGAGGAGTACGACCTCGATCCCAACCCCGCGGTTTCGGGTGCGGTGTCGGTCGCAGAGCGCCCGTACGGCGAGAATGCTGCGGGTGTCGTGTTTGGAATGATCGAGACACCCACGGACAAGGTGCCCGAGGGGATGCGGCGCGTGATCGTCTTGTCGGACCCGACCCGGGAACTCGGAGCCCTGGGGGCCGCGGAATGCGATCGGATCTGTGCCGCGATCGACCTCGCGCGCGAGCGGGGCGTTCCCCTCGAGTGGGTCTCGGTTTCATCCGGCGCGCGGATCGCCATGGACAGCGGGACGGAGAATCTCGACGCCACCGCAAGAGTCGTCCGGCGCATCGTGGAGTTCACCCAACAGGGCGGCGTGATTCACATCATCGCCGCCGGCGTCAATATCGGCGCACAGAGCTATTGGAACGCGCTGTCGACCATGCTTGCCCACACGCGGGGGGCACTCATCATGACCGGGCGCGCTTCCATGATGTTGACCGGGCGCGCGGCTCTCGATGCTTCGGGGTCGGTTTCGGCCGAGGACGATCAGGCGATCGGGGGCTACGAGCGCGTCATGGGACCCAACGGAGAAGCACAGTATTTCGCCCCGGATCTCGTCGGCGCGTTCCGCGTTCTGTTCGACCACTATCGATTCACCTATGTGGTTCCCGGCGAAGCGGGACCGCGTCCGCATGCGACGGAAGACACGGCGGAGAGAAATTTTGGCGCTGCGCCGTGCACGGCCGAAGGGTTCGAACGCGTTTCCGAAATCTTCGATGCGACGACGAACCCGGGCCGCAAACGCGCTTTTCCCATGCGCGACATCATGGGAGCCGTGATCGATCGCGACGGCGGTCATCTCGAGCGCTGGCGCGGTTGGACGGGCGCGGAAACCGCCGTTGTGTGGGACGCGCATCTGGGGGGACATTCGATCAGTCTGATTGGGATCGAGAGTCGGAACCTTCCGCGCGAGGGTTACCGACCCGCCGACGGACCGGACAGCTGGACCGGTGGCACGCTGTTTCCCCTGGCGTCCAAGAAGGTGGCGCGCGCCCTGAACGCCGCGAGTGGCAACCGCCCCGTGGTGGTGCTCGCGAATCTTTCGGGTTTCGACGGTTCACCGGAATCCATGCGCAAGCTTCAGCTCGAGTACGGTGCCGAGATTGCGCGCGCGGTGGTGAACTTCCGGGGCCCCATCCTCTTCTGTGTGGTGTCCCGCTATCACGGGGGCGCCTACGTGGTGTTCTCCCGGGAACTCAATCCCCGACTTCGCGCCCTCGCGCTGACGGGTTCCTACGCCTCGGTGATCGGAGGGGGGCCGGCGGCGGCGGTGGTGCTGTCGCGGGAAGTGCGCGCGCGAGCGGCCCAGGACCCGCGGGTGCTGGCGCTTTCCGATCCCGGCCATCGGGGGGATCGCGACGCGATCCTCGCCGCCGTCCGGTTGCAGAAGCAGGCCGAATTGGCGAGTGAATTCGACGCGGTCCATACCGTGGACCGGGCGCGCGAGGTCGGGTCGCTCGACGAGCTGGTGGATCCGGCGCGATTTCGGCAGCGCCTGGCCGAGATCCTAGATCAAGAAAGCGGGTCTTAATCAACCCATGGCAAAGCGGCGCTGAAGAAACAAAATCCTGTACGCCTGTACCCTACCTTGGTACAAACGTACTGTGACGGTGGCGACAACCCCGCAATCCATGCCGCGCGGCGAGCAGCGGCGACTCGCCATACTCGACGGGACGCTTCGCGTGATTGCCCAGGGCGGAGTGGACGCCGTGACCCATCGGCGCGTGGCGGCTACGGCGGGCGTGTCGCTCAGCAGCACCACGTACTATTTCGCAACGCGAGAGGAAATGATCCTTGCTGCGTTTCGCCACCACATCGGAAATACGCCGCTGCTTTCGGATCGCCGCGAGCAAGCCGGCGACATCGACGACGCCATCGACTTCCTGGTGGAGTATTGCGAACGCCAACTCGCGCATCCGGGCATGCTGCGCGCAGAGTACGAATTGATTCTCTACACCGTGCGCGAGCCTCGTTTGTCCGAGGCCTATGAGGCCTGGCATCGCGCCCAGGAGAGCCGGATCGCCGAAGCGCTGGAACGCTTGGGGACGCCGCGTCCCGTCGACGCCGCGCGCCTGGTCGCCGGTGTCGTTCGCGCCTTCGAGATCGAATACCTGACGCGTCCCCGCGTCGTGATCGACGATTTGCGCCGCCGCCTCGAACTCCTTCTACCGGCTTTGGTGCCGACCTAAAACGGAAGATTCAACTTACCCACTCGAACAACCAGGCCAAATGCTGCGCTCTTCATGATCCTCTGAGGCCGCCCAATGTCCTTTTCCACCGGAGGAATCATGAAAGCGCTTTCCCTTTGCATCGTGTTTGCCCTGTTCGCACCGGCGGCCGCCTCGGCCGCGGTGTGCCTCGACCGCGCACCCGCCGCCATCACTTCGGTCCCCGACGTTTCGCGCAAGTGCCAGGAGACCATGGCGAAGGAGGGGAACAAGTTCATGAAGAAAAAACTCACCACCCTCGACAAGTGCCGCATCAAAGAACCCGCGGGAACCTGTCCCACCGCCAAGGACGAGGACAAGATTCGAAAAGCGGTCTTGAAGGCCGCCGAGAAGATCACCAAAGAATGCGGTGACGACGCCGCCCAGGCGGGCCTCACCTCCGCCTACGCGTCCTACACCGACGACACGATCATTTCGAGCTGCATGCTTTCCCAGCACAACGTCGAGGGCGAGTTGATCGCCGCGTATAGCCACGGCGCAACGACCGAGGCCTGGCCCGTGACGGGAAAAGATCGCGAGAAATGCATCAAGGAAATCGGGAAATCCAGCTGGAAGTATTTCGACCTCGCCTGGAAGCACTCGAACAACTGCATCAAGAAGCAGATGAAGGATGGCGCCGCAGGCAATCTGTCGGACGTCTGCATCGGCTCCTGGTCGGGAGGCGCCTTCGTGCCGCCCACGGACGAGAAGACCGCCGACAAGTTGTCGAAGTTGCTGGAGAAGACCGAGGACAAGATCGCGAAGAAATGTGATCCCACGGAAGTGACCGGCGAGCTGGCTTCCATTTTCGCCTGTGCGGGGGCCACCACCGTGGCGGACCTACAGGAATGCATCGTGTGTGGGGGATGGGAAGCCGCAGTCGACGTGTTGGAGCACCAATACGCCGAGGACGGTTCCTTCGTCGCCCACGGTGTCGACGTGATCCAGACTGCGGTTACCGCCGCGTCGGACGGTGACAAGCTCTTGATCGCATCGGGGACCTACGAAGAAGAAGTCGTCGTCGCCAACCACGATCTGTCGATCGTGGGTTGCGGTGGCGCAAGCGATGATCGACCGATCGTCGTTCCCCCGACGCCGGAAGTGACCGGCCGTGGCTTCCAGGCCAGCGGTTTCGACGGCCTGTTGTTCCAGAGTCTCGACTTCTTCGACCAGAACAGCGATCACATCTTCGTGGCGGCCTCCGAGGGCTCCAAATACCGCGACATTCACGGCGATGGAAATCGCAACACGCGCTACGCGGTGTTCCCGGTGGGGAGCAACGACATTCTGGTCGAGCTTTGTGACGTCGAGGCCCAGGACGATGCGCCCATCTACGTGGGGCAATCGACCAACATCGTGGTTCGATACAACACCATTCGAGACGGTGTTGCGGGCATCGAGATCGAAAATTGCGGCAACGCTCAGGTGTACGGCAACTACGGAGAGGGGAACACCGGCGGGCTGCTCGTCTTCAAGGACGGATCGTTGCTCGAACTCTCCGAATGCCACGACGTGCATCACAACCTGTTCGAGAACAACAACGAACCCAACTTCGGAACGGGGAACGTGTCGGTGGTGCCGACGGGGACGGGAATTCTCTCCCTGTCCAGTGATACGACCACGTACCACTACAACATCTCCCGTGGGAACAACTCGGTTGGGCTCGTGCTGGTCGACCAGGTGATTGCCGAGTTTGGTCCTCCTTTCAGCTTGGACTTCGCGATCGACGACAATTACGTGTTCAACAACTGGCTCTCGGGAAACGGCACGTCGATCGATCCGGATCGCTGGCCGTTGCCCTTTGGCGCGGACATCGTGTTCCTTTCGTTCGACACGAGTGGAAACTGCGAAAGCGGAAACATCTTCGACACGGAGATCGGCTTTGCGGTGTTCGGGGCGGGGGCGAATCTCGGGACGTGCACGTTGCCGGCGCCGGACCCCTTCCCGGGCTGCCCGGTGGCGTCGGTTCTCCCCTAACGCGGAGTTGAAGATGAAGCAGCGCGGATTCCGGTGGTTGGTTTTGGCATGGGGGGTGGCATTCGCCGCTTCCCAGGCCGCTGCGTTTCCTTTGGGCACGACCGGGGAGGACTTCAAACTCCCTGGTACGCAGCCGCTCACGATCGTCGACGACATTTCGACGCCCGACGATTGTGAAACCTGCCACGCAGATTACGGTGAGCCCGACGTCGAACCCATGCTCAACTGGGAAGGCTCGATGATGGCGCAGGCCGGACGCGACCCCTTGATGTACGCGGCGCTGGCGGTCTCGAACCAGGACGCGCCGGAATCCGGCGAAACGTGTTTGCGCTGCCATCTCCCCAAAGGGTGGCTCGAAGGGCGATCGTTCCTCGCCGACGGCTCGGCGATGACGGCGGACGATCGTCAAGGCGTTCAATGCGGTGCGTGTCACCGCTTGGTGGACCCGATCGCGGACGCCGAGAACCCGTTGGAAGACGCGGCCATCCTGGCCGGTCTGTCGGCGCCGGTGCCGATCTTCGGCGGCGCCACCATGGTGGTGGATCCCTTCGAGCGCTTGCGCGGTCCGTTCGACATCGTCTCCGATCTCGGAAGTGATCCCCACGTCCCCAGTTCCGAGACGTTGATCTCTCCCTTTCATTCGAGTTCGGACCTGTGCGGCGTGTGCCACAATTTGCGAAACCCGCTCTTCACCAAGAACGACATCACGGGAAGGTGGGAGTTGAACGCCGACGACACGCCGATCCCGGATGCCTCCAAGGGATTCCCCGAGCAATCCACCTACGACGAATGGGCGGCGAGCGAGTACGCGTCCACGGGCGTGTTTGCACCGCAGTTCGGGGGCAACAAGTCTACGGTTTCGACCTGCCAGGATTGCCACATGCCCGATGTTTCGGGCAAGGATGCGGATCTGGGTCTCGAGCGAGACGATGTCCCGCTGCACGTTTTTGCGGGCGCGAATACCTTCATCCCCGCGGTACTTCCGTTCCACCCCGCGTTCGGCAGCGAGGTGAATCCCGTTGCCCTCGAACGCGGGATCGCGGAGTCGACCCGCATGTTGCGCAAGGCCGCGACCTTGAGCGGTTCGATCGATGCGGGCGTGCTGACGGTCCGGGTCGCCAACGAAACCGGGCACAAGCTTCCGACGGGCTATCCCGAAGGACGCCGTATGTGGTTGCACGTGCGGGCGCTCGACGCGAAGCGAAACGTCGTGCTCGAGTCCGGCCGTTACATCTTCTCGACGGCAACGGTCGAAGGCTACGGCGTCGCGTTCGGCGAGCCGGGCCACGATCCGGATCTCCACGTCTGGGAAGCCGAGCAAGGCATCGACGACGTCGTCGCGGCGGCCACGGGATTGCCCGAGGGGCGATCATTCCATCTGTCGCTCAACAACGTGCGTCTCGGAGACAACCGGATTCCGCCGCGTGGATTCACGAACGCCGCCTTCGAAGCCATCGACGCGGAGCCGGTGGGCGCCGTATACGCCGATGGCCAGTATTGGGACGACGTCAGCTATCCGGTGGGTCCCTCGGTGGTGAGTGCGGAAGTGACGCTCTACTACCAGACCGCCTCCCGGGAATACATCGAGTTTCTGCGCGACGAAGACACCACGACCGCAGCCGGGAGCATCTTGTTCGACCTGTGGGAAGAGCACAATCAATCGGTGCCCGTCGAAATGGCGCGCCTGACCCTCGATCGCGATTCCGTCATTCGCAAGTGTCAGAAGAATGTTTCGAAGCTGCAGAGCAAGTATCTGACCCGGTATCTGAAGGAATGGGGCCGTTGCTTCGATCGCGAGGTGAAGGGATTGCCCTGTGATGATGGTTTCCGCGACGCCAAGATCGCCCAGGAAGAAGAGAAGTTGCGCGATCGACTCGGCGGAGTGCGCGACCGATCCTGCGCGGGGCAGAACTTGACGCCCAGCAGCTTGGGTCACACGGCGGCCTGTCCGGTGCCCTGCAGTGGCATCGTGTTGTTCGATCTCGACGACTTGGCGAGCTGTAGTGTCTGCCTCGCCGATGCCTTGGGGGACGCGGCGCTCGAAGCGTCCTACGGCGCAGAACCGCCGAGTCTGCCCGGCACGGTTCCCAGTAGTGCGCGCTCTTGCCAAAGACAGCTCGATCGGGCCGCCAGTGGGCTCGCCACGGGTTGGACGAAGGCGTTGGGTCAATGTGAAGCGGACAACGCCTCGGGGAAGAACAATCCGGCGCTGGATTGTGACACGGATCCCCAGGGCAAGATCGGGAAAGCGAAAGACAAGGCGGCCTCCAAAGTGGATCGCTGCAAGGATTTCGCTGGGATCGCGGGCTGTGCGACCGCAGGCGATGCGGCCGGCGTTGCGGCGTGCATCGAAGCGGCTGCCGAAGCACTTGTTGGACCTTACACGGAGGTCACGTATCCATGAGCGGGCGAAGCGCGCTTTCGTTTCTCTCGATCCTCGCCGTAGCGGTGTCGTTCGCGGGTATGGCCCAAGCCAGGCCCTTGTACTTCGACAACTTCACGGGGCTGTACGGCCTCATCGAAGGGGACGACCTGTACGCCTGTGGGGTCTGTCATCGCAGGTGGGAAGGCACCGGAGGGCGCAATCCCTACGGCAGTGCGATCGAGCAGCAGCTCTATCTGGGAAAGCCGATTCTCGATGCCATCATGGCCGTGGAGAACGAGGACACGGACCTCGACGGAACCCTCAATATCGACGAACTCCTTACCTTCGCCACCTTGCCCGGCTATTCCTGTGACAACTTCGGGCTCGTCATCGACCCGCCGGCGAATTTCCAATCGCTGATCGAGCCCGGTGTACCGACCTGTCTCGATCCCAAGGACCTGGATGTGTCGCCCACGATCGCCGCCTTCGTCACGGAGGTGGGGGAGCTCGAGATCATCCCGCTCGACTTGATCAACAACGGTTCCGACGATCCCATCTCCGTCACGAACGTGGAGTTCTTTGGCGGGGCCGATCCCGCTTTGGGGCTCAGCGTCCCCCCGCTACCGATCGCGCTTCCCGTCGGCGCGACGAGCACTGTCGACATCACGTTTGCCCCGCTGGTGAGTACGACGTTGATGGCGACGGTTCGTGTGACTTCCGATGACCCCGATGAACCCACCATCGACATTCCCTTGACCGCGTTTTCGTTCGTGCGCCCTCTGGCGCCTGCAGAAGAGCGGGCTTCCTGCCTCAAGGAAGTCGACCGTCGCACCCAACGATTTTCTCGAACGCATTTGCGCGAATGGGGACGCTGTTTTCTCGACGAGCTGCGCGGGGTGGCGTGTGATACCGGGCGTCGGGATCTGAAGATTGGCGCTGCGGAAGAGAAGCTTCGCGATGCCATCGGGGGCGACAAGGACAAGAAGTGCGCGGACGACGGACTCACCCCGCTACTGCTGGGCCACGAATCCACCTGCGCGGCGCCCTGCGATGCGATCCCGCTCACCAGCATGTCGGGTCTGGCGGAATGCATCATCTGTAGTCAGGAAACAGCCACCAACGCGGTACTGCAAGCCACCATCGGGAGTCAACCGCCCGATGTTCCCGGAACCGTACTCGCGAGTTCCCCCAACGCGTGCACGCGCCGGGTGCAGCGCGCCGCCGAGGCGGGGGTCAAGAAGGTCCAGAAGATCCTGGGAGCGTGCGCGCTCGACAACATCACGTCCGGCGCGCCCGTCGATTGTGCATCGGCCTTTGCGGGCGATATCACGAAAGAGACCGACAAGATCGACAAGCGCTTCGACAAGTGCTCGGACACCACGGGCATGCAGGGGTGCCGCTTCGACGAAACGCCGGATCCGCTCTGCCTGGGCAACGCGGCGCTCGCCGTGTCGAGTGACATGGTGGACGCGATCTACGGCGAGCAGTAGATCGCCCGGGCCGCCCGAGTCATGAATCGCGCGCGAGTCGAGACGTTCGGTTGCGTTGTCGCGCTCTGCTGCGCCGCTTGGATTGCGTCCCCGGGGCTCGTGCACGCGCAGCTCGTCGTCGCGGCGGAGGAACGGGTCTACATCGATTCGAGTCGGCCGACCCGGGAGAATGGGACGTTTCCCGGCGCACCGGATCGAACCCTCCGAACGCGTGTGTGGATTCCAGAGGCTACCTGCACGGGGCCGGGAAGTTGCCCGCCGTTTCCACTCTTGTTGATGGCCCACGGTTTCGGGGGACTGCCCGAGAAGTTCGAGGCGTTCGCGAGAACCGTCGCGGGCGAAGGCTATGTGGTGGCCGCGCCCGCGTTCCCCCTGACGAACCAGAACGCGCCCGGTGGGCACCTGTTGGGTCTATCCGATGTCGCGAATCAGGCCGACGACCTCGTGTTCGTCACCCAACGCCTGATCGGTGACGCCCTTCAACCGGCCGATTCTCTCGCGGGTCTGCTCGAGCCCGAGGCCTTGTCGGTGCTCGGCCATTCTCTGGGCGGGGCGACGGTGCTCGGCCTGCTCCAGACCGATTGCTGTCCCGGGCCCGCGTTTCGCGCGGCGATCCTGGTGGCTTCCCTGACCGGGTTCAACGGGGTTTTTGGTCAGGTGGTTTCGCCGGGACCGACGAGCATGATTCTCCACGGGACCTCCGATCCCGTCATTCCTTTCGCGACCGCGGAAGGCCTGTTCGAGACGTTCTCCTTGCCCCGCTACCTCGTGGGCATTGCGGGTGGCGGCCATGCCGAGCAACTCGAAAGCCAGGTGGAGCCCGCGATCGCCGCTCGCGATGCCGCCCAGCGGGCCACGCTCGGGTTCCTCGACGCTCGATTTCGCGGTCGGGGGCTGGCGTTCGCGGGCACACTGACGGCGCTCGAAGGGGAAGGTCACACGGTGATTTCGGAAATCGCCGAGATTCCGCTGTTCCCCGGGGCGGGACGGCTGGTCTTCCCTCTGGCGGCGCTCGCATTCGGGTTCGCGCTACTGCGATGGGGCAGGGCGCGCGCGGTATAATCGAGCGATGCGTCTTCCCGCCCAGGTGCTGTCCCATTGCGCGAGTCCTTCGAATTTTCGGGGTGGACTCGATCTGCTGGCGACCTGGGGCGGGATCGCGTTGTTGGCCGCGCTCGCCCACCGCATCGCCCACCCGCTCGCCTACCTGGTGGCGCTCGTTCTGATCGCAGGCCTACAGAATCGGCTGATCGTATTGGCGCACGAGACCTGGCACCGCAAGGCGTTCCGATCCCAGCGCATCAACGAACGCGTGGGGGCCTGGTTCTACGCGTACCCGGTGGGAACCATGTTTCGCGTCGACCGCGCCCGCCATCTCGCCCACCACCGTCTCGTGGGGCAATCCGAGGACCCGGATTGGTCGGATTACGAGCGGCCGGTATTTCACCGGGCGAGCGGCGTAATGGGCTTTCTCCTCGGCCAACTCTTCGGAGCCAAGGTGGTGTTGCGGGTCCTGGGCGCCGAAACCAAACCGGCGACGTCGCTCGCCGCGGTATCGAGGGACGGCGTGGAGGCGTCGACGGGACCCGGCGAACTCGCGGGAATCGCTGCGGCGCAGCTCGTCTTGTTCCTGCTCTTCGCGTGGCTGGGGCATTGGTGGGAATACTTCGTGCTTTGGGCGTTTCCCCTGGCGACCTTTGCGAGCTTCTTCATTTCCTTTCGCGCACTGGTCGAACACCATCATCCCAATCCCCGGGCCACGCCGGAGATGCGTCTCGCGGATTTCGACACGAACTTTCTCGGGCGTTGGTTTCTCTCGCCGGGACTCTTCCACCTTCACGCCCTGCACCACGCCTATCCCAGCGTTCCCTATCACCGCAAGCGAGAGCTGCTCCGGGCATTGAACGAGCATGGCGTCACCTATCCGGGGCGGCAGGAGCCGGGTTACGTCGCGGTATTGCGCAGATCCCTGGCCGCCCTCGAGGCGAACGCGTGACAGGTTCCGTCGCAGCCGTTCCGTATTCCGCCGGTTTCGAGTCGGTTGCCTGTAGTCTGTGCGGTGCCAACGATTTCAGCCCGCTGATCTGTCTCGAAGAAGATTTCGAGTATCTGGGAATCCTGGAGGACGCGAAAAGTCGCGGTGAGTTTCGAATCGTGCGCTGCAATCAGTGCTCGCTCGTCTATTTGAATCCGCGGCCGAGTCTCGAGCAGGTTCTCCACTACTACCCGAAGGAATATTGCTGTTTCGCCGAACTGCCGCCCAAAAGCCCGTTGATCGCGGTCTTCTATCGGGTGTTGGTGCGCTTGAAGGCGCGCGAACTGTTCCCCCATTTGCCCGCGGACGGGGTGTTGCTCGATTTCGGTTGTGGCACGGGACATTGGCTGACTTCGCTCCGACCGCTCGCGGGGCCGGAGCAACGCTTCATCGGAATCGACGCCAGCGAGGTTGCGATCCGTGAACTGCGCGATTCGGGGATCGAGGCCTATTGCGGAGACGACGAAACGCTGCTCGAAGCCGTCGAGCCCGAGAGCGTGGACTTGATTTTGCTCAATCACGTGCTCGAACACGTTCCGGAGCCGGTCGAAACTCTGCGTCGCCTTGGGCGCGTATTGAAACCCGGTGGGCGCATTCACGCCGCGACGCCGAACATCGACGCATGGGATCGGCGTTGGTTCGGAAAACACTGGGTGGGGGGATGGCACGTACCCCGGCACTTCACGCATTTCGATCGCGCCACCGTGGCACGCTGCGCTTCCGAAGCCGGGTTCGAGATTTCCGAGCTTCGATCGAGTCTCGAAGCGGCGAGCCATTGGGCGATGGCGTTGCAGACCGCCCTGGCGCGGCGCATCGGCTGGCATCCGTCGCCCGGCAAGCTCCGCATGGGGATCTATCCCCTGATCCTCGCTGCCAGCATGGGGATCGCGATCGTGCAATCCCTGGTCAGTCGGACCAGCGTGATGACGTTCGTTTTGCGCAAGGCGTCCCCTTAGGGGGAATCTGAGATTCGCGCGATCTGGGCGATGGACCGAAGGTAGTCCGGGCTGCTGTCATCCGGGTCGAGCCAGGGTCGAACGTAGCGCGCGTGAATCTCCGGAAGGGTGGAGCTCGGGAATGTCGGGAACAGGTGGTGTTCGCGGTGGAAGCGGAAATTCATGCCGTTGAGGATCGGGCCGAGAACGCGGTTCGAAAGATGGGTTCGCGCAATCTTGCGCCGGTTCGCGCCGAAATAATCCGACACGCCGTAATCCAGGGGGCCGTGTTCTAAGTACATGCGGAGCCGCGCGAGGCTCAAGTGGACGGTGAGTATGGGGAGCATGTAGAAGATTGCGTAGTTCCAGGGCTGGCTCCCCATTCCGGTGATCGAGAGGAAGACGACCGCCTGCACGGCGACGATCAGCGGGATGTCGGCGACGGGCATCGCACCGGCTCCGGTGCTCCGTGCCGCGCCCTCGGAACGCATGCCGCGAAGGCTGCGTAGGGCAGGCAATGCGAGATTGATCCAGACCTTGGCCGCGATGTTGAATCCCAGCAGGGGACCGACGAAGAAATACAGGGTGTGGAGGCGATTTCGAAAGTGCACGAAGTAGTCGATCGCACCGGGATCTTCGGCCTTGCCCCATAGGCGGTGGTGCTCCATGTGGATCCAGGTGAAGCTCGTGAACGAGTTGAAGAGCAGTGCCGCGGTGATCTGACCCACCACGCGGTTGACCCGAGGACTGCGAAACAACACGGCGTGACAGGCTTCGTGGATCGGGAAATAGAGTCGGTATTGGCTCCATCCCATCAATACGAAATAGGGGATCTTCCACAGCAGTCCCTCGGGCAGGGCGTAGAGGACAGCGATCATGGCCGCGAGTTGCAGGTAGGGAATCGCGAGGGAACGCACGCCATATCCCGTGTGGGGCGTGCGATCGATCTCCTTCATCACCTGTGCGCGGATTTCCGGGAGCTCGGCACGATCGAGGGTCTCGGCGGAAACCGTCATGCGCTTATCTTACGCGCCAGAACTTGAAGATTGGAAGATTGACGTCGGGTTGCGAGCTGAATCGCCTCGAGCAGGGTCGCGATGCCGATGGCGAAAAGGTTTTGAGGTTGGCAGTAGGGGGCGAAACGTTTTCCCCAAGGCCGGTCGATGAACCAGTTGTGCCAGGAGTGGACCCAGAAGGCCGGGCTCGGGATGGAGCGAACCGAGAGGATTTCGAAGCCCTCCTCGCGCAAGAGCCGCGGCAGGGTTTCGGAGTCGAACAGATAGAAATGGCGCGGGATGTGGTAGCCGCCCCAATAGCGATCGCGGAAGAGGCCGTAATCCCATCCGCGAAGGTCCGGCGTTTCCACGGAAAACACTCCGCCGGGTTTCAGCATGCGGGCCACCTTGCGGAGCGCGACACGGGGCTCGCGCAGGTGCTCGATGACGTGGTGCATGAGGGCGAGCTGAAAACGCTCCTCCCAGCCCGCGGTCTCGAGATCTTCGAAGTCGCCGGTTCGGATTTCGAAGCCTTTGGAGCGCGAAGACGCTGCCGCCTTCGCGCTGATCTCGATTCCCGCAATCCGCCAGTCCTGCGGACCGAAGCGGCGAATGATCTCGAGCAGCCGTCCATCGCCGCAGCCGACGTCGAGAATGCCCGCGCGATCGTCCGCCACGAGTTTTCGCCAGCGGTCCACCTTGATCTTTTCCATGCGATCGCGAAAGAATTTGACGAAAGGCTTTTCGCCTTCTTCCTCGTTGTAGGCGTAGTAGTTCGAAGGATAAATGGTCGACATGGCGGCCGGGGCCGGGCGCGGTTGGATGAAAACGAGGCCGCATCCGCCACAACGCATCAGGTCGAAGGTGTCGGGTGTCGATGCGTATTCGAAATCCCGCCCGGACGCGGTCGCCCGGGCCGGAGCGGAATCGCAAAACAGGCAACGCGCGACCTCGACGGGAAGCGCGAATCGCGAATTCGGGTCGGTCGGGGAGGCGTCGACGGGCGGGGCAGTCATCCTAGTCGGGCAATGTACTCCGCGAGGTCGCGCCTGACCACGGGCGCCAGAATGTACAGGCCCAGTACGTTGGCGAGCGCCATGGCGAAGATCAGGGAATCCGAAAAATCGAGTACGGATTCGAGGGTGGTGGTGCAACCCAGGATTACGGCGGCACAGAAGATCAGGTTGTAGGAGAGCCTGGTCGCCCGACTGCGGCCGAAGAGATAGAGCCAACCCGCCAGGCCGTAGTAGGACCAGGAAATCATGGTGGAGAACGCAAACAACGCGACCACCACACCGAGCACGAGGGGAAACCAGGAAACCACACTCCCCAACGCCTGGGAGGTGAATTCGACGCCCGACATGCCCGGTGGACCCGCCGCAGGGTCGTAGATCGTGACCACGATGACGAGGCCCGTGAGTGTGCAGACCACGATCGTGTCCAGGAAGGGCTCGAGGAGCGCGACGTACCCTTCGGTGATGGGCGCTGCGGTCCGTACCGCGGAATGCGCGATGGCGGCGGAGCCGATGCCCGCTTCGTTGGAGAAGGCGGCGCGGCGGAAGCCCAGAATCAACACCGCAACGGCCCCTCCGGCGACACCGTCCGGTGTAAAGGCGCCGCGGACGATGGCCGCGATCGCGCCGGGAATCTTTTCCGCGTTCACGCCGAGGGCCACCAACGCCATGCCGACGTAGAGCAAGAGCATGATGGGGACGAGCTTCGAGGTGACGCGCGCGATGCCGCGAATTCCGCCCACGATCACGAGCCCGACCAACAGTGCGAGGATGCTGCCGAACAGCCAGCCGCGCTGGGCGAGAACACTCGCATTGCCACCCGTGATGCCCAAGATCTGAACGTAGGCCTGGTTGGCCTGAAACATGTTGCCGATGCCCAAACAGCCCAGCAGGATGCAGACCGCGTAGTAGGCCGCCAAGACGCGACCCAGCCTCGGCCAATTGCGCTCCGCCAACCCATTGCGGAGGTAGTACATGGGGCCGCCGGCGATGCGACCTTCCGCGTCCACTTCCCGATAGCGCACCGCCAACGCACACTCGACGAACTTCGACGACATGCCGAGAAAGCCCGCCACGATCATCCAGAAGATCGCGCCGGGGCCGCCGATGGAAACCGCAATCGCAACGTGCGCGATGTTCCCCACGCCGACGGTGCCCGATACCGCGGTGGCGAGGGCCTGGAAGTGAGAGATTTCACCGTCCGCCGCGGGATCCGCGAAATCGCCTCGCACCAGGCGCAGGGCGTGGCCGAAGCCGCGGATGTTGATGAACCGAAGGTAGACGGTGAAGAAGAGGGCCCCGGCGATCAGCCACACGACGATCAGGGGGAGTTCGCTACCGCCGACTTCCACGGAGAAGAAGACGAAATTCGACAAGGCACGTGCCGCGGGCCGAAAGGCCGCGTCGACGATGGCGTCGATCCCCTCCACTCCTGCGTTGTAGGACGGGTGCGCCGAAGGCGCTAGGGTTTCGGCATGGCGAAGGAACCGGGTGATTTCGAGCTGACGCCGTTTTCCGGGGCCCTCGGGGCGGAGGTTCAGGGGATCGACCTCACAGCCCCGTTGTCGGAGCTCGAGGCGAACGCGCTGCGCGAAGCACTGTGTCGCCACGGCGTGTTGTGCCTGCGGGATCAGAAGCTCTCGCGGGAGTCCCAGCTCGAATTTGCGCGCCGCTTCGGAGAACCCGATCTCCACCCCATCGCGAATGGCATGGAGGAATATCCGGAGATGATCCGGGTGCTGAGTCCCGCCGGAGAATCTGCGTTTTTCGGAACCTCCTGGCACACGGACAACAGCTTCTTCGAACGCCCGAGTGCGATCACGATCCTGTACGGCGAATCGGTCCCCCAACGCGGTGGAGACACGCTCTTTGCCTCCATGGAGGATGCCTACGAGACGCTTTCGGAGCCCCTGAAGGCGCTTCTCGAACCCCTTAGCGCGGTCCACTGTGCGGCCCGCGCCTACGATCCCCGCACCACGGGTGACGCAAAATACCGCGGCGAGACCGCGATCACCTACACCTATTCGGATTCCATCTACGATGAAGTCGAGCACCCGGTCGTGCGCACGCACCCGGAAACCGGGCGCAAGAGTCTCTACGTCAATCCCATGTTCACCCAAAGGATCGTTGGCCTCGAAGCCCACGAGAGTGACGCGATCCTGGAGCTCCTCTACGCACACTCCACGCGACCCGAATTCACCAGTCGACTTCGCTGGACGCCCGGTAGCGTGGCGCTCTGGGACAATCGTTGGGTTCAGCATTATGCGGTCGACGACTACCGGGATTTCGAACGTGTGATGTACCGGGTAACGATCCAGGGCACGCGACCGCGCTGATGAGCCTGCGCGTGTTGGTGCTCGACGCCTACGCGCCCGAAGGGCGGGACGCGCTTCGCGGGGCGGGCGGTACACCGGCCGGGCGACTCTACCAGCAGCTTCTCGAACGACTCGACCCCGACGCGGTAGTGGAAATCGCGTTTCCCGCGGATCCGGACCCCGCGCTCCCGGATGGCGCGGCGCTCGCCGGCTACGACGGCGTTGTCTGGACGGGATCGAGCCTCACGATTCTCGAGGGGCGCGATCCGCGCGTTTCGCGTCAGATCGATTTTGCCCGCCGCCTCTACGCCGCGGGCGTGCCGAGCTTCGGGAGTTGCTGGGCCGCCCAGATCGCTTCCGTCGCCGCCGGCGGACGCTGCGACGCGAATCCGAAGGGCCGCGAGTTCGGCGTGTCCCGCCGCATCACGCTTTCCGCGGTCGGGCGGGCCCACCCCCTGTTCCAGGGCAAACCCGCCACCTTCGATGCATTCACGAGTCACGCGGACGAAGTGGTCGAGTTACCGGAGGGGGGAGATTTGCTGGCTTCGAACGCTTGGAGCCGCGTACAGGCGGTCAGTGTCGCCCACGGGCCGGGCCGTTTCTGGGCGATTCAATATCACCCGGAATACGATCTGCACGAAGTCGCGAGCTTGTGTCGTCTGCGCCTCGACGAACTGGTCGGGCAGGGGACCTTCGCGGACGCAGCGGCGGGTCGAACCTACATCGAAGATCTCGAACGGCTGCACGGGGACCCCTCCAACGAGACCCTGGCAAACGAGTTGGGTTTCGGTGCCGATCTCCTCGACCCGTCGATCCGCACGCTCGAGGTGCGAAACTGGTTGGCGAGTCTACGGGCTTAATTCCCGCGCTTCCGGTTGCCGGGCCGCGTCCCGCCGGGCGGCTTGCCGTTCGCGACGCTCGGCCGCCTCGAGCGCGGTCTTTGTTTTGTGACAAGGCGTGCAGAGCGTTTGAAGGTTCTCGAGCCCGTGGCTTCCGCCGTCGATCAACGGGACGATGTGATCGAGCTCCCACAACGACTTTCGCGGTTTGAAGCCGCGTTCGCGAAGCTTTCGGTGGGAGCCGCGCCCGCGCAGTTTTCGACCCAGCACATAGGTGTCGAGCCCACACGCAGCACAGATTCCCTTGTCGCGTTTTCTCACCCGCCGCCGCGCCTCCCGGGGATCGCTCTGGTTGTAGGTATCCACGCAATCCGGGTGCCAACGGCGGCGAAAGTTGACCTTCCCGCACTTCGGTCCGTCGGTATGCAGAATGGGGGTACCGCACCAGCGGCAGGTGCCGCGCGGCGCATCGGTAAAGGCGATTTCGGGTCGGCGGTGGTTCGGCAACACGCTGTGGGTAGCGATTGCAGTCGCATCTGCCCAGGTCCTCGCGGTTGACCCGCGCCTCCCGCGGCGCCATGCTGCTGCGCCCAGGAGGCTCGCCGTGTCGACAACCCCGTCCACGCCCAAGAAACGAGGGATTCCGGGAATCCGCTGGTGGGGGAGCGCGCTCCTCGCGTTGCTGATGCTCGCGATCGTGTTCCGCGTGGAGATCATCCAGAGCTGGCGGCTGATGCGCCTCTTCGACGAGGATGGGATCGTCCACAATTTTCAGAATATGGACGCGCTGTTCCCCACCCGGGTGGTGGAGCGGGGCGGCCCCGTCTTCGAATTCGGGATCGGGGAATACACGCTTCCCGATAACTTTCGCTTTGAGGGCAAGTCCTACCACACCGAGTCATTTCTCGCGGACACCCGGACGACGGGTCTCCTGGTGCTTCACGACGACGCCATCGTGTTCGAGCGATACGCCCTCGGTCACTCCCGGTCCGGGCGTCACATCGCGTGGTCGGTCAGCAAGTCCGTGGTGTCCGCGCTGTTCGGGATCGCGGTCGAGGAAGGTGTGGTGCGCGACATTCGCCAGCCGGTGACCGACTACCTCCCGGAACTCGCGGGCTCCGGGTACGACGGCGTTCCGATCAAGCACGTTTTGCAGATGTCTTCGGGCGTGCGGTTCGATGAAGACTACGGGGATCCCAATTCGGACATCAATCGCATGGGCCGCGCCATGGCCTTGGGGCAACCCTTGCTCGAGTTCGCCGCGAGCCTCGAACGGGAGCGTCCTTCGGGCACCTACCAACACTACGTCAGTATCGACACGCAGGTATTGGGGTCGATTCTGGTGCGCGCAAGTGGAAAGAGCCTTGCGGACTTGACCTCCGAAAAGTTGTGGAAGCCCCTGGGCATGGAATCGGACGCCTATTGGATGCTCGACGGGACGGGGATGGAGATGGCGCTCGGGGGATTGAACGCGACGCTGCGCGATTTCGCGCGCTTCGGTCGACTCTATGCCCACCGCGGTCGCTGGAACGGACGTCAAGTGGTGCCGCGCGCATGGGTCGACGCCTCGGTGACTCCGGATGCACCGCACCTCATGCCCGGGCCCAATCCGAATTCGAGCAACGAGCTCGGCTATGGCTACCAATGGTGGATTCCGTCGAAACCCGACGGCGACTTCATGGCGCTCGGGATCTACAACCAGATGATCTACGTCCACCCGCGTCAGAAACTCGTGATCGCAAAAAATTCAGCCAACCGCGATTTTCAGCGCAACGACTTCAAGCCCACCCGCGAGACGCTGGCCCTCTACCGAACGATCGGGGCGGAGCTGACTGCCGCTGCACGCGAGCCGGAATAAGCGACTCCCATTTCAGGGTTCCTGGGCAAAGCCTCAATTTTTCTCCACCGGGCCCCCTGAAGGCGACCCTTTGGGTTTCGGTTGGCAACTCCGAATAAAGCGCCGGTCGTTTCGATCGAACCCAGGAGCGAGGCGGGCGACAGGTTGAGGCGGCGCATCGGGAGTTGGTTTCCATGGCAACACGAGAAACGGGCCGCTGGACCGCCTTGCTGGCTGTGCTGCTTTGGGCGTCGCCGATTCTGGCGCAGGACGCCCCTGATTCTGCGCATGCGTTCGCCGAGACGCTCTATTTCGAGAACGTTCCGTTCGACGAAGCGTCGCAGCTCTCGGATGCCGACGTCCGCAGACTTGCGGGCTGGCTCGAAGATGCAACGAGGACCGAGCAGCACCCCAATATCGTGATCGGGCTCGGTATGAGCGGAAACAAGCGGGCCTATCGCGCGCTTCGTCGCTACGCGAAACGCGCTCCGAAGGGCGCCGTCGAGTCCGCGCAATATCGCGCTCGGATGGCGATACCGATCGCCATGGGACATCTGGCCCGCAGCGATCACCGCGCATTGCGCTATCTCGCCCGAGAACTGCGTCGGCCCCGACCGGTTCAATGGACTTATCGCCACCTGGACGAAGAGCGTCTGGCCGCGATGTTGCTGCGCGCACGCGTGTCGGGCCTCGGAATCAGTGGCCTCCCGAAGGCAACCGCGGAACTGGAATCCCTGGCTCGTCGTGAAAACCCCAAGTTGCGTTCCGCAAAGCCGAGAGAGAAGTGGGATGGGCATCTCGACGCGGCCATGCGGATGTGCGCCCGGGTCGCGCAAGAAGGCCCGAGTTCCGTTTTCGGAGGGGAGCTGTAATGCGTCGCCTCCTCCTGCTGATTTGGATGGCCTGTGTGGCTGGAACCGCTCACGCGAGTGCGCCCAACCACGTGGCCTCGATTCCATTCTTCATACACGCCGATGTTGCGTCTCAGCTCGATGCCGAGGAGCTTCGACAATACCTCGAAGAATCGAGGGTGCTCTTTCAGGGAACGCAATACGCGGACGATTCGCCCTGCTGCACGCAGATCGAAGACTTCGAAGTCACGATCTTTGGAGAGCCCGGCGATGGTCAGGATGTGATCGACACCGTCGAGGCGTTCGACCGGATTCGCTTCGATGCCCCCCCCGGTGCCTACATCGTGCAGTCCCTGATGGTGTGCACGAGCAACGGCGTTTCGAGCCCCACCGGGTCGGCGCTGTTCGGCTGCGCGCCGCGCGGGGAAGATACGATGTTCGTCACGCTCGATACCCCGGTCGGGACCCGGCCCAAGGTGATTTCGCACGAACGCGGACACAGCGTGGGTCTGGGACACAGCGCGGACGGCCGGCGCTTGATGAGTCAGGGAATCAGCAATCCGAGTGCGCCCAAGGGCCTGGTGGTGGATTTCGAGTGTCAGGCGTACCTCGATCGCGCAGAACCGGCCGGTCAATGTGAATGCATCGTGTCCGAAGAGTTCCGCTACACGCCGGCCGCCCTTGGAACGGGCTGCGGTGAGGAACGCGTCTGCGGGGGCGATGGTCTGTGTTACGACTTCGACGAGCTCTACGATCCGCCGGCTTCGGAGGGAGTCTTTTTCTGGTCTGAGGTCGACGCCGACTACCCGTTCCGCTCGATCATCTATCGATCCGATCAACACGATGAAACCTCGAATCGCACATTCGTCACTTATGCGGGAGGGCGAATTCCCTCGCTCACCTATTCCAAACAACGAGATCTCTTGTACGGAATTTCGACGGGAGACGGTGTAAACGACCACTTGTTGTCGATTCGACCGGATGGGACGTCGGTAGGCGGAAAAGGAGAGGTACATCACCCGGGGATCCGGGGACTCGCCTATGACCCGGATTTCGACATCTTGTGGGGAACCGACGGTTTCAATCTGCTGCGCATCGATCCCGACGATGCGAGCGTGCGGGACTTTGGGCCGATCCAATGTTGCGGATCTGCCGAAGCCCTGTTCTTCGACTCGAATTCCGGGCGGCTCTTCATGCTGCAGTCGAATCCGCACCCGGATATCCGTTCGAATGTCTTCCGGGTGTTTCCGCTCACGGGAACGACCGAGGCATTCCCATCCGTCACGTTCGTGGATCCACGGGGCGTTACCTTCGATCCCGTGGAGGACCGGTTCGTCGTTCTCGGGGAGACGGGCTTTGGAATGGCGGAGCTCCACTCCTATTCGATCGATGGCATCCGCGATTTCGAGGCCCGCCCGGTGACGTTTCCGCTGCGTCCGGCCCTCGAAACCGGGCTTGCCCTCATACCGGGACCCGAAGACCAGGACGGCGACGGCGTTCCCGACAGCGAGGACAATTGCGTGTTGGTCGCCAATCCGAGATTGGGAACCGAAGGCGAACCCGGTCGCTTGCCGTTTCAAACTACGACCGGAGGCCAGCTCGACGACGACGCCGACGGTTTCGGCAACGCGTGCGATGCGAAATTCGTGGCGGCTGGCGCCTTCGTGGGCGGCGCTGACCTGGCGGAGATTCAGGCGTCCTTCAATCGCGATCGCGCTGGATCGGACTGCGGGACGACGGGCGATCGGCCCTGCGCGATGTTCGACCTCGACAACCGGGGCGACTTCATCGGGGCTCCCGACCTCTCCCGTTCCCGGCAACGATTCAACGCGCTGCCCGGGCCCAATTGCGGCCCGTTCTGCGACGCGTTGCTCCACGGGTGCGAAGGGCCTGCCTGCCCCTGAGTCGAAGGCGGCGCGATTGCGCAGAGAACACGCCCCACCCGCGCGTCGCCGGGAGCGTTTTCGATCTCGAGTCAGAGAATGGCGGCGGCCCGCTTCAAGCCGGAGGCGATGAGGGGGCGATCATCCCGGCTCCAGGGGTGAAAATCGCGGCGGAACCACGCGCGATAGGGGCGTCCGAGCGGTCGCAGCAAGCCGTCGCGACCGAACAAGTCGCGCATGCCCTGGGACCAGATCGCGCGGTCGAAGAATTTTCCATCGACGAACAGCATGTAGCTCAGTCGCAGCAGGGTTTCCCCCGCCAACATCCCCGTAGCGAGGACCAGCGCGAAAGCGCGCCCCCAGTAGCTCCCCGAGACTTGTTGCAGGACGTCGTACGCCACGGCCTTGTGTTCGACTTCTTCCAGGGCGTGCCATTGCCAGAGTGGCGCGATGTCGGGATGCATGCGGTCGGTCCAGCGTTCGGGTCGCGAGAGGAGTTCGTGGGCGAGAATCGCCGTGAGGTGTTCCAGGGACGCGGTGATGGCGAGGGAGAAACGCGGAAAGTGACGGTTGATCCACGGCATCACGCGTTTCATCACGCGGTTTCGGAAACCGATGAAGGGGTAGCCCTGGTCGACGATCAATTTCGCGTGAAGGTCGTGGATGTAGCTGTGTTGGCCTTCCTGGCCCGCGAAGCCGCGAATGGCTTCGAGCAGCTCGGGATCGGTGATGCGGTCGCGATAGTGGAGTACCGCGCGCACGAAGAAGGCTTCGCCCGGCGGAAATACGCTCGACATCGCGTTCGAGAAGTGCGTCGCGAAGACCTCTCCATCGAACCAATAACGCGGTAGGGCGGACAGGTCGAGCTGCGGGCGTCGTACGTGGATTTCAGCGGCGGTATGTTGGTTCATCGCAGTTTCATCCAATCTGTAGTGTGGGTGTCGGGCGCGCGGTCTTCTCGTAGAAGTCATTGCCTTTGTCGTCGATAACGATGAAGGCCGGAAAGTCTTCGACTTCGATGCGCCAGATGGCCTCCATCCCAAACTCGGGATACTCCTCGACTTCGACCTTCTTGATCGAATGGTCGGCGAGCCGCGCCGCCGGTCCCCCGATCGAACCCAGGTAGAACCCGCCGTACTTCTGGCAGGCTTCCATGACTTGCTGGGAACGATTGCCCTTGGCGAGCATGATCATGCTGCCGCCGTGGCGTTGGAAGAGGTCGACGTAGGAATCCATGCGACCCGCGGTGGTGGGACCGAAGGATCCTGACGCGCGCCCTTCGGGTTTCTTGGCCGGTCCCGCGTAGTAGACGGGGTGCTTCTTGAAGTATTCCGGCAGATCCTCGCCGGCATCGAGGCGTTCCTTCAACTTTGCGTGGGCCATGTCGCGGGCCACGATCAGGGTGCCGGTCAGCGAGAGCTGGGTCGTTACCGGGTATTTCGCGAGTTCGGCGCAGATCTCCGCCATGGGGCGGTCGAGATCGATGCGCACGACGTCGCCCGGAAGTTCGTCCTCGACGATTTCGGGGAGGTACTGGGCGGGGTTCGCTTCCAGCTGCTCGAGGAAGATGCCATCGCGCGTGATCTTTCCCTTGATCTGTCGATCTGCCGAGCACGACACCCCCATTCCCACTGGGCACGAAGCGCCGTGGCGGGGCAGGCGGACGACCCGAACGTCGTGGGCGAAGTATTTGCCACCGAACTGCGCGCCGATTCCGGTTTCGTTGCAGAGTTCGAGGATCTCGGCTTCGAGTTCCACGTCTCGGAAGGCGCGGCCGAACTCGTTGCCCGAGGTCGGAAGCGCGTCGAGGTAGTGGCAGCTGGCGAGCTTCACGGTTTTCAGCACGTACTCCGCCGAGGGACCGCCGATCACGAGTGCCAGGTGGTAGGGAGGACAGGCCGACGTACCGATGGTGCGAATCTTCTCCGCGACGAAGGCGCGCAGGGAGGCGGGATTGAGCAGGGCTTTGGTTTCCTGGTAGAGGAAGCTCTTGTTCGCTGAACCGCCGCCTTTGGCGACGAAGAGAAACTCGTATTCGTCACCGGGTTCGGTGTAGATCTCGATCTGCGCCGGGAGATTCGAGGTGGTGTTCTTCTCGGTGTACATGTCGAGGGGCGCCATTTGCGAATAGCGCAAGTTCCGCTCCTGATAGGTCTGGAATACCCCACGTGCGATCGCGGATTCGTCGTCGCTGAAGGTGAGGACCTGCTCGCCCTTGTGACCCAGCACGATCGCAGTGCCCGTGTCCTGGCAGCTGGGCAGTACGCGGCCGGCGGCGATGTTGGCGTTCTTGAGCAACTCGAGGGCCACGAAACGGTCGTTCTCCGAGGCTTCGGGGTCGTCGAGGATCTTGCGCAGCTGGGCCAGGTGCGACGGACGCAGCAGGAAGGAAACGTCGTCGAAGGCGGCGGCGGCCAGGCGCGTGACGGCTTCCGGTTCTACGCGCAGGAACTCCCGGCCGTCGAGTTTGACGCTCGAAACCCCTTCGGAACCGAGGCTGCGATACGGCGTCTCGTCGGGACCGAGCTCGAACAAAGGCTGATGGCGAAACTCCGGCATGAATCCCCCTGCCCTCACACCATAGCGATTGATCCCGCGCCGAGTTCATCGAGGGCGCCTTGCACGGTAGTTTTAGAATATATATTCTAAAACGATGGGACGCCCGGCTCGGCACCACCGCGAGACGCTCCTGGAATCGGCCAGGGACCTTTCGGCCCAGCACGGACCGCAGAACCTCACCATCGCTCGGGTGGCCCGGCGCGCGAACGCGCCGGTGGGTTCCATCTACCACCGCTACAAATCGCGCGCGGAACTTCTCGGCGCGGTGTGGCTCGACCTGGTGGAAACGTTCCAAGCACAATTTCTCGCGTGTCTGGAAGGTCCCGATCCCGCGGAAGCGGGCTTGGCATCGCTTCGCTTTTCCCTCGGGTGGATCGCCGAGTTTCCCCGCGAAGCGCGCTTACTCCTGCTCCACCGTCGGGAAGACTTTGCGGCGGACGCCTGGCCCGCGACCTATCGGCGCCGCGCGCAACGGCTCACTGCAGCGGCGGACCGCGCCATGGCGAATTACGCCGAACGATTGCTGGGGCGGACCGATGCAGACGCCATGCGCCAAGTTCGCTGGTTGCTCGTGGACCTTCCGCGCTCCGCCCTGCGCCGCGAACTCGAAGAGGGCGGGGCATCGCCGGCGGGCGCGCGCGAATTGTTGATGGCCACCTGCTCCTTCGCCTTGCGGCGAGCCCGGCGGCAGGCGGCGTAACCGGAGGACGGAACGCCCTCCGAAACGAGGTAGCCATGGAACCGAAAGTCGAAAACGATCGAATCGCCTTCATTCAGGCGGGCTGGCATGCGGATATCGTCGATGAGGGCCGAAACGCATTCCTCGCGGAGCTCCCCAAGCTGGGAATCGCTGTGGACCGCGTGGACGTTTGCGAAGTCCCCGGGAGCTTGGAGATTCCACTCCGTTCGAAGCAGCTCGCGAAAAGTGGTCGCTATGCCGCCATCGTGGCGGCAGGGCTGGTCGTGGACGGGGGGATCTATCGCCACGAATTCGTCGCCGAGACGGTCATCGATGGGCTGATGCGCGTGCAATTGGAAACCGAGGTTCCCATTCTATCGCTCGTCCTCACGCCCCATTCGTTTCACGAACACGAGGCGCATCGGGGATTCTTCCAACGGCACTTCGAGCTGAAGGGGCGCGAAGCCGCCGCGGCTTGTGTGAGCGTGATCAATTCCCCGGCCACGCCCAAGGGGGCCTACGCCGCCTGATTGTGCCTGTGCGGGGACTGGGTACACTGGGCCGGCCAGGAGGTTCCTCATGGCCGACGCCAGCTTTATCCGCCAGATCTACGATCGCTATCCCGAGATGGTCACCAAGGGAGACGTGGACGGTATCGTGGCCCTCTACGCCGAGGATGCGAGCATCGAAGACCCGATTGGATCGGATCCGCGCCGCGGCATTGCGGCGATCCGCGCCTTCTATGAAGCCGCGGCCGGAAGCATCGTGATGAAACGGACCGGTCCGGTTCGGATCGCCGGGCGCGAAGCGGCGACGCCGCTGGTGATCCTGATGGGGAACGAGGGGGATCAAAAAGCCCTCGACGTCATCAGCCTGATGAGTTTCGACGCGTCTGGAAAGATCACGGCCATGCGGGCGTATTGGAGTTTCGACGCCATGCGGGCGGCCACTGCGGACGATTTGAAGGGGGCTTCCCAATGAATCCGGCGGAATGCGTTCTGTACAGCGGTGCGGCGAACGGCGCCGAAGCGGCCTTTGGCGAAGCGGCCGAGCGCCACGGATTGGCGGAGGTGAACTTCACCTTCGAAGGCCACAACGACGCGCGCACGCGCGGGATTCGCGTGCTGACCCCGACCGAACTCCAGCACGGCGACGTGAGTCTCACCTACGTGAGCAAGCTCATGAACCGCGAGTACCGGGACACGCCGCTGTTTCGCAAGGTGCTGCAGAGCATCTGGCACCAGGTCAACAATGGCCAGGAGATCTACGTCGTAGGGCGCATTCTGAAAGACGACACCGTCAAGGGGGGCACGGGGTGGGGGGCCGAGTTCGCCAAGCTTTGCAACAAGCCGTTGTTCGTCTTCGACCAGGACAAGGGGTGTTGGCACCATTGGACCGGGCAGGGCTGGGATGACGACGTGACCCCGACCATCACCCATCCGCGCTTCGCCGGCACCGGCACGCGATTCCTCGACGCCAACGGAAAGCAGGCCATCGACGATCTGCTCAGTCGATCCTTCCGCTGATCGAGGCGACGCCCAGTCCGTGCGTCCGGCGCGCCCGCGCCGACGGATGAGAGGTTTCCATTGAGCACCCCGAAGGGGCCGTCCCCCAGCGCGGACGAACTCGCCGACATTACGCGTCGAACCATCGGTCACTACGACGCGAGCGCGGAGCAGTTTTGGCAAGGCACGCGCGACCACGACGTGTCCCAGAACGTCGACGCGTTGTTGGACGCCATCGAGGCGGAACCTCCGTTTCGGATCCTGGATCTGGGGTGTGGTCCGGGGCGCGATCTTCGCGCCTTTCGCTCGCGTGGACATCTCCCGGTCGGGTTGGACGGTTCCGCGGCCTTCGTCGCGATGGTGCGCGCCGAGGGGCTGGAAGTCTGGCATCAGGATTTCTTGCAGCTCGCGCTTCCCGAAAACACCTTCGACGGAATTTTCGCCAACGCCTCGCTCTTCCATGTGCCCGTTCGCGAACTCCGGCGCGTATTGGGGGAGCTGTACGCGTCCCTCAAACCCGGGGGCGTGCTGTTTTCCTCCAACCCGAGAGGGGACAACGAGGAAGGCTGGAATCGGGGTCGCTACGGCGCCTACCACGATTACGCGGCCTGGGAGCGATACGTCACCGGGGCTGGGTACGCGGCGATTGGGCACTATTACCGGCCGCCCGGGCTGCCCCGGGAACAACAGCCCTGGTTGGCTAGTCTCTGGCGCCGACCGGAACCCACTGCCGTCGAGGGAGCGAATGTCGAAACCGAGTGAGTTTGAGAAGTTTACGGGCACCGAGGGCTACATCGCCTCCCGGGCGCTCCTGGAAGCCGTCAATTGCGCTGTGGCGCTCGAGCGCCCGCTGCTCATCAAAGGCGAGCCGGGGACGGGCAAGACACTCCTGGCCCAGCATGTGGCGGAGGGTCTGGGTCTTCCCATGGAATCCTGGCACATCAAGTCCACGTCGAAGGCGAATGAAGGGCTCTACGTCTACGACACGGTTCAACGGCTCAACGACGCGCGCTTCGGATCGGGAGACGTTTCGGACATCCGAAAATACATTCGCCACGGACCGTTGGGGCGCGTGTTCGCGGCCGCGGATCGTCACGTGCTGTTGATCGACGAGATCGACAAGGCGGATCTCGAGTTTCCCAACGACATTTTGTTGGAGCTCGACGAAATGCGCTTCACGGTGATGGAGACTGGCGACGAGATCGTCGCCAAGCAACGCCCGGTGGTGATCATCACGTCGAACAACGAGAAAGAGCTGCCGGATGCGTTCTTGCGCCGCTGCATCTTTCACTTCATCGACTTTCCGGACGTGAATCTCATGAAGGAGATCGTGGACGTCCACCATCCCAATCTGGACACGACGTTGCTCGACCAGGTCTTGATCAAGTTCTATTGGTTGCGGGGGCAAAACGAGCTGCGCAAGAAGCCCTCGACTTCGGAGCTGATCGACTGGATCTCGGTGCTGCTGCGCTCGGGCATTTCCCAGGATCAGATGACGAGCCATTTGCCGTTCCTGGGCTCGCTGCTCAAGAACGAGCAAGACACCGAAGCCCTTTCGAAGTACGCGGATTCCGGCGGCGAGTTGCCCAAGGATTGGAGCGACCTCGGCCCGCGCTACAACCAATAGGCAGGCGCTTCCATGTTTCTCGATCTCTTCTACGGCTTGCGTGAGAGTGGCGTTCCGGTCGGAATGCAGGAATGGATGATGCTCGTCGAAGCCCTCAAGAAGAACCTCCACGGTTCGAATCTGATGAGCTTCTACAACATCTCGCGCTCGTGCCTGGTCAAGAGCGAGGCCTACTTCGATGCCTTCGACCGCGTGTTCGCCCGGACCTTTCACGGCGTCGAAGGCGAGCTCTCGGCGTCCGAAGAGTTGCTCGATTGGCTCAACGATCCCAAGAATTTCGACGGATTGACGGACGAGCAGCGCGCGGCCCTGGAACACCTCGACGCCGATGAACTGATGCGACGCTATTGGGAAACCCTCGAAGAGCAGGACGAGCGCCACGATGGGGGAGGGCGCTGGGTCGGGACCGGCGGGCATTCTCCCTTCGGGCACGGCGGCGAGCATCCGACGGGAATTCGCGTGGGGGGGCAGAGTCAGCGTCGCTCGGCCATGAAGGTGGCCGAGGATCGACGCTTCCGCGATTACCGAACCGACGCGACGCTCGATATCCGGGCGACCAAGCTGGCACTGAAAAAGCTTCGCAACTTGACCCGTCAGGGGCCGTCCGATGAATTGGATCTGGACGAAAGCATCGACGAGACCTGTCGCAACGGCGGCGAGATCGAACTCGTGTTCCGCCCCGAGCGCATCAACAACGTGCGCTTGCTGCTCTTCATGGACGTCGGGGGGACCATGGATCCCTATTACGAGCCCGTCAGTCGGCTCCTGACCGCGCTCCACGAAGAGCGCGGACTCCGGGATTTCAAAGCCTACTACTTCCACAATTGCATCTACGAAATGGTGGGCACCACCGCCGATCTCTACCGCAAAGACGCCGTGCCCACCGCCGACGTGCTGCGGCGTCTCGACGAACGCTGGAAATGTCTGATCGTGGGCGACGGCGCCATGCACCCGGCGGAGCTGATGCAAGAGCGGGGCAACATCAACCCGCGCTACGAGAGCGACACGCGCGGGATCGACTGGCTCTGGCGCATCGCGAAGCATTTCAACCGCAGTGTCTGGCTGAATCCCGATCCCAAACAGGTCTGGGACACGAATCAGACCACGCGCGCGATCTCGACCCTGTTTCCCATGTACCCCTTGACCGTGGACGGGATCGCCGACGCGGTGGGCTCCCTGGTGGGCGCCAAGCCCCAGGGTCCGAAACTCCACTGAGCGCGCTGGCGGACGTCTTTCGTGGGACACTGAGGCTCCTCGAGGACCCGCTGGTGTACGGGATCGTGGCCGGGTTCCTCACGCTCGAACGCTTCCTTCCCGCCGATCGGAAGCAAGCGGTCTTCTCCCGCGGCCTCTTCCAGGATCTGTTCTATTTCCTGATCAATACACCGCTCGTCTTGTTCGTTCTATCGTTTCAACTGGCCGCCTTCGATCGGATCTTCTCCGCCCACGCGGAATTTCTGGTGATCGAGGGCGCGGCGTCGTGGCCCTTCTGGCTGCTGGTCATCGTTTCGTTTCTGATGGGGGATCTGCTGGCTTGGTTTCACCATTGGGTACGGCACAAGATTCCGTTCTTCTGGCGCTTCCACGCCCTTCACCATTCTCAGACCCAGCTCAACGTCTTCACCGATGCGCGCAATCACCCCGTCGACGTCTTCATCGCCCAGGGAATTCGATTCGTCCCGTTCTTCTGTCTTGGCGCCCAGCTTCAGGATCGCGTGCTCGAAGTGGCGTCGATTGCGCTCCTCTTGACCTGGTTTCCCCGCTTCTATCACGCCAACGTCGGTTCCAACCTGGGTCCGCTGCGTTTCGTTTTCGTGACCCCGCAATCCCACCGGATCCACCATTCGCCGGAAATTCAGCATCGCGATCGCAATTTCGGCGTGATTCTCTCGGTCTGGGATCGCTTGTTCGGAACCCACTGCGACGATGTGGCGTCCTATCCGCCCACGGGTGTCCCGGACCCGGCGATTCCCCTGGAAACGCGCAGCGGGCACGGAATCCTGCGCACCTACGCGAGTCAGCTCGCTTACCCCTTCCGTTCCGTCTCGGGATAGCGGGGCAAGGCGCGGCGGCTACTCCCGAATGCGCGGAATCAGGTAGCGCCGATCGCTGAGGGAAATGGGTTCCTGGAACAGATGGCTGCGGTTCACTTCGTCGAGCAGCGCGGCGAGCGCCGCCTTGTCGCGGTTCCAGGTGATGAGCAGATAGTCGAAATCCAACGCTGCGATGGCGTATTCCAGGCTGTGGGTTCGCCCCCCGACCAGGCGATGATGGATCGTCTTGCCGAATTCTTCCGCGCGATCATTGACGAGATAGGAGATCAACGGGCAGTGGCTCTGGCCGTAGTGGACGACCCGGTCCCCATCGCGGAGCTTCGCGTAGAGCTGATCGCGCAGCGTGTAGTAGTCGCGGTGGTACGAACGATTCGCGAAGTCGAAATAGCGCGTGGGAACCTCCCAGCAAAACCCACTCACCGCGAGGGCGGCAACGATGGCGGGGAGCACGCGAATGGATCGCTCGAACCGCGCACGGCGCCAGAGCCAGAAGGTTCCGAGGGCAAAGAAGAACGCGAGGGGCGGCAGAATGTTGAGGTAGTAGTACTCGTGAACCGAGCGGCCGATGGGGTGCGAGTCGACGCAGAAGTACAACACCACACCCGCCAACCAGGCCACGAAGAACCCGTAACGTCGGCTTCGCAAGGCGTGAAGGAGTCCCAGGCCGGCGACCCCGAGCGAAAGCGCTCCGGGCAGCACGCCGGTGCGCAGGGTTCGGTAGACGTTCGACCAATACTCCCCGGTGAGAAGAAATTCGTAGTGTGAAGGGCTCGCGAAGTCCCGTTGGTTGATGGGGTCGAGGGCCGCCATGATGGAGCGCGTCGGAAGTTCGAGACTTCGTTCGAGCGCAAAACTGAACCACGCAATGGCGGGAAGAACGCTGATTCCACCCAGCGCCAATGAAATGGGAACGCGTCCCTGGCCCCGATGCGCCTGGCGCCACAGAAGACCCGCCAAGGGGACCGCGATGTAGACCGCGAAGGGATTCAGCAGCAGCGCCAATGCGAACCCCCCGAGCATGGCGGCGGCCTGTCTGCGTCGGGCGTCCTCGAGGAAGGCGACCGCGTAGTGGACCCCGAGGAGCAGGGCGAACAAGAAGAGTGTTTGGCGCTGAAGCGCGCGCGAGAAGTACAGCATGATCGGAGAAAGGGACATCGCCAGCGTCGCGGCGTTGGCGAGCAGGGGATCGTCGGTCAAACGCGCAACGATGCGACGGAACTGCCACAGGGCGAGAATTCCGAACAGGAACGCAATGGAGCGCGCCAGGGGAATGTTCTCCCCGAAGGCCTTCCAGAGCATTCCGACCAGGTAGGGGTAAAGGGGGAATTCGTTCAGAAAGAGTTCTTTTTCGTAGGAAACACCATCGATGGTCGGATTCAGGATGTTCGGATCGTGGAAGGCGAAATTCCTCGCTTCCATCGCCGTGTGGGCTTGTCGGAAATGGTGAATGCCGACCAGCTCATCCGAGACGAGCAGCCGCCACCCCAGCAGTGAAAAGGGCACGATCAGAATCAGAAACGAAACTCGCGGACGCGAAAACAGAACCGTCAATCCAGGACGATGGAGGGGTCGCCGATGTGGCGCGTCACCAGGGAGCGGAAGGCGACCCGGCCCGCGCCGAAACGCGTCAGGTCCTTCTGGGCAAAACGCGCGCCTTCGGGGGAGATGGGGACCGCATTGCGGGCCTTCATGTGCGCTTCGGCGACGCGTTCCATGTGGACGAAGCTTCCCACGCATTCATCGACCCGATTCGCCACCGTGAGCAAGCCGTGATTGCGCAAGATGATGGCCCGGTTTTGTCCCAGGGCCTTTGCGATGCGGGCACCGGCTTCCACACTTTGGACCTGGACTTCCTCGTCGTCGAAGATCGCGTGGTCCTCGAAGAAGATGCACGACTCCTGGGTGATGGGTTCGATGGGCCGCACCTCGGCGGAGAAGGGCGTCCCCCAACCCGTGTGGACGTGGGTCGCGCTGATGGCATCCGGGCGCGCTGCGAGAATCGGATGGTGGATGTAGTACGCGGCGGTGTTGATGATTCCCTCCCCTTCGACCAACTCTCCGTCGGGACCCACCAATACGAGGTCGGAAACCCGCACCGCGTGGTAGGAGACGCCGTAGCGCAACGTCCAGAAGCAAGCTTCGCGTTCCGGATCGCGCGCGCTGATGTGACCATCGCCCAGGTCACCCCAACGCTGGGCGGCGAGGATCCGGTAGCCCAGGGCCACGTCGCGCTTGCGTCGCTCGCGAATCTCCGCGGCGGAGCGCGTCTTGGATTCGGTCATGTCGGCCTCCAGTGCCGCCGATCATCCCTTAGGTTCCGGTGGGTTCGCAAGGCGTCGCGCGCGGCGGGTCGTTAACCTCCTCGAACCTCGCGTCAGGAGACCTGGGATGCTGCTCGTCGAAGAGACGGAAATCCTCGATACACCGACGGGTCCCATGGGGACCTACCTGTTCCGACCCGCCGGCGAAGGCGCGTTTCCCGGGTTGGTGTTCTTTTCCGAGATCTACCAGGTGACGGGACCCATCGCGCGCATGGCGCGACAGCTGGCCGGGCAGGGTTATGTGGTCGCGGTGCCCGAGGTCTATCACGAATTCGAGCCGCCCTTCACTCCCTTTGCCTACGACGAAGCCGACACCGCCAAGGGCAACCGCTACAAGGTGGAGAAGGAACTCGCGTCCTACGACGGCGATGCGCGCGCGGTGCTCGCCCATCTCGAAAATCGTGCGGACTGCAACGGACGACTCGGCGCGTTCGGAATCTGTCTGGGGGGGCACCTGAGTTTCCGCGCCGCCATGAATCCGAACGTTTCCGCCGCGGCCTGTTTCTACGCCACAGACATCCACACCCGCAGTCTGGGGCGCGGCCAGAACGACGATTCCCTCGATCGTCTGGGAGAGATTTCCGGGGAAATTGCCATGGTCTGGGGGCGCCAGGATCCCCACATTCCGCGCGCGGGTCGCGACCTGCTGCGCGCGGCGTTGTCGGATCGGGAAATCGATTTCTCCTGGCACGAATTCAACGCCCAACACGCCTTCGCGCGCGACGAGGGCCACCGCTACAACCCGGCCCTGGCGCGGATCGGCCTCGACATCGTTTTCGAGTTGTTCCAGCGCCGTCTCCAACTCGGATTGGGGTAGGGCGATGTTCACCCGCATGCTGCGCTGGTTCGACCGCACGATTCTCGAATTGGGCCGAGAGATGCGTCTGTCCTACCTGCCGCCCCTCATGGTCTATCTGGCGGCGGGCATTTCCGGGCTCACCGCCATCGTGGGTACGTTCTTCGTAAAGGATTACCTGGGGCTTTCCGCGGAATTCTTGGCGGCCCTCGGTTTTTGGGCCGGAATTCCCTGGGCGCTCAAGATGCCCGTCGGGCATCTGGTGGATCTGATCTGGCGCTACAAAGCGGGCCTGGTCTTCCTCGGAGCGGGACTCATCGCCGCGAGTCTCGGCATCATGGTGGGTCTGCTCGCGTATACGGACGGCATGCGGGCCATCTTGCCCGTCGAAGCCTGGTACGTGATCAGCGTGTTGCTGGCTCCGCTCGGCTACGTGGTTCAGGATGTGGTCGCGGACGCCATGACGGTGGAAGCGGTTCCGTCTCTCGATGAAAACGGCCAACCCTTCGACCCGGCGGTCTTGCGCCTGATGCACACCACCATGCAGACCCTGGGACGTGTGGCGATCGTCGGCGGCGGCATCGCGGTTTCGGTCACCAATGTCTGGCTGTTCAGCGGCGTCGAATCCATGAGCGAAGCGGACAAGGTAGCGGTCTACACGCAGATCTATCTGCTCGCGCTGCTGATCCCGGTCATATCGGTTCTGGGCGTTGGATTGGGGGGCGTCATCAAGCGCCGGACGATTCGCAACCTCGTGGAGTTGGGGCACTCGGAGGAGGAGGCGCGCGACCGGGTTCGCGGCCATCCCGATCCCACGGAGCCCAATTGGTGGATCCTCGGCGGAAGCCTCGTCTTCGTGGTCTTCACCGTGAGCCTCGGATTGAGTTCGCTGCCCTTCAACCAGGAGATCATTTTCGTCGGCTCCATGGCCATCGTTCTGTTCTTGATGACGCGCCTCGTGCGCGTCCTCGACCCCGAGGCGCGGCGGGTCCTGGTGGGGACGGCGGTCATCATCTTCGTCTACCGCGCCATGCCCACGCCGGGACCCGGGTCCACCTGGTGGATGATCGACGCTCTCGGATTCGACCAACAGTTTCTTTCGGTTCTTTCGCTCGTGGCCGGCGGCCTCGCGTTGTTCGGCATGTTCATTTTTCGGCGCTTCATGGCCGAGCGATCCATCGCCTATCTGGTGGGCTTTCTCACGGTCGTGAGCAGCTTGCTGTCGATCCCGATCATCGGGATGTATTACGGCCTCCACGAGTGGACGGCCGCGCTGACGGGAGGCGTGGTAGACGCGCGTTTCATCGCGTTGGTCGACACCGCCCTCGAATCGCCCCTCGGCCAGGTGGCGATGATCCCCATGCTGGCGTGGATCGCGAATTCGGCACCCGCGAACCTGAAAGCCACCTTCTTCGCCGTCATGGCGTCTTTCACCAACCTGGCGCTATCCCTCAGCCAGCTCGGCACCAAATACATCAACCAGATTTTCACCGTCGCTCGAGAAGTCCGCGATCCAGAAACGAATTCGGTCGCGGTTCCCGCCGACTACAGTGAGCTCGGAATCCTCCTGATCTGCGTCACCCTGGCGGGCTTCGCCTTGCCCATGGCGGCGATCTTGGCGGTTCGCGCCAGCCGCCTGGGAAGCGCGTAGTCGGGGGCGCGATGGCGAACGCACTTTGGAACCAGGCGCTCGGGCTCGCCCAACGCACGCCCGCCACGCGCCACCGCGGCGTCGATTTCTTGCGCGCCGCATCCATCGCGGTGGTGGTGCTGGGACATTGGTTCATGGCGGCGCCGTGGATCGATGAACGAGGCCCGCACATCGGACACATGTTGGGCGAAGCGCCCTGGACCCAATGGCTCACCTGGGTTCTCCAGGTGATGCCCGTTTTCTTTTTCGTGGGCGGCTATTCGAACGGCATTACCTGGGATGCCGCCGTGCGCGACGGAAAACCCTGGGCGGATTGGCTCGCGAGTCGCCTGGGGCGGCTCTTCCTGCCCGTACTGCCGTTGTTGGTCTTCTGGGGGCTCGCGGGTTTGCTCGCGACGGGTCTCGGCGTCCCGGGGCCCATGGTGCGGGTCGCGTCCCAGGTCGCGCTGGTTCCGACCTGGTTTCTCGCGGTCTACATGCTGGTGGTGCTCGTCGTGCCCTTGGGCCGCGCGGCGTGGAATCGCCTGGGAGCGGGGTCGATCGCGCTGCCCGCCGTGTGCGCGGCGCTGGTGGATCTCGCCTACTTCCAATTCGATCTGCGCGCACCGGGCTGGATCAATTATTTCTTCGTCTGGTTCGCGGTTCACCAATTGGGTTTCGCTTGGCTGGACGGCCGCATGGCATCCGGCGCGCGCGCCTACCTCTGGTGTTTCGGCGGCTTGGCGATGTTGGGCGCGCTCACGGAATTCGGACCGTGGCCGCGCAGCATGGTGGGTGTACCGGGTGCAGACGTGAGCAACACGACGCCGCCCCACCTGCCGATCCTGGCCCTGGCGGCTTTTCAGTTCGGCGCCGTTCGAATCCTCGAAGCGGGGCTCCAGCGCGGGTTGAAGGCGCAAACGCCGTGGGCCGCCACGGTGCTCGTCAACGGCATGATCATGACGGTCTTCTTGTGGCATTCGACGGTGATGATGTTGCTCTTCGGAGTCGGGATCCTGCTCGGTGGCATCGGTCTGCACGCGATTCCCGGCGACGCCGCGTGGTGGGGATGGAAGGTCGCGTGGATCGCCCTGTTCGCCGTGGCCATGCTTCCGGTCGTGGCCGGGGCATCGCGTTGGGAACGCCTGCCGATCCCGCAGCCCGCGGTGCCGGGCTGGCGCCAGGCCCTGGGCGCATTGATCGTGGGGTTTGGACTCGCGCTGCTCGCCTATGGGGGCGTGGTGGATTCGGAAACCCATGCGGTGCGTTGGGTTCCCCTGGGGTTGCCTTTCCTCGGCGCGTTTCTGGCGGGAATGATCGGGCGGCGTCGTCGCGGATCGGCAGCCTAGAAGACGCGGTAGCGCCGTTGCACATGTTCGCGCCGCCAACGGATCCGCTCGCTGCGCTCTGCGGGTGTGACGCTTCGGGTTTCCTCGGGAAGCCGTGCGCGAATCTCGTCGAAGCCGATTTTCTCGGTTGAGATCGTGGGCCATTCCTCCTCGGGAGGACGCTCGGCATAGGTCCAACGCGCGGTGAGGAAGCCTTCGGGGTGACCGGTGGTGTCGAGCCAATTGGGCACGCCGGGATCCCGGTGGGCCACGATGAAGCGGATGACGCCATCGCGATCCGTCTCGGTTTGGAAACCGTTCAAGCTGCTCTGGTGGTTGGCGAAGTCGTGGGACTCGCCCCAAAGCGAAGACAGGTGTGCACCCGTGTATTGCGGGGCCACGGGAATGCGGTTTTCGATCAACAACACCTCGTCGGGCGCCAGCTCGTAGACGCCTCCCGCATAGATGTTCGTACTCTGGCCCCCGCCCGTAGCACCGGACGCCGCGTTCGGGGCATTGAAGGCGTTGCGGGGCATGAAGCGTTCGCCCTTGCTTCCATCCGGCTTGCCGTAGGTTTCGAGCAGTACGCCGTAGAACTGATTCCAGAAGTGCATCTGGCCGCGAACGAGTGCCCCCATCCGGCGCAACTCGTCGGCGGCTCGCTCGGGCGTGTAGATCTCTGGAGCCTCGCCTTCGGATCCGATGCGTTCGAGGCGGAGGTGGACCGGGTGCTCGCGTTCCCAGTCGTAGAAGAGTTGGCGCCCACTCACGTATTGCGCGTAGCGATCGAGGGAGCCGTCCGGGTCTTCGGGGTTCGGGCGCGTCGCGCGCCGATAGGTGGAGATGAAGTTTCCGCGGTGGTCCGCCGGCCTTTCCGGCGCCAGCAGAATTTCGAAGCGACCGTCGGAGCCCACCTCGAGCTGGGTCGAATCGAGTTTTCCCGTCTGCGCCTTCACGCCCGGGCGCAGCTCCGCCAGGCTTCCCGTATCCCCGGCGATGCAACCGTCGCTGACTTCGAAAATGATGTATTGCGGAGCCGTCGCGTCCTTGGGCGCCCGGGCGGCGCCGCGCCAATGGCGGTGGTCGTCCACATTCCCGCGCAAGACATAGCTCTGCCGGCCGTCGATGGGAGCCATGAAGTAGATTGCGTCGGGGTTGTCGATCGTTCCCTTGTTCACGATCTGCAAGGCGTGGCGCACACTGGGAAAGCGGGGGTCTGCGTGGAAGGCGCGCTCGATGGCACTGTGAACGAAGCCCATCAAGTAGCGGTAGCCTTCGGCCAGATGCCGATCGCTCGGAGGAGGCGGCATCAATTCCGTGTGATCGATGGCGTCCCGCGCGGAAGCGAGTTCCGTCATCAAGTCGTCCCACGCGGCGTGCAACTCCTGCTTCGCGTGGTCGGCGGAGGATCGTTTCGGATTCGTCATGGCGTTGGGTCTCCGCTGGGCGTTGCTGCGTCCCATCCGAATCGGTCGAACAGATCTTTCAAGCGCAGGCGAATCGCATCGGCCTCGAGGTCGAACTCCGCGAGGCTGTAGGTGTGCCCGGATCGGTGGGATCGGACGCGCTTTTCCTCGGACGAGAGCAGCGCTTGATATTCCGGCGCGATGGGGATTGCGAGTCGTTCGTAGATGTGTTCGATGGCCGCGGCGGGGTCGGCCACCAGGTCTCGGTAGTCGACCACGGCGTGGGGCGTCTCCGGGTGGCGTTCGAGTACTTCGAGGGGGTGTCGGTAGGTGTGGAAGGATTGCTCGGCCAGAACCGCGAGGCAGCGCGCTTGACTCTCCGCATCCCAACCCAATCGCTTCCAACCGCCGCGCACGAGTTTGAGCAGACTCGGAATCGTTTCGTAGGGGTTGCGCACGGGAACCACGATCCGGGCGTCGGGGAAGGTCTCGATCAGCGCTTCGACGCGTCCCGCGAAGATGGGGTTCTTGCTGAGGTGCGTTTTCTCCGCGCCGTTCAAATACAACTGTCGTCGAACACATTCGCGATAGAAGTTCATCAATCGTCGGCGCTTACGGGCGGGCCACGCGTCGACGTCGTAGAAATCGAGGTCGCCGAGGTAGGGCAGCTTGGTGATCCAGTAGCCCGATGCACAGGAGTAATAGAGGACCATGTCGTCTTCTTCGGGTTCGTGGAGGCCCATGCGATGGACCTGGCGCACGGCGCCGTAGCGCTGGTCTTCCCAGCGGCGCAGGAGTGCGGCGATGCGACCGCCCAGATGGTGACGATCGACGGCTCCGAGTTTTCGCAGGGTCCACTTCTGAAGCAGCGATGGGAAGTACATCTCGTACAGCGCGAAGGTGCTGAAACGGCCGCGGTCCTTGGAGAGCAAGCGGTGGATCAGCGTCGTTCCACTGCGCGCGTGTCCCAGCACGAACACCGGTGCCCGGACCGTCGTCCGCATCAGCCCCGGAAAGAAAACGGGATCCAGGGCGAAGCACAGCGCATGGAAGGCGGAAACGACGGGCACGGCGAGGAGCAACACCGCGAGGGCGTACCCGCGCGCACGCGGGTTGCGCTCGCGCCAGGCGAGTCGAACCATCGTTCGGTAGTTCGCGAAGTGGAAGTAGAACACCCTCGAGCGGTTCCGCGTTCGGAGCCGCTATTCCATGACTTCGCAGCGCGTCGTTCCGTCGGCCTGTCGCGTGCAGCGCGGGTCTTCGGAAGGGTAGGCGGGCTCGACGTCGAGTTGGCGTACCACCAGGGGGCAGATCAGCAGGTCGTCTTTCACGTAACAGCCTTTGCCCACCTGCGGGGTGGTGGCCTTGTACGAGCAGGCGCACTCACAAGGCGTCGCTTCGACATTCACCAACGGGGTCTGGCAACCCAGGATCATCGCGATGGCAGCGGCTCCGAACAATCTCTTCACTTCACCCTCCTTCAATGGCTGGGCGGCATGTTACCCCCGCCTACAATTCTCCCGCTGAGGGATACGTAAAGGCGTGGTAGGATTCACCCAGTTTGACGATCGGGCGGAGGCGGCCCGGTGTTTCGGAGGCTGCGGGCAATGCGGAAAAGTCTTTCAAAAACCAATAGGTATTCGATCCTTTGCCGCAGTGTCGCCGCACTGCTCTGCATGGCGCTCGGGATCGCCCCGGACGCCCAGGCCATGTCCCCGTCCGAAGGCGAAGCCCTTGGTGCAGCGGGGTACCCGGAATCGGGGAGCGCTGCGCTGCTTTCGGCCGAGGAACTGCGTGCGCAACTCGAAGCGCTGGGGCCTGCGGGGCTGCCCCAGAATCGAGCCAGCGCGGAGCGTGTCTTGCTCCCCGTCGACGAGGAATCCGAGGAGACTGCCCGACGCGTGCGGGCCGCATTCGAACGAACCAAACGGGCGGCCCAACGCGTCGCGCCGGTCGAATTGAGTGCGGACCAAGATGTGGATGTACAGCGATTGCGCCGCAAAGCGGGAAGTCCCCTTCAACTCCGCGTACGAAAGGGCGTGAGGACACCGGCGCAGATCAAGGGGCGCCGACTGCATCCGGCTGTGCGCGGTCCCTACACCAGCGGGGAGCGCGCCCAACGAACCAGTCGCGCCTTTCTGCGCGAGAACCGCCGTCTGTTGAAGCTTCGCGATCCGGACGCCGAGCTGCGTCAGCGCACACATTGGAAGGATCGCCTCGGGAAGCGCCACATTCGTTATGAACAGCGCTACGCGGGCCTGCGGGTCGATGGGGCCGAACTGATCGTTCATCTCGACACCGAGGGCAACGTGGAGCTTCTCGACGGTGGCTTTGCGGCGACACCCGAGGAAGAGCCGGCCCCCACCCTGGGTGGAGAGACCGCGCTGGAATTGGCGCGCGCGCGCGTCGCGGGTGGGATGCGGGCTTCCGCGAGCGAACCGGAACTCCTCTACTACATGGACGACGAGGGCGATTCGCACCTGGCGTGGGTCGTATTCCTGACCCTGTCGGAGATCGAGCGTTGGAAAGTGGTCGTCGACGCCCACCACGGGAACATCCTCATCCACTACAACGAAGTGCAGTCGGCCAGCGTGCCGGGGTCGGGCACGGACCTCTTGGGGCAGAACCACAATTTCAACGTCTGGTCCCAGGGCGGAACGTTCTACATGATCGACATCAGCCGACCCATGGTGACGCCGCTGGTCGATATCAACACGACCGACGGAACCGTGGGTGGAATCGTGGTCATCGACTCGCAATTGACCCAAGCCACCCAGATGGAAATCGCCACAGCGACGAGCGCCAATGGGCCGTGGCTCGCGGACGCAGTGAGTGCCGCGGTGAACATCGGCCATTCCTACGATTACTTCCTGGCCGAACACGGTCGCAATTCGCTCGATGGCAACGGCGTTGGAATCTTCGGGCTCGTGCGTTGGGGGAGTTTCATCAACAACGGGTTCTGGAACGGCCGACAGATTCTGCTGGGCAACGGGGCGCCGATCGCGGCCTCGACGGACTTCGTGGGGCACGAGCTGACGCACGGGGTCATCAACAGCATCGGTGCGGGCGGGATTCTCGACTACGTGGACGAATCCGGTGCCTTGAACGAATCCTATGCCGATATCTTCGGCGAGATGATCGAAACGCGCGTGACCGGATCCCACGATTGGCTTTGGAACGCCACGGCGGGGGGGCCGAATTTCGTGCGCAGCTTTTCGGATCCGCCGTCGAAGACTGCATTTCCCACCAGCCTGCCGTATCCGAAGAAATACAGCGATTTTATCGGTCGCAACCATCCGGATCCCTCGGTTGCGGCGGAGGTGAACAAAGACAACGGCGGCGTTCACTTCAACAGCAGCATCAACAATCATGCCTTCTACTTGTTGGCGGAAGGGTTGCCCGGCGCCATCGGTGACGAACAGGCCGCCCAGATCTTCTACCGCTCCATGACGATGCACCTGACGAAGCGCTCGCAATTCGTCGATTCGCGTCGCGGTTGCGTGACCGCGGCCGAAGAGCTGTTCGGCGTCGGGTCTCCCCAGGCGTTGAAGACCGCCGAGGCCTTCGACGCGGTAGAGGTCTTCGATACCGGGGCGACGCCGGAACCGGATCCGTTCCCGGTACCGGTGGGTTCGGACCAGACCTTGTTCGTGCGCTCGTTCAACAATGGCAACTTCCTGGTTCGCAACGGACCCGCGGACCCGCCGGAGGGAACCTCGCGCACCTTCTTCCCGGTCGCTTTCCAGCGCCCGACCATCAGCGGGGATGGGGGAACCGCGGCCTTCATCAACGCCTCGGCGGACCTGTGTTTCGTCGATACCCAGGGTCTCACGGTCGAGACCTGTTCCGGCTTGCCGAATCTGCAGCCCCCGGTGTTTGCGCGCTCCGCCGCGATCTCGCGCGATGGAAACAGCGTGGCGCTCGTGCTGCAGGATTTTCAGGGCAACGCGGACAACGAAATCCTGTTGCTCGACATTCCGGGAAACACCAGTCAGCGGATCCAGCTCCAGGCGCCCGTCATCGACGGGCTCAATTCCGATGACGTTTTGTTCGCGGAGATCATGGATTTTGCGGCCAACGGTCGGGTGCTGGTTTACGACGCCCTCAATGCAGTGGTGACCAATGCCGGTTCGAGCTTCCTGGCCTGGAGTATCTACGCGTTGGATCTTCTGACCGGTGAGATCATCGCCATCGTTCCGCCCGTCACCACCCCTGGAGTCAACACGGGAAACCCTCAGTTGTCGCGCACGAGCGACGAGCGCGTCGTGTTCGAAGTGATTCAGGTCGACTTTCTGGGGAACGTGACCCGCTCCGACATGTTCGCCATGAATCTGTTCACCGGAGAAGTGGGCTTCATCGGGTTCGTGAACGGGAGTATCGGGCTGCCGGGCTACAACGCCGACGACACCGGGATCCTACTGACCGCGCCGGACAATCAATTCACCGGCGCGTCGATGTTCCTACAGCCGATTCAGTCGGACCGCATCAATCCGAACGGCCAGGGCATTCTTTGGATTCCCAACGCGGCGTTTGGTGCGATCTATCGCCCAGGGACCTTCGAGGGCCCGGGCACGGACACCGACGGCGATCGGGTGCCGGATACGGAGGACAATTGCACAACGACCCGAAACCCCAATCAGGGCGACTTCGATGAAGATGGGGTCGGGGACCTGTGCGACAACTGCGTGCTGGTCGCGAATCCCGTGTTGGGTACGCAGGGTGCGCCGGCCCGCGCTTCCTTCCAATCGACGACCGGTGGACAGCTCGACGACGACGCGGACGGAATCGGCAACCAGTGCGACGCGAAATTCAACGATCAGGGACAGGTCGTCGGCGGATTGGATTTGTCCGAGTTGCTGGCGTCGTTCAACAAGGCCCGCAACGGGAACAACTGCGGGACCCAGGCCAATCGACCCTGTGCGGTGTTCGATCTCGACAACTCGGGCCAGTTCATTGGCGGTACGGACCTGACGGTGGGCTACGGGCTCTTCAATCTTTCGCCCGGTCCGTCCTGCGGGAGTTGTCCCTTGGAGTGCGTCGGTCCGGCTTGCCCCTAGGGTTGGCGGCGCTCTAGGGCTCGTCGACCTGAGGTTGCTCGGCCAGGGTCTGCACGATCTCTTCAATGCGGGCCTGGATGCGTTCCACTTCGCTGTCGATGCGTTGCTGCCGCCCGTGCAGGGCTTTGGGGCGCTCCTTGTTGAGGTCCGCGATGGTCTGGAGCAACCCATCCCGCTCCGTGTTGAGCGCCTCGACGGAGGCCTGGAGGTTGGCTTTGTCAAAGATTCGTTCTTCGGGGGGCGGGGCCTCGTCCGCGATGGGGATGGCGGAGCTCTGTTGGGGCAGGATGCTCGTGGTGTCGAGTTGGCGTTGGTTCACGAAATTCGGCGAAACGATTTCGACGCCGGCGCGATGCAGGCTGTCGAGCACCTGACCCCGCAAGCGGGAACGCACCGTGAGCAGGTGTTGGACTTCGCTCAGAAAGCCCGCAATCCGGTAGGTGATCGAAAAATCGCCGAGCTCGAGAATCTGAACGAAGGGGTCTTCGAGATTCGCAGCAAGGCCGGCTTCGATCAGCAGTGTTTCGATTTCCGCACGATTGCAGTCGTATCCCAACGAGAGTTGGGCCGACACGATCGTTCCCGACGCCCGTACGACAACCACCGGGTTCGTCACCAGGTACAGATTGGGGAGCGTGGTGAGATCCCGATCCTCGGTCTGCAGCTCCGTGTGAAACAGGCCGCGTTCGGTCACGCGCCCGAATTGGTCTCCAACCCGGATCCAGTCTCCGCCCCGAAAATTGCTCACCGCACGCAACATGAGACCCGCCATGGCGTTGGCGACGAAGGTCGTAGACGCGAAGGCGATCATGCCGGTCAGGACGATTCCGAGCAGGCTCAGGAGCTGGCCCCGCACCGTGGCTTCGACGGGCAGGGTGAGGACGATCGCCACCACGGCCAGCGCGGTGATGGTCAGCATGGCGATCTGGTGACTGAAGGGGAAGGACACGCCGATGCGCCGCTCCCGAACCCGGAGAATCGCACGGATGATCAGTAGTGCGACGATCGCGAACGTGATCGTGAGCAAGACCGGCACCAGACCCTGAAGGGCAGGAACAAAGGCGCGCAGCAAATCGAGAAACGCTTCCACCGGCCGGGCTCTAAACGACCCCGAAGGCGAGCATGGCGTCGGCGACCTTGATGAAGGCTGCGATGTTGGCCCCCTTCACGTAGTCGACGTAGTCGCTTCCGGCTTCGGCACCGTACTCGACGCAGCTGTCGTGGATGCCCGTCATGATGTCTTTGAGCAGCGTTTGGAGTTCCGCTTCCTTCCACGTGATACGCGCGGAATTCTGACTCATCTCCAGGCCCGAGACCGCGACGCCGCCCGCATTGGCGGCTTTGCTGGGCGCGAACAGGATCTTCGCTTTCGTGAACGCGTGGATGCCGTCCTGCTCCGTGGGCATGTTGGCGCCTTCGGAGACGCCGCGGATGCCGTTCTTGATCAACGCTTTGGCTTCGGCGGTCGAGATTTCGTTCTGCGTCGCGCAGGGAAACGCAAGATCTGCGGTGATACCCCAGGGGCGTCCCTCGAGGTGCTCGCAGCCGTATTCGTCGGCGTATTCCGTGAGCCGCCCGCGCTTCTTGTTTTTTAGTTCCTTGACGAAGGCGAGCTTCTCCGCATCGATGCCATCCGGGTCGTGGATGGTTCCACCCGAATCCGAGAGCGTGATGGCTTTGCCGCCGAGTTGGTTGATCTTCTCCACCGCATGTTGTGCGACGTTGCCCGATCCGGAGACGAGGCACGTCATCCCGTCGACGGAAGCCTTGCGTCGGTTCAGCATCGATTCCATGAAGTAGACGGTGCCATACCCCGTGGCTTCGGTTCGAATCCGACTGCCGCCGAACTCCAGTCCTTTGCCCGTGAGGACGCCGACGAAGCGATTGGTAATGCGTTTGTATTGCCCGAACAGGTACCCGATCTCGCGTGCACCTACGCCGATATCGCCCGCCGGAACGTCGGTGTCTTCCCCGACGTGTCGGTAGAGCTCCGTCATGAAGCTCTGGCAGAAGCGCATGACCTCGTTGTTGGACTTTCCTTTGGGGTTGAAGTTCGAGCCGCCTTTTCCGCCGCCCATGGGAAGTCCCGTCAGGCTGTTCTTGAAGGTCTGTTCGAAGGCGAGGAACTTGAGCACGCTCTGGTTGACGCTGGGGTGGAAACGCAGCCCCCCTTTGTAGGGGCCGATCGAGTTGTTGTTCTGAACCCGCCAACCCCGCTGGACGCGGATGTTCTCGTTGTCGTCTGCCCAGCACACGCGGAAACTCACCACGCGATCGGGTTCGGCGATGCGGCGCAGGATTTGCGCTTCGTGGTAGATCTCTTTGTCGGCGATGTACTCGTAGACGTTCGATGCGACTTCGTAAACGGCTTGATGGAATTCGCTTTCCCCGGGGTTTCTTCGCTTTACCCCATCCATGAACTGCTCGAGATTGACGTGGTCCGAAACCGCCATGGAAGCCCCCCCTAACCGGTTGGTGGGCGAGTGTAGCGATGCGAGGACCGTTCGTGCGAGCGGAAGCGAGGGCGGCCGCGAATTGGGCGGGGTTTTCTATACTGCTTCCACCATGACCCAGCGAATCGCTCCGCAGTTGGTCGCCAACCTCGCCCTCGTCGGGGGGCGCGGCTGTGGGAAGAGCTCCATCGCCAAGCGATTGCTGCGGCGGAACCGCAATTTTGGCCTCTATTCCCTCGATGCCCTGATCCGCTACGAATCCGCTGGCCAGTCGATTCCGGAGATCGTCGAGCAGCGTGGCTGGCCCCATTTTCGCGATCTCGAGTATCAGGTGCTCCAAAAGGTGACGCGGATTTCCAGCGGCGCGTTGATCGACTGCGGTGGTGGGGTCGTGGTCGACCTGAACGATTCGGGTGACGAGGTCCGGAGCGAACGGAAGCTGAAAACCCTGCGGGAAAACGCGCGCGTGGTGTATCTGGCGCGCGACTCCGCCTATCTCGAAGGCCGCATTGGAGGGGATCCCAACCGCCCAGCGCTTTCCGGCGAGCGTGCCTTTCGGGAGATCATCGAACGTCGCGACCCCTGGTATCGGGCGGCGGCGCACTGGACGCTGGAATGCGGCGATTTGTCGAAAACCGAATTGACGGATCGCGTTCTGGCTTGGTTCTATGCGGAAACCGGCGTCCAAGCCGGAAGCGCATAGGCGGTTTCACGCGCGGGGACTGCCGTGTCGAAGGCCCAGCGCGCTGTCCGATTGGTCATCCTGGGAGTGGCGGTATTCGTCTCGGCGCGCTTTCTGTTGGGTACCCCCGAGGTTCCGCCGGAGTCGTCCTTCGCACTCGGGCTCGACGAGTTGCGACGCCTGGCGGAGGGCCCCCCCGAGTGGCGTCCGACGGAAATCCAGGTCCTCGAAGTCGTTCCGGACGAAAAGCCGCTACTCGGTGTGACGGGCGAATGGACCCTGGCGTCATTCTCGATGCCGTGGACGAGCTTCCGACTGGTCTATCCCAATCAAACCATTCTGATCGACGTTCCCGATGTGCGCGATGCGAGCCCCGCTGCGCGCGCCGCGCTGCGCGGGGCGCTCGAGCGCGCGAATCTCGTCCTGTTTACCCACGAGCACCCGGACCACCTGGGCGGCCTGGCTGCCCTGTTCGAGGGGATGACGCGCCCGGAGCGCCTGCGATTCAACGCGGTCCAGCTCGCGGCTTCCGGGCTCTCGTTGAAGGCGCCCAAGCGCTTTGCGGAGAACGGCGCCACCCGTATCGGACCCGGTGTGGTGATGCGTCCGGCTCCGGGTCACAGCCCCGGGAGTGTCATCTACTACGTGCGAACGCGAGCCGACCGCGAATATCTGTTCGTCGGGGATATCGCTTGGCACCGCGACCATTTCGAGGGGCCCAAGGTCCATCCGCGAGTCAGCGGTTGGGTGATCGGTGAGGATTCGGACGCCGTTACCCAACAGCTGCGTGCACTTCACGCGGCCCAGATCGCCAACCCCATCGTGGTCGTTCCGTCTCACGATGGCGCCTATCTCAAGACGCTCGTGGAAAGTGGAGCCTTGCGGCGCGGCTTCGAATAGTCCGTCTGCAGACCGACGATTCCCGCGCGCTGGAGCGTTTCGCGGACGGTGGGAAGGCGCCGGCCCTACCTTGTTGCGGGTCGAATACCGGGGTGCGGGCTTCTTCCCTCGCATTGGGTGCAGTCGAAGGCGGGTCTGCCGATAACAACGCCGTGGCGCGCGATACGACGCACAACAACCGGGGGAGGGGCGGCCCGTGTCCGCACTGCGTACCGCCGTCCGGCATGTACGATCTGGAAGACGCTTCGCTTCCCGCGGCGTGGGAAGCGGTCCGCGCGTTGCCCGGGTTGACGCTCGCACCCTGGGTCGAAACGAGCACGACGGGCGAGCTGCGGGTTTGTCGCACCTGCAAGTCCTTCTGGCACCTCGTCTATGACCCCAAGGAGAATTGCTACACGCGCGCGCTGCAGTTGGGACCGGGAATCGAACCGCTCCTGCGCGCCAACTCGCCCGTCGAGAAAGTCTGGCCTCTGGCACTCCGGGGTGGGGACGCGGAATTCCTGGTGCACGCGTGGCTCCAGTCGGCGACCTACGATCCCGAGGAGTCGTTGCGATTCTTCGTTGCGGAAATAGGGCGGCACGTAGGCGACGGCGAGCGTGTCGTGCGGTTGTTGCGTTGCGTTCGATTCGTTCTGTTTGGACTGAACCCATGGCTTCGCAAGCGGCTCGAAGCGCGCACGAATCGCGCGCCGATCTTCCGGATCCCCAATGCGTCGCCGTTGCTCCAGATCCTGAAGGTGCCGGATCTCTTCCGGGGGGCGACGGACGATCGACGCGCATGGCTGCAGGAGCAGTTCGACACCCTGCTTCGCTCTTTCAGTCAATTTGGTTTTCGACCCGGGGTCGATTGGATCGAAGTCGCTCCCGAAGTGCGTTGCGTGCTGGTCGCGCGCTACGGCGAGGGCAACGCCTTGCCGGTACCCGAGCGAACCGAGGCGACTCCGACCCGATCGCTTCCCGAAGTCGAATCGACCCCGACCCGCGAACCCCCGGTGTCGTTCTTGTCTCGGCTGGCCCTGACCGTTGGCGTCGGTTTGCTCATCGCGATCGGGGGGGTTCTATTCGGGACGCATACCGTGAGCACGGCCTCCTGGGAGCGGGGCGGAGTGGCGGCGGGCGTCATCGGGTTGGCGTTCACGGGCGTGGTCTGGCTCTCGGGCTGCCGCAGCGAACGCGTGGCGTTTCGGGCCGCCCTCGCTGTAACGCTCGGTATCGCGGCCTGGGGACACCTCACGCACTACGATCAAAAAGCCGACTTCGTCTATCGCCAGATCCAGTCGGGTACGGAGGGGATCGGCGATCCTGCGTGGTCGACCCTCGCGCCCAAAGCCGCTTATCGCGCCTACGTCGAGCGTGAGCTCGCGGGGGGGACCCCATTTTTTTTCCTGGATCACCTACGCCTCCACGCCCGACAGGGAACCGTAACGCGGGAGTGGATGAAACATTCGCTGCCGCGTTATGCGGAGGTCGAACGGGTCGGATTCGCGGTGTGGTGGGGGTGGTTGCTTCAGGTCTTCGAAATCTTCGTGGCCTGTTTTCTGGGGCTCGCCTGGGTGCTCTACGGCACGCACCCACCGGTCTCCGATCCGTCTTCCGAGTCTGCGCAGGAGAAAACCGCAGCGGGTTGATGTCGGGGGACCTGGGGGTCACTCTCCCAACGCAAATTCTTCCCGATGGCGCGAGGAAGGCCGGTAGCTGGGGACGACGCTCCGAAAGAGCCGGCGCCGCCAACCCGCTTTCCCGAAGCGATAGAAGTTCAAGCTTTCGCGGTTGTAGAGGCGGTAGATCGCGGGCGAGGAAGGAAAGGCGTGGAGCGTCTTTCCCGTTGCTTGCAGCTGCGGGAGCCAAAAATTGTGATTCTTTCGGAGCAGATGTTCCGAGGTGGCTTCATCCGGGAGCTCCTCGGGGCGGAAACGAACCGCGATCGACGTTCCGCAGAGTTTCCAGAAGGAGGGCGTTACCCGCAAGCGCCCGTTGCGTTCATCCAGCTCGATCCCCGTACGCGCGTAGAAACCGTCGCATTGGGGTCGCTCGTTGATCCACTCGGCGACCCGGTTGCTCAACCAATCGTCGGCGTCGACGGGCATCAGCGTTCCGCCGCCGTGGGTTCGGATGCGCTTTCCGATCTCGAAAACCCGGTGGAGCTTGTCGCGAACATGGGGCGTGTCACTGATGCAGGGAACCTGGAGTCCTTCGACTCGCTCGTCCGCAATCTCGAACTCGGGTGCGTCCGTATATGCGAGGATCACTCGGAAGCGCGGGTCGGTTTGCCGCAACACCGAACGGAGGGTCCGCTCGAGGTCGGCGTTGACGCGTTCCCAATCCGTGGAAACGCAGCGGGCTTTGAAGGGAATGCCGAAGTAGAGCAAGACGAAGCGCCTTGGGCCTAGCCCGTTTTGATCACGAGATAGTCTTCGCGGGGGAAGTGCAGGATCAGCTCGCCGGCCCGTTCCGACTGCCTCCGAATGGCGAATTCGTGCAGACCCGAAGCCACGAGCTCGCCGGCCACGACACCGGACCCCGGCTCCTCGGGCATGACGACGACCGCGTCGCCGAGGGACAGGCCGTCCGGCAACGGAGCGCTGTCTGCAAGCGGCGCCGGTTTGGCGTCGTGCGCGATGGCAATGGCATCTTTCGCGTCGAGTTCGCGACGTTCGCCGTGTCCTACGGCGCCAATCCGTTCGAACCACGCTCGAACGTGGACCAGGGGGTCGAGCAGGGCCTTGGTTGCCGGGTTGGCGTCGAGGAAGCGATGGGGATGATAGGCGGACAGGTCTGCGAGACTGATCTGATCGCCGAGCAGATAGGGGCGTCCGTCGCCGAGCTGCATTTCGAGTCGGTCGAGATTCGAGCGCAATTGCATCAACTTCGCCGGCACGATGAGTTTCGCTTTGGAGAAATCGGCACCGGGAAGCATCTTCTTGCGATCTTCGATGAAGTCGTCGTCGAACAAGCCACCGGATCCAAGGAAGATCGTGACCGCCATCATGAAACTGGTTTCGGCCCAGCGTGAGACGGCCCAGGTCGTTGCGGGGTCGCCGGGAAAGAGTGTGGGGTCGGGCTGGAAACGTTCGAGTGCCAGGGCACACATTTTCGTGTCGCAGTAGATGTCCGCCCCGATCTGGAGTGTCGGCGTGCGGCGATAACCGCCCGTCAACTCCGTGAGGTCGGGTTTGGGCATGACGATCGGAATCTGTACCGAGTGCCAGGACAGCGACTTGAATCCCATTATCAAGCGGACCTTCTCCGCATAAGGGGACATGTCGTAATGGTGCAGGATGAGTTCGGGCATTTCGGGCGCGCCTTTCCAACGAGGGAGACGGAAGCCTAGTCGATTGGCACCGATCGCACTTCGAGCGGGAGTCGCACCGGGAAGGTCCATCCGAGGTCGTCCGTGAAGGGCGTGGCATCCATGGCCCAGGTCACGACCCCAGCGCCGGAAAGGCAACTTCCGGCGAGCTTGCGCGATTGATACGCGAGGTCGACGCGGACCGGGCCGGAGATCACGAACGGCGCACCGTCGAGTTGCTCGAGGGAGCTCCCCAACAGCTTCCCTTTGGCGTCGACGAACGCCGGTCCCGAACAATCGGCCGAGGTGTAGAACGGGCCCAAGCCACTGGCGAGAACCGCGACGGGAACGTTCCCCGGTCCCAGGGACCAGACCATGGGAATGACGAGGCCCAAGGTTTCGTGAAAGATCCGCAATCCGCCGTCGTCGGCGGCAAAGCGTCCGAGTTCGACTCCGTTGGCATCCACCACCACCAACAAGTCCCCCGACACGCCGGGCGGGCCGGTCAGTCCGGGGGGGCCCGGCGGTCCCGCTTCGCCGGTCGTTCCCGTGGGTCCGATGGGTCCGGTGGCGCCCGTTGCTCCCGTTGCTCCCGTGAAGCCGCGGGGCCCGCGTGCGCCGACGGCTCCCTCGGGGCCTGGATCGCCGGTTTCTCCCGATGGACCTGACGGGCCTTGCGGGCCGACGGGCCCGACCGCTCCGCGTGGCCCGGGCGGACCTTCGGGACCGGTTGGGCCGGTTCCGCCGCCACCTCCCGCACTTTGGGCCTGGCAGCTTCCGCCCAGGGCCGGGGAGGGGGTGAAGACGTGGAGGAAGACCGAGGCGGGCAGGGGGGCTTCGGGGTGAAGGGTCGTGTGAATGCGGGCCGCCCGCGGTAGACGCGGGCGCTGGCTTCCGGCGCGCACCTGGCGCGAACGCTCGACGAGCACCTCTTCGGTACCAATGACGCGAAGCTCGCGGTGAAACGGTTCGCCGGTACACAGTTCGTTGTCGAACAGCTCGAATTCGAGCGGATGGCCGGCCTGGTAGCTCCAGCGGAAGTCCCTGCGCTCGACCAGGTATTCGACGGGTAGGCTCACCGTGGCGGCGGATGCAGCGAGTGGGAATAGGCAGAACAGCAATGTGAGACGCAGCAAGGGAACTCCCGTCTCACCCCCGAGACCCGATACTAGCCCGCCTTGACCGCTTTGCCGTCCCCCTGGAGATCAGCAGGCCGCGGGGGCAAATGGCCCTGGGACGGCCTTCGGGCAGGGTGGGCGGTGCTGCGCCTACGACCGCATCGCGTTTGACGGTGCAGGCGAGTGCTGGCGAACGAGATCGAACACGGGCTTCAATACGCGTTCCGGGGTGTAGGGGGTCGCGATCTCGACACACGCGTCTCGGTCGCGAGGCTGTGCAAGGAGATCCCCCAGGGCGGCGGCGAACTTCGCCGGGTCGCGGCCTTCGACCAGGCGTCCCGCTTCCGGGCGGCACAGGAGTCGGGCGTTCTCCCCCAGGTTCGGAGCCACCACGGGCAATCCGCAGCGCAAGGCTTCGAGTATCGACATCGACATGCCCTCGGTCGCCGAGCTCGTCACCAATGCGTCCGCGCATTTCATCCAGCGGGCGATTTCGGGGTGGGGCAGTGTGCCGAGGAATTGGACGTTCGACGGAGCGTTCCAATCTGCGACGATATCTCGCATGTTCGATTCGAGTTCGCCTTTGCCCACCAGCATGAGGTGGGCTCGAGGATGCTCGGCGTGAAGGATTCGCCAAGCGCGCAGCAAGAGAAGGGGATCTTTCTGCGAATCGAAGCGGCCGACGTAGAGGACGAGCGGGTCGGATGGGTCGAACTGTCGTCGCGTCGCGAACTCCTGCCGGAGTCGAGACCGATCCGACTCGGATTCCGCGTGAAAGATCGAGGGATCGACGAACGTCGGAAGGAACTGAATTCGTTCTCGTAGTTGCGGGTAATGCGCGTGCCACCACGCGATACCGTCTTTCCGCGGGCAGAAGATCCGGTCCATGCGCGGCAGAATCCGGCGTTCGAGCCAGAAGTACACGAATGGAGCATGGCGCCAGGTCAAAGCCGTTTCCTTGCGCAGCACCTGGTCGGGTACCGCGTAGTGGAGAAACATGAGCTTCGGGTTGGGCGACTTCAGGAAGGGCAACGGGGTCTCGAGGCGATGGAACACGAGCGTCGCCGTGGGGGACATGACGCGCTTGCGAAAGCGTTGGAGTGCTGTGGTAAAGCGCAGGCTCATTGGGATCCTGCCGCGGGCCGCGGGATGGCTGGTGGTCACGGGGAAAAACGAAATTTCCCGATCCCCCATCCGAAATGGGGTCCAACGTCCCACCGGGCGCTCTTCCGGCTGGGTCGTGCAACCGACGACGCGCAGTGTGGCTTCGCGGGGGGCAGCGCGCAGGAATCCGTCGATGGCCGTGCGGATTCCCGAAGCGTACTCGGCCCCCGGGTCATAGGGGTGCAGGATGGTGATTTCCATGAAGCGTCATTGTGACATCGATCGGTGCGCTCGCCGAGGGAGAGGCGCGCGCGGGTGCGCGAAGTGGGGCTTCGGGTAGAGTTTCGAATCCGACACCGGGCGATCTGAAGCACCGATGGGGATGGGGTTCCCCGAGGAGAATTCGTGAAAGCTGCCGTCATGCGGGCGAACAACGCGCCGCTCTCCATCGAAGAAGTGACCGTCGCCAAGCCCGGTCCGAAAGAGGTGTTGGTCCGAACGGCTGCATCCGGAATCTGTCACAGCGACTTGCACGTCATTCAGGGAGGCCTTCCGATGCCTCCCCCGACCATTCTTGGACATGAGCCTTCGGGCGTCGTCGAGGCGGTGGGGAGCGATGTCGTGGACGTGGCCCCGGGCGACCACGTGATCGGTTGCATTTCCGCTTGGTGCGGGGCGTGCCCGGCTTGTCTCAAGGGCAAGCCCTATCTGTGTGCCAGGGCCGAGACGCTGCAACGCGGTGCGGACGAGGAGCCCCGTCTATCCAAGGATGGAGAGGCGATTCCGCAGTTCGCGAACCTCTCCTCCTTTGCGGAAATGATGTTGACCCACGAACGCGCGCTGGTGAAGATTTCCCCGGAAATGCCGCTCGACCGCGCCGCCTTGATCGGTTGCGGCGTGACGACGGGGCTGGGTGCGGCGCTCAATACCGCGCGGGTCGAGCCCGGCAGCACGGCGGTCATCATCGGGTGCGGTGGGGTTGGGCTGTCGGCCCTTCAGGGGTGCCGCATTGCCGGGGCGGGCCGGATCATTGCGGTCGATACCGAAGCCTGGAAACTCGACCTCGCGAAAACCCTCGGTGCGACGGACGTCGTCGATGCGGCGGGTGGGGATCCGACGCTCGCGGTGCTCGAATTGACGAGCGGCGGTGCGGATTACGCGTTCGAATGCATCGGCCTCGGCGCCACCGTGACCCAGGCCATCAACATGCTGAAATCCGGCGGAGCCGCCGTGCTGGTGGGCGTGGTCCCGATCGGGACGATGGTGGAGTTCCATCAAGCGATGGTGGTGCTCCAGGAGAAACGGATCCTCGGATCCATGATGGGGTCGAATCGCTTCCGTCTCGACATGCCCAACTACGTCAACTTCTATCTCGACGGTCGCCTGCAGTTGGACCCGATGATCTCACGGCGCATCGCCCTCGACGAAGTGAACGAGGGGATCGAGGCCATCAAGGCCGGTACCGTCGCGCGGTCGGTCATCACGTTCGCCGACTAGAAACAGCCGACGCCGCTGCATTCCTCGGCCGAAGCGCCCTGGCTGTGGAATACGCTGCATTCCTGGGCCGACAAGCCGAGGTTCAGGTCCGGATCGGTGGAGATGCCCGGGAACATCAGCGAACGCGGATCCCAGTCGTCGTGTTCGAGTCCCAGGTTGTGGCCGAACTCGTGGGCCCACAGCATGGCTTCCTGGTGGAGGTTCGCGCGACGCACGACTGCGATGTCGTTGCCCTCGATCTGCCCGCAGCCGTATGCGTTTTGAGCCGGGCCGTTGCAGTAGTTGATCATGCGAACGACTTTGAACCGTTTGGGGGATGCATCCCAGACGCTTTCCAGTTCGTTCGCATTGTCGATGATGTCGAGGCCATCCCCGGATTCTCCGAACCAGCCTTTGGCGGATTTGCGAATCGTGCGTATGCAACACGCCATGTCGCCCGCGAAGGTCGACGTAGAGAGTTTCGTCGTGGCGTGGGCGACGAGCTGGTCGGCGCGCGAATAGGTCATTGGATTGCTGAGCGCGCGATGGTTGGCGAATTTGAGATTGTGCTCCGTAATGTGCGTCTCTGGGTCCGAACTCGAAGCCTGGGGCATCTCTCCGCCCTCCGGCGCGCGTGTCACCGGACCGGCAGCCAATTCGTCGTACAATTCCAGCGCCATGTCGGCGGGCGCGTCGCCGATCGGAGAAATGCTCCGACCGGATTTCGGTCCCACCCCTCGGTTTTGCAGTGCGACCAAACGCTCCAATGCTACGGAGTCCTGGGCGTAGGCGAGGCCTCGCAGTGCCATCGCGATTAGGTCCGGCGACAACGTGTGGCGTGCGGGGGATCGCATCGCGTCTTCCGGGGTCTCGTCCGTCATGTCGAGCAGCGCTGCCAATGCGCGGGGACTACCGCGCCCAGCGATCCCCCCGAGCGTCTGGGGGATCAGGAGCAGCGCCCGGTCGTTGGCCGGTTGGAATTGGTCACCGACCGGTTGCTGTAGTTGTTGGAGGAGAGCCTCGACACTCGAATCGTCACCCAGATGGTGGAGGAAGGCGACGACGTTGTCGCGCGCATCGAAATCGGGATCCGCGAGAAGCGAGAGCAACTCGTCCACGCCGGCGACCCCGACGCGCGCATGGGCGATCTCGGCCGTGACGCCGTGGACGTATCCGGTTCGGACCGCCTCGATCACGTTATCGCGTGTGGGATCCTTGGGGTTTGCAAGACTGGGGGTGCCCAACAGCAGCAACCCCAACAGCGCGACGGGCGCGCAAAGACGTGTTCGCATCGGACGGGCTTTCGAGTCGACACTGCCGAGATGGCGGCGTGCTCGGACTAGCCTACGCGACGGTGGGCGGCGCGAATCTCAATAAGTATCAAGCCAGAGCGGCTACGCCCTAGGACCGCGGCTCACAGACGAAAATCGGAATGTCCCGGGACGTGCGTTGGCGGTATTCCGCGTACGGGGCGTAGTGCTTGTCGCAAATCGGCCACAATGCGGGCTTCTCGTCGGGAGTCGCCAAGCGCGCCCGAAGCTCCATGTGCCGACCCCGGTGGTCGACGCCGATGTCCGGGTGCTTGATGAGGTTTCCGTACCAGACGGGATTCTTCGGGGCTCCGCCCTGGGAAGCCACCAAGAGAACACCGCCATTGTAGGGGACGTACATCAACGGGACGGTCAGCGCGCGCCCGCTCTTCGCACCCGTCATGTGGACGAAACAGACCTCGTCACCTTGCAGCGTATTGAACAGGCGACCCCCCGTGATGCGATTTAGAAAGACGTGGACTCGCGTCATGGTCTTGAGGACCCAACGCGGCGGCGGTTTTCCAGTATCGGTCGGTGTTTGAGCGGTCATGATCGACTCCCGTTTGCGGCGCGCGGGACCGGCCGCTGTGAAGGAAAAAGTAGCATGGTGCCTTGCGGGATTCGCGGAATTCCTCGACGCGAAGCCGGCTGGGAGCGTCCCGGACATCACGCCGGCTTCGTCGCCACCCAGATGGGGTGACTGGGGCCGCGCCCCTGCGCTCGGGCCGCGGCGCGGTGCACTTTCGTATCGAACCCGGTTTTTCCGAGGCGTTTGGTGAAAGCGGCGTCCGGACGAACCGACCACACGCAGAGATTCCCACCGGGCTTGAGGGCGCGGCGAATCTGGCCGAGGCCTGAGGATTCGTAGAGCCACTGGTTTGCGACTTGAGTCAGGCCATTGGGTCCGTTGTCGACGTCCAACAGGATCGCGTCGAACCGATCTCGGGCTTGTTCCAATACGACGCGAACATCGCCCGCGTGCAATCGCACGCGCTTGTCGACGAGCGGGTGGCCCGAAAGCGCACCGAGAATGCCGCGGTTCCAGGCGATCACGGCGGGGACCAATTCCGCGACCTCGATGTGTGCATCCGCGGGCAGAAAACGATTCGCGGCAGCCAGCGTGAAGCCCATTCCCAAGCCGCCGATCAAGACGCGGGGGCGGCGTGAGGGAAGCGACGCGCACGCGAGCGAAGCCAGGGTCTCTTCCGAGGCATGAATGCGGCTGTTCATCAGCTCGCGTCCGTCGACACGGATCGAGTACTCCTCGCCGCGCTGGCACAGACTCATCTCTCCGTTGTCGCCGGGAATCGAGACGCGTTCGATCAACTTCCAGGGAACCATTCGAGTACATTACAACAGGACCGAAGGGTTCATTCGTCTCGGTCGGACCGGTTGGGCGCACAATCGGTGTTCCCGGTGAATCCCGTCGATCGCGCGCCGCTCGGTGCAGAAAACGTCGAAATCCCAGTGTGACGCCGGTCGTGGGATCAGAGCGAGCCGCTGAGCCAACAAAATTGCCAAAACCATCAAGCAATTGAGCGAATCACGTGAACCCTCGAGCAATCTGGCCGATACTGTGGGGATGAACAACGGAGACATCCACAAAAGCCGCGGGCGCCAACCCGCAACCCAATCAGTCCGGCAATCCTCGTGACCGCGAATTCCGAAACCGGGAATTCGGGCGAACTCAATGTGTTCGTCAGCTTCGATACCGAACACGACACCGAACTCTACGAATTGCTGCTTTCGCAGTCGGAATCGCCGAACTCCGGATTTTCGGTTTCCGGAGGTTCCGAACGCCTGACCGATAGCGACGTCTGGAACGAGCGCGTCCGCCGAAGGGTCAGCGCGGCCGACGAGGTCATCGTGATCTGCGGCGAGCACACCGAAGAGTCGATGGGGATGTGCGCCGAGCTGCGGATCGTCCAGGAAGAAAAGACGCCCTACTTCTTGCTTTGGGGGCGGCGCGAGATGATGTGTACCAAGCCCATGGGGGCGAAGCCGGCGGAAGGCATGTACAGCTGGACGCGACAGATCCTGCAGGACCGGGTTTCCCACTCTCTCCGCAAGGCAAGGTCCAATGCGACGGCGGAAACCCTGCGCAACTCCACGCGCAAGGGCGGGTCGACGCCTCCGAGCGATCCCGCCTAGCCTCCGAGCCTGGCTGGCGAGGATTCGCATGCTGCGTCGCGTGCCCTACTAGTCGTCGATTACGCTCACGTTGGCGGTGTCGCCGGCCAGGGGGTCGGCTTCGAGCAGGAATGTGCCGGCGAGCTTGCCGGGGCCGTCCTCTTGGCTCCAATCCGCACAGCTGAAATTCTCGCCCTGAAACGCGATTGCACCGGTCCCGACTTTGACGTCGGCGTTCAGGAAGTAGCCTTCGGTCTCTCCGCTCGTGTACACGATGGTTTGCTCGGGCGGGTACGTTTGCGCGAGGCAATCATCTCCCTGTCCACCGGGAATCTGGAAGAATGCCTGCTCACAGGACAGGGTCACCGCACCGGGCCCTGCGTCGTCACCCAATCCCACGCTCGTAAGGGTGGGGTTGTTCTGGACACCGGGACCGCCGCTGTCCTGCTCGACAGAGACGCCGACCGCGGTCCCGCCCGTGCAGTCGATCGTTCCCGTGCACGAGCTGATCCGGAAACACATGTACCCAAAGGAACCGCCGAGGATGGCCGCACGGTAATGAATCGGCCCCGTCACACGCAGCGTCGTTTCGCCGTCCGGGGTCGGGGCGTCGCCCGTGACGTCGAAGTCTCCCTCGAGCGTTCCAAGGGAAATGGTCGGGCCCAACGCCGACGAGTACGCCGAGCCGCCGAAGGAGAGATGCCGTGTACCCAGGGGGTCTGCCGCGCCGGTTTGACATAGATAGGTGCATGCCGGGGAAAGGCTCGGCGGGTCGCACGCTTCGCCGCAATCCGTTCGGACGATTGAGTCGCCGCAGATGTGTCCGGTTTCGATCTCGCAATGGGGAAGGCAGCCGTCGCAGGCATCCCGGTTGCCGTCGTCGCAGGCCTCTCCGCCACACACGACGCCGTCCCCGCAACCCGTTACCGCGGTGCAGGCCGAAGTACAGCGATCGCAATCGTCGCTGTTTCCGTCGTCGCACTCTTCGTCGCCTTCCGGGATTGCGTTTCCACAGAAGGCCGGGACCGTGCACGCGTCCGTGCAGAATCCCTCGACCGGCGGATCGCATTCCTCGCCACACAGCGAATTGGGGATCGAGTCGCCGCAGAGAAGTCCAACTTCGATTTCACACGCAGCGGAGCAGCCGTCGCAGGAGTCGAGGTTCCCGTCGTCGCAGAGCTCGTTACCGCAAAGATTTCCGTCGCCGCAGCCCGACACGGGTGTGCAGCTGGAGCTACAGGCATCGCAATCGTCGGTGTTGCCGTCGTCGCAGGCTTCGGAGGGATCCACGCGACCGTCGCCGCAAACTCCGACCCGCGGTGGCAGCTCGAGCTTGACGAATTTTCCGCGCCCGAATTCATCGGGGCTGGGTTGGATGTTCGCGGTGCAGGTCCAGATGTTGTTGTCGGCGTCGAACTCGATTTCGCGCGTGTAGCTCGCGCGGGTGGGAAGCGGGAAAGCGGTGAACTGCTCGGTCTTGGGTTCGAAACGAATCAGCGTGTCGGAATTGGATCCCGTCACCCAGACTTCACCGTTCATGCGGTTCACGTTGAGCGCATAGGGGGTTTCGCTGACACCGAACCCGTCCGGACCGGGGAGTCCAGTCGGCAAGTCGTAAACCTTCCAGCGTTCGATGGCCGGGTCGAAGCGCCCAAGAACGCCGGAACCATAGCCCGGAACCCAGATGATTCCGTCGGCGCCGGCGTGGAGACGGCGAGGCCCATAGAAGGGGGGGCGCCAATCGCGAATCGTGTCGCTACCCGGTGTGAAACGTCCGATGCGTTGTCCGTGTAATTGCGAATACCAGATCGATCCATCCGGAGCGACGTCGCAACCGTACGCCGTGGGGATCGTGAGGCCGACCTCCGCCGCGTCGGCGGGGGGCAAGGGGTAGTAGTGGAACTCTTCGGCCGCGGGGTCGAAGACCGTCAAATGATTCGATCGCGTGGTGGAAAACCAAATGCGGCCGGATTCGTCGAAGCGCAAGGTGTGGGGATAGGAGCCTTGCTCTTCGCCGATCACGGGCAGCGGGAAATAGCGAAACTCGCCGGTGGAGACATCGAGGTACGCCAACGCATCACCGTCCGCTTGCGTGATCCACATGTTTCCAGCGGGGTCGCGTTCGATGGAATGAGCGCCGCCGTTCATCGGATGAACGCCTCGCTCGCCCGTGCGGGGATTGATCCATCGAACTCCAGCGTCCGCGTAGACGACGCCATCCAGGCCGAGCTCGAGGTCGTGACAACCGGGTCGCGAGAATTCGTCGCCGAGTCCGTATTCGTAGATGACCGCCCGCAAGATGTCGCCGGAAGGGGGGGGCGGCAGTTCGAAAGCCGGGAATGGCGGCGCATTCGGACCGAACGTGTCGAGGACTGCGTCGTAGAGTTCATCCCGCGTTTCCTGATGAAAGGGCGGGAGGAAGGTCACCATGCGGTCGAGCACGCTGTTCCATTGGGGCAGCGACTTGTCGCGGCGGAAGCGGTAATCCCCAATCTGGTGGCAATTCCCACAGGAGAGCGTGAAGTCGCCGCGCGATGTCGGGCTCGACCACTTGTCGAGCAGCAACGAAAAGTAGTGGGTTGCGGGAAGTTGAATGTTGGTGTCGAAGGCCGGTGCAAGGACGAAATCTTCCTTGCGTGTCTTTCCTGCGGTAAGGGAAACGGGTATTCGCCAGCCCTCTTCGTGACCGATCAGGCGGGCGCGCAGTCGATAGCTTCCCGCGCGCAAGGGGGGAAACGCGTAGCGACCGTTTTCCTGCACGAAGACCGAAACGGTTTCGAGCCGCGAGTCGTCGAAGGCGGTCAGCATGGCACCGCTCAGCCGGGTTCCATTGGGCCCGGAAACCCTGCCCTTGAGGGAAGCGCGGCGTTCCGGCTCGCAGGTGATTCGATTGTTCTTTGCACTGCACACGAGCAGGGATGAAAAGCAATCGTCGCCGATCTTCAGGATCTGCTTGATGCGTTGCGGGTTTACCTCGCTCCATTCTGCAAGGTGAAGCCCGATCAGGCGGGTCTTCATCTGCCAAGGCCCGCGTCCGTTTCGAAGCACGAGCGAAGACCCTTTCCCCAGGGCACCTCCGGCCATCTGTTGCTTGAACTTGAATGCCTTGCGCGAGCGCGTCGCCGCAAGGCTTCCCACCGCGAGGTCGCTTCGGTAGACGGGTTGGCGGTCTGCCTCTACGTAATAGGTGACGGCGTCGTTTTCGGGATCGATCCGGATGCCTTCGGGAAGGGAGAACGCGTTCTTCCGGCTCACCAAACGATCGTTGCCGGGTCCCTTCAGGTTGACGGTGAAGCGCCGGGACGAAAGCGTCATCTCTCCGCCGGCGCAGAAAGGAGCGTCGACGGCGCCGGCGGGAACGGAAAGGAGTAGAAGGGCTACGCCGAAAAGCGGGATGAGATACCGGGTTCGAACGTCTCGATCGTGCATCGGCGCAAACACCTCAGAGGGCTTGGTGTTTCCATTGTACCAGTGATGCGAACCCTTCGGAGAGCGGACGCAACCACCAGAATTTGCTCGCGTATCGGGATACCCATCTCCCCATAGAAGAAGTCCGGGAATCCAGGCCTGGATCCCAGGGTGCTAGGGTGTCTCCCACAACATGACAGTCCCTCACTACGATCTCGTGGTCATTGGAAGCGGGCCGGCCGGTCAGAAGGCCGCAATCGCCGCCGCAAAGCTGAACAAGCGCGCGGCGGTCGTGGATCGCCGCGAAATGCTGGGTGGGGTGTGCATCCACACCGGTACGATTCCCAGCAAGACCCTGCGGGAAGCGATTCTCTATTTCTCGGGCGTTCGCCAACGCGCCTTCTACGGCAAGAGCTACTCCCTCAAACAGGAAATCACACCGCAGGATCTTTCTTTCCGGGTTCAGTCGGTTTTGCGCCGGGAAATGGATGTGGTGCGCGCTCAGCTCAACCGCAACGACGTCGACATCCTGGAGGGCGCTGCTCGCTTCGAGGATCCCCACACCATCAGCGTGGACGCGCACGACGAGCAGAAGAAGGTCACCGCCGACCATTTCGTGGTCGCCTGTGGAACGCGTCCGGCGCGCAATCCCGCCATCCCGTTCGACGGGAAACGCGTGGGCGATTCCGACGAGCTGCTCGTCATGCAGCAGCTGTACCGTAACGTGATCGTGGTCGGGGCCGGTGTGATCGGGCTCGAATACGCCACGATGCTGGCGGCGCTCAATATCGAGGTGACGGTCATCGACGCGCGTCCGCGCTTGCTCGATTTCGTCGATTCCGAGATCATCGAGGCCCTGACGTACCAGATGCGCCGCAACAATGCGGTGTTCCGTCTCGGAGAGAAGGTTACGTCCGTGACGATCGATGAGCGCGATCGGGTGGTAGCGCAACTCGAGAGCGGAAAGCGTGTCATCGGAGATTCCCTTCTGTACACGGTCGGTCGCCAGGCGAATGCCGACATGCTCAACCTGGAGGCGGCCGGGATCGCGACGGACGAACGCGGGCGCCTCAGCGTCAACGAAAACTTTCAGACCTCGGTCCCGCACATCTACGCGGCTGGAGACGTGATTGGGTTTCCGTCTCTCGCCTCGGTATCGATGGAGCAGGGGCGGTTGGCGAGCTGCCACATGTTCGAGTTCCCGACCAACGTCGCACCCGAACTGTTCCCCTACGGGATCTACACGATTCCCGAAATTTCCATGGTGGGTTCGACGGAGCAACAGCTCACCGCGGATCGCGTCCCTTACGAGGTTGGGATCGCTCGATCCGACGAGCTCGCGAAGGGGCAGATGATCGGTGATGAAACGGGCCTGCTGAAGATTCTCTTCGACCCCACGACGAAGAAGCTGCTGGGCGTGCACGCCATTGGCGAGGGCGCGACGGAGCTGATCCACATCGGCCAGGCGGTCCTCGCCTACGGGGGAAGCATCGAATACTTCCGGGACACGGTGTTCAATTACCCAACTCTCGCGGAAGCCTACAAGGTGGCCGCGCTCGACGGCCTCAACAAGCTCTAGGGACGTCGATTTCGAAAACTCCAGCGGATCTCAACGCGGGCTGGTCACTTTGGATTTCAGATGATAAGACGGGTCTGGAGGTTCCCGGTTGGAGATGAAGCGGCCCAGTCAGCAAGACCGATCCGAGATCGAGGATTTGATTTCGACCTATAGCCACACTCTGGATGGCAAAGACGCGGAATCGTGGGGGCGTCTGTTCACCGAGAAAGCCACGATCCGGGTGGTTTTTCGGAGCGGTGACAGCCAATTCTTCGCGTCGCATGGCGAGCGCATGTCCTTCATCCAGGCGTTCTACGATTTCGCCGACGAAAACGGCCTGGTTCGTTCTCGGCATTTTCAAACCAACACGCTGCTCGAGTGTCAGGCGGACGGAAGCGTCACGGGAAGCACGCTCTTCTCGGTTTCTCACCAATACGACGATGGGCCGCCGCAGGTCCGCAACACCGGGGTCTACCGAGATCGATTCGAAAAGACTCCCGCGGGTTGGAAACTTTCGGAGCGACACGTCGAAGTCGACCAATAGACCGCTCCGCTTCGGACTCGGACCCTCGTGATGGCCGGAGCCATCGGCGCAAAGACCCAGCTCCTGACTCGTGGGCTAGGGGGTGGCGTCGAGTTTGGCGTCGATCATCGGAACCAGCCATTCGTAGAGAAAACTGCGCAGTTGTGCTTCGTCTCGCACCTGTCCTGGGTCCGCGAGGAACGAATGGAGCAAGCGCAGGAGCAGTTCCGCGAGTTCGTCTCGCAAGCGATCGTTCAGGGGGAGGTCTCCCTCGGCGAGCAGCAGCATTTCCTCTTGAACGAACAACAGGCGCAGGGCGCTCGTAATCGTGAAGTGATCGCCGGACTTCACCAGGGCACGGAGGTGAGGGTCTTTGGGAATTTCGCAGAGGGTCAAGACCAGGGTTTCGACCATTCGCTCCGCCAGACGATCGCGCTTCATGACGCGCGCCCGCAAGCGTTCCAGGAATCCGCCGCTGCTCAGCACGGCGGCGGCGCGGAACAGGTCTTCGGCGTCGGCGAAATAGCGATAGACGGTCTGGCGTGTCACACCCGCCGCCTGGGCGACGTCCGAGAGGGTGGTTTTCTCCAAGCCGAAGCGCTCGACGCATTCCCGGGCGACGTCGAGCAAACAACGACGCGCCTCGGCCTGGGTTTTGGGCGGTCGGCCATTCCAGGCCTTGCGACGGTTCACGAATCGGGCTCCTAGTCGGCGGATGGAATCGAATCGATATCATACATCATACACAAACAGTATCTTTGTATGATACCCTCGGCCTCCCAATGGAGGAAGAATCCGTGCCCCAATCCGACCTGCGCTCGCGTGCACGCGCGTTGCGGGAACTCATCGAAAGCGAAGCCGACAAGATCGACGAGAACCAGGGAATGACGGCCCCGGTGGTCGACGCGTTGGTCGAGAGCGGTTTGTTCCGTTTGCTGGTCCCCGAATCGTTGGGGGGATTCGAGGCGGATCCCAGCACGATTCTCGATGTTTGCGAAGAACTCGCCTACGCCGACGGATCCGTGGGCTGGGCGTTCGCGCAGAACACCACGGTGATGGGTTATCTCGCCTACCTGGATCCGGAACTCGCGCGACCGTTGGCCGGATTGCGCGCGGGGGCCGGCATGTTCGGACCCATGGGGGTCGTTCACAGGGAGGGAAATCAGTTTCGTGTGTCGGGACATTTTCAGTTCGGCAGCGGTTGCGGCCATGCGGACATCATGGGTGGCGCCGGTATGGAGATGCGCGACGGAGAGATGGCACCCTTCGAAGATGGCCTGCCGATCATTCGCGCGTTCATCGTTCCCGCAGATCGGGTCGCATTCAAGGGGAACTGGGATGTGATGGGCTTGTCGGGGACGGGAAGTTTCGATTACGAAGTACCTGAGCAGATGGTGGATGCGGGCATGACATTTTCCATCTTCGCCAGAGAAGCGAAGTCCGGTGGCTCGCTGTACGGGCTCGGCCCGGTACCTCTGGGAACCATCAGCTCCGTGGCCTGGGCAATCGGCGTGGCGGAACGCGCCATGGACGAAATCGTCGAGATCGTGAAAGCGGGACGCATGCGCATGGGGTCGGCACCCACCCGAGAGCAACAGACCTTTCAGCGCGATTTCGGCTACCACGCCATGGCGTTGCGCAGCGCACGCCTGCTCGCCCACGACGTTTACGGGGGAACCGTGGCGGCCATCGAACGGGGGGAAGCGAAGGACGCCCGCACGGAACGCATCCGCGAGACGCGGGCTGCAGCGAGCTACGCGGTCGAGGCGGCGAAAGCCGCGGTCGTTTTCGCCTACGAGGCATCCGGCAGCCAGGGTTTGCGCAATCCGAGCCTCTTGCAGCGTTGCTTTCGGGACATCTACGTCGGTGCCTCGCACCTGGTTTTCGACGAACGCAACTACGTGGAGAACATCAAGAGTCGCCTTGGGCTCGAGCCTCTTCCCTTCTAGTCGTTTTCGATTCAAGCAAACGGGGTACCGACGATGCGAGAAGAAATCTCCTATGCGATGCGTAACGAGGAAGCCACTCAGGCCTTCATTTCCTTCAACGCCCCGAGCGCCTTGAAGGATTGGAGCTTCCTGGCGATCGAGGCGATCCTGATCGTCGGCATCGTTTGCGCCGTTGCGCACGCGGTCCGTCATCGCAGGGAACACGGTGTCGCCTCGGCGCTCCTGACGCTGCTGGGTTGCTTTACCTATGGGTTGCTGATCGATATCGCCTCGTACTACACGGTCGAGAACTTCTGGCACGGCGAATTTTCCGTGATGTTCCTCTACAACCGCTTGCCGCTCTACATTGCGCTCTTCTATCCCGCTTTCATCTATCACATCTACATGACGATTCGGCGCTACGAATTTTCGCCCTGGATCGAAGCCGTCAGCGTCGGATTCTACGGGGGGCTCACGTATCTGGTTTTCGACAATCTGGGACCCATGTTGAATTGGTGGATCTGGGATACCGAAGACATTACGACCTGGCCGTATCTGAATGCGGTTCCGATCACGAGCTATTTCTGGTTCTTCTCGTTTACCGGGGCCTTCGCGCTCGTCGCGCGCGTGATCTGTTGGGATTGGGTCGCGAGCGGGAAAAGCGCAGGTACGGTCGGCGTAGGCGTCGCGCTGATTCCGGTTCTCGTGTGCGTCATCGGAATGGCGCTCTTCGTTCCCTATAACCTGCTTGCCCGAAACGACATGCTCCAGCCCGCGGCCGCGTTCTACGCCATTCTCTTCGCCCTGGCGGGGCTCACTTTTCTCTTCAACTACAGGAAGCCGAACGTTCCACGCGATCGCTTGCTGATGGTATTTCCGCTCGTCTATTTGATCGGTCATCTCTATCTCTACATCGCGAAATTCGACATCTACTTCAGTGTCGATGCCGAGGGCTTTTCCTCCGACGGACTCGCGGTTGGAAACGGGATCGCGGCCTTGTTCGCGATCGCGGCGAGCTTTGCCATCACGCTCTTCTCGCATCCCGCCGACGAGTCGACCCGATAGGGTCATCCTACGCAGCAAGCGTATCCATTGAGTGAACAACGAATCGTCAGCAGATACGCGAACTAGCGGAGGGGGGCGGACAGGGAGCAGTCGTAGCCCGGGAGCCGGGTGGCCTGGGTCGCGACGAGGTGGTGAGGCGTGGAGCCGCTCGCAATGGACTCCGGGCCAAAGACCGTGCAAACGCGGAGTGAACCCAGCGTGATACGGATTCCGATTCCCTCGGTGGCATCGCCGGGGGCGAGCAGGGGATCGCGAAGGACCAGGTCGAGGCGCTTTCCTTCGCGCAGGCGCAGGCGGACGACTGGCCCGTTTAGGAGTCGCCCCAAGAATTTGGACTCGCCCGGGCGCACCCGCCAGGCATTGCCGGGCGGCAGTGTGACGGTCGTGATGAGGCCCTGGGATCCGAAGAGTTCGATCGTGCCCCCGTTTCCATCGGTGTCGCGCGGGTCGTTGTGGGAACCGGGCGTCGGGGATACGACGGCTCGGTCCGTGGAATGCAGCGCCAAGAATCCACGATCGTCGGGACGTGTGATGCGAAGCGTGTCTGCGGCAATCGGATGGTCGCCGCCGCGGCCGCGGAGTAGGGCGTCTCGAACGGCGAAGTACGCGGGTTTTCGTTCGAGGGCCGCATCGAATAGCAACGGGTCGTGGTCGGGACCGGTCAGCAAGAAATCGTCGAGCCACGTGTTTGCGTCGTCGATGCCCCAAACGATGATCGTGTCGCAGGCGGGGACCGCGAGGCAGCTTTCTACGACCTCGCGGTAGCGATCCGATTGAATCTGCACGCGGTTCGGGAGTTCCGGGGGGATGGGGACGTCGAGCTCGGACACGAGAATCTTGAGCCCCAGCGCGGCGATCTCCTCCATGGTCTTCCGGTAGAGGGCGAAATCCGGCTCCGCGGTAAAGGGTGGGTTGACGAGAAAGAGGTGGGTCTGGAGCCCCACCGCATCGATGGGTGCGCCGCTCTCGACCAGGCTCCGAATCAGGTCCACGTAGGCGGCGGCGCGATCCGGATAGTATTCGATCGCGTAATCGTTGATGAAGAGCCCGACGTGATCCGGCGCTTCGTCGCGGACGATTCGGAATAGCTCCGCGATGTAGTCCGGTCCCAGAACCTGGAAGAAGTGATTCTCGAAGAGCGTGTTCCCGGTGAGGACGCGCAGCGGCTCGTTGACGACGCTGATGCGGTCGAGGGATGGGCAACGCGCGAAAATCCGCCGCGCGCGTTCCCGGAGGACGTCGCGAAGCGTGTCGGGGTCGTGGATGTCGAGGACCCAGCCTGCCAGGTCGTCGAGCAGTTGTTGGTCCCATGCAAAGTGAAATCCAACTTGGAAGAGGCCGTTTGCAGCGGCGAAATCGCAGTTGGCGTCCATGGAAGCCGTCACCCCGTCGGGCGTCGGTTGGAAGCTTCTCCAACTCACACCGTGATTCGTGTACGCATTGCCTTCGAGTGCCGCGAGTTCACCGTCGGGTCCGCCGGCACCGTTCTGATCGTGAAAGCCGAAGCGAACCCCGGAGAGTGCGGCGGCTTCCCAAAGCCGACAGTCTTCCGGGTCCGCGCAAGCGATTTCCTGCGCCGGAAGGCACGGGCCGACGCCGTAGCTCCCGAAGAGGCATGCGATCAACACGACGTAGCGGGCGTGGCGCCGGTGGGGTGCTCGGGCGCGAATCTTCATAGCGTCTCGGCAAGCCACTTTTGAAGTGGCCGCATGGCGGCAAAGTGGCCGAGACAGAAATCGACGGCCTTGGGACCGAAAAGTTCCTTCGGCGCGGGAGTCTTCGCCCGGTGGGCGTAGAGCGAACGGTGTCGGAGCCAGTCCGCACGCGGATGCTGGGCGTCGAATTCGCGCGGGACGCGCTTGTAGAATGGCTCGCTGATCGCGTACCCCTTGCGGGTCACGGACTGTGCGGCTCTCACGAGTGCGGGGCCGCGTTTCGCGTCGTCGACCGCCTGCCGATAGCGCGCGAGCGCCGTATCCTCGAAGCCAAAGGCGCCGCCCATCATCTCCAATCCCTTCGCGTGGATGTGGAGCCCGAAGCCCGAGGCCCCTTTGGCGTCGCCTTCATTGAAACGGATGAACAAGCCCGTCTTGTAGGGCGTCTTGTCCTTGGAAAAGCGCGTGTCGCGATTGATGCGCATGATCGAGCCGTTGACGCGCGGTTCCGCGCGCAAGCCGCGCGAGATCTTTGCGAGTCCCGGGCCCATGGCAGTGACGAAGGACTTGGCGGGGTCGAGATAGAGGGACGCGTATTCCTCCCGGTGGGCGTCGAACCACTGCTTGTTGTTGTTCTTGCCCAGGTCGCGAAGGAACGCGAGCAGGCGGGCGTCGAAACCCCGAAAATCCGCCTTGCTGGACTTCGTCGCCATGCGTGCCTCCGATCTCCGGGATCTTACTCCGGAACGCGGAGCTTGAGGTCGGCAATTGCAGCGTGGGGCGCGATTGGCGCGGGGATTTTGCGGAATCCTGCAGTTGCTCCATGTGTTGCAATGGATCCGTGGGAGACCCGGACAGGGGGTTCAAGCGGTACGCGCCAAATCCAGGAACGACGCTCGGGGGTAACCCTCGGATTGGCCTAGCGGCGCCCTCGGCGCATCCACTGGTCCGCGGCATCGAGCCGGCGTTCGAGTTGTTTCGCTGTGGCTTCCGTAATGCGCCGGATGCCCACTTGGCTGTTCAGGACCCGATTGATCTCCGCATGACCCTTTCCCGTCATATGGACGAGTTCGCGAACGCGAGCGCTGTTGAGTTCGCGCAGCTGTTTGCGTTTCGGAAGCTGGGGGATCTGCTTGCGGTCCGATACCTCGGCGATGAGTTCCGGGGCGGGCGCCAGCGGTTCCGGAGCCGGGAGGGTGAGCTCGAACTCGACTGCTTCGTCCGGATCTGCAAACGAATCGTCGCTGTCGTCGTGATCCAGGACCGGACTGTGCTGAAGCGGTCGCCCCTCGGCGTCCAGCGGGACTGCGGAGATCGCGGAAAACAGCGACATCTGTTCCTCGGGCGCCTGGGAATCGGCGTCGGGATCGCGAACGATTTCATCCTCGACTTTGTGTCGCTTGCGCAGGGAGTGGCGTCGTTGTTCGGCGATTCCCTGGGCGTACAGACGGAGCCGCAGATCATCGGGGATGAACATGTAGGCGGTCTGACGGCGGGCCGGTCCGTGCCAGCGAACCAATCGGCCGACGGCCTGGCGGAAGAAGAGGTCCGTCATGGTATTGGTCGCATAGACGCCAACCCGAAGGCGAGGGATGTCGACGCCCTCGGACACCATGCGAACCGCAACGATCCAAGGATCGTCGCTGCGATCGAAGGCCGAGATCTTTTCCGAAGCGCGCGGGTCGTCGGAAGTGGCGACAACGGGCTTGCAGCCCACGCGATCGCGTAGAATTTTCGCGATTCCACGCGCGTGATCCTGGTCGATGGCGATCACCATTCCGCCGGCCCGGGGATCCCGACTGCGCAAATGTTCCAGCTGACGGTTGGCATTCTCCAGCACGCTGGGGAGCCATTCGCCATCGAAGCTGAGAGCCGTGCGCAAGCGTTGGCTCGCCAGGGTGCGCCCGATCTCCGCGTCGAAGTCGTGTGCGAAATGGGTACCGTCGGGGGCCGTCCATTCCATCTGCCCCTTGATGCGCGGGAAGTAGATGGGACGCACCACACGCGTTTCAGCCAGGGCCTCACCGTAGCCGTATTCGTAATCCGCCTGGGCGAGCTCGTCCTCGTAGCGGACGAAGGGGATCCGAGACTGATCGGACCGAAACGGCGTTCCGGAAAGACAGAGGCGCAGAGCGGACGTTTCGAAGGCCTGGCGGATCGAGTCGCCCCAGGATTGAGAATCCGCTGCATGGTGAATTTCATCGAGTACAACAAAGGATCCGCCGAACATCGAACGCAATACTTCAGGGTTGGCGGCCACCTGCTGGTAGGTGAGAACCACTCCGTGAACATCGGACGGCACCCCGTGGCTGCTGGTCCAATCCCAATCGAGGTGGATGCCCAGCGCCTCGGCCGCATGGGCCCATTGCAACTTCAAATGCTGCGTGGGGACGACCACCGCCACGCGCCGGACCCGCTGCCGGGCCAGCATGCGGCGCACCGCGGCCAGCGCAAAGAGGGTCTTTCCCGCGCCCGGTGTCGCGACGGCGAGGAAGTTTCGGTCGGGGCAACGCTCCAATTCCTGGAGCGCTTCGACTTGCCATTTGCGTAAGCGGACCGAATCCGACACCCGTCTCCCCACAAGAGCAGACGCCGCGCGCGGCGCACAGCGTGCAAGTTCGACTTTTGCTTGATGTCAACGGGAGGAAACGTTGGACGATCGGCGGCGCAGTATAGGGCAGGAAAATCTTCCCGCGACGGGTTGCGATTGGCGGGAATATGCGATTCGAATGAATTTCAGTCGTGATCTAGCGTAGGGCAAGGCACTTGGCCTGACGCTTTTCGAAGGTTTCTTTCTCTTTGGGCGTGAGGGAACTGCTTCGAACCCGATTCAGCCACTGACTGAATTCCTGTTCGGATTGTCCCGCGGCGGCTTCTCTCCGGACACAGGAACAATAGGTGTCACAGCGCAGGGCGGCCCCGCGTTTGTTCGCGCAACCCAAGAGGCACCCCGATTCGAACTCGCGAAAGCCCCCCGATCCGTCCGGCAATCCCGCCTCGAAAAGTGGCATTGCATCCGCGTGGATCTGAAAGGAATCGAAGAAGGTTTCGGCGGATTGGCGTGTTTCGGCGTTCGCCGCGCCGAGAACGGTGACCGTGAAGAGTCGGTTCCCGAGCACAAGGGCGCGCGAGATCGAGACGGTGGCGGGGTTCTTGTGGGCTACGGTGAATCCTTCCGCCGGGATGTCCGAGAGCGTCGTCGAATCCTTTTCCCGAACCTTTCCCTCGACTTCGTCGGCGGCTGCCTGCCGGGCGTTCTTCACGAGTTTCTCGCCAGCTTCCGCGGCGACTCCGGCTGGATAGTCGGCATAGCGCACGAGGAATACACCGTCGGGAATTCGCTGTCCGAAAGTCACTGTCGGAACGTCTCCGGCGGGAAGCTTTTGGAGCGAAACCGAGAGGCTTGGATTTCCGGGGAACGCAACCGAGAACCCGCCACAATTCGAAACGAAAGGGTCGGCGGCCGTTGCCGCTAGAGCGAACCCCATTGTCGCCGCCACAGCGAACGCTCCGTTGATCCTACGCATGGTGAGCCATCATCCTTCCGGCGATCGAGTATCGCGGTGTCCCGAGCTTGGGGGGAAAACGGCAGAAGGTCAAATTCGCGATCGAAAGCCGCGGAGAAGCTCTTTTCGGAGGCTCGCGTTCGGTGGGGGGGCGAAGGGCGCGCGGCTCACCGCATCCTGCCAGGGGATCGACGCGAGACCGAGGTCGCGTAAGCGGTGGATCAACTTGAGGGTGCGAAAGGCGTCGAACCATTGATGAAGGCGCCGGCGCGCCCGATCCGGGCTCGTGGTTTCACGGATACACGTGTCGAGCGCCTCGGGGAATCCCATTTCCTTCAGGGCGACGCCCAAAAGCGGATGGTCGGGTTGCCGTAGGGTTCGAATGCCCGCCAGGGTTTCGCGGAGTCGATGGAAACAGTCCGGGTGGTAGAGGAGGAACGTCTTGCCGGCTCGGAGATCGTCTGCGATGCGCGCGTTGGCGGCGCCCGTTCCGAAGGGAACGCGGTTGGACGCGCGGGCGTGGATCTCGATCGGCCTGCTCTCGGGGACGACCACCCGCCCCAGTTTTGCGAGTTTGTTCATGAGGTAGAAGTCTTCGGCGGCCTCGCGCTTGGGGACGCCCTGGGCGACCGCGTACGCGTCGGCCGACACCGCCATCGTGCTACCGACCGTGTGGTGGGCATAGGGTGAGCCCGCCCAGGCGAGTCCCCGTACGTAGTAGTGGAGGGATATCTCGTACAGCGCCAGGGCACGGTGTTCGTAGGATTCGCGCTCGGCGAGGTGCCAATACGGGTAGGTCAGGGCTACGGCGTCCTCGGGAACCGCGTCGCTGGCGCGAAAGTAGTCTTCTGGAAGAATGACGTCCGCGTCGGTCATGTGAATCCAACGCGAGCGGATCTTGTCGCGAGAATGAAGTGCCAAGGCGAGGTCGGCACCGATCTTGCGCGCGGTTCCGACACCGGAGCGAGGCGGCAAACGCTTTCTCTCGCTCGCGCGATCGACAACGAGGATTTCGAGCTGCTCTTCGCTTCGCAACGCGTCGAGTACGGCCGCGTTCTGATCGTGGACGCTCGGGTCGGCGTCTTCAGGCGCGTTCACGACCACGATGCAGAGTACCGCGCGCGTGCCGCACGCGTCGCGCAAACCGGCGACGAATTCCGGCGTCTCGTCCATGGCCGGAATCACGAGAACATGGTCGAACTTCTCCAAGACGGAATTCGCCAACGCGATCTCGGGTTCCGCCAAGCGCGAGAGGTAGCGGGAGAGCGGATCGGCCATCAATGCAACGCGGCGCGCAGGGGGAGCGACGCGATCAGGTGCGCTTCGGTGTCGAGGAGTTCGTCCAAACGGACGGCGATTTCCGTTTCGGGAAAGTAGTGCGCGGCCAATTGCGCAAAGAGAACGTGGTGTCGCGCTTCGGCCTGGGCGAGGCGGGCGTAGAAGCGCTTCAGCTCGGCGTCGGGTTGGGCCCTGGCGATCATGCCGAAGCGTTCGCAGCCGCGCGCTTCCACGATCCCCGCGGTCAACAGTCGATCCAGCAGTCGCGGGTCCCGGCCGGTCCGGACCTCGGCGAGGAGCCCATTGATATAGGGGTCCTGCTCGTCGGCTCCCAGCTGAAGACCCCGCGCCGACAGGATCTGAACGACCTGGTGAAAGTGTTCCAATTCTTCGCGCGCGAACGCGATCATGGGTTCGACGAGTTTCGCACGATCGGGATAGCGTACGACGAAGGAGATGCCCGTGGCGGAGGCTTTGCGTTCGCACGCCGCATGGTCGACGAGGAAGGCGTCGAAACGATCCAACACGCCCTCTACCCATTCCTTCGGTGTCGGGCATTTCAATTCGAACATCGAGCTTGAATACCACAATCCCGGCTCGATTTGCGCGGCGGGGCTCTCCAAAGTGCATTAGGTTGCTTCCATGCTCGAGATCGGAAGAACCGTCACCCTACGGGTGCTCCGCAACGCGCCCATGGGCCTGATCCTGGGCAAAGGAGAGGATGAAGTCCTGCTCCCCGCCCGATACGTCGCGGGCGATGTGGTTCCCGGGGACTCGATCGAAGTCTTTCTCTACACGGATTCGGAAGACCGCCCCGTTGCGACGACCGAGAAACCCCTGGCTTCGGCGGGTGAGTTTGCGTGTCTGCGCGTCGTTTCCGTCACGGCGAACGGCGCGTTTCTCGATTGGGGGCTGCCGAAAGATCTCCTGTTGCCGTTTGGTTCTCAGTTGGAGCGCGTACAACCGGAACAGACTGTCGTCGTTCGCGTCCTACTCGACCGCGTTTCCGGGAGGCCCGTCGCGAGCGCGAAGCTGCAACGCTACTTGGAGTCTCCGCCCGACGACCTGCGGGAAGGCCAGTCCATCGTGTGGATGGTGTTCGATGAAACCGAGCTGGGGAGCAAGGCGATCGTCGATGGTCGATTCGAGGGGCTCTTCTACCGCGAGCCGGGGACGCGCGGACCCGAGCGCGGTACCTCGGGTACGGGATACATCCGGCGGATTCGCGAAGACGGAAAGATCGACTTGTCTCTCGTTCCCAGTGGCCAGGCGGGCATCGATCGCGCGCGCGAGACGTTGCTCGAGGCGCTGCAATCCGCCGGAGGTCGGATCGAACTTGGGGACAAAAGTGACCCCGCGGAGATTCGGCGCTTGCTCGGGTTGAGCAAGAAGGCCTTCAAGCGGGCCGCGGGTGCGCTGTATCGGGAGCACCGGGTTCGAATCGGAGATACCTCCATCGAGTTGCTCGACGGCGATGCGGTTGCGCCGGGCGGGCGTCGATAACCGGGCCATTCGAAATCGTCACGCCGAGTGTCGATTTCGACTCGCCCACCCCCCGGACGGTTTCCGACAGCCCAACCGATGACTTTCAACGCATTCCGTGCTTGTCAAACGAAATTTCCGAAACATTCGTCGGTCGACACGGTGTTCTCGACTTTCGAGAATTCGTTTTCGAGATAGGATGCGTTTCATGAGAAAACACACCTGCTCGCGAATCTTTGTTGCAGCCTCGATGACATTTCTCTTTCAGTCGAACCCCCTGTACGCCGCGCAATCGCAGAACGCGTCGTCTCGGAGCTTTGTGGCCGACCTGGCAGCGGGCGATGACGCCGCCGAGGGAGAGCTGCGAGACAGCGGTACGCCGGGGGGATTCGCTTTCGAACCTCTGGGCGACGTCCTGGACGGAAGCTCGCTGCTCATCAGCTCGGAAATGCTCGTGCTCGAGCTGGACGATGGCGCACTCGAGGCGGAGTCGACCGGGGACTACATGAATTACTGCGAAGGCGGGGGAGACCCGCAGGCCTTCGCGGATCTGGCCGCATGGGGGCCCCAGCCGATCACACCGCAGCTCGGCGAGCTCGGCATTCCCGTTCCCGTCAATCCGCTGGCCGTCTGGACGGGACAGACGGAACTGCTCCCCGGAAATCCGTTGGCTCCGACCTTGGCGACCGCCATCGCGGTGGTGCTTCGAGGCAATACGCTTGGAAAGGGCTTTCTCGCGAGCGTCGCGGGTGGGTTCCTTCAAGGCGGTGTCGGGACTTTCGTCCTGACGAATACGGCGTTCCCCGGTGGAAAGGCCTTCTCGACCACGAACGATCTTCCGACGGTTCCCGAAAACCAGGCCAGCGGACTGCACGCCGGGGCGTTCGATGGAAGCGGAAACACTTTCCCCAACGGACACCCCAGCCGATCCATCGTGGCGCCGCCCTTCGATGGCGGGCTGGCCACCGCGCTCAGCGACGATCAGGAGAAGCTGCTCGGACGCGGGAGTTTCTGGGGCGAGTCCGGGAGCGTATCCACGATCCCGCCCGAAGCCATTCCGGCCGGTGAAGGCGGTCTCGACATCGGGGGGCCGTTTCTTCTTCGGTCCCCGCTTGCGCTGATCGTGTCTGCGTGGCCCACGGATCCGAACGCGGAGACGACCGATGCCACGGTGAGTCAACCCGGTACCACCGCGGCAGGGGCCACCGGGCCGGCGTGCCCGGGCATGGATCGGCTTGCCGGTGCACGGACGATTCTCGATGCCGATTACGATGCGCGCATCGATGGTTGTGTGGGGACCGCGGCACAGATTACCACGGCGACGAGCGGTGGGGTCGACGGTGCGCTTCTCACGAATATCGTAGATTGTGCGGGGATGTCGGCGGCGCTGTTGCATCCGTTCACAGGGCAATTGTTCGCCAGCGAGTTGGCGGCCGTTTCCTGGAACTTCTTGATGGCTGCCGCGCTCCTGTCCCAACCCGCCGATCTCGACCAGGATGAAATTCCGGATATCCGAGATCCTTTGCTCGATCCGGCAGGTGGCCCGGAGTTCGCCAATCCGTCGTTCATCGGCGCCAATGCCCCGATCCCCGATGACCTGTTCGATCCCGCCACGCCGATTGCCGTCGGTCGTTGTTCTCTCAATCAACCGCAGCATTGCGCCATGGTGGTTGGGCTGCGGAGCTACACCGCGGACGCATCGACCTGGCTGTGGGAAGTGGGGGCACCGTACGCGGTTTCGAGCGCCGAGGGCTCGCTGGCCGGGTATCTCGGGCAAACCGTCCATGCGTTGGGCGAGATCCCGTCCGAAGGAGAAAGCGCGCTGCCGATTCTGGTGGCGGGTGCCTGCGACGCTGCAGACCTATCGGTGGGATCCGACACCGACCTCGATGGAGTGTGTGGCGCAGTGGACAACTGCCCGACCCTCGCGAACGCCGGACAAGAAGATGGCGATGACGACGGCGTAGGCGACGTGTGCGACAACTGTGTCGATATCGCGAACCCGCGGCTCGGAACCCAGGGAGAGCCAACGCAGGAATCCTTCCAGAACACGACGGGAGGGCAACTCGACGACGATCGCGACGGATTCGGCAATCAATGCGATGCCAAGTATGTGGGTGGTGCGGTCGTCGGTGGCGCCGACCTCGCGGAACTCTTCGCATCCTTCAACCAGGCCCGCGATGGAAGTACCTGCGGTACATCGGGATCGGATCCGTGTGCGGCGTTCGATCTCGACAACGCCGGCGCGTTCATCAGCGGGGGCGATCTGCGAACGGCCTTCGGGCTGTTCAACCAGCAGCCCGGCCCCGCATGCGACGCCTGTCCTTTGCCCTAGCGCAATAGCGTGACCGACCCGGCGAGTTTCGCGCGCCGGGTCGGTCGTAGCGCGCGGGTGAAGGAGTTGGCTGCTAGAAGCACCCGACAGGGCGTTCGTCGGCACCGAGATCGACGCGAACACCCTGGAGGCGATTCTGTCCATCGATGTCGACCTCGCCCGGATCTGGAGTATAGGTGGGGTCGGCGGCGTTGATGGCGGGCGAGCCGGCAGCGATGTGGAAGTTCTGTGTTGCGGAGTCGACGAAGGACGGGTCGTCGAACAGCGAATTGGCATCCTGACCCGAGCCCGCCTGGTAATTCGCGAACCCCGTGTACGCCGTCCCCCTCCATACGAATTCACCAGCGGACGCGCCGTCATCGGCGAACCAGAGGTTCCAGTCCAGGCTGTTGTCGACGTTCCCGTTCTCGGAATACATCAGGATGTTCTGGCCGGTGCTGTAGAAGATGTTTCCCTCGACCGTATTGTCGTTCGCCCACTGGATCCAAAGCTCGCCGACCCCCTCGCCCGCCGTGTCGTTTCGATAGCAGGTGTTGTGGAGGAATTGGCTGTTCCGAACGCGGCCCCGACTCTTCGCATAGCCGCCGAATACGATGCAGACCTTGTCGTTGTCGTAGAGCAGGTTCGAGCGGACGATGACGTTCTCCACATCGACGCCCTTGTTCTCTGCTCCGACCTCGATCCCCAGGTTGGATTCGGAAACCCGATTGTTTTCGATCACGATGTCGCGACCGCCGTCCACGTAGATTCCGCCGGCGAAGCCGCCACCGCCTGCAGCGCGGGCGCGCAACACGGTATTCCCGCTGCAGATTCCGTTGCGCGCCACCTTGGTGTCGTCGGGTTGGATGTCGGTTTCGCCGCCGATGAAATCGATTCCGATGTTGTTGACGTCACGAACGATATTGTTCGTGACCGCGAAGCCCGTCACGTTGCCGTTGAGGGTGAGGGCTTCACTCTGGTAGGGGTCGCAATCGTGAATGTGGTTGCCGTCGATCGTCAAGTCCGAGATGGGAACCGTGGGGTCCGTTCCGTAAACCGTGATCCCCATGGCGTGTTGACCGCGGATTTCGTGGATCTCATTGGAAAGGATTTCGAGGTGAGACCCGCCGCCCTCGATGCGAACACCGGATCCGTCATTGACGCCCAGGTTGTTGCGGATCTCGAAGCCTTCCACCCGCAGGTAGCTTTTGTCGACGATCCAGATCATGTGATCGCCGGAAACGCCGGTTCCATCGAGCACCGGACTCTCGCCCGGGAAGGCGCGCAGCGTGATCCAACCGGCGCCCGAAGATCCCGAGGTTGGAAACACGAGCTTTTCGAAGTAGGGCGTGGCTTTTTCGCGAACGCTCACCGTGTCGCCCGGCATGGCCGCGTCCAGCGCATCTTGGATGACGGTGTAATCGCCCCCCGATGCAGCGACGATGATTTCGACGGCCTGGGCGGGAGCGGAAAGCCCTAGGCACAGCAGGGCTGCAGTCCTCACCGCCGTAATGGTGCACCCGAATTTCATGCGGAGTGGCTCCCGTGCTTGCCGACTTTCGCCGGACGGACGACGCCTAGCCTATCAGAAGAAAGGGAGTACGACTCCGACAGCTGCAAATCGAGGGCGGCCTATCGCTCCTGCGACGCCGGCAGAACCCGGTCTTGGACGATCTGGCGAAAGCGGGCAGTGCGTACCGGGGCCGGGAGGCTCGACCCGCGTTCGATCGAGGCCAGGGTTTGCGAAAGTCGCTCTACGCGCGCGGTCGTAGTCGGATGGGTTGCAGAGAACCCATCCGCATCGGGAAGGCGCTCGAGCACCCGCAACATCGCGGTGGGGTCATAACCCGCCCGTTTCAACATCCGGGCCCCATCCGCATCGGCCTGGAACTCGAAGTCCCGGTCGTAACCGGACTCGAGCAGAGCCTCGTGAACCGAGTCCACGGCTGCGCCGAATACGCGGGTTAGCGCCGACAGGCTGGCTTGGTCCCGCGCCACCGCGAGCAACGCTTCTGCGGAAAGTGTAGGGATCGAGTTCACGTCCTGGATGGCGCGCAGTGGATGCTTGGCCGCGGCATGTGCCAACTCGTGCGCGATGATCGCAGCCAATTCATCTTCGTCCCTCGCGAAGTCGAGTACACCGCGATGCAGCAGGATCAATCCTGCCGGACACGCGAAGGCATTGACGCTCGGCGAATCCATCAAGGCGAAGTGGTATCCGCCGTAGACTTCCGGACGGTCCGAAGCGCCGGCCAACGTGAGTCCGATCCGCGTTACGTAGTCCGTGGCGGCGGGGTCGTCGTAGCGCGGCGTCTGCTGAAAGAGACGCGCCGCCAAGGTCCGAGCGAGAAAGAATTCTTGACGCGGCGTGATGTCCTGGTGGCTTCGGGCATACCGCAAGCCACCCTGGGCGACGGCTCGAAGGGCCGATTTCGCGAGTTCGCGCTCCCGCTTCGAGATCCCAACGCTGGATGCGGCTCCATCGGCGACGACCGTTGCCGCCTGTCGCACGCTGCACCCGCCGACGGCCGAAATCGAAAGTGCCGCCAGGATTGCGGCGCTAGTGCGAATCATCGGCCACCTCCGAAAACTCACCCAGCTGACCCTCGCGACGAAATTCGAGCAGGCTCACCCCCGGCGTGGGGTAACGGGGTTGCTCGATCATCCGATCGACCGGTGTGTAGTCGAGCGCCTCGCGGTTCGCGTAGGCGGTTTCCACTTCGGGTCCGAAGCCCTTTTGCGCTGCGTAGGTGTCGCGTTGGCTTTGCGGGGTTCCCAGGAGCTTGCTCCAATCCCGGTTGCTGCCCTCATCGCGCACCGCAGATTCACGGATATAGCCGGTTCACCCAGCCGGAGAGAGGATCTCGACCCAACCGTTCTCGGCACTCATGGCCTTGAGCGCGGCGCCTTCGGGCACGACACCCACGGGCTTCGAGAAGTGTTTTGGCTGCGCGTGAACCGTGGCTCGATCGAGCACGACGAAAACGAATTGTCCCCGGTCGATCGCCATCAGTCCGAGGGTCATCAGCGACAAAGCCAGAACGAATTGGCGTTGCAACGGATGCCTCATTCCATCTTCCTCAGATCGTTGACAGCGTCCCAATCGGGACCCGGAGGGGCGTGATGCAGCTCGACACAATGTTCGAGGTACCAGCGAGACGGTCCATCCATTGGATCCATCTGCAGGCAACCCTCGAAGGCCGCGATGGCCTCGCCGAATCGACGTATTCGGTACAACGCGAGTCCCTCTTGAAAACGCTCGCGCAGCTCGGATTGAGCCGGTGTGAGCTCGCCAGAAAGGGAGAGCAACTCGAATACGCGGGTGGACTCCTTGCGGCCTTGGACGCGGAAACAGCCCAGTTCGCGGGTTTCGATGCCACTGGAGGCATGTTGGGCTGTGCTCTCGCTGATCAAGATCCCCGTACCGAGCGACTTGTTGGCCGCTTCCAAGCGGGAACCGAGGTTGACTGCGTCGCCGATCATCGTGTAGTTGAAGCGTCCGCCGCTCGAGGACCGGAAACCCATGAAGCCCACCACGGCCGAGCCGGTATGGATGCCGATCCGAGCGCTCAGCCCGGTTTCGCCCTGTCCCAGATCCTCGCGGAAGCGGGCGAGGGCAGCTTGGTTGCGCAGGGCGGCGCGGCACGCATGCAGGGCGTGATCTGGATTCGGCATCGGCGCATTCCAGAACGCCACGATGGCGTCGCCAACGTATTTGTCGATGGTGGCCCCTTCCTCGTGAAGGATCCTGCACATCGCCGTCAGGTAGTCGTTGACGAGGTCCACCACCGCGTGGGGATCGCGATCCTCCGAGAACTGGGTGAAGCCGGCCAGGTCCGAAAAAAAGATCGAGATCTCCTGGCGCTCGCCCCCCAGGCGCAGCTGGCTCAGATCGCCGAGCACGCTGTTGACGATGGCGGGTGGCAGGAAATGCTCGAGCGCATAGCGGGCCTCGCGCTGGCCGCGCCCGGCAGTGACCGAGTGCCAAACCGCGGCACCCGTGTAGGAAAGTGCGGCACCGACCAGGGGCGCCACGAGTTCCAGCCGAATGTCCCGATATCGAAACAGTAGAAACGCAGACACGCCATATCCGACCAGCAGCGCGGCGACACCCAGTGTTGCGCGCAGATGTCGAGTAGACATCACGAGAAAAGCGGGTACGAAGCAGCCCACTGCGAGGAACAAGAGGGTCGTCCAGTCGGGTGGGGGGCGAAGAAAATTGCTGTTCATCAGATTGTCGATGGCGGCCGCGTGAAACTCGACACCCGCCATCTCCGTCGCGAAGGGATTCTCTCGCAGATCCAGGAGACCTCCCGCGTCGGAGCCCAACAGCAGGATGCGGTCCCCCAATGCGCGGCGAAGGTCGTCCGGGTCCATGTTCATGGTTTCTGCGAACCCGTATACGGGGTAGGTGCGCGCTCCGCCGTGAAATCGAAGGGCCAGTAGACTCCGGTCGTTCCGTGCTCCGCGTACCCGGACCCGTTCGGTCGGAATTGCGCGACTCCCCAGCAGAATACGACCCTCCCGCACTTCCAGTGCGGAATCGCCCGCGATGAGGTCGCGCGCGATTCGCAAGCCGGGGCTTGGGTACAAGCGTCCGGCGTGCTCGGTCAATAGCGGGTAGTGGCGGCCGATCTTGTCTCCGTCCGGGTGGAAGGTCACGTCGACCACGCCGCGGCTCGATTCCGCGAGAGCGCGGGCCAGGGCACCGTGCGGAAGCGTGATCCCCTTGGCGCGGGGAAGCGCGAGCGAGTCGTCGCTCGTTGCGTCGACGGCGAAGATCGACTTTTCCTGTTGCGAGAGCGTTCCGATCTCGTCGTGCAGGTGGAACATCGCCGCCAGGTACACGTTGCCAGCGCGGCGGATTGCGTCGGCGAACAGACGATCGTCCGCGGCCGAATAGGCGGACTGCTCGGTGTAGAGCATGTCGAAAAAGACTGCGCGCGGCTTCGCCGGCGCGAGATGATCCAGTAGCTCGCCGTAGACGGCTCTCGGCCAGGGCCAGCTCAGCTGAAGTTCGCGGGCCGCGCGTTCGATGTCGGCCTGGCTGATGTTGATGATCGCGAGCGCGGGATCGGCGCGCTTCGCATCCGAAGCCCAGCGAAAGCGCACATCCACACTCGCGGATTCGAGCCGAGTCAGCCAGCCGCTCTCCTGCAGCGAGAATGTGCACACCAGCGAAAGTGCGCCGATCGCCGCTACCGCGTAGCGACGTGTGATCGACGGCGATGCATTCTGGATGTGCTTGCTGCGGGCAGACGTCGTTGTTGCCACGGAACCCCCGGTGGCTCGCTAGCGGGCTGCGGACCAGCGATGGGTTTCTCGGGGTGCGTAGAGGGAATCGTCGGCGTGTTCCTTCCAGAAGACGCGTGCGCGGTCCACGAGCGCGTCACCCTTTTCGCTCCAGTTCTGCCCGGTGACGATTCCCAGGGCTCGCGCGGCTCGGATTCGCAAGGAGGGTGGAACCGGCAGGCTGGCCGGCGAGAACTCGATTCCCATCCGATCCGCTCGAGCGCGGGCTTCGGCATAGAGGCGCTCCCGCTCCGTTTTGTTGACGTGGCGATAAAACGCCTCGACATGTTCGGCCGCCCAGGGCTCGAACGGGGAATCGTCGCTGATGAATTCGCCTAGCGATTGAATGGAGAGCTCGCGAATTCCGGGAACCAGGTTGTCTTCTTCTCCCGGTTCGGGGAATTTCAACAATTCGATGACGCCGGGCCACGGTACGGCCCCGTGGTTGACGAGATAGCGCGCCGTCGAGAGTCGGCCGTCGACGTTGCAGTGGGCACTTTCGACCATTTCCCGATCGACGCTCGCGCGAAGAGCGGCCAGACCTGCGGAATCGTTCGCCATGGCCTTGGCGGACTGGAATCGGTCGTAGAACCGATGGGCTTGCTCGGACACATCGTTGTAGGGGTGTTTATCGACCATGTGACTCACGCACTGACAGCCCGAGACGCCGAAATTGTGCTGGCCCTGGGAGTCGATCATCGTGAACCAACCGTAGCCGTAGTGGAGCCACGGAATCCGACCGAAGGACTCACCCCACTCGCTCAAGGCGGGCAGATAGCTCGGGAAATACTCCGTGACATCGATGCGAACGGGGACCGTCGCCTGATTGATCCATTCCACCAGCTCGGGATCTTCTGCCATGCGAAACTGCAGGGCGTCGTGGCCCACTCAACACTGTTCGGCGCGTGGGTTCCCCAGGTATTTGACGTAGACGAGGACGAAGATCGGCTTTTCTTCCGCGCTGGCGCGCGCGATCGCCGCATCGAGATCCGGCTCCCAGTCCACCGGTGCGCGCACCCACTCGCCGCGTTCGAGGCTGTGGGTGAAGCGGGTGAGCCATGCGTTTTCTGATTCGCCCGAATGGGCGGCCACGAAGGCGCGTACCTGGGGACTGGCGGACGCGGCGATCGCCACTGCGCTGATCGCAAATAGGGCCATCCAGGTGCGCGGTTTCGGAAACTTCATCGCCAGACGCTCCTCGAACGTGTACACCCGTACATCGGCCAGAGGCGGTTTTTCCCTTAACTTCCGGTCCTGTCAGCGGATTGTCGCTCCGGGCCCGGCGGATTCGGGGTGTGACACAATGGCCCGCACGGAGGCTCCCCATTGACCGACGAGGACGAAGAGCAGGGCGTAGAACTCTCTCCGGATCAGCTCAGCGCTGAAGCCTTGGAGGGGCTGATCGAGGAATTCGTGACGCGCGACGGCACGGACTACGGCGTGGTGGAGCGGGAAGTTGCGGAGAAGGTGGCCCAGGTCCGAGCCCAACTGATCTCGGGGGATGCCCGAATCGTGTTCGACCCGAAGAGCGAATCCGTCAGTATCGTGCTGACGCGATCCCTCGAATGACGATGGGCGGCTAGCGCTTCAGGTATTTCTCGAGCTCCAGTCGCGCGACCATGGCCCGGTGTACCTCGTCGGGGCCGTCGGCCAGGCGCAGTGCGCGCGCCATTCCCATCAGGTAGTTGAGTTCGGGATCGGCCATTCCTTCGCCGCCGTGGATCTGGATGGCCGCGTCGACGACTCGCTGGAGCACATTCGGCGCGACGACCTTGATGGCCGAGATGTCCACCAGCGCGCCGAAAGTCCCCACGGTGTCGAGCGCCCATGCGGCTTTGAGGGTGAGGAGTCGCGCCTGATCGATCGCCATGCGGCAATCCGCGATGATGTCGCGGTTGCCACCGAGGTTGGCGAGCGGCTTTCCAAAAGCCACCCGCGCGACAGCGCGCTCGCAAAGGCGTTCCAATGCCCGCTCGGCCGCACCGATGGCGCGCATACAGTGGTGGATTCGGCCGGGGCCCAGGCGACCTTGTGCGATCTCGAAACCGCGTCCGGGCCCTGCGATGAAATGGTCGAGCGGCAACCGGACGTCTTCGAAGCGGATCTCAGCATGGCCGTGGGGCTCACCCAGGTGCCCGAGAACCGGCACCATGCGGACGATCGTCACGCCCGGGGCGTCCATGGGTACGATCACCATGGAGTGACGCCCGTGACGGGCGGCGTCGGGATCCGTCACACCCATGAAGATCAGGAATCGACAGCGCGGATCTCCCGCTCCGCTCGTCCACCACTTGAGCCCGTTGATCACCACCTCGTCGTCCACCACCTCGCAGGTGGCCTCCATGTTCGTGGCATCACTCGAGGCCACGCCGGGTTCGGTCATCGCGAAGCCCGAGCGGATTTCGCCGGCCAGCAGCGGGGTGAGCCACTTCCGCTTCTGGTCCTCGGATCCGTACTTCACCAGGACCTCGGCATTGCCCGTGTCCGGTGCGCTGCAGTTGAAGACTTCCGGAGCCAGGAAGCTGCGGCCGGTGATCTCGGCGATCGGCGCGTATTCCCGATTGTCGAGGCCCGCGCCGTATTGTTCGTCCGGCAGAAAGAGGTTCCAGAGGCCGAGCCCGCGCGCCTCGGCCTTGAGCTCCTCCAGGACCGGCGGAATGCGCCACTTTCGCCACTCGTCGGTGTGTTGGAGTTGATCCCGGTAGGTCGGCTCGTTCGGCACGACTCGTTCGTGGACGAATCGTTCGACCTGGTCCATCACGAGACGGGCTCGCTCGGAATGCTCGAAATCCATGTCGCTACACCCCCGAGCCGACGTGAAAATTGGGAGAACCGCGTCGGCCACGATGACTGTAGTTTGGGCTACCGCCGAGCCGTTTCCCAGGGGCCCGCTCTACGGGTTGCGGTCGAATCTACGGTTTCTCGGGCGAGGCTGGAAAGGCCTCGGGTGCCGCGATCGGGGCGGTTTGGGTCGGAATCCGCTCTCGTGCTTCTACGGGATGGGGAGCCCGCAGGAAGAGGAACACTCCCGTTGCGGTGAGGATCAGGCCCAAGCTTTGCGATTCGGTAGGGATCTCTCCGAGCAACGTGAAGCTGGCGACCAGGGAGAGGAGTGGGATCGACGGAACGACGACCGCGGTGGCGCGGGCCAGGTCGAGGCGAGCGATTGCCTGGTACCACAAGAGCGTTCCCACGTAGCCGAGTACGACGCCTTGAAGCGCCAGCAACGGAAGTTGGGCCATGATCGCGGAACGATCCGCGAGGCCCGTTTCTCCGCCGCTGACGAACCAATAGAGGACGACGAAAATCCCGCCGTAGACGTAGCGCGCGCCGGTCAGCACGAGCGGCGGAACGCCCAGTAAACGGCGGAGTGCGACCAGGTGACTCAGCTGCCAGCAAAGAGGAGTCAGGAGAAGGATCCCCACGCCGACGGGATCCGCGAATCCCGCGTCACCGAGCGCGAGAACGATTCCCCCGATGAGAACGCCAATGGCGACGAGCCGGCGCGGCGTTGGGCGGTGTCCGAGGAAGATCCAGGACATGATCAGGGAATAGATCGGTTCGGCCTGAAGACACAGAACCGTGTCGATGGCCGAAGAGCGCTCGGCGCCGATGAAAAACAGGATGAAGGCCAGCGTCGTTCCCAGGAATCCCACGAGCGCCAGGTAGGGCGCGGTGGAACGTTGGACCAATTGACGAAGTTGTCCGCGCGTGCCGAGTACGATTGCGGCGGTAAGGCCCCCGAATCCCGTGGTGGCTGCGGTGACGAACAGGGGGTCGGCAGCCGTCGTCGTGAGCTTGGCAACCGCGGGGTAGAAGGCGCCGTTGAGGGCGCACAAGCCCGCGAACACGAGTCCCAAGCGCTCGGTTTGTTCCACTAGCGGGTGTTCGCGGCAGATGACATGGCGGGATCCTAGCCGGCTTCGCGGGGCGATCGCGGTTTCCCGATCCACGCCGGTCTTCGGGGGTTCGTCGCTGTTTCGGAGGCGCTTTGTCGGGTGTCCCGCGGGCAGCGGCGAACCTCGCCCAGCTCGCGACCGCGCGTAGATCGATGGGTTGTGTGTTGAATTGGACACATGGTCTGTCCCGAGGGATCGCTCTTCTCTTCCCTCGGTACACTGGGCTTCCCGATGCGCATCCACGCTGCGCGATGAGGTACGAAGTGAGGATGGATTGGATTCGCTGTGCGGCCCTCGGGCTTCTTTTGGCGGGCCTGGGCGGTAGCGCGATCTGGGCTCAACCTGCGCCGGAGATCGCCGGCCCGCCGGCCCCCGAACCGCCCGTCGAGGCGTTCGTTCCGCTTCCGGAAGTGGCGGACCGGGCCGAAGAACTGGATCGCGAATTGAGGGCGATGGATCAGCGCTTCATCGTTCTCCCCGACGTGGAGCGGATCGAAAAGGAACTGCCGGCCCGTCGCGAGGAGCTGCGCGAGAAGGCGGATCGCCTCAATGAATTCCTGGCGGCAACGCCGTCCCTCGGTCCCCTGCAGGACTACGAGCGGTCTTGGACGACGCGGGCCACGGAGCTTGCGGACTGGCGTCGCATTCTGACCCGGCGCGCGACGGCGCTCGAAGGCGATCTCGCGGAACTCGAACGACTCCAGCAACTCTGGTCGAAGACGCTCGAACAGTCGTTGGAGTCGGGTGCACCGGAAGTCGTCGACACCGGAATTCGTGAAAGTCTCAAGGACATCGCCTTGCGTCGAGACACGGCGCAAGACCGTCGCAGTCTCGTATTGACGCTTCAGAGCCGGGTCTCGAAGGAGGAGGTCTTCGTCGCCGACAATCTGGATCGGGTTGTCGCGACCCGGGAAGATCTCCGAAGGCGACTTTTCGAGCCCGACAGCCCGCCGCTGTGGCGGGCATTCAATCGCGTCACGGATATCGCGGATGGCGGTGTTCGGGAGACGCTTGCGCGGAACCTCGAGAGCTTGCGCGGTTTTGTCGCCGCCCGTAGCGGCTCTGCGCTGATCCTTCTGCTGGGTTTCGTTCTGGCACTCGTCGGCGCGCGGGCGTTGAGTCGTCGCGTCTCGACGTGGACTGCGGAAGACCCGGTGCTCGGCACGGCCGTTCACGTATTTCGTCGGCCCATCTCGATGGCCTTCCTGGTTGCGATTTTGATCGCACCTCTGCTGTACCCGCTCGCACCTGCGATCGCAACGGACATCGTCGGCCTCCTGTTGGTCATTCCGATTCTCCGTTTGCTTCCACCCATCATGGCGTCGACCTTTCGGCCGCTGCTGTTCTCGCTCGCCGTCTTCTACCTGACGGATCGAATGCGCGACCTCATCGCGGCCCTTCCCGTAGCCGAGCGGTTGTTGTTCACCGCCGAAACGGCCGCCGCGGCGGTGGTGATCGTTGCGCTGCTTCACCCCAGCAGACTCGTGACGCTGTCGAGCGAGGATCACGTTCCCCGGTCGTTGGGGCTGGGGATTCGATTGGCGCTGGCGTTGTTCGTCGTCTCGCTGGTCTCGAATTTGTTCGGGTATTTCGCGTTCTCGAAGGTCCTGGGCGAAGGCGCCCTTGCGAGCATCTACTCCGCGGTGATCCTCTACGCCGCGTATCGGGTCTTCAGCGTCGTCGTGTCCGTCCTCGTGCACACGCGGACTGCGCGAAGCATCGGGGTCGTGCGGCTGTATGAGCGAACGTTTTCCGCTCGCGCCGACCGCTGGCTCGGAATTGCGGCGTTCTTGACGTGGGTCTACGTGTCGTTGGGCGCTTTCGCGATTCGGACGACGGCGCATTCGATACTCACCGCTGTACTCACGACCCCGTTGACGCTGGGAACCGTCGCGCTCTCGCTCGGAGATATTCTCGCCTTCGGAATCACGATTTGTGCGGCATTGATGATTTCAGGGGGAATTCGCACGGTTCTCCAGGAGGACGTCTATCCCCGGCTCAATCTGCAACGCGGGATTCCGAATGCGGTGTCGGCCACGATCCATTACGCCGTTCTCCTGTTCGGGTTCTTCCTCGCCGTGGCTGCAGCCGGCGTCGACTTGAGTCGCTTTACGCTGCTGGCGGGCGCATTCGGAGTGGGGATCGGTTTCGGACTCCAGAATGTCGTGAACAACTTCGTTTCGGGCCTGATCCTGTTGTTCGAGCGTCCCATTCAAGTCGGTGACACGGTCGAGGTCGGGGGGCTGCTTGGCGACGTCAAACGCATCGGCATCCGTTCCAGTACGGTGCGTACGTTCCAGGGGGCGGAAGTCATCGTTCCGAATGGAAACCTGATTTCCGACCAGGTCATCAACTGGACGCTTTCCGATCGCGCCCGTCGCGTCGAGCTACCGGTCGGAGTCGCTTATGGCTCGGATCCCGAGCGTGTCATCGAGATCTTGAATGGCGTCGCGGGCGCACATTCAGCAGTTCTGCGCGATCCCGCGCCGACGGCCCTGTTCAGAGGGTTCGGGGACAGCTCGCTCGACTTCGAGCTGCGCTTCTGGGTGTCCAACATGTCCTACCTGGCGGTTGCCAGTGATGTCGCGGTGGGGATCAACAACGCGCTAGCGGAGGCGGGGATCGAGATTCCGTTTCCGCAACGGGATCTGCACCTGCGAAGCGTGGATCCCGCCGCGGGGGCGGCCTTGGCGAAGGGCAAGGAGGCGTGATGGCGGGCGAGTCGGCACTGATACACGGGTTTCGACTCGATGGACACGGGGCTGGCAGCGACCTCGATTGGGATGGCGTGCGGAGTTGGCGCCCGGGTGACGGCGTTCTCTGGGTTCATCTCGACCAAGCGGACGCGCATTCGAAGGCGTGGCTCGAGCGCGAAAGCGGGCTCGAACCGTCGATCGCGCAAGCGCTGTTGGCGGAAGAAACCCGGCCGCGCAGCGTTCCGAGCGGGGAGGGGCTGCTCGTCATCCTGCGCGGCGTCAATTTGAATCCGGGAGCGGACCCCGAGGATATGGTGTCGATTCGGATTTGGCTCGAGCGGGATCGCATCGTCAGTACCCGGGTGAAGAAGTTGTTCGCGGTTTCTTCCATCGCGGAGAACTTGCGGGCGGGAAAGGGGCCGCGCGATGTCGCCGAATTTCTGGTCGACATTGGCGATGGGCTGGTTACGCGCATCTCGGCGGTGATCAACGACCTGGAGGAACGACTCGATTCGGTGGAAGAGGCGCTTTCGGACGATCGAGCCCAGGATCAGCGTGCGCAATTGTCGGGCGTTCGCAGGCAAGCCATTGCGTTGCGACGCTATCTCTCCCCTCAGCGCGACGCCTTGGCGCGCCTTCAGACCGAGCGCGTCGCCTGGCTCGATGAACCGGCGCGCCTTCGGCTGCGGGAAGTGGCGGACCGCACGACGCGCTACGTCGAGGATCTGGAGGCGGCGAGGGAACGCGCGGCGGTCACGCAAGAAGAACAGAATCTCCGCCTTTCCGAGCAAATGAACCGACGGATGTACGCGTTGTCCATCATCGCGGGAATGTTTCTTCCGTTGTCGTTTCTGACGGGCCTGCTCGGCATCAACGTGGCAGGCATTCCCGGTACCGAGGACTCGCGCGCGTTCGCCCTCGTCTGCGCGGCGCTCGTCGTCGTTGCCGGATTTCAATATTGGTTATTTCGGAAGGTCCGCTGGGTCTAACCGTGCGCGTCTGCAATGGAGGAACTCGCTTTGGAGACGTTCACCTGGTTGGGGATTGGACTTTGTCTCGCGAATTCGGGGGTTTTTTCGGGCTTGAACCTCGCCCTGCTCGGCGTGAGTCGTCTTCGCCTCGAAGCGGAGGCCGAAGGCGGGAATCCGGACGCGGTCCGGATTCTGGAGCTTCGAAAAGACTTCCATTTTCTGCTCACGACGCTGCTCTGGGGGAACGTTGCGGTCAATTGCTTACTGACACTCCTGTCGGAATCGGTTCTTGCGGGAGTCGGAGGTTTTCTCTTCGCCACCTTCGGAATCACGTTTTTTGGCGAGATCGGACCCCAGGCGTTCTTCTCGCGCCATGCGATTTCGGTCGGCGCGAGATTGGCTCCGCTCGTTCGTTTCTATCAGGTGCTCTTCTATCCGGTGGCGAAGCCCACGGCCATGTTGTTGGACCGAATGCTCGGCAAGGAAGGCATCGTGTTCTTCGGGGAGAGCGATTTCAGGCAGGTGATTCAGCTTCATGTGGATGCGGAGGAGTCGGATCTCGGCCTCGCCGAAGGCACCGGCGCGTTGAACTTTCTGACACTCGATGACCTTGCGATCGGGGGCGAGGGCCAGCCCATCAACCCGCAAAGCGTGATCTCGGTTCCGGACGGCTCGCTTCCTCCGTTGACGCGTCGCCCCGAAGACGCGTGGCTTCAGCGAATTCAGGCGTCCGGTGAAAAGTGGGTGGTCTTGGAGGATGTCGCGGGTGTACCCCAGTGGGTCATCGATGCGGACGGTCTGCTCCGGACCGCGCTTCTGGAAATGGGCGAATTCGATCCGGCCCGATTCTGTCACCGCCCCATCGTCGTCGAGGATGCGCGCGCCAGGCTCGGTCCGTTGCTGCGAAAATTCGAAGTCGAACCGGAATCCGAGGAAGACGACGTGATCGATCGCGACGTCATGCTCCTTTGGGGAACGGAGCGGCGGATTCTAACCGGCGCGGACATTCTCGGGCGGCTATTGCGCGGGATCGCGACGCGGGTCGGCTCCAACGCGCCACTGCGTGCGGCGGAAGCAACCGAATGAACGACCTGCTCGTGTGGGGGGCGGTTCTTGCGGTGAGTCTCGCGGGCCTCGTGGCCGCCGCGGACGTTTTTATCAGCTCGGGTGAGAAGGTGGGAATCGCCTTCCGCATGCCGCCGTTTCTGATTGGGGTCACGATCGTGGCGCTGGGCACGTCCCTCCCGGAGCTGATTTCATCGATTTCCGCGGTATGGAACGGCGTTTCCGAAATTGCGGCAGGCACCGTCATCGGGTCGAACGTGACCAACATCCTGTTGATCCTGAGTGTCGCGGCCATTTTGGGGCGGGGGCTGCGGGTGGACTACGAGCTGGTGCGCGTCGACCTTCCATACTTATTCGGCTCGGCACTGCTTCTGCTGCTTTTCTCGATCGATGGCGAGATCGGCTGGATGGAGGGGGTTCTCAGCCTTTTGGCCTTGGCGATTTTTCTCGTGTATGCGATGACTTCGAGCGATGGGGGGACGGCGACCCTGTTGGCGCCCGATGTCCCCGAGCGGCAGCCCCGAGTCAATCTGTGGATTTGGCTCTCCCTGGTGGGGAGCGGTGTCATCCTGCAGGTCAGCGCCCACTACACGGTGGTGGCCGTGACGCGGGTTTCGGGAATGGCCGGGATTTCGAGCGCTGTCATCGCCGCGAGCGTGATCGCGCTCGGGACCTCGCTTCCCGAACTCTCGGTCACGATTCGCTCCGCCCGGAAGGGGAAGCCGGAGATCGCGGTGGGAAACGTGATCGGCTCCAACATTTTCAACGGACTCGGCGTGATCGGACTCCCGGCCTTGTTGGGCACCATCACCATCCCGACGGAGATGCTCTACTTCGGTCTCCCTTGCATGCTCGGAGCGACCACGCTCTGTTTCTTCGTTCTCCAGGAGCGAGAGATGACCCAGTGGGACGGCTATCTCTTGATGATCCTTTATATTGCCTTCACGGGTCATCTCTACGGAGTTCTCTGAAACGCTTTATTTTGGGGCGAATGACCCACTGATTGGATGTGTCGGGTGCAACGCGGATGACAGAGATTCAATTTCCGGTGCGGTTGGTCGAGGTGCTCGATCTGGCGGCCGTTTGGCTACTCGTCTGGGCTGGAATTGCCTGGGTGCGTGGAACGCCGGCCCGGGGAGCGCTGGTCGGCTTGGGAATTCTGCTCGGCGTCTATCTCGTGGCGCGCCAGTTGGGACTCGTGCTCACCACCTGGCTCATGCAGGGCTTCGCCGCAGTGGGTGCGCTGATCGCCGTCGTGGTGTTCCAGCAAGACCTCCGCCGCCTCTTCGAGCAGATCGCGTCGGTTTGGTTTCGGAGGAGCTTACCCACTTCCGGTCCCGACATGATCGACAAGATCGTGCGCGCCGTGGCGTATTTGGCTGAGCATCGCCAGGGCGCCCTGATCGTTTTTCCGGGCCGTGAGCCTTTGGAGGGTCACATCGATGGCGGTCTCGTCCTGGATGCACACATCAGCGAGCCCCTTCTCTTATCCCTCTTCGATCCGAGCTCAGCCGGGCACGACGGCGCTGTGATCGTCGAGGGGAATCGAATTTCGCGCTTCGCGGCGCATCTTCCCCTTTCGACCAACCACGAACAGTTGGGTCAACGCGGGACCCGCCATGCGGCCGGCTTGGGACTCTCCGAAAGAACCGACGCCCTCTGCGTGATCGTCTCCGAAGAGCGGGGCACGGTGTCGGTGGCCGAATCCGGTGAACTGCGCACGTTGACGACCCCGCATCGCGCGGCCGACGAAGTCCGAGCTTTCGAGCAGCGGCTCGCACCGGTTGGCGGCGAGGGCCGGCGTCGATTTCGCTTTCTGCAGCGTTGGCGCGAAGGTCTATTGGCCATTCCGGTTGCGGCTACGATGTGGTTGCTCGCCGTGCCGGGTGCAACCGAGGTTCAAATCGAACGCGTCGTGCCGATTTCGCTTCGCAGCCTGCCCCCAGCCTACGAGCTCGAAACCATGGAACCGGAGACCGTGCGTGTCGTGATTTCCGGGCCACGCCGGGCGGTCTACTTTCTCAGCACCGATGCTCTTCGGGTGCGCCTGGACGCATTGCTCGTAGAACTGGGGCGCAGGACGTTCCCCCTCACGGCGGCCAACGTGAGCCACCCCGAGGACGTCGAGATCGTGTCCATCACACCCGACACGGTCAAGTTGTCCCTACGCGAGAAACCTGCGGGGGCCGCGCGGTAGGAGCCTGGACCCCAGCCTTTTTCTGGACCCATACGGGAGGATTTGATGGCAATCTCGGCAATGGAATCGGTCGTGCGCGCGCTAGCGGGGGGACACCCGTCCGACGTCGCGCGCGCGTTGGAGGCGATGAACCCCAAGGAGGCTGCCAAAGTACTGAAGCGCCTGCCGACGAAAATTTCCGGAGGCGTTACCGAGCGTCTGGCACCCAGCTCGGCGGGGGCGATCCTTTCGCGGATCGGCCCCGAAGGGACGCGTGACCTCTTGGGGCAACTGCCCACGCGACAGGCCGCAGCGATTCTCAACCACCTGGAAGATGCGCTGCGCGAGGCCGCGCTCTCGGGGATCGTTGCTGACAAGGCCAAAGGCATTCGGAATCTGCTGCAGTACCCGCCCGATACGGCGGGCGGCATGATGGATCCCCACGTCACCTCGATCCGCGTCGACGTGACCGCGGAGCAGGCCATTGCGGCGGTGCGACGGGCGCGGCGACAAACCCTCTATTACCTCTACGTCACGGATCGAGAGGACAAACTCGTCGGTGTCCTCAACATTCGCGAGCTGCTGTTGGCCACACCGAGCGACCCCATCGAGCCCATGGTGCGACGCGCGCTGGTCACGGTTCCCGCCACCTTGCGGCGCGATGAAGTGGCCTCGTTGATCCAGAGTCGACGCTTCGTGGCGCTGCCCGTGGTCGATGCCGAGGGTTATCTGTTGGGCGTCGTCAAGCCCGACGAGATTCTGACCGCCATGCAGGAAGAGGCGTTTGGCGACCTGCAGAAGATGGTGGGTGCGGGGCACGACGAGCGTGCACTTTCGCCGGTGACGACGGTGGTGAGCAAGCGGCTGCCCTGGCTCTACGTCAATCTCGGCACCGCCTTCTTGGCGGCCGCCGTTGTGGGTATGTTCGAAGACACGATTCAAAAGGTGACCGCTCTGGCGGTTCTCCTGCCGGTGGTCGCGGGGCAGGGCGGGAACACCGGCGCCCAGTCGCTGGCCGTCGTCATGCGCGGGCTCGCGCTGCGTGAGCTCGTTCCCGGGACGACGCGCCGGTTGCTCACCAAGGAGACGCTCGCCGCCCTGATCAATGGGCTTGCCGTCGCGGTTGGCACGGGGTTGGCGGTGTTTCTCTGGGACGGACGGATTGGACTCGTGCTCATCATCGTCTTGGCCATGGTGGTCAACATGGGGGCGGCGGGTCTTGCGGGCGCCGCGATTCCACTGCTCTTGCAGTCGCTCGGTCGTGACCCCGCACAGTCGGCGTCGATCGTTCTGACGACGATTACCGACGTCGTCGGTTTCGCGGCGTTCCTCGGCTTCGCCGTGCTCTTCATGCCGCTCCTCGGGTAGGGGGGCGCCATGGGTAGGGACATCGGAATTCGATGAAGGGGACATGGGCGAGCGCCTCGACTGAATCGAGCGGGCCCGTGAAATTCTCAGAAGAGGCTGGATAGGAACGAGGCGAAGGCGAAATAGTGGAAACTTCGAGTCACACCCTAGATGCGTACGGAATCGCCTGGCGTTTGGGCGCCACGCTTTTCTTCGTGGTTCTCAATGGATTCTTCGTGGCGGCGGAGTTCGCACTCGTCAAGGTGCGCGCGTCGCGGATCGAAGCGCTCGCCATGGACGGAAGCAGGAGCGCCAAAGTCGTCGAACACATCTTGAAGCACCTCGATCGCTACCTGTCGTCCTGCCAATTGGGCATCACGCTGGCCAGCCTCATCTTGGGGGCTCTGGGCGAACCTGCGGTCTCCGTCGTCTTGATCGCCTTGGCGGGGATGATGGGCTTTTCGGTGGCGGCTTCGGGTTGGGTGTCATTTATCTCGATCGCGCTGGCCTTCGGCGTCATTACGGTCTTGCACATGACCGTCGGCGAGCAGGCGCCGAAGATGTGGGCGTTGCGTCGCGCCGAGGGGACGTCCCTCGCGGTGGCCTATGTCCTGCGCGTATTCACCTGGATCTTCGGCCCGTTCATTGCACTGATCAACGGGATTTCGAATTGGTTGCTCCGGATCGCCGGGCTTCCGCCGGGTTCCCACGAGCAAACCCACTCCGCGGAAGAAATTCGCAGCATCATGTCAATTGCGGCGCGATCCGGGCAGATTTCTGAGCGCGAGTTCGAGCTGACCGAGAACGTATTTCGCTTGATCAACCTCGAAGTGCGTCACGTCATCGTGCCTCGCGTCGATGTGGAATTCCTCTCCCTGCAGCGCGATGCAGATGAAAACCTGCTCCGCGTTCGAAAGAGTGGGCACAGTCGCCTCCCGCTGTGTGAGGAGGGATTGGATTCGATTCTCGGTTTCATACACGCCAAGGATGTCCTCGATCAGGCGATTGGTTCGGGGACTGTGGACCTGCGAGCGCTTTGTCGGGATGCGCTGATCGTCACGGACACGATGCCGCTCTCGAATTTCCTGCTTCAGCTCCAGGTGAACCAATCGCATTGCGCGGCCGTGGTCGACGAGCACGGGACGGTGATCGGATTGGCGTTCCGCGAGGACGCGCTCGAAGAAATCGTGGGCCCCCTGGGAGATGAGTTCGACGAGAGTCATCGCGATCTGCACGAGTTGGGAGCGGGGCGCTTCGAAGTGCGCGGTGGGATGTCGCTGCCGGAGCTATTCGATCGCCTCGATTTCGAGCTGTCCGATGACGAGCACGAGGACGAGGAAACGATCGGCGGCCACGTGAGCGCGCGTCTGGGGCGCTTGCCTCAGCGGGGCGAGCACGTCGAAGTCGGGCCCTACCGCGCCACCGTATTGGATGTTTCGCGTCGACGTGTCCAGCGCCTTCGCATGGAGAGAATTTCGGAAGACGGAGAGCCGGTGGAACCGGATGAGGGTGGCGAAATGCCGCCCGGCGAAAGCGATCCCGCCGTCTAGAGACGCCGTATTGCCGTCATGGGGCCGGCGCTGGGGCCGCCAGGTCCTAGGGCAACGACTCTTGCTTGAGCGCTTCTGCTTGCAAGGCGAGCCGCTCGGCTTCTTCCGCCATCGCGGCGGCGCGCAGCGCATTGCGGCCACGGGTCGCCAACGCCTCGCCATCTTTGCGTCTAGCGCGACCATCCTTCACGAGGGCCTTTCCCCGTTTGATGTCCACTTCGGCGTCTTTCACGACGCGCTGGCCTTCGGTGAGCAGGCGCTGGCCTTCTTCGGCGGTCATGCGATTCAGCGGGTTCAAAAACGTGTCGGGGAGACCGGGTGAGGTCGCGCATCCGGTTCCGATCAACAGAACCCAGGCAAACAATGCCAAGCGACTGAGTTTCATACTGCACCTTCTTGTTTTGGCGTGAGCCAAGCGTTTGAGCATGATCGCACGTTTTCGCCCAGCTAGCGACAGGGTGAGTTCGGTTGCTGTCGAAGCACGGGCGGGGTCAGTAGTCGAATGTCCAGATGACGTCCGCTCCAGCGCTCCCACTGGTCGACAGGTCGCTTTCGACGCTCCAGTTGGGCGAAAGCTTGAGTTCGACTTCGGCTTCGTCTTCGGTGTCCAACCCGAGGGTTCGGCGATAGCGAACGAACACGCGCTCGCTGACGGCTTTTCCGAATCCGAGCGCACCCAGCGTTCCATCTTCATTCAGTCGGACGTCCACGCTATCGACGGGGAATCGCTCGCCGAGGAGCCGACTCGCCTCTGCGGCCGCCATCCCGGCCGCCAACTGGAGACCCGCGGATTGGAGGTTGCCCTGCTGCGTCGTCGAAATCTCGTTCGAGGGACGGCCAAAAAGGAGATAGGAGATCTTGTCCGCGTCCGAGAGGGAGGGTTCGCTGTCGAGACGAATCGAAGGCGAGGAGGCCCGTCCGCTGATTCGCGCAAGGATCGCGACATCGCGCACGACATGAGCGGCTTCGACGTCGAGCACCGGGTCGACGGCGGCCTCGCCGGCGAGCGTGGCAGTGCCCTTTCGGATCTTGAATCGGCGGTTGTGGAGCTCGTAGGTTCCGCGAACCACATTGGCTTGTCCGGTGTAGCGAAGGGCGGCCCGGGGCTCCTTGCGGAGGTCGAGTCGTCCTTCGAGATAGATCGCGCCACCTCGTCCGCGGATGAACGTATCCCGCGGCACCACGATTTCGAGATCGATCGCGGCGCGATCGTAGGAACCCGGGGTCGGAGGCCGCTCGCGCAACTCGGTCGCTGTGGATCCGCCATTCCCGAGCACTTGGATTTCGCGCAGGATCGGATCGTCGGCATTGGGTAGATCGATGCGAACCTTTTCGAACGCGAGTTTGCCCTCCAGGCGGGGCGCGTCCACGGGGCCGGAGATTCGCGCGTTGCCGCTCAGATTGGCGCGGGCGAGGGGGCTGCGCGAGAGCTCGAATGCATCGAATACGGCGCGGAGGTCGGCGCGCGCTGGGGTGGTGCCGAAATCGAAACTCCCGCCCAGCGTCAAGGCGGCTTCCGGGCCCACTCGGATCGATTCGATCACCGCCTTCTTATGGTCGAAACGCAGCTGGCCTTCGATCGGCGCGAAGGTCCGCCTGAGGATCGGCACCTCGATGGAACCCTCGCGTAGGGTGACGAGCGCCTCGATGCGCGGTTCAGGATTCCCACCCTTTACATCGACCGTTCCGTCGAGGGTTCCGCCCGGGGACCGAATTCCGCGAGGAAGAAAAGGGGACAGGATTCGCAAGTCGAAATTCTCCGCGCGAAGGACGCCGCTCGTGTCCGGCGATCGCAGCAGGCTTTCGGGCTCCTGGATCAGCAGGTCTTGGGAGACCTGGCCGCGGATGTCGAGGGATTGGCCTGCTCCGCGCAGGGTTCCCCGCACGCGTAGCCAGCGATCTTCGGTCACGGCTTCGAGTTCGAGCTTCTCGACCGTCAGGCTTCCCACCTGGGGGTCTCGCCAGCGCAGGTTTCCACGGGCGACGGGATGCGCGAAGGGGCCATCGAGATCGATGGCGAAATCGATCAGGCCGCCCAACGCCTCGGGGGTCGAGAGCCAACGGCCCATGGGCTCCGCGGCTAAGCGCTCCGAGGATGCGTGAAAGGCCTGGAACCCAGTGTCGAGGATTCCACCGTTCGCCCGGATGCGTCCGTTGGGGAGTTCGAGCTGCACATCCAAGAGCTCGACGCCGTTCCCCACCCAACGGAGCAGCGCGGGTTGGCTGAGGGAGGCGTTGACCTCTCGGACGGACAGTTCGAGCCGCTCGACCCGAACGCTGTCCTTTCCGAGCAGCTGCGCGACCAATACGAACTGCTCCGCGCGTGTTCCGCGGATCGCGAAGGAAGGCGCGCGAACCGTAAGTTCGCCCGTGGGTGAATCGGCGGAACCGCGCAGAGAAAATTCGGCGTCGAGGGAACCGGCCAAGGTCTCGTCCATGGCGAGTGATCGCAGGACAGCCAAGTCGCGCGCCACCGCGTGGCCGGAGAGATTCTCGACCGTTGTGGGAGATCCGTGGCCCTCGATGCGAAGATCGAGATCGTTCCCATGGGCCACCGAGGAGGCCAGCTGCCAGCGCCCGCCGCGGATCGCGAGCGTCGCCTCGCCGGAGCTCAGAAGCGGGCCGGGCTCGACCCCGATTTGAAGGTCGCCGCGGAAACCGGGTGCCGTCGACAGGTCGAAGGACAGGGGAAGCGCATCAGCGGTTGCGTTCACGCGCAGGCGCATCGCATCGGTCGGATCATCTGGATTCCAGGCGATCGCGATCTCGGCGTCGCGCACGCTGACGCGACCGATGGTTCCGGTGGACTCCGCCTCCTTCTCCGCCTCCGGCGGCGAATCTCCTTGCGGGATCCATGGGGCCACGTTCCAGTCTTGATCCGGGAGGCGGCGAATCGAGAGCTGCGGCGCGTCCGAGTGGATGGAGAGAATGCGAACGGTCGGTGGCCAGGACCACTCGAACGCGAACTCGACGCGCAGCGATTGCGCGCGAAGCAGCGCGTCGTCGGCCGGGCCGACCGAGAGTTGCCGCACTTCGAACCAGGGATAGAGCGGCCCTTCCAAGGCCTCCATCGCGATCGGGGCTCCGATCGCTTTCGCGATGGAGAATTCTGCGAATTCGCGCAGCGCGTCGCGTGCCATGCCGCGGCTTGCGGCGAAGAGCGTCAGGCAAGCCGCCAGCAACAGGAGTGCCACGAGGATCGAGGCTGTGATCCATCGGCGCCGCATCAGAAGGCGTGTCCGACCGAAAAGTGAACCCGCAAGCGACCGATGTCCGGCGGCGGATTGATGATGTAGCCGAGATCCAACCGCAACGGCCCGAGCGGTGTCCCATAGCGGAGCCCGCCGCCGGTCGCGTAGAAGACATCGCCCAGGCGGAACGTGGTCGGGCGGGCCGACAATTGGCCCGCATCCAGGAACGTGACCCCTCCGAGATCCCTCCAGATGGGGAAGCGCAGCTCCACGTTTCCTTCGACCAGGCTCAACCCGCCGCGGGGGTTTTCGTCGTCGTCCAGAGGGCCCAAACGTTGATAGTCGAAGCCGCGGACCGAAGTGCTGCCTCCGGAAAACAGACGCCGCACGAGGGGGACATCGGATTCGTCCGTAGACCCCCAGGGCGAGATGTTGGCCGCGAGCAAGCGCAGGGCGAGCACGGTCGAATCCAGCGGGATGAAGTGAGTCACTTCCGCCCGCGCCTTCAGGTAGTCGACATCCGAAGCGATGGCGCGCAAGGAGGGCCTCAGCGAGAGGTCGAGCCGGGTTCCGTCGCGGGGATTCACGCGATCGTAGAGGTTGACGTATTCCGCGCCGAATTCGAGCACGCTCAAATTCACGTTCTCGTCGGGTTCTTCACCCACGCTGAAGTCGGTCTTCAGGTGCGAGATGCGTGTTTGTTCCAGCTCCCAGCCCAGGCGCCCCGTCCAGTGTTTCGAGAGCGGTCGGCGCAGGTTGCTGCTCACGCCGACACGCCGGGCATCGAAGGACGGTGTGGTTTCGCGAAACGCGGAGGCGTTCAGCGCGAGCGACGTGGCGGGATCCAGAAACCGGGGTTGGCGGAACGTCCCCTCCACGCCCGCCAGAAGGGACGAGTACTTTGCCGTGAATTCCAGCGATCGCGCCTGGCCGAAGAAGTTTCGATGTTTCCATTGGGCGGAGACCCGCAGCAGATCTTCGGTGCCGAAACCGAGCCCGATCCGGATACTGCGCGGCTTGCGTTCTTCGACACGGATTCGAATGGGCCAGTGGGTCTCGGCCTCGTCGGCGGGTGCGGGAGCCGGGCCTCGTTCCGGCTCGAGAATCACCGACCGGAACAGATCCAACGCGTAGATGGATTCCCGGCTGCGTTCGAGGCTGGCCAGGGAGAAGACATCCCCTTCGGAAAAATCGAGTTCGCGTTCGACCAGGTCGGCGTCCACGCGATCGAGGCCCTCGACCGCGCTGGCACCGAATCGGACCCGGGGACCCGGCTGGACACTCCAGGCGACACGGGCGGATCGAACGGCGAGTTCGATCTCGGCACCACCGTCGAGGCTCGCCATCGGAAACCCGCGTTCGGCCAGCCGACGCAAGAGCTCCTCGCGAACCGATCGATAGCGAGAGGCACCGAACACCTCACCCGGCGCCAAAGGGAGACCGTCGAGGACCTCCAGGCGATCCGCATCCGAAAGCAGGGGATGGGGCGTGATTTCCACGGTCCAGGATTCGACGCGCACGGGCTCGCCTTCTTCGACGAGAACGGAAATCTCGACCTCCGTATGGTCCGTACCCCATTCGAGTTGGGACTGGACCACGGATTCGTGGTAGCCGTGCTCGCGATAGGCGTCGGCAATGCGCTCGAGGTCCGCCTCCAGACTGTCGGCATCGAACTCCGGTGCCGGGACCCAGGGTTTCCAACCTGGGCCCGCGGTCAACATGCGCCCGCGAAGCTCCGTTTCGGAAATCGCCGTGACGCCCTCGAAATGAAGCGCTTCGACCACCGCCGCCGCTGCGTCGCTGGCCAACACGAGCAAGAACGCGGTACGAACCGTGAACCGGAGGATGCGCCGGGCCCAATCGTGGGGGAGGTTTACCGGCACTGAGCCGGTGTCCGCGCGCGCGTTGTCCGTATGACGCGATCCAAGAGGGGCGACTCCGCGAGCCGGTGTACGCCCGAAATGATTTTGGCCTGCAACCGTCCCCGGGGATAGGCGCGAAGCACGAAGTTTCGCTTTGCGACACCGCCGAATCGGAACTTGTAGGCTTCATCGCCTCTGGATAGATCCATCTCGTTCCAACCCTCGGCGATCCCCTGCTCGATGATTCGCCCAAGCAGTACGCTTCCCACACTCCAGCCGTGAAAGCGGGGTGCGTGCGCGAACACGTCGGCGTAGAGAATCCCGCCTTCGAAACAGCCGGAAAGGGCCGCTGCCGGGGCACCGTCGCCGTACAGGACCCACACGCGATAGGCGCCTCGATTCGCGGCGCTGCGCGCTACGGAGGATGCAAAATTCCATTGGCGATCGGAAGCCAGGGAGGAGGCCGAATCCGGCCATCGTTGCTCGTAGACGGTTCGCAGCGCCTCCAGCGCCCGGTCCATTTCTTCGGGCCGCGCGAACTCGGCGACTTCGACGTCGAAGTGTTTTTCGATGTATCGTCGGTCGTACGCGATATCGCGTCGCGTGCGGGGACTCAGTCTTGCGAGCCATTCATCGAAACTACGCGGCAGTGGAACGCCGACACACGGATTTCCTGGCACGACTTCGCAGGGGACGCCGAGCGCGCCGAGAGCGTCCCCAAGCATCCTGGGCGTAGGGGATTCATGCGGAAGATCGTGAAGCTGAAGCATGGAAACCGGAACCGTAAGGATATGCTGGGCCAACTCGCGGAAGAACGAGATCGCGTTCGCCGGGTCGACGAGGCAATCCAGGTAATCGGTGCGCTTGGATCCGAGGAATGAGAGCGTTCGGAATGGATGACGAAAGCTACGCGGCCGCACGAAGAAGGGCGCGAAACCGATGGCTCGACCCGTATTGGGAGCGTCGACCCGAACGACGTGGACCGTACCTTGGCCGCAGTGCTTCCACCAAGGGGCTAGCCAGTCGAGATGCAAATAGGGATTCGGTCGGGGAATTCGACTGCGAATCGCTTCCCAGGCGGGTCGCTGAAGTTCGAGTGCTGACATCGATTCTATCGCGACAACCGGCATTCATCCCCCAACCGATCGAAATTATAGTGTTTTCTCCATGAACGGGATTCGCGCGGCATGAATGCCCCTCCGGCGGCGGATTCGGGTCGCGACGCAGCGACCAACGTGCTCAGCGCGCTGTTGCTTAAGCTCTTGCAGTATCCCTTCATGCTGCTTTTTCTCGCCTTCATCCCGCGTTGGATGGGTCCAGACATCTACGGGGAATATGCAGTTTGGGTTTCCGTCGTCTCCATCGCGGCGGCGGCGATTGGCATCGGGGCATCGACGGAGTTGTTCGGGCGCCATATTCCCCGGTTGGCTTCGCAGGGGGAGGCGGAGGTTGCGCGATTCGTCGGGACGCTTTTCGTCGTCAAAGCCTCGATCGGGTTGCTCGCCGGGTTCGCCTTGGGGTTCGTCCTCGAGAGCGTCTACGGAAGTCGCTGGTCCACCGCCATGGTTGTGGTTGCTGTTGGCGCGATCTGGCTGAGGGATCTCCATTCCGTCGGTTTTGCGTTTCTGTTCGGACTCGATCGGCTCGCGGCGTTCGCGAGCGAAATGCCCTTGAGACGCGTGATGAGCTTTCCCCTCGTGGGAGTGGGGTTTCTCTTGTGGGGGTTGGAGGGTGCGATCCTCGGTTTCCTCGGGGTGGAAATCGCGTTGGCGGCCCTGTCGTTCGGTTTGACGCGCAAGGAATGGAATCGATTCATCTTCGATTTTTCCGCTCTGCGTCCGGTGCTCGGTCTTGGGTCGGTGTTCTACGGTGTTTGGATGGTACAGACCGTATGGGAACGTTCGGGCAATCTGATACTCGATTGGAGCCTCAACGACCCCGCCCAGGTGGCGGTCTTCGACCTGGCGAACCAGCTGTTTCTGTTGGCGAGTTCTTTCCTCAGTGTGCTGATTGGAAGTTTCCTTCCGTCGATGACGCGCCTGGAAGCGGCAGGCCGCGGCGACGCGATTCGAGCTTGGTCGCAACGACTGACCGGCGTTTCGACGATCGGCGCTGTGGCGTTCCTGTGGGTTCTCGTGCTGGCTGGACCATGGGTCCTGGAGGGCGTGCTGGGCCCGGGCTACGAAGCCGCTTCCTCGCTGGCGGTCGTACTCTCGATCGGCCTGTTTCCGTTGATCGTGACGCAATTCGGAGTGCTGTTTTCCGTTCTGGAAAATCGACCCGCCGTGTACTGGAAGGCGATGGTCGCTTCGGTTGCGGCGTATTGGGTGCTGGCGATTGCGCTTTCGCCGAAATTCGGGGCGACGGGGTGCGCGATCGCGTCGGTGTCGAGTTGGGTTCTCCTGGCAGCGCTGACGTCGCTGAACTTCCGCGGAGCGATCCTGCCGTGTTTCCGGAGCGCTGTGCGGCCCGCTTTCCTCGGCGCGATCTTCCTTCCCGTCCTGGTGTGGCTGCCAGCGGATTCGTGGCACTACGCCGCGGTCCCGGTGATGGCCGGATACGCAGTACTCCTGGTGGGGACCCGTGTGTTGATTCCCCGAGAGATGGCGGAGATCGTCCAGCAACTGGGAAGCGGAAAGGCGTCATAGGTCGCGCAGCGTCGATTCGCACCAGGTTCGATAGTCGTGCCACGGCAAGCGTATGAACGCCTCGGCGAACCCCCCTTCGAGGTCGAGGATGGACCCGGCTCGAAACGCGTTCAGCCCGAGGGCGGCATGGCGGTAGTCGGTGTGGGTCAATTGGCTCGAATAGGCGTCGATGGCCTGGCGTTTGAGCGCAGCGACATCGCTGATGTCCACGAGCCAATTGGGGACCAACGGCGCCGAAACCTCGTAGCCGCAACACGTGAAACCGCGCGTCGTGTCGCCCACCGCGCGCAAGAGGACGACGTTTGCGGCGCGATGGTCGAGATGCTGTTCAAGAAAGGAAGGGACATAGATCAGGTCGGGATCGAACCGCTCGATCAGGTTCGCGAGGTCCTTTACCGCGTTCTCCGACCGATTCAGTTCTCCATCGGGAACGTCCCCGAAGGTCGCGTGTCGGATGCCAAGCAGGGCGAGGCTCGCTTTCGCCTCGCCGCGCCGGTGCGCGATCCGTTCTTCGAGCGAGCGGTTGTCCGATGCCTCTACACGGCTTCCACCGTCGGTCATGAATAGAACGTGAACCGAGGCGCCCGCGCGCTGATGTTTTGCCAACGTCCCCCCGCATCCGATGGCTTCGTCATCGGGGTGGGGGGCGAGGACAAGGACACGCTCGGCGGAGATTTCTCCGACGAGTACGGGAGCGGTCTTTACGGCGCGGAGCAAGCCGTGGGCGCGAAGTAGCGGGGCGCTGCGACGGGCTAGAAACGACAGCGCATAGCGCTGCAACCCAGCGAGTTTCACGACTCCGGCCGGAGTCGCTTGATTTGGGTCCATGTGAGTTTGAAGTAGGCATTCGCGACTGCATTCAGGTCGAATCGCTTGCGGATTCGCTCCGCGGATTCGCGCAATGCCTCCGGGGCCGACGGAACGGCGCCCGGACCCCAGGCCTGCATGGACCGGGTCAGTGCGGCCGCGTTGCCGACCGGAACGAAAGTTCCGTTTTGCCCTTCGGTGACCACTTCGTCTGCGATTCCGACCCGGGTCGTGATGGCGGGCAGACCGCAGCCCAGCGCCTCGGTCAACGCCAACCCGAAACCCTCGTAGTGGCTCGGAAAGACGAAGGCATCCGAGGCCTGGAGATACTCGAACACCCGGTTCGATTCGCCTACGGCGTGGATTTGGCTCGACAGAGCGGGGTCCGCGCGTGCCGCCTCGACTTCCGCATCGCAGTCGTCGAAGGAGTCGAGGCCGGATCCAACGATCAGGAGATGCGCGTTCGGTGCTTCCTTGGCGAGTGCGCGAAAGGCCTGCAGGAGCTCGGGAATCCCCTTGCTGCGTGCGACGCGTCCGACGGAGACGTAGATCCACGCCTCAGCGGGAAGGCCGAGCTCGCCGCGGAGGCGGGTCTTGGCCTCGGGATCAATGGGGCCCTGGATGCGTTCGTCGATCCCGTTCGGTATTCGGTGGATCAACTGCGGCGGGAGGCCGTTGTACAACAGCCGGCGCTCGACTTCAGCGGAGGGGGCGACGATGGCGGCGGCGCGTCCAGCGGCGGCGAATTGCAACCGGGTGGCGATCGTCAGCGCCAGTCGTCCGAGTCCGCCCAGGCGGGCGACGCTTTCGCGGGACAGGGGCTCATCCAGTTCATGGGGCGACTCGACCCTCACGATGAAGGGTTTGCGCGTGATCCAACCCGCCCCGGCAGCGGCAACTGGGAGCGATTTGAAACCCGACACGAGCGCGAGATCGTACGCGTGGCGTTTTCGAATCAGCTGAACGAACAGCCCGAACTGGTGTCGGAGGACCGGAAACAGGGCGCGCCAGCCCGAACCGCGGGAGTCGCCACTCGGGGGGATGCGCGATACGTGGACCCCGTCGACGACTTCTTGCTTGGGCGCGTAGACCCGCGCCTGGCGGGTCCACACCGATACGTGGGCTCCCAGAGCGACCAGGGCTCGCGACAGGGCGTTGAGTTGTTTCTGCTGGCCTCCCACGGTCGGCGGAAAGAACGAATCGGTCAATACGACGATGCGCGCAGAGACGATTTCCGGCGGTGCGATCGCTTCGAGGGCATCGAGAGTCTCCGCGGCACATCGTTCCCATTGGAATTCGGCGGCTCTGCGCAGCCCTTTCGCCCGCAGCGCGGTGCGGTACTCGGAGTCGGAAAGCACGCGGACGATCGCTCGCGCGATGTCCGATGGATCGTAGGGGTCGACGAACTCGGCCGCGCCCGCGACGACTTCCGGAATGCTGCCGGTCCTGGAGGCGACGATCGGGCAGCCGCACGCCATGGCTTCCAGCAACGGCAACCCGAAGCCCTCGCATAGTGAAGGGAGTACGAAGGCGTCGGCCATGTTGAGCAACGCTGCGATTTCGTCGGCCGGGACCCAGCCGATCAAATGGACCCGGGCGGCGAGCGCCGGGTCGCGCAGCGGTTCGAGTTCGCGCCTGGCACCCCAGCGCGGTTCCCCCGCAAGGACCAAATGGTGGGGCGCCTGGTCGCGGATCCGGGAGAATGCCTGCAGGAGCCTCGAAACGTTCTTCGGCGGATAGATTTGTCCCGCCCAGAGCACGAAACGCTCGGGCAGATTATGTTTCGCGCGGAGGCTTTGGAGTCGCTCCGGGTCCATGTCGGGCGAGAAAATCGTGTGATCGACGCCGTGATGGATGGGCACGACTTTGTTCGGGTCGAGACCGAACCGCTCGACGGCTTCGTCGGCGACGGTGCGCGATACGGAAATGGCCAAGTCGGTGCGCTCCAGGTAGTGGGGCACGGCCCGAGAGAAATAGGTGCGGTCGAGCCAGCGAAACGCCTTGGGGATGCGGAACCACTCGGCGCCGTGGAGCACGAATGCCGTTTTGGCCCGAGTGAACAGCGGGATCGTGAACTTGGGGTTGAACAAAACGTCGATCCGGTGCTTTCGGGCAAGCCAGGGCACGGCGATCTGGTCCCAAAGAAACCGCGTGGGGATCGGGAGCGCCACGGAAGTCACATTGGGGAACGTGTCGTCGAAGGCGCGCGGATGGCCGCGCTGGTAGAAGAGGACGAAATCGTGGTCGCCACCGGCTCGAAACAGAGCGGGCAGCAGGTTTTCCGTGTAGTTGCGAACTCCACCCGCATGCTGATCCGCATGCCTTAGGATGATCCCGATGCGCACCGAATTGACTCCGGCTTCAGACCTCGCGTGAAGCACGCGGACCGAGCTCGGAACCGGGCGATCGTCGGCAATCCGAGTTGTCTGCGATGAAATTAGCAAGACGGTTGGGGAAGGGGGAGAGGGGCGACGTCCCCGCCGGCCCAAGAATCAATTGCTCCAGGGTCCCCAAGGGTTTGGCGAGCGGGCGGAGGGCGGGGCGGCGAAGCCAATTGGGTTACAATCCGGAACGCTCGGGTGACGGTTCACTACCGAGCGGTCGGGCTGTTTGCCCAAGGTGTCTGTGGGGGGACTATGAGTACGGAAGGATCCGGGGCGTCGAGGTCGGGACGGTCGCTCGAGAACGAGGACCATTTTCTGGTCGAAGAGGGACTCGGGCTCTACGTGGTGTGCGACGGGGACAGCGGTCGTCCGGCGGGCGAAGTCGCGTCGGAAGTGGCCGTGCGGGCCCTCGAACAATTCATCGAGACCGCCGACGACACCCTGGCGACCGACATCTGGCGCGGGAGCACCGCAACCTCGGTGGTCGAACGCGCCCTGCGCTATGCGGTCAATCAAATCGTGGCGACGGCGGAGGCCTCCCCGGAACTCGAAGGGATGGCGACCACGATTACGGTTCTGCTCGCCCATGGGAAGCGTGGAATCATCGGCCATCGCGGCGATAGCCGCGCGTATCTGCTGCGTGGGCGTCGCTGCCACCAATTGACCGTCGATCACGAGCTGACGGAATCCATCAGCAACGGCACTTCGGATGCCGATCTTCCGATCGATGTCTTCGCAATCGACTTGAATCCGCGCGACACCGTCGTTCTTTGCTCGGACGGGGCGGAAGAAGCGGTGAAGGACCCGTCGATCGTCTACGCCGCCTCCGAGCTGTCTCCGCGACTCCTCGCCAGCCGGATCGTCGGTCTCGGAAACCGAATGAATCCGTCCGCCGATACCACGGCCGTGGTGGTGCGGATTCGCGGAGAACGCGAACCCGGGTGGCTCGAACTTTCGAGTGAACCGCGCGGCGTTTCCTTCGGTCACACGATTCCCGCCACAACCTAGGGGGCGGACCGCGGGGTTGGCACCTCCGGGCGACGCCCGAGCGTTACTTTGCGCGTTGGCGGGCTTCGTCCTCGAGCAGCGTGACGACCAACGCGGTCCAGCCGGTTTGGTGGCTGGCGCCGAGACCGCGCGCGGTGTCGCCGTCGAAATATTCGTAGAACTGCTGGAGGTCACGCCAGTGGGGATCCGCGGTCCAGCGTGACTCGGAACCGTGCCAGGGGCGCACGCCGTGGGCGTCGGCCCGAAAAATCGAGGTGAGTCGGCGCGAAATTTCCCGCGCGGCTTCTTGAAGGGTCAGCGAACGCCCCGATCCTTTGGGACACTCGACGCGGAAATCGTCACCATAAAAATGGTGATAGCGTTCCAGCGCTTCGATCAGAAGGAAGTTGATGGGAAACCAAATCGGTCCGCGCCAATTGGAATTACCTCCGAAAATTGCACTGTCGGATTCACCGGGCACGTACTTCACGCTGTAGTTTCGGTCGTCGACTTGAAAGACGTAAGGGGACTCGAGGTGATGTCGGGAAACCGAGCGGATTCCGAACGGCGATAGAAACTCGCTTTCATCGAGCAAGTAACTCAGAATACTTTCCAATCGCTCGGGCGAGGGGATGGCCATCAGTCGACGCCCGGGAATGCCCGGCGCACCCTGGCGAAGAATATGGCGCCCGAGATCCTTCCGGTTGCCCAAGAACCATTCGAGACGCTTGCGGAAGCCCGGTAGGCGCTCGACGACCGAGTCGTCGAGCACGCCCACGGCCAGGAGGGGAATCAGACCGACCAGCGAGCGCACCTTCAAGGGAATGCGGTTGCCGTCGATGTTCAGCTGGTCGTAATAGAACCCGTCCTCTTCATCCCACAGTCCCGTGCCCCCCATCGTGTTGATGGAGTCCACGATCCGGACCAAGTGCTCGAAGAATTTCGATGCGGTGTCTTCGTAGACGGGATCGTCCAAGGCAAGCTCGAGTGCGATGGCGAGCATCGTCGCCGCGTAGAAGGCCATCCACGCGGTGCCATCGGCTTGTTCGAGATGGCCGCCGGTCGGGAGCGGCTGGGAGCGATCGAACACACCGATGTTGTCCAAGCCGAGAAAGCCGCCGGAGAACAGGTGTTTGCCTCCAACGTCTTTGCGATTGACCCACCAGGTGAAGTTGACGAGGAGCTTGTCGAATACGCGGCGCAAGAAGACGCGGTCGCGTTTTCCGGCCGGCGACGAAATCTTGTAGACCCGCCAGGCCGCCCAGGCGTGCACCGGGGGGTTTACGTCCGAGAACGCGAATTCGTAGGCGGGAATCTGACCGTTCGGGTGCATGTACCATTCGCGCAACAGCAACAGCAATTGGTCCTTGGCAAAGCTGGAATCGACCTTTGCGAATGGAATGACATGGAAGGCCAGGTCCCAAGCGGCGTACCACGGATATTCCCATTTGTCGGGCATCGAGATGACGTCTCGGTTGTAGAGATGCCGCCAGTCCGAGTTCCGGCCCGTCAGACGTTCCGGGGGCGGAGGCGGCTGCTCGGGGTCCCCCTCCAGCCAATCCTTCACCGCGAACGAGTAGAACTGCTTCGAGCAAAGCAGGCCCGCGTAGCCCTGGCGAACGATATCCGCGGCCTCCGCGTCGAGTCCCTTCGGTGTCGTATCCGCATAGAAGGCGTCGGCTTCCCGTCGCCGGAGTGAAAACGTTTCGGTGAAGCTGGACCCCAGGGGATCCGTCGCCCGCTCCGGCTCGGCGACGAGACGCAGACGCAATTCGAATTCCCCGTTCGGCGGAATCTCGAGTCGGTAGTGCGCGGCGGCCTTGGAACCTTCGCTGGGGTTCACGGCTGTGGGATCTCCCTCGACGACGTAGCGATGAAAAGCGTCCTTCACATAGGGGTCGGAACGGTCCTCGTCGAAGACGCGCGCGCGGTTGGTTTCGTTTTCCGTCAGGAGCAGTTTCGGAGGCGTTCCGTCCGGGTGTTGGCCCAGTTCGAGACGAAATCGGCCGAGTTCCTGGTGCTCGGTTACGAACGCCAACGTTCCGTCCGGGCGAATTCGCGGTCGCGGGTGATCGTCCTCTCCGGACCGCCCCCAGGACCAGGTGTTTCGGTACCAAAGGGTGGGCAACACGTGGAGTGGGGCCGCGTCGGGGCCGCGGTTCGCGATGGCGATCCGCCAGCTGATGTCGTTGGCCGATGCCTTGGCGAATTCGGAAAAGACGTCGAAATAGCGCTGCTCGTCGAAGACTCCGGTTTCTTCGAGTTCGAATTCCCGACGGTCTTTGGTTCGCGACGCATTCTCCTCGACCAGCTGCTCGTAGGGGTAGGGAGCTTGAGGGTACTTGTACAGCATGCGGACCCAGGAATGGGTCGGCGTGGAGTCCAGATAGAAATAGCGCTCCTTGACGTCCTCTCCGTGGCTTCCCTCGGGACCGCCAAGGCCGAAGAGCCTTTCCTTCAGGATGCTGTCGCGTTCGTTCCAGAGCGCGATGGCGAGGCACATTCGACCGCGCGAATCGCACAGGCCGAGGAGTCCGTCTTCGCCCCAGCGATAGGCGCGGCTGCGCGCGTGGTCGTGCGGAAAGTAGGACCAACAGTTTCCGTCTTCGGAGTAATCCTCTCGGACGGTGGCCCATTGTCGTTCGGCGAGATAGGGGCCGAACCGTTTCCAGTGGACACGTCTCGCATCGTTTTCCGCCAAGCGTTTGCGCTCCGCGTTGCGATCGAAACGAACACGAGTCATGGGCGAGTGACCTCCAGGACGAGTCGCAATAATTCCGCCGTCGACCAGGCTTGAAACGGGCATCCGCGGGGCCGGTGCGGCGGGTCGCCATCCGCAATTTCCGAAACATGGTCGAGTCCGGCACGCGACAGATGGGCGAGCAGGGGGTCGACGAAGCGGCTTCGGGCGTCGCGGCGTCCGCGGGCTGCGTCCGGTTGTAGCGCGATCCAAGCCTCGACGAAGGGTCCCAACAGCCAGGGCCAGACGGTTCCTTGATGGTACGCGCCGTCGCGTTTCGCCGGGGCGCCGTCGTAGCTGCCGCAATACTCCGGTTCGTCGGGTGCCAGGGAGCGGAGACCCATGGGAGTCCAGAGCCGCTCTTCCACGATTTCGAGTGCGTGCCGGGTCCGTTTGGGGTCCACCAGGGAGCGGCGAAGTCCACCCAGCGCCAGGATCTGATTCGGTCGCAGGCGGGCGTCACACACACCGGCCTGGTGACCGTCGTCGACCACGTCGAAAAGGTGCTCCCGGTCCGGGTCCCAAAAGCGGAGTTCGAACGCCTTGGCGCCCCGCGCCGCCAGGGACGCCCATTCTTTGTTCCAGCGCGCTGCTACGCCCAGAGCGGCGATCCAGAGTGCCTGGATCTCAACGGGCTTTCCGATGCGCGGCGTGACGACGTGGTCGCCGATGCGAGCGTCCATCCAGGTGAGTTGGACGCCCGCTTCGCCGGCCGCCAGCAATCCGTCGCGGTCGCAAACAATTCCGTGCCGGGTGCCGCGCTGATAGGATCGGAGAATCTCCTCGCAGGCGTCTTCGAGGCGTTTCGAATCGCCACGGGAAACGGCGCCCTGATTCCGGGCGCGCTCGAGCAGTTCGTCGACCACGATCACGAACCACAGCGCCGCGTCCACGGAGTTGTATTCCGGCGGCTCTCCTCTGTCGGGAAAGCGATTTGGAAGCATTCCCTCCGAAAGGAAGTCACACCAGCGAAGCAAGGTGTTTCGCGCCCCTTCGAGGTCGCCCCGGGCCAGACAGAGTCCGCGCAGGGCGATGAAGGAATCTCTCCCCCAATCGGCGAACCATGGATAACCCGCAATGATGGACTCGCCTCCGTTCCAGGCGACGCGGTAGGCCTCGGACGACCGTTCGAGTTGGGAGGCGAAGCTCCCGCGTCGCGCGGATTCGGTCTCGACGGCCGCGCGTACGTGGCTGCGTACGGAATCTCCCTCGAGGCGCAGAGCGAACGGCTCGGACGAAAATGCCGCCACGGCTTCGCCGGACTCGAATTCCAGTTCGAATTCACCCGGCGAAATCAGGTCTTCGAGGAACGGGTAACCCCGTGACCGTTCTTCGTCATAGCGAAAGTCGCGATACCACGTCGCCGATTCCTGGAATCGGCCGCTGGCGGCCGCGAATACCGCGGGGCGTGCGGGCCCCAGCTGCCAGCGCAACCAGGGATCGGAAAAATCCACTTCGAGCGCGAAGGCGGGGTCCGAACGCTGTAGCTCGTGATGCCCTCGACCCGAAATGTACGGTCGCATCTTCAGTGTGGTGTCGGCCGAGTCACCCCGCGCATCCCGGATGCTCCAGCGAACGATGGCTTGGCAACGGCCCCGCGGGATCAGGATCTCTTGTCGCGCGCTCAAGTCGGGGGACAGTCGAAACGACCAGGTGGGCCAGGGCGTGGTCTGGAAATCCACGAGACACGGCGTCGCATCCGGTGCGATCACATCCGGCGCGTAGGCCTGGGAGCTGATCGCCCATTGTGCATCCCCTTGCACAACGTAAGCGTCGAAACCGTGGACGAGGATGTGTCGATCCGGGGCGCGGTCGGCGGAGACGAGCAGGCCGTGGTAACGCCGTGTTCGAAGACCCGATGCGCAGCCCGTGGCGTATCCGCCGAGACCGTCGGTTTCCAACCACTCCGAGTGCGCGTCGAACACGGGCTGAATATGCCGGGTGGCGGGGGGGGGCGCTACGGGATCTGCGAGACTGTTGTTTCAACGGCGATCCCCTATGCTCGCCGCGTGCGCGTGTTGATGCTCGGTTGGGAGTTTCCGCCGTATTTCGCGGGGGGGGTTGGCGTGGTGGCCCACGCCTTGACGCGCGCGCTCGTTGCGCGAGGCGTGGAGGTCACCTACTTGATGCCCCACGCTCCGGACCAGGCGCCCGATGCGAGCGTCGAAGTGCTGGGCGTATCTCCGGGGCGAGTCCGCGTGCTCGGCGTTCCGAGCCAACTCTATTCCTATGCGACCGAATCGGGGATTCCGATCCAACCGTCGCGTGCGGGCTTTCGCGGCGCCAGGCCGCTTTATGGGCCGGACCTGCTCAACGAGCTGAAGGACTTCGAGGATTCCTGTTTGAAGCTCGTCGAGGACCGCAAACTCGAGTTCGACGTGGTCCACGCGCACGATTGGACGACCTTTCCCGCCGGGATAGCGCTGTCCCGCCGAAGGAACAGTCCTCTGGCCGTGCATGTGCACATCACGGAATTCGACAAGACCGGCGGCAGCCACGCGACGCCGGAGGTATTCCAGATCGAGCGCGACGGAATGCAGGCGGCCCATCGACTCATCGCCGTCAGCCGGCGCGTCGCGCGCGATTGCGAAGACCGCTATGGGGCGGATCCCCGTCGGATTCGTGTCATCTACAACGGGATCGAGACGGATCCTTCTCTTCAACCGCCTCGAAAGCGTTCGGGGCCGACGGTTCTGTTCCTGGGGCGCGTCACCCGCCAGAAAGGGCCGGAGTTTTTCGTGCGCGCCGCCCGCCGAGTTCTGGATGTTCAGCCTGACGTGACCTTTATCCTGGCGGGCACCGGTGACCAGTTGCCCCACATGGTCGAACTGTCCGCGGAACTCGGTCTGGGGCCGAGAATGTTGTTTCCGGGTTTCGTCGATCGGGCGCAGGCGGCCGAGTTGTACTCGCAGGCCGACGTGTTCGTCATGCCGAGCGTCAGCGAACCATTCGGAATCGTTCCGCTCGAGGCGATGGACCGGGGTGTACCGGTCATCGTTTCGCGCCAATCCGGCGTCAGCGAACTGCTGACGAACGCGCTCAAGATCGAATCCTGGGATGTCGAAGATCTTTCCGCAAAGATCCTGGCATTCCTCCGCTATCCGGTTCTGCACGATGCGATGCGCGTCGAAGGGCGGCGGGAGGTCTCGACGCTCCATTGGGATGCGGTGGCCGAGAAAATCGAGGCGCTGTACAGGGAAATGATCGATGCCTGATGTCTGCATGTACTTTCAAGTCCACCAACCGGATCGCCTGCGGCGCTACAGCGTGTTCGACATCGGGAATCGCCGCGATTACTTCGATGATTCCCTGAACAAAGAAGTTCTGCTCAAGGTCTCGGACAAGTGTTATCGGCCGATGAACGCCTTGTTGCTCGAGGCGATCCGACAGCAGGAAGGTCGCTTTCGCGTCGCGTTCTCCATCACGTGCTGTGTGCTCGATCAGATGGAACGCTGGGCGCCGGATGTGCTCGACAGCTTTCGCGCGTTGGCGGCCACCGGCTGCGTCGAATTTCTCGGTGAAACCTCCAAGCACAGCTTGAGTTTTCTCGTCGATCGCAACGAGTTCGACTACCAGGTGCAAACGCACCGCGATCGGATGCAATCCCTGTTCGGGCAGACTCCGCGCATTTTCCGAAACACCGAGCTGATCTATCGCAACGACCTTGCGGCGCATCTCTCGGGGCGTGGTTTTCAGGCCATCATCGCCGAAGGCGTCGATCGGATCCTGCAGTGGCGCTCTCCGAATTTCGTCTATTGCGCCGAAAGTTCGCGGGACATCAAGCTGCTGCTCAAGAACTATCGCTTGAGCGACGACATCGCCTTCCGTTTCGGCGACCGCGGCTGGAGCGAGTATCCCCTGCGGGTCGAGACCTATGCGGATTGGCTCGGACGCTGCGGCCCCGAGGCCAATTCGATCAATCTGTTCATGGACTACGAGACATTCGGCGAGCATCAATGGGCCGATACGGGAATTTTCGATTTCATGCGGCAACTCCCGACAGCGGTACTGGAGCGGGGGATGCGCTTCAGGACGCCTTCCGAAGTCGCTCGAGAGTTCGACGCCGCGGCGCCGGTCGACATGCCGGACTACGTTTCCTGGGCCGATACCGAGCGCGATCTGACCGCATGGTATGGGAACTCGATGCAGCGGTCGGCCATGACGAGCTTGTACTCGTTGCGTGAAGCGGTGCTCTCTTCTCCCGATGCCCTCGACGATTGGCGCCGTCTGACGACCAGTGATCATTTCTACTACATGTGCACGAAGTACTTCGCCGACGGTGACGTGCACAAGTACTTCAGCCCCTACGAGTCGCCCTACGAGGCCTACATCACGTTCATGAACGTGATGGCCGACCTGGCCCAGCGGAGCGGCTATTCGGCCTGGGTCCCCGCCGCCTGAAAAAATGGCCTTCGGTCGGGCCCGAAGGCGCGCGGGCTGGACGGTTCAAACGCTGTTCCGGGCGTCGATGCACCCACTCGCATTGGAGATCCCTCCGCGGTAGGGTCCCATCCGCAACAAGCGAGAGGGCAGGGCCAAGCGACGATGCACGCACCCAAGGTCTTGATCGGCTGTAACGAGTACATCGATATTCCCGAATGGGGAATCAAGCGCTTGCGCGCCAAGGTGGATACGGGCGCCAGGACGTCGGCTCTGCACGTGGAAAACATCGAAGAGCTGTCGCGCGGCCGCGTGCGGTTCGACGTCGTCTTGCATCGGTTGAAGCGCGACCGCCGCGTGAGTGTCACGACGCGCATCGCACGCCGCGGCCGCGTGCGTTCGAGTACCGGACACTACGAGATGCGAATTTTCGTCGAAGCCCCCGTGCGGATCGGGCCCATCGAGCAGGAGGTCGAGGTCAGCCTGGTGGACCGCGAGCGGATGATCTTTCGAATGCTGCTCGGCCGCACCGCATTGGCGGGGCATTTCCTGATCGACCCCGCCCATGGACAACTCCTCAAACCGGAACGTCGTGCCAAGAGTGGCAAGAAGAAGGTCCGCCGCAAGCTTTGGGGGAGGCGGAAGTGAAGCCAAAGAATAGGCGGTATCCTATGACGCGGGGGTGTCGTCCGGGATGAAGTTCCTGCCCGCGGAGATCATGGCGGTTCTCCGCAGCCGGCGGGGTCACCGCAACGTGCGTGTCCTGCTGCGTTTCTTCCTGGTATTGGTCGGAATGATCGTCGCCTACTCGGTGATCTTCCACTATCTGATGGCGCGTGAGGGTCACGACCACACCTGGATGACGGGGCTCTATTGGACCCTCACGGTGATGTCGACCCTCGGCTTTGGCGACATCACCTTTCACACGGATCTCGGGCGGGGATTTTCGATCGCGGTGCTGTTGTCCGGCATCTTGTTTCTGTTGGTCCTGCTGCCCTTCACCTTCATCGAATTCTTCTATGAACCCTGGATGGCCGCTCAGGCGGCGGCCCGCGCACCGCGCGAAGTGCCTGCGGAAATCCGGGGTCACGTGCTGCTCACCAACGACGATGCGGTGACCGCCGCATTGGTCCGCCGGCTCGACCAGTACAAGATCCCCTACGCCCTGGTCGTGTCCCAGCTCGACCAGGCACTCTTGCTCCATGACCTCGGTCGAAACGTCGTGCTGGGGGAACTCGACGACCCCGATACCTGGCGGCGCGCGGGCGTGGAACGCGCGGCGCTGGTGGCCACCACGGCCGGTGACTTCCGCAACACGAGTGTCGTCTCCACCGTGCGAGGCGTGTCGTCGGAGGTTCGCATCATCTCCACCGCCGGCACGGAGCCGGCGGTCGATGTGTTGAAGCTCGCGGGCTGCGATCACGTTCTACGCCTCGAAGAAATGATTGGGCAGGCCTTCGCGCGTCGTACGATCGGCGGCGACGCCATGGCGCACCTGATCGGCCGTTTCGATGAAGTGCTGATCGCTGAAGCCACGACCCACCGTACGCCGCTGGTGGGGAAAACGCTGAGTGAGACCCGCTTGCGCGAGACTGTGGGTGTTACCGTGGCGGGCGTCTGGGAACGCGGGACTTTCCAACTCGCGCGACCCGAGACTGTGATCTCGAACCACAGCGTGTTGGTGTTGGCGGGCTCCGAGGAACACATTTTCCGCTACAACGAACTGTTCTGTATCTACAACGTATCGGACGTACCGGTGGTGATTCTCGGGGGAGGGCGGGTCGGGCGGGCTACGGCCCGCGCACTCGCAGTGCGCGACATCGACTATCGCATCGTCGAGTCGCTTCCGGCCCGTGTGCGGGACCCCGAACGATATGTCGTTGGCAACGCGGCGGAGATCGAGATCCTACGTGAAGCCGGGATCGAGGAAACCTCGACGGTCGTCATCACACCCCACGACGACGACCTGAATATTTACCTTACGATCTTCTGTCGGAAACTGCGTCCGGATATCCAGATCCTGTGCCGCGCCACAGAGGAGCGCAATGTCGCGACCCTGCACCGGGCGGGCGCGGACATCGTCATGTCCTACGCGAGCATGGGGGGCAGCTCCATCGTGAACTGGCTCCAAAAAAGCAAAGTCTTGATGGTCGCCGAGGGGCTCGATCTGTTCCGGGTTCCGGTGCCAGAGGCCCTGGAAGGGAAAACCGTTGCAGAATCCGGCATCCGGGATCGCAGCGGTTGCTCGGTGGTGGCCATCAGTACCGCCCAGGGTATGGAGGTGGTCCCCGGCCCGAGCGAGGTCATTCCCCAAGGCGCTGATCTCCTCATGATCGGTACTGCGGAGTCCGAAGAGAAATTCCTGGCGCTCTGGCCCGACAAGCCCAAGAGCAGCTGACTTCTCGCCCGCGCACGCCCAAGCGACGCTCCGAAATCCCGCCGCGCCAGGCGGTTGGTATAGAATGTTCCTGGAGGCAGGTCGTGCGGCAGCTGTGGCTCTTGACACTCTTCTGCTCGTTGGTGATCGCGCCGGGAACAGCGAACGCCCTCATCGGAGTGCAGTCCAAGCGAAAGATCAGCGATCTCGCCGGGGGCTTCACGGGAACCTTGAAGGATGGAGATCGCTGGGGTCTGTCGGTTGTGTCGCTCGGTGACCTGGACGGCGACGGGAACCCGGATCTGGCGGTCGGCGCCCCGGGCGACGACGACGGCGGTACCTCCCGGGGAGCAATTTGGGTCCTGTTCCTCCGCGCGGACGGAAGCGTTCGCGCCCATCAGAAAATCAGTGACGGCATGGGCGGGTTCGGGGGGGCACTCTCCAACGCTGATCAATTCGGTATTTCGATTGCCACATTGGGAGATCTCGATGGCGATGGGAACGTCGACCTCGCGGTGGGGGCCCACGGAGACGACGATGGCGGATCCGGTCGCGGAGCGGTTTGGATTCTGTTCCTCGACACGGATGGGACGGTGAAGGGCGAAGCGAAGTTGAGCGCGTTGGCCGGCGGTTTTGCGGGTGCGCTCGACAATGGCGATGCGTTCGGCCGTTCGCTCGCGTTGCTCGGTGACCTGGACGGGGATGGGACCGTCGAACTCGCCGTGGGTGCGCTCGGCGACGACGACGGCGGATCCGGTCGCGGCGCGCTGTGGATCGTTTCCCTCGACGGCGATGGCGGAGCCGTTGCCGAGCAGAAGATCAGTCAACTCGCCGGCGGTTTCGGCGGCGCTCTCGACAACGGGGGTGGGTTCGGGATCTCCGCTGCGGCGCTCGGTGATCTGGATGGGGATCAGGTTCCGGATCTCATCGTAGGTGAGTACAGCGGGAACGACGGCGGTGGGGGCCGCGGGGCGGTTTGGATTCTGTTCTTGGAAACCGACGGAAGTGTCGGGGCCGAGCAGAAGATCAGCGATACCGCCGGTGGATTCGCTGGGACCCTGGCCGATGGCGACAATCTAGGCCGGTCCGTTGCACGCCTGGGCGACCTCGAAAACGACGGTTCGCTCGAGATCGCCGTGGGCGCGCACGGCGACAACGAAGGAGGCCCGAACCGCGGGGCGATCTGGCTCCTCTCGCTCGATCACGATGGCACCGTCCTTGGGGAACAGAAGATCGCCCATTCGAGCGGTGGGTTGGGAAACGGCTTGGGCGATCACGACATTTTTGGCGTCGCCGGTGCCGGTCCGGGGGATCTCGATGACGACGGTTTTGCCGACGTCGTCGTCGGGGCGGCCGACGACGACGATGGCGGACCCGCGCGGGGCGCCATCTATGCGCTGTTTCTGGGGCCGCCGGTCTGCAGTGATGGTGTCGACAACGACAATGACGGAGATGTGGACTTCCCGGCCGATGAAGACTGCACGCAACCGTTCGACAAGAACGAGGCGTGCGGTTTTGGCGCTGAACTCGTTCTACTGGTTCCGCTTTGGACTCGCCTTCGAAGGGCGCGGCGACGCCGGTAGACCTGAAACGAACCACCGTGAAACGGGCATTGCTCGCCGTTCAACGGGTTCGCGGGGCCCACTCCCAAACGCCGACCGGGTTACCCATCTTCCTTCTTGCAAACCTCCCCGTGCTGACGAAAGCCCGAATCGCAACTCCAACTGCTTCCCGAGGAATCCATGTGAGCATGCAAGGGGATGATGACGCGTTGACACGAATTGCGTTGCTTTCTGAATCCACGCTCACAGTTCCAATCGTATCCCCGCGAATCGAGGTAGGCGTTCGAAGGAACCTCGACCGGGGCGCACGACTCTTGATATTTTCGGAAGCCGCGGTTGCATTCGAAGTCGTTACCCGAACGCCCGATGTATCCTTCCTTTGGAATCTCGAGGCGTGGGCACGAAAGACCGCTCTGACGGAATCCCCGTTGGCACTTCCAAGTGTCGCCTGAAACGTCGAGATAGGCGTTCTCGGGTACCGCGATGGCTACGCAGGATTCGCCGGTTTTTCGGAAACCGCGCTCACAGTCCCATTCGCCCCGCCGGGAACTGAAGAAAGCGTTCGGCGGGAGTTCGACTTTCGCGCAGCCCCGATCGGCGGTCCGGTACCCGCGGTCGCAGGTCCATCCGTGACCGATCGAGTCCAAGTAGGCGTTCGGCGGAATCTCGATCTTCGCGCAGGCGCCGTTGGCCTGTCGGTATCCTCGGTCGCACTTCCAGCCGCCTCCGTAGCGCTTCGCGTGGGCATTGAGAGGCGTTTCCGGTGCGGAATCGCGCAGCGTCTCCGCGGCGCCCGCGGAGAAGCCGAGGGTCAGCAGGGCGATCAGGAATTGACAGGTCGCGGCCCGGCGTAGGGACTGACGTCTCATATTGGAGTGCTCCATTCTTTCTGTTGTTCGGATCGCGTGCGGAGGTTCGAAGGGGATTCCCACAACGCGGGGTGGGTCTAGCGACGCGAGCGGGCTTCTGCTTCGCGCTGTCCCTCGCGCAGCTCGGACCAGAAGCGCGTGCGGTCCTTTGTGGTCCCGCGGTCGCTTGATCCGCCACTCTGCGGCGGTTGCCACAAACGTTTCAGTGCGTCGCGCAGGCGTCTCCACATGTCGGTTCAATTCCCCAAGAGCTGGAAACCGGCGGTTCTCCCGATGCTCTCGTATCGGACTGCTAAGCATAAATCTAATGCAAAATATATCAAGCACCCGACTCAAGCGCTTGATATGGCAAGCATTCTGGTCGATATTGAATGCGATGAAGCCCCGGGGAAAGCGAATCCGATCCAAACGTTCCGGATTCATCGGGCAGCCCAACGACCTGGGGCCCCTGCTGGCGGATTTACGCATGGCCAAAGGGCTTTCACTGCGAGAAGTCGAAGAGGCCACGGGCAAGGCTGTGTCGAATGCCTATCTGAGCCAGCTCGAGAATGGGAAGATCCGGAAGCCCTCGCCGAACGTGCTTCACAGCTTGTCGGGTGTCTACACGGTGCCCTACGAGACGTTGATGGAAAAGGCAGGGTACCTACTCCCGCCCGAAAATGGCGGCGGGCGCCGTAGGCGTCTGACGGCGTTCGCAATCGACGACCTGACCGCGGAAGAAGAAGAAGAGCTACTGAAGTATCTCGCGTTCCTTCGGTCCCGGTCTCCGTCCTGAGCGGGAAGCGTTGCATGCCGATGAATTCCGAATTCCAAGGTCTCGCAACCGCAGATCGACGGACCGCACTCCCACGGACTACGCCATGACGGAGGCGTTCGACGACGCGACGAGGCTCGCGGCATTGGTCGCTGCGAAAGAAGTGTCGCCGGTCGAACTCGTGGAAGCGGCGTGTCGCCGGATCGAGCAGGTCGATCCGCAGCTCGGCGCCGTACCCGTTCGCTTTTTCGAAGAAGCGATCGAACGGGCAGGGCGCGCACGCCCGGGCCCCGCGTTCGCCGGGATCCCGTTCTTGATGAAAGACGTGGGCGCCCGGCAGAAGGGACAGCCCTACTATGCGGGGAACCAGGCGTTGCGCGATGCGGATCACCGTGCGGCCGAAGAAACCCCGCTGGGCGCTCGCTTCCGCGCCGTCGGTTTGGTGACGGTGGGTAACTCCAGCACACCCGAGTTTGGTCTCCAGTCGAATACCTGGCCGGTGGCCTATGGCCCGACGCGCAACCCCTGGGACCGTGAGCGCGCGGCGGGTGGCTCTTCGGGTGGCGCGTGTGCGGCCGTGGCTGCGGGACTCGTGCCGGTGGCGCATGCCAGCGACGGAGCGGGATCGATTCGGATTCCTGCAGCCTGGTGTGGTCTGGTCGGTCTCAAGCCCACGCGCGACCGGATTGTCTGGCGTCACGCCGGGGAGAATCGATCCGACGTGGAGTTCATCGTGGCTCGCTCGCTGCGGGACACGGCAGCGTTTCTCGACCACCTATCGGTCGACGCGCGTGCGGGGGGTGGCCCGGCTTCCGTCAGCGCGGTGCTCGGACTCGACCCGCCACCGCTGCGGATTGGAATCTGGTGTGATGCACCCGAGGGGGTTGCCCTCGATCCGGATTGCTACGAAGCGGTCCAAGCTGTCGCCCGGCGGCTCGCGGAGCAGGGCCATCACGTCGCAGAACAGGCTCCGGCGTCTCTCGCGCAATCCTTCGAACGAGCGGTCCACGGTGGGGTGTTGGGCATCACGAGCTACAGCGAATGCATCGACGATCTCGAAGAGCGACTCGGGCGAAGTGTGAGCGAAGCCGATGTCGAACCTTTCCTTTGGGAGCTATCGCGTTTGTCCGTGGACGTGACCCCGGCCCAGTGTGAAGAAGCGCTCCGTTGGTACCAGGGATGGGTAGAGCGGACACTTCGCTGGTTCGAAGAATTCGATTTGTTGTTGACCCCAAGCGTATTCGAACCGGCTCCGTTGCTGCGGGAGCTCGATCCCACACGCCTGACTCCCTACGAACTACTGGATCGGATGGCTCCCCACATGGCATTTACCGAGCCCTGGAATGCCACAGGACAGCCCGCAATCACCCTGCCGCTCGCATGGACGGCGGAGGGCTTGCCGGTCGGCGTGCAATTGGTTGCGGACCGGGGCCGCGAGGAACTCTTGTTTCGCGTCGCCGCCACGTTGATGGAGCCCGCTCCGACTCCCGATACGCCACGTCCACCCATTCACGCCTGACTAGGGGGCGGCGTTCCGTGGACCGCGTCGCGCGAATCCGTTGGTGATGGCTTCGGTTGCGCGTGCCTCCCGCAGGCTGCGGTTCCAGTGGTCGAGGCGGGCCTCCGGAGCAATGTCTTGGGGCGGAGCCAGTTCGGGAAACCAATCTGCGAGTTCACCGAAATATCCGTCGTCGTGTTGCAGGTACCAACGAGCCAGGGTTTCCGCATCCACCGTGTGTTCCGCCGCCTCCCCGAATGCCCAGAAGGAGTTCTGGGTTTCCGGGCGCAGGTCCGATTCCAAACGAGTCCACGGCTGCTTCGTGGTGGTGAAAGCGTCGGTCGCGCATTCGCCATCTCCGACGTCGCGGAACACCAGGGTCCCCGTGGGCCGCAGTTGCGGCGAAAGCTGCACCAACACATTCTGCGGGTTGGGGGTCTCGTACCAAAGCCCATACCGTGCGAACAGGCGCGCCTTCAAGCGCCCCACGGTCGCGGCGAAGTGATGCCCCCAGAACGCCTCGAAATCTGCGTCGTGGGCCCGAGCGATCGGGCCTCCGACGAAGGGTAGAGAGAGTGCGGGCAGGTAGTAGTTTCCGTCCTGGAAGAAGCGCAAGTCGCGCACCATGAATCCGCTTTCGCGACCTGCGGCCAGTACGACGAGGACCTCGGAGACCAAAGCGATCTCGGCCAACGGCTCGAGCAGCCGATCCATGCGTGCGAGCCCCCGGGCCCAATCCACGGCGCCGATCGCTTCCTCGCGCAATTTCGTCTTCTCGGGCTGGTGGAAGTCCGGGTGCGGATAGTTGGTCGCCAACTTCAGCGAGGTCAGGGGCGCCCCGCTCTCGGGGCCCGGCAGGGCGAGGGTTCGCGAAGCGGTGAAGCGAGCGGTCCAGCGCTCGCTTTCGGGCGCGTCGAACCAAGCAACACTCGCGTCGGTGTTGAGGGGGTGGCGCGGGAAGCAGACCTGGTCGCCGCGGATGAAACGATCGACGATTTCCGGCGGGGCTCCGGGGAGAATGTGAACTTCGAGTTCCGTGCGCGGCACCCAGACAACGGACACTTCGACCGGTTGCGTGCTGGCGCGAAATCCGACCAGATTGGCTTGCTCTTCCCAGTCGAGCCACTGGGAGACAGGGTCCGCATCGACGCGAAACGACTCGGCGCCCTCGCTTGTTTTCGTCAAATTGCTGCCTTCGGATCGATGCGCTGACGCCGCTTAGACGTTTTGCGGCTCGTTGCTGGCGGCTTTCTCGAGTTCCGTGAAGGCATGGGAAGTATCCTCCACGAGTTCGTGCAGGTCTGGAACCGCGTAACGGTCGGCGTTGAATCCCCAATGCAGACTTCCCGCGTAACTGAACAGCGCAATTCCCAGCGCCTGATTCGCCATGAGGGGAACCAAGGGATAGCACTCGAGCACAGGGGCCCCTTTCAGGTACAAGGGAAACGACGGCCCGGGGACGTTCGTCACGATGAGGTTTCCGGCACGGCGACGCATGGCGAGGCGCATCATGCCGGTGATGACGGCCGTGTCGGTCCAGTCGGCGACGTCCTCGATCAGCTTGACGCCGTGGACCTGATGAGAGGCCTTCAATTCGGCGGTGGTTTCCGAAACGCGTTGGAGCTGACGCTTGGGGTCGGTTTCCTCGATGGGTAGGTGGGCGACCAATGACGCCACATGATTGCCGGGTTCGGCAGCGTCGCCCAGGGCGCGCGTGTTGACGGGAATCATCACCCGAAAATCCATTTCGTCGAGCGCGATCTGGTGGCGCCGCAAGTAGCGCCCCAGGCCGCCGGCGACGGTCGCCAATGCGACATCGTTGATGGTGCCGCCCAGGCGGCGTTTCACATCTTTCACGCGTTCGACGTCGAGTCGAAACCAGTTGAAGTGCCGGTGGGGGCCGATTTCGTCCGGATTCAGGGGGGTCGCGGAGGCGGAGGTGGCGCTTCCTTTTACCAACTCGAACAGGCCGTCGCCGACGGCCTTCAACGCCGCGAACGAACGCCTTGGATCGAGTACGGCACTTCCGATCCCCCCGACGGCGCTGCGGAACAACTGACCCCGGCGCAGCAGTTCGCCGGTCAGTAGCTCGGACTCCGAAGGGAGGGGGCGGGGTTTCCAGGGCGCGGGAGTCCGCTCCGGTACGTCGGGCGTCGGGCTCAAGAGCACTTTGAGCATGTCCACGCCCGAAATTCCGTCGACCATGCTGTGGTGGGCTTTGGTGATGACCGCAAAGCGATTGCCTTCCAGGCCCTCTACGACCCAGATCTCCCAGAGCGGCTTCGACCGGTCGAGCTTCTGGGACATGATCAAGCCGGCCAAGCGCTTGAGCTGACGCAGGTTGCCCGGGTGGGGCAGGGCGGCGTGGCGCACGTGGTAGGTGAGGCTGAAGGCCGGATCGTCGACCCAAACCGGGTGCTCGACGAGGGGGACATACATCAAGCGTTGGCGGTAGCGGGGAATCAAATCCAACACGGATTCGACGTGACCGCGAATGCGTTCGAAGTCGACTCCGCCGCCGGGGACGGACAGCGGCCCCGGGTCGAGAATCGCCGTAATGGCGACATGCATGTGCGTGTTGGGCGCCTCGAGCGCGAGGAACGAGGCATCGAGGGCCGAAAGGCGTTCGTAGTGGAAATCCGCCATGTCTTTTGCTCCGAGGCACAGCCTGAGTACGCTGCATCGTTCGCAGCGGCCTGCGTTACGGCTGAGCGTCGTCGCGCGGCGGATGTAAATGTACCGCCGGCCAACCAACGCACAACGGGTACGTCGTAGGCAGAGCGCGCTCGTCGACCCCGAGCTAGTCCGATTTGGCGCGGAAACGATCCGAATCGTTGGTTTGGGCTTCGCTGTAGCTTGCCTCCCAGCACTCCCCAACTCCGTTTCGGATCTGAGCGCGCACGGAGACGGGTTCGCCCAGTGGCAGGCTGCCCGCGAGCGGCAAATGGAACCCGCGCCCCTTGAGGGTGATCTTCGGCTTGTTGAGGGCGCCGGGTTTGATATCGAACTTGTCCACACCGTCCGACAGACGGAAGATGTCCCGGTAGCGGAAGCCGCTGATCCCGGCGGGCCGGCCTCTCGGTGTCCAACAATCGGTGGCGCCGCAGGTGCCGCCGGCGGGGATTCGCAGACGGGCCACGAGGTCGGGAGTGAGGCCGGATTCGTCGTAGAGGCAGAACGCGTAGTCGGTGGTCTTGACCGGGTTCCCGAGTGCTTCGAGGGGCGTCGCTTCGCCGCGCGCCCATTTCCAGGACAAGCGGGCTTTGGACGACAGGTCCGGATTCGAAATGGAGATGGAGGATTTCCGCGGGAGTGTGACTTGGTGGCATGCGGTTGCGGGCGCCGTCTCGATGAAGTCACAGCTCCCTGCACCGTCGCAGGTGTCCGTTGTGCACAGATTGTCGTCCGCGTCGCAGAAGCTTCCCACGGAGTCGAATTGGCACGCACTGCTGCAGCAGTCGAAGTCCGTCAGATTCATGTCGTCACAGGCTTCGAGGGGATCGAGTATGCCGTTTCCGCAATCGCCCCGACGACGACCCACGTGGAATTCCGGATCCTCGGGGTCCGCATTCGCCAGGATCACGCGTCCGTCGGGTTGGATCGCCTGCGCGCCGATCGGAAACGCGATGGGGAGCGTGGCGTTGTAGAAGGGGTCGATACTTCCATCGATGTCGTAGCGTCTCAGGCCCGACCCGGTGCCCACCACGATCTTGCCGTCCGCTTGCATGAGCGGTCTTCCGAGCGGGAATCCGAAGGAAACGGCCCCTCCGATTCCGTAGCCTACGTCGACCGCGCCGGACGTGTCGAAGCGAACCGCACCACCGTCGACGACGGCCAGGCTCTTTCCGTCGGGCTGCAAGACGAGGTCGAAGTTTTCGGAGCCGGAGATGCTTGCCGAATTCGTGCCTCCGATTCCATATCCCAGATCGAGGCTACCGTCGCTCTCCAAACGGGCGACCCCGACGCTGCTCCCGGGCAGCGAAACGCCAACGACGATCTTTCCGTCCGACTGCAACGCAATGCCGCCGTTGATCGCGCCGGCGATCGGGCTGTCGACCTCTCCGTCGCCACCGAAGGTCGGATCGAGATCCCCGTTCGTTTCGAAGCGGAACACGCGGCCCGCCTGCGATACGGCGAGGATCTTGCCGTCGGGTTGCAGCGCAATCCGTCGAAGGCGCGTGGATGCGGTGCGCTTTCCGTTGCCCGCGAACGTCTTGTCGAGCTCTCCCTCTTCATCGAGGCGGGCGATGAAACCAAAGGCGGAGTTCGGCGGTTTACTCCGACCCACGATCAGGATCTTGCGATCGTCTTGAATCAGCATGTGATCGGGGTCGCCGAAATCCGCGGCTTTGGTGCTCAGCTTGGCGATGCCCGCTTTGCCGAATCCCGTATCCAGGGTTCCATCGGCGGTGTACCGCACGATACCGATCGTCGTGCTGAAGATGGGATGTCCAAACGGTCCCGCAACGACGATCTTTCCGTCCGGTCCCACGGCCACGACGTCTCCGTCTGGCGCGTCGTCGTTGCCGAAGGTCGCGCGCTGGAAACCCTGCTCGCCAAAGGTGGGGTCGGCCTCCCCAATTGCGTGAGCCGAGAGCGCCACGCAGAGTCCAACAAAGCTCGCGAAAAAAGGAAGGAGTCGTTGCATCGCTCGAGCCCTCATGGTGTTGGGTGTGAACCCAGGGATCCCCATCCTTTCTACAGGGGAACCACGCGGCTTGCTTTAGGAAATACGTGAGCAGATGCGAAGCATTCGGAGAGGAATCGGGGTAAAGCTCGAACGGACAGGACTTGCGCCTTTCGTTCGGTGAAATGCCAATGGAATCCGGGAGTCCGCCGAGCGCGGCGCGCGGCAGCTTCAGGGATCGAGACAGCACAACGACGCACCGCGTCGGGCATCAGGCGCTCGTTGTGCTGTTTGCTCAGGAACCGACGGCTCGATTCATTGCGGTTTACGGGTTGGGGCTGAGTGCCTCGGCGGTTTGCTTCGTCGCGAGGCCGCACTCCTCCTGGATCTTCGCGATTCGGGCCTCAATCATCTTGTTGTATTTCCCCGTCGCCACCCGGATCTTGGTGGGTTCGGTCCAAGTGAGGATGCCCAGCGCAGCCCCGGCGGGCACGATCGCGGTCACGCCTTCGGCTATTCGCGTGGCGACGCTGGCTTTCTCGGACTCGAGAACGCGGATGTCGCCCTCGGCCGATGCGCAGTGCACGGGCGCAGGATTTTCGAGCGTGTGTTCGACCTTCTTCTGCTTCATCGCGCAGCCGAGGCTTGCGACTGCGAGAACGAGGCCAAGAGCGAGATAACGGGGCATCACCATTCCTCCGGATCGATATTGGATTCTGCGCGCATGCAACGGGCATGCGGCCATCACTCGGGCGGAACTACAGCCTTGATTCCACGTCTTGGCAAGCCCTAGACGCGCGAGGCCCCCCGGATCGACGAAGTCGGGGTTCAGCCCTACCCTAAACGACCGTGCCCAAGGAACGCTCACGGCTCTTCGTCAAGTCTCTCCTGGCGGGCTACAACGGCTTACTGGGCCGTTTGGCGCCGGATGGGGATCGTGTTTTCTTTCGTGCTTCGGACTTCGCCTGGCCGATCGAACTCGAGGGCCAATGGGCCCCCATCCGCGCGGAACTCGACGCGATTCTGGTGGACTACGAGAAGCTCCCCAGCCTCCACGAGGTCGAGCCGGGACAGGACGACATTTCCACGGATCGATGGAAGGCATTGGTCCTTCGGATGTATGGGCGCGACGTCCCGGAGAACTGCGAGCGCTTTCCGAAAACGATGGAGATTCTGAAAAGGATTCCGCAGGCGACGACGGCCATGTTCTCGATCCTCGGGCCCGGCGCTGTGGTGCCGCCCCATCGCGGACCCTTCAAGGGCGTGCTGCGTTGTCAGCTCGCATTGCGGGTTCCGACCTGCGAAGGTCGCTGTGAAATTCGCGTCGCGGACGAAACCCGCAGTTGGGAGGAGGGCCGGGTCCTGCTCTTCGACGATACCTTCGAGCACGAAGTTCGAAACGAAACCACCGAGCCTCGCGTCATCTTGTTTCTCGACTTCTTGCGTCCGCTCCCCTGGCCCTCGTCGAGCTTGAACTAGCTGGTGTTTGCAGCGAGTCGCTGGCTCCCCACCGTGCTCCGCACGCAAGAGAATGCGCGCCGCCTCGCGCGTTCGACGCCGCCTCCCCGCTATTGAAATTGCGCGTTGGGTTCGCTCGCGTTGGCGAAGCGTTGAGTCGTGGGTCCGCCTTCGCGCGTCCCGGGGCCGATCTCGTACACGAAGATCGAGTATCCGATGACGGCCACGGGTTCGTGTTCGCGCAGCCAGTCGTAGCAACCCGGCTCCGGACGCTTGAGTAGGTTACCCGCCGCGTATTCTCCCTGGAGCACGCTCGCGCTGATGACCACGACTCCGCTCGTTACCGGGTTGCAGTGGGTCAGCGGACGTCCGCGAATACCGTATCGCGCGGGGCGCTCGATCCCGAAGTAGGCGAGATGGACGGTCGGATTGCCCCGTTCGCGCAAGTAGCGTGCGAGCCCGGGCAGGTCTTGTCCCCAGTCGAGACTCGAGTCGACCATGTAGCGGTAGCCGTGGCGCGGCCCCCCGACAGCCTCGTTGTAGTAGGCCAGGTAGTGGGGATGGATCCACGCGTTGGCAACGGATAGCCAAGCGATACAGATCGCCACGGTCACGCGTACTGCGCGCGCTCCCAAAGGGAACATCGCAACGCCCACGAAGACGGCGAGCACGGGGTATAGAGGGAGCAGGTAGCGGTAGCGCTGCACGTCCAACGCGAATATCGCGATCCCGAGATACACCAGCGAGGGAATGAGCAGGTAGGCGCCCAATTGTCTCGCCGACGCTCCCATCCGCAACATCGCTAGCACGGATAGGAGGATGAGCGCGAGCGGTGTCTTGACCGCGAACGAAACCGGGAAAAAGTACCACCACCCGTGGGTTCCGAATTCGCCCAGGAAGAAGACGCGACGACCGAGCGCCGATCCCTCGGCGTCGGCGCTGAAAGCGCCGAGGTAGGACGGCAGTCGCCAGCCCGCGAGCGGTCCTTCAGAAATTTCGATCGGAGCGAAGGATCCCCCGTAGGCGATCCACACGATGGCAATGGCCGGGAGCAACATGGCGAGGAGTCCACCCGCTCCAGAGATCAAACCGCGCACGACGTTCGGAGAGCGTATCGCCTGCAGGGTCAAGACGAGGGCGAATGCCGGCAGCAGCGGTAGCGCGGAAAGTTTGGATACGAGCGCCAACCCGATCGATACGCCGGCGATCGTCAACCGCCCAAGGCTGGGGACGCGGAGCCAGCGCCAGAAGGTATAGAGGGCCTGCAGGAAGAAGACCCCGATGACACCATCGGAGTGCACCAGGGGGGCACTCGCCACCACCAGCGGCGTGGTGGTGTAGAGAAACGTTGCGAGTAGACCCGCGTTGGGCCCTGCACATTCGCGGGCCCACCAGAACACGAGTAGCGCCCCCCAGCACGCGAGCGCGATGAAGGGCAGCCTGGAAAACAAGCGAATGCGGTCCGGGTCGGGATCGGGCCCGCGCAGGAGTGTGGCTCCGATGGCGGGGTCGGATGCGTACGCGTCGAGTCCGAGGGGCAAGAGCAGCAGGCTACCCAGGTGATGCGTCAGGGGAGGGTGAAACCGGAGCGTCTTCGCGAAATGGTAGTCCCCGGTTTTCCAGAGATAGAGCCCCTTCCCCACATAGTGGGGCTCATCCGGCGTAAAGGACGTCGCGACCGCCGTGTGAACTCCACGCGCCGCAAACAAGACGACGAGGCAGAGAAAGATCGCAGTGGGATAGCGTTGTCCGAATCCGTTCGTCGCTGTGCGGATCATCGGGGTCCATTATGCAGGTTGGAACGCAGGGCCGCACGAAACAGGAGGTTGCCTCCGGATGGTGGCGTACTTCTGCCCGACTCAGCCGACCGATACCCTGCGGACCCCGAGTGTGTCTCGTGTCTAGAGCTTTTTCTTGCGCGCCAACACCGCCAACCCGATGGAACCCGAGACCAGCAACAGCAGCGTTCCCGGCTCCGGCACGAATTCGAGCGTCAAGGTTGCGAAGGCCGCGCGGGATGACGTGGGGGTCGAACCCGAGTCCGAGTAGGTCTCGATTCGGATCGGCGTCACGAATTGAACGCGACCCTCGTGTTCCGCGTCTCGCAAATCGTACCCCGTCCTTTGAACGGGATCACCCGAACCCGTGGCGGTGGCTCGACCCGAAGTCCAGCGGGCGCCTACGACCCGATTGCCGCTGGTTCCCGTGTTGGCGGTGTTCGCGCAATCGAAGCGGCCTTGGCAACCGGTCGGGCGAACGGGATCCACGGGCCCGCCGGCGCCGATGACGTTGAGGGGGAAAATGTCCGAACCGGACAGGAGGGTTCCGAAGAGCGCCATCGCCCCGCCGCCGGTGCCCGAGAAGGCCCCGAGCCCGTTCGTCACGTCGAGTTCGATCGGTGGCGTTCCCGGCATCGCGAACTCGGTTCCGAAGACACTGGCCGCCACGGCAAAGTGTCCCCCACCCGAGGAAACCGAAACACCCGTCTCCGCCCCGGTCATGACGACCGGCGGAACCTGTCCCCCGAGTTCGATCCGCAGGGTTCCCGAGTAGTCGAGAAGGCTCGCTTGACTGGCCCGCGGAATGAAAAAAAGGATTAAGAGCGAGAGGAGGAAACACGGTAGAGAAAATCGAGAACGCAGCATGGACAACACCTCGATACCCTTCGCACCCCATGATTCTAACATGGGAGCGCGTCGCAATAGAAGCCACATGGTGGCGTGGAATACCGACATAAACCGACGCTTCCTGACATGCGAAGTACGCAGCGTGTCGAAAACGTGTTGCGGCGGGGATTCGAATCCGGCGAGTTTGTTCGAAATCTAAGGCTGCGCTGGCTCGAAGACCTCTTCGAGCGGAGTCACGCGCTCCAGCGTGAAGTAACTCGGCGTTGAAATTTGACCTACGCCAAGATCCAAGTAGGTCCAGCCGAGAAGAAGATCGGCGCTCCCCGGATTCACTGCCACGATGGGGTCGCGAACGAGTCCTACGGGATCGAGTTTCGGATTGCCCCCGATTCCGTAATCCAAGAGAAGGCCAGCGGGGATCGGTCGCGGCATTTTGCGATCCGCGAGTGGCGTCACACGAAAATGGCCAAAGTGAAACGCCTCGCCGCGTCGCTCGAGCGCTTCGATGGGGCCGTCGAGTCCCGTTTGTTCGAGGCGCAGGTTCCAGCCTCGGAGTCGGCCCGTGTCGGGTTCGCGGTAGAAGGTTTTCGCGAAGGTCTTCCACGCGATCCGATCCACCCAGGCCGGCATCCCCAAACTCACGCCTCGGTAGAGCCAACCCGCCAGGGCGTCCTCATCGATGGCGTGTCCCTCGAGCAGCTCGCCGGCCAATGCCGATCGATTCAGTCCGAAGAAGTGCTTGGCGAGCTTCATCGGGGATCGGGTGCGAAGTGAAACGCGCCCCGGCGCCAGGCCTGCCAGGTTTCCCCGGGCGTGGCGGGTTGTGCGGCACACCAATTCAAGAACCCGGCGAACGTAATATCCGGATCGTCGGCGTATTCCGCCGGGATCCCATGGGCATGAACGGCTTCGATGTGTTGGAGTAGGGTTTCGTGATATTCCTCGTAGACGCACAGATCCCGCAACCAACGGCTGCGTCGATCGTCACGCGCCACCACCGCACGGGCCCGATCGAGGAGCGCTTCGATGGCGCCAGGGTGCACCTGCAGCATGGCGAGATCGTAGATGAATTGAACCCCGTCATGATGGGTCCCGAGCATGTGGCGCATCAGACGTTCCGGTGAACTGAGCAGGCCCGATAGATCCCACGGAATCACAGAGCCTTCCCACAACAAGAAGGGAAAACGAATGGGGCGGGGTCGAAACAGGCGGGCTCGCCAGCCCGGCCGCACCGGGTGTTCCGCGCTAAGTCCGATGGTTTCGGATCGAAACAGAATGCGGTGCCACATGCGCAAGACGCCCAACTCGATTTGCCAAAGGTTGGGAGTTCGCTGAACGATTCCGGCCTTCTGAACGGCCTCGAGGTTCTCGAATACCTGCTTCGGCTTGAAGAGTATGGGATAGGCGTGCCAGGCGGGGCCCGGGCCCTGGGTCGGACGTTCCTGCATGGCTCCATGATCCAACCGAAAGCCCGAGGCGTCAATCGACGCTCTGCCAGGTAGAAGAAACTCGGTTTCCGCGTCGCCGCGGATTTTGGGGCGGCCTGTGACATACTGCGCCCGTCGATGCCGAGGACGCGGGCGGCCATGGCGCCGGCGCGACGTCTGGGGCGGTGCCCATAGGATGAAATCATGGATCGCCTGGGTTCGCTGAATCGAAGAGCCTTTCTCGGTGTGTTGGCCGGCGGGAGTGCTGCGCTCGTTGCGGGTTGCCGCGATCCCGAGCGCTATACCGACGCCGACGAGGAAGCGCTGGAGTCCCAGCGGCGTAGCGAACGCGAAAAATCGGGGATGGGGCCCGATGGCGTTCAGCGCTATCGCGGCTACCGCGGGCTGGCTGAACTTCCGTGGTATGAGGTCGATTCCCGGGGAAGGCTTCGCTGTATCGTCGAGGACCTTCCGGGCGCCATCGACATCCACGCTCATTTCGGCATGGCGTTGATGTTGGCGCCCCGGCTCGATCTGCAGGCCCGCACCCCCCGCGTGGAATACATGCTCGATTGTGACGCGGAAGAGCCCGGCTGCGAACTCGATCTCGATGTCTACATGAACGCCAATTTCCGTCCCAAAGACCTGCGTCGTTTGCGACTCGGGGCGGTGGCGCAACTCTTTTGGGGCAGCGGCTCCGCGGCGACCCACACGATCCCGAATCTCGTCGACGAAATGGATGACTGCAGGGTGGATCGTGCGGCCATCCTTCCCATCGAATTCTCGCTGCCGTTCGGCGACGACCTCACTGCGCTCTGGATGGATGAGATTGCGAAGAGCGGTGTCGGAGATCGATTCATATTGGGGGCATCGGTCCATCCCCGCGATCCCGAGGCGGCAACAAAGCTCAGGCGATACATTGCCCGGGGTGCGCGGATCGTGAAGCTACACCCCGCCGCACAGCGCTTCTTTCCCGACGGACCGGAACTTCGCCCGATCTATGACGTTTGCGCGGAACTCGCTACCCCGATCATCTTCCACGGCGGTCGGGCGGGGATCGAGCCCGGCTACACCCACCAGTTCACACTCATGCGGAACTACGAAGGAGCCTTTCGGGATTTTCCCGACGTCCAGTTCGTATTGGGCCATGCGGGTGCTCGCGACATCGCAGACGCGATTCCTTTGGCGGACCGGTACCGCAACGTTTGGTTGGGCATCCACGGGCAGGGTGTTTCGAAGCTCCGCGAGCTGACCCAACTCGTCCGTAGTGACCGGTTGATCTTCGGCACCGACTGGCCCTTCTACCATCTCGCAGCGACCCACGCGAAGGTCTTGATGGTGACCGAGGGTCGACCGGATCTCCGTCGGTCGATCCTCCGCGACAACGCCGTGAGACTCTTCGCGGAACTCCCTACGCGTGCTTGAGTCCTCCTCGCCCGGTGGCGGGCTAGGCGCTGTCGCGAAGTTGCGAGCGAAAGTGTGCGTCCCTTACCTATGATCCCCACAATGGAAATTCGGGTGGGAGGCGGCAGCGCGTGACGAGTGAACAGGGGAAATGGTGGTCGCCCACGAAGCTCGAAGTGGGCGAGGTGCGGCGCTGGCGGATCGGGCCGCTTTCGCTCTGGATACAGCGCCGTCAAGGGGAATGGCGGATCGGGTGGAGCCAGGGCGACGATCCGTTGGACGCCTCCCTCGAGATCGCGGCGGTCAGCAGCGTTGCGGAACTCGAAGCAGCGCCGATGCTGGAGCGATTCGTTCAGCGCGATGGCGGCGGATCGATCGGGCTCACGGCGGCCCTTGCGGATCGGTCTCTCGTCACCCGTCCACGCTCGCCGTTCTCGTTGTTGGAAGGCGAGAGCGTGCAGCTCTTCATGAGTTCACCGCTGTGGCTGCGGATCGTGTCCGATCCGCAGGAGCAACAGATCCGGGAAATTCCGTTCTATCGCCCATCGGACACGTGGTTCGGTCCGACGACGATCTCCGGCGAACTCGGCTATGCCATGCAAACCCACTGTCGCCTTTCCCTAGAGGAAGTTCCCTGGAGACCCCATCGCGCGGTGACGCCGTTGATCGCCGAGAATCGGGGCGAGGGCTCACTGCTGCTCGAAAAGGTTTGCGTACCGGTTCCACTCCTGACCCTGTATCGCGACGAGGAGGGAAAGCTGTGGACACAAGAGATCGTGGTCCGTCGCGAACGCAACGGTTCGGAGGCGGCGGAAATGGAAATTCTCCCCGGTCCGCCGGCGGAAGCCCGCGGCGCGCAGGTCGTGTCGCAACCGCGCCTTCGACCGGAAACGAATCATTTCTCGCGGGCCTTGAGCCTGCTCTTCTGACCCAGGGGAGATCTACCCGTGCAAGAATGGATGGCAGCGATTTCCGAACTGATCCGTAGCGAGCAAGCGCTGGCGATTCTGCGCGCTGCGCTGTTTGCTCTGGGGGGCGTCGTGGCCGTTCGCCTCACGGGCCGGGCGTTGGGCCGGGCGTTACCCCGTCATTTCGATCCGCACTCGGCACAGATCGCCCGGCGGATCGTGGTGTCGGGGCTGATCGTGCTGTTCGGCATGGGGGTCCTCCATCAACTCGGTTTCGAGCTCGGTGTCCTGCTCGGGGCGGCGGGGGTGCTCACCGTGGCGATCGGATTCGCTTCGCAGACGTCTGCGTCCAACCTCGTGAGTGGGCTCTTCCTCATCGCCGAGCAGCCCTTCGGTGTGGGGGACGTCATCCGCGTGAGCGGGACCACCGGCGAGGTGCTCTCCATCGACCTCTTGTCGGTGAAACTGCGCACCTTCGACAACCTGTTCGTGCGGATTCCCAACGAAACCCTGATCAAGTCGGAGGTCACGAACCTCACGCGCTTCCCGATTCGGCGCCTGGACCTCGCGATCGGCGTAGCGTACAAGGAGGATCTTGCTCGGGTGGAGACAGTCCTGCGGGACGTCGCGAACCGCAATCCGCTCTGCCTGGAGGAACCCGTTCCCCTCTTCATGGTCTTGGGCTACGGCGACTCGGCGGTCAATCTCCAGCTCTCGGTCTGGGTGACCCGCACGGGTTTTCTCGATCTTCGCAACTCGATTCAACGCGAAATTCTCGAGGCGTTCACGAAGGCGGGTATCGAGATTCCGTTCCCGCACCGATCGTTGTACACGGGTTCCGTCACGGAGCCGATGCCGATCCGCCTGGTGGGCGGTGGCGCGTTGCCGGAGTCGCCGGCTCCGTAGTCCCGACGGGAGGCCTACTGATCCGCCGGGGCGCCGCCGGGGAATCGGTGCCACGTCAGGTCTCGGCCGGGTCGGTCGCGGAGCGAGGAGAACTAACGTGGCTTGCGGAAGAGGAAGGCGAAGCGATCCGTGTTGCCCGTGACGCTGCGGCGACCCACCTCGTACCGAAGTTCGTCGTCGGGTCGGTAGTGGAGATCGCTCCAGGCTTCGAACGCGAAGCCGGGGGTCAGGATCTCGTGGATCGCAGCGACGGGATCGAGGCGACGCCGATTCTCCGAGTCGTCGGGAGCCATGTGGCGCCTGGTGTGGTCGACGACGCCGTAGATTCCACCGGGTCGCAGCGCGTCGAAGACTGCACGGTGCAGGGTCGCGCGCGCGGCCGGTGTGAGGTTGTGCAGGTTCCGGAAGGTGAGGACCGCGTCGAATGCGTTTTTTCCGAAGTTCGGCGCGGAGAGCTCGAAGATTCCCTGACGATCCGTAGGCTCCAGATTCACGTCCTGGGCGACGACGCCGACGTTTTCGAGACCTGGCTGATCCATGCGGTCCGCAAATCGCTCGATTCCGATCCACACCGAGAGCCGACTGGGCTCGGTGAGGGAGTGAGCCAGGATCCGCGTGTACCATCCGCCGCCCGGAACCAGCTCGAGCACGTCCATATCCGATCGCAGCCCGAGAAAAGCGAGTGTCTCCACGGGCTTGCGGTTGGCGTCCCGGGACCTTTCCGAGGGGGTGCGGTTCTCCGAGGCGAGCGCCGTACGCACTCGCTCCGAGAAGGCGGAGTCCCCGGTCGCGGCCACTCCAGCGCTTCCCAGGAGTAGCGCGAAGGCCCAAGCGCCTGCCATCCACGTCCGCATGTTCGACCTCCCCAGTCCAATCTTACTCGATGCGATCGAAGGCGCGCCCCCTGGTATCGGTTGCCGAAGGCGAGCGTAAGACGAAATGCTCGTCTCGGCGTAGTTCCCCGACCGGATGAATTGGCGGGCGCGAAGGAGCAAGCCCCAACCGAGGCGATCGATCATGCGGGCGTGCGTCGTTTCCGTCCCATCCTGCTCACCACCTTCGGCGGCCTGGCTCCGATGATCTCTGAGACGTTCCGCCAGTCGCGTTTCAAAATCCCGATGGCGGACTCGTTGGGCTCCAGAATCCTTGCGCGACCTTGATCGCGCTCCATCTCGTGCCGGCTCTCTACATCCTCGTCGAGGATGGCCACGATCTGGTCACGGGGCGCCTGCTTCGGGTAGGATCGCGTACCGACTTGGTCCCAGGCGCGATGTCCCAGGCTCCCTCCGGGCGCACGCCCACACCGCATCGAGTCTGAATGACGAACCAGATAGGAGAAATCCGATGAACGAGCGGTCGCGAATCACGTTGTCCCTTTTGCTGCTTCGCCTCGGGGTCTTCCTCGTGATGCTGATGTGGACGCTCGACAAGTTCGTGAATCCCGAGCATGCATCGGGTGTCTTTGCGAAATTCTATGGGCTCGCCGATGTGGGCCCTGGGCTGCTGACCCTGCTTGCCGGTCTCGAGCTGCTGATCCTCATCGGGTTCCTCGTCGGCTATCGGAGGCTCCTCACGTACGGAGCGGTTCTCGTACTCCACGGCGTCTCGACACTCTCGTCGTATGCGCAGTACCTCGAACCATTTTCGCACCTGCTCTTTTTCGCCGCCTGGCCGATGCTCGCCGCCTGCATCGCGCTGTACCTTCTGCGCGACCTGGACACGCGCTGGACCGTGTCGTAGCGCGCGCGAGGCCGACTCCGATTCTGTCGCCATGGTTCCACCTGATGTACGGCGGTTGCCACGGGCACTGGTCTTAGAACGCTGTGGCGGGAGACCCGAGGTCCTCGGCGTCGTCGCCGCGCTGGCGCTCGTGAACGGCGCACTGATCCAGGTCCTCATGGCATCGCGTGTGTTCTGCGGGCTCGCCCAGGAGGGTCGAATTCCCCGATGGCTGGGGCGTGTCAGTCCGCGGACGCGCACTCCGCTCGCCACGGTCGTCTTTACGGTCGGTCTAATGCTCCTCGCCACCACGCTACTCCTCGCCGAAGCCCGGGCCTAGCGTGCACGGGTCCGTACTCTACGAAGCCGTGGCTGCTGGACAGGGTGAACGTCCGGGAGGTAGGGTCGCGTCCCTATGACCGGTGGAATCGTCGGCTACTTCCTTCTGCGCGACCCCGATGGATCGGATCGGACTCGCCACGTTACGCGTGCGCGCGACACGTTGGCACATCGGGGTGTCGAGGCCCTTGGGCTGTATACGAGTCCGGATGGACGTTGCATGTTGTCTGGCCGTCAGCAGTCGTCCCCTCATCTTGCGCAAGACCGTGCTCGCGCGCACAACGCGGACCGCGATTCTCCGTGGGTCGTCCTCGATGGTCGGATCGACAATGTCAACGAATTGCGCCGATTACTGACGCGGTGTGGGCATGCGTTTCAATCCGATAGCGACAGCGAATTGCTCGTGCGGCTCTACCTGGAGTATGGAGTCGACCTGGTCGACGCGATCGATGGCGATTTTGCGTTCGTTCTGTACGACCCGAAACGATCTCGCTTGATCGGGGCGCGAGATCCGTTGGGCGCAAAGCCGCTCTACTACGCGCTTTCGCCCCAACGTTTCGCTTTCGCGTCCGAACCCAAGGCCCTGCTGTGTTTTCCCGACGTGAGTCGGGCCCCGAATCTCGACGAACTTCCCAGCTACCTGGCGTTTGCGTGTTTGCCCGGACCTCCCACGCTGTACCGGGACATCCAAAAACTCGCGCCGGGTACGCGCTTCGAAATCAGTGGGCGCGGGGAGTTCGCTTCGGATCGCTATTGGTCCGTTCCACCCAGTGCGTCCGGGAGCGGGAAGCTCGCGGATTTCGAAGGCGATCTCGAGCGGGTGTTCGCGCGCGTCATCCGAAAGCGATGCGATGCCCAGCGGGGTGTCGGTGTGGCATTGAGCGGCGGCGTCGATTCGAGTCTCCTCGTCGCCTACATGGTGGAGATGCTCGATTCGCCGTTGGCGACGTTTACGATCGGGTACCCGGGGGATGAGAGGGCGCCGAATTCAGATCGATCTCATGCACGCGCGCTCGCTCGACAGCTCGGAACCGATCACCATGAACTCGTCCTCGATCGCGCAGGCTTCGCGCGCGCGTTCGAGGAGCTGCCCTGCCTGGCGGACGATCCGAACGGGTCGGCCTCGGTCCTACCGCTGCTCCACCTGGCGCGATGCGCCCGGGATCTCGGCGTCGAGGTACTCCAGACGGGCGACGGGGCCGACGGCGTGTTCTTCGATGCCGTCTCGAGTCGCGCCCTGCGTTGGGAGGGTTGGCTCGCGGGCTTCGAAGGGTGGCTACCGGCGGGTTCTCTGGCACTTTTCGCCCGGCGCATGGGGGATCCACTCGAGTGGCTACTCGAGCGCTTGCCGCCGCTTGGGCCTTTCGATGCCGACACCATCGAGGTTCTGCGACGCTTCACCCGGAGCGAGCTGATCTACTGGGGGCACGGACCCGGTTTCCACTCCCGCCACCGCAAACGCTTGCTCGGAGGGCGGAATGGAACCGAGCCCCATTGTCGCCTGGCGAACCGCGTGAACGAGGAGGGCTCGTCTGGAAATCGTCCGTCGATCGACCGCCTGGCGCTCAGCAATCTGCTCTTGCATTTACCCGAACGCGTGTTGATGCGCGCCGACCGGACCGCCATGCACTACGGGATCGAGCCGCGCTTTCCCTTCATCGATCCGGAGCTGTTGCGGCAGGTGTTTGCAATCCCGGCCGGACTCCGCGGTATCGCGCCAAAACACATCTTGCAAGCGCATGCGCGTCGGCGTCTGCCGGCTTCCATCACACGGCGCAAGAAAGTGGGACTGCCGACGGCGCGGCGGGTATTTCTCGCGCCGGAACCCTTTGGGCGAATCCGGGACAGCGTGTTGGACCCCGTGTTCTTGGATCTGACCGGTCTTTCGGTGGAGCCCGTGAAGGCGTTCGTGGAACGCGCAGAGCGGATGCGCCCATATTCGTTGGCACCCACCTGGTCCCTCTACATGCTGTCCCTATGGGCGCGTCACTGGCTCTGACGCCGGAGAAATGCGCGAACGGAAGGCGGGGACGCACCGACCTTTAGTCCGGTAAGTTCTGTGAATCGCTTCGGCTGCAACCAACGGCGCGCGAAAGTGAGCCGCAGGGCCACTTGTGTGAAGAACGGCAGTGGGTCGCGCCAGCTCCAATACGCGAAGGCCCGGACGTCGGGGAAACGTCGAACCAGGCCGAACAGCTCACGGCGCACCGAGGTGTATCGGCGATTTCTCCACAAGGATTCGAAATAATTGTCGAGCCAGATCCAACAAACACCGCTCGGGTATTCCAGCGTGTCCGAAGCGGGCTTCATCTGGTCGAGTGCCACGTCATAGACGGCACTCGGTACGTCCATTCCGAGAACACGAGAAAGCGTCGTTGATCGGATCACGCGCGGGTCGATCTTCACGAATCGAAGCGAACCGTCCCGCATGTCGCGGCGAAATTCCACGGTGATGGTGCCGTACCAGCCGATGGCGCGAACGAAGCGTATGGCCTGGTCCATGGCATCGGGGTCGTGAACCGACTCGCAAAACACGTTCCCACCCAGATCATAGGGATGCCGGAAATCACTCACTTCGGAATAGGTCTGGAGCTTCAGGCGGCGAACGCAGTAGGCAACGCGAATTTCGCCGCTGTGATCGACTACGAGGGTGACACCGAGGCTCATGTCGGTTTCACCGGGAACGAGCTCTTGAATGATCGGAAACGCGCCCGTGCGCTCTGCGATCTCCAATACCCGGGAACGAAGTTTGTCGCGGTCCGCACCCCCGTACGTCGTCTTGCGCCCGAGTCGGGTGTCCGCGACGGTGTCGTCCCAGAGCTCGAGCTTCAATACGTAGCGACAGGTTGCGAAATCGAGTTTCTCGAGGGTCTCTTCGAGCCCCACCGCGTCTTTCGGATCGAATGTGCGTGCCGTGAGGAGACCGGCTCTCTCCGCGATCGCCGTAGAGCGCATCCGGTCCATGGCCGGCTCGAGCTGGTTCCAGTCCGGGCAGCCGATGGAGAAGGTCCTGGACAGTCGTTCGTGGTTTCGGGCGACGAAGAGTAGATATTCGTCGTTGGTGGGGATCAGCACGCCGCCCGATTTTCCCGCGAGCGCTTCGAGGGACTCGACGGCATTCGCGGTGCTGGGATCGATGACCGCACGCTTGCCGATGTAGCGTGAGGTGTAGGGCGCGGCGGAGGAGGAAAGCCGGAAATCGACGCTCACGACCGGGATGCCGCGCTGCGCCAAGGACCGAACGCACGCGATTCCGCGAGGGTGCTCGACCCCCAGGATGAAGGCGGGGAGGGGCTGGGCGGAACGTTCAGCGGGATGGATCACGCGCATATCATAGCCGGAATGGTTGCTCAGCGGGGGCCGGGGAGGGTTGTCTTGAGATCTGGGAAACTGCCCATGCGTTGCACATTTCTGGGAAGTTCTTCAGCTCCGCGATCGAGTTCGCAGGACCCGCGATTCCGAAGGAACGCATTCCGCGAAGCGCTGCGTGCCCGCGTGCCGGGGGCGACGCGCGGATCGCAGCGCCCGCTGCTAGGGTCGAACGATGGCGCTTGATCTGCCGAACTACGTGGCGCGCACGCTTGGGAGTGCCGTGAAGTCGCTGGAACCGGTTTCCGGGGGAGACGTGGCCCTCGCGTTTCGTGCGACCCTCGCCGATGGCAGGGTGGTGTTCGCCAAGACCCGGTCCCGGGGCGCCGCGGATTTCTTCGAGACGGAGGCGGCGGGCCTCGCGTGGTTGCACGAAGCGGGCGCTGCAGCGATTCCCCGCGTACTGGGTGCGTCGAACAACCCTCCCGCGCTGTTGCTCGAATGGATCGAGATTGGGAAACCCGTTGCGGACACCGAAGAGAAGCTGGGCCGCGCGCTTGCGGCGTTGCACTCGGCCGGCGCACCCTGTTTCGGACGCGAAGATCGTCGCACGACGGGAAGCCGCGGCCTTCCGAACGACCCGTGCGACAGCTGGCCTGAGTTCTACGCAAGTCGTCGCCTGCTGCCGCTGGCGCGCCTTGCGTCCGAGGGCGGTGCCTTGCCCCCGCGTGCGATTCGCGATCTCGAGCGCGTTTCCGAACGACTCGAAGGCCTCGGAGGACCCCACGAACCCCCCGCACGGCTGCACGGCGACCTATGGGCGGGCAATCGGCTGATCGATGTGAAGGGGGAGAGTTGGCTGATCGATCCCGCGGCCCACGGTGGGCACCGCGAGTTCGATCTCGCCATGATGCGTCTCTTCGGCGGCTTCGGTGAAGCCTGTTATCGCGCGTACGCAGAAGCGTTCCCGCTGGCACCTGGCTGGGAGGAGCGTGTGGCGCTCCACCAACTCGCACCGCTCGCCGTCCACGCAATCAAGTTCGGGGGCAGCTATCGCGAAGCCACGCAACGCGCTCTCGAGAGCTTGCGCTGAAGCACACGAAATCGCTCACCGCACAGCCAGCTGGGGGATCGCTTTCGCAGCGCCGGTGGCGCGCGATTCGGCGATGCGCCGAGCCAAACGGCTCTCGCGTTCAACGCGAGCGGCCGGAGCGACGTAGGGCGATACGGAGCAACACGAACGCGCCCAGGGAGAACGAGTAGGAGAAGGTGCGAAGCAGGCGTTCATAACGCTCTGTGACTTCGCGGCCGACCAGGCCTATCGCCTCGTCTTTTTGGGCCCGGAGTTGGTTGAACCACATTCTGCACGTGCGAGCGTAGTGCTCGCGATCGTTGCGCACCAACGAGATCTCGAACAGGTCCTCGCAGGCTTCGGCGATCTCTGCGAGGCGCGGAAGGTCCGACTCCGGAAAGACCTCATCGGCGATGAACGTGTCGCGAAAGGTTCGCGTTCGAGGAATGTCCCCGTAGGCGATCGTCTGCAGGCTCATTTGCGCGCCGACCGAAAGGAGTTCGTGGCAGCGCTCGAAGTAGTGACGGTAGGATGCGAGTTTCTGCGCCGGCGTGTCTCCAAAGCGTGCAAAGTGTTCGAAGGCGCCCACCGAAATGATCGCGTCATAGGGTTGGTCGGGCTTGTGTTCGGCCCAGCCTTCCAATCGCACCTCGATTTTTGGACCGCAGGTCGAGCGGGCGTACTCGAACTGCGCTTCGCTCAGCGTCAGTCCGACGCCATGCTGGACGCCGTGCTGGCTCACGAGTCGCTTCAAGCCGCCGCCCCAGCCACACCCCACATCCAGGACGCGCGCAGTGCCAATCGCACCGGAGTGCTGGGCGTGCCAATCCATCTTGCGGCATTGAGCGCTCTCGAGGCTCTCGTGTTGCATTTCGGCGGGATCGAACATCGCGCAGGAGTACGTACGCGTTTCGTCCAGGAAGAGTTCATAGAAATCGTTCCCGACGTCGTAATGTCGTTGGATCGCTTCGGCGGAAGCTCCAGATGCGGCGGAAGCGCTCATCCTCCAGTCCCTCCCGCAGCAAGGTGCTCGGCCAGCTCGTCAATCGTCGGGTATTCGTAGGGCAGGTTCGGTTCGAGTTCGACGCCGAGCCAGTCCTCGAGTGAGGACATGAGATTCACGGCTTCGGTCGAATCGAGGCCGTAGCGGTCGAACGATTCGTCCGCACGCAATTCGCCGGGGTCGAGTTCGAGGGCTTCCTCGAGGTGCGTGATCATCCACGCTTGGATTTCCGCTTTGGATCGCGTTGTACTCTGTTGGGAATCAGAGGCCAGTTCGATCTTGCCCGCCACGTTTGATTCAGCCATCTCTTTCCTCCTTAGGCGGCGCGCGGGCCCGCCGTCGTCACCGTCTTGTCGAGACGTCGCGCTTCGATCAGCGCGCGGCTCGGTTCTTTCAAATGGGATGCCAATCCGATTCGTTCCAGAGCACGAATCATCCAGAGCCCGGGGTCGATCTGCCAGGATTCCAGGCCCGTGGTGGCGGAGCGCGGAAAGGCGTGGTGGTTGTGGTGCCAACCCTGACCGAATGTCGGAATGACCAACCAGAAATTGTTTCGACTCTGTTCTCCGGTGTCGAAGCGGCGCGCGCCGAACATGTGTGCCACGGAGTTGAGCGCCCGAACAAAATGGTCTGAAACGAAGATTCGGACGAAGCCTCCCCACAGAAGCCCGAGTAATGCGCCGCGTGCGCTCCCGTGGGCGATCGCGCCCACCAAAGCGGGAATCGCCAGCGACAGCATCATCCACGTGAAATAGCGATAGTGAATCCGGAAGATCACCGGGTCGCGGTAGAGATCCTTCGCATAGCGCGACCAGCCGTCGGGGCGGGCGCGCGCGCCGTCGAAGGTCCAAGCCGAGTGTCCTTCGATGAATCCCCGTACGCTCCCCCGCCAACCGGGGCCCCGCGAATAGGGAGAATGGGGGTCGCCGGGCGCATCGGTGCATTCGTGGTGACGCCGGTGGGTTGCGACCCACCAGATGAGGGGGCCTTGGAACGCCATGGAGCCCAGGGCGGCAAGCGCGATCTGCAACGGACGCGTGGCTTCGTAGGATCGGTGCGCGAAATAGCGATGCCAACCGATCTCCTGGGCTCCCGTGATCAGTATGTAGAGAACGGCGATCAGTATCAGTTCGATGGCTCCGGGGACGAGGCCGAAGAAGAGGAGACCCACCGCCGCGACACTCCCCAGAAAGGGCAACAGTGTCGTGACCCAGGCAAAACGTCGGTCGAGACGCGCGACGCGTTCGATGCGGCGAATCTGCGTCGGGGTGGGGAGGGCCGCTTCGGTCATGGTTCAGGCTCCTGCCGCGGCGGTGGCTACGCGAATGGTCCTCGTGCGTTGCCAGCGCCGTACTTCGGGAAGTTCTTCGGCCCGGAAAAGATCTCGACAGGTTCGCCGTCGAATCTTTCCGCTCGACGTCTTGGGGATGTTTCCCGGTTCGATCAATACGGCGGCATGGAGTCGAATCTGGTGGGCGGCGGTCACCGCCTCGCAGATTCTTCCGAGTAGCTGGTCGAGGTCGACCCCTACGTGTTCGCGGCGGATTTCCTGCACGACGACCACACGCCCTTCGTCATCCTCCTGGAGGGAGAACGCGGCCGCTCCCCCCGGTCGCAAGATCGGATCGCAGCTCGACACGGTGTGCTCGATGTCTTGGGGGTAGTGGTTGCGACCGCGGATGATGATGGCGTCCTTGATGCGGCCCGTGACGTAGAGTTCGTCTCCGTCCAGGAAACCCAGGTCTCCGGTGCGCATGTAGACGCACGGATCGCCGTCCGACAATTTGGCACCGAAGGTGCGCGCGCTCTCTTCATCCCGGTTCCAGTAGCCCGCGGTCACGTGGGGGCCCGTCACCCAGATTTCGCCGACGCGCCCAGCGGAGCAACGGGTCCGAAGTTGGGGGTCGACGATCGCGATCGATTCCCCGGGGAGCGCGTTCCCGCAGCCCACAATCCGGCGACCCGTGCTTCGCGGAGGCGCGACGCGATGTCGGAGTAGAGCCGGCGCATCGACCTCTTTGATGGCGACGCTGCCGTCGGGATCGCCGCCGCTGATGATCAGGGTGGCCTCCGCCATCCCGTAACAGGGGTAGATCGACTTCGGACGAAAGCCGTGGGGTTCGAACGCTTTCGTGAAGCGTTCCAATGTTTCAGCGGCAATGGGTTCCGCGCCGTTGTACGCCACGCGCCAACTCGAGAGATCGATCCCCTCGAGCTGTTCGGCCTTGATCTTCCTGGCGCAAAACTCATAGGCAAAATTCGGCGCTCCGCTGGTGGTGGCGCGGTATTTCGAAATGGCCGTGAGCCAGCGGACGGGACGTTGCAAGAAGGCCAATGGCGATAGCAGCACGCTGTGGGCACCCAAGTAGATGGGTTGAAGGATGTGCCCCATCAGCCCCATGTCGTGAAAGACCGGCAGCCACGACACCCCTACGGAATGCTCGGTGTGTCCGAATGCATGCTTGATCATCGCCTCGTTACTGAGCAGGTTCCCGTGGGTGACCATGACCCCCTTGGGTTCCGCGGTGGAACCCGAGGTGTATTGAAGAAGTGCCAGGGAGTTGGCGTCGACGTCCGGTTGCCGCCAGGCATCCGCATCGTTGTCCTGAACGGCGTCGGTGGCGAACCACGGCAAGCGTGCCAGCTCGGTGGCCTGTGCGCAGAGCTGTTCCGCCAGTCCGATGATGCCGGTCGTGCTGAGGATGATGCGGGGCTGGGCATCGCGAACGATCGACCGCAAGCGGGGGAGGGTGCGCTCTATTCGCGTCGGGTCCGGGGGATACGAGGGCACTGCGACGACGCCCGCATAGAGACAACCCAAGAACGCTTCGACGAAATCGATCCCCCCGGCGTACAGAAGGAGTGCGCGATCCCCCGGGCTTGCAATTTCCAGGAGACGCGCTGCGACCGCTCGTGCGCGACGGTCTAGTGCCGCGCAGGCGATCTCGAGGCTCTGGTCCTCACCGTCCAGAAGTTCGGTGAAAATCAGGCGATCGGGCTGGTGGTCCGCACGCCAGCGGAGCAAGTCGACGAAATTGCACCCGTCGAAGTTCTCGATCGGTAGTTCGGCACTCGCTGTGTTGGCAGTCACGCTGCGACCTCCACTCCGGGGCGCTTGCCCGCGCCATGTCGCGGGTTGCGCCAGATGTGAACTTGAATCAAATCGCCGTTTCGAAAGGCATCGCGACAGGCACGTCGTTGCACCTTCATGCTGCTCGTGCGCGGAAGCGTTCGCGCCCGTATCAGCACCACGGCGGAGAGCTCGAGCCCATGGGTTTCGGCGACGATGGCGCGAATCGCGTTGCACGCGGACTCGCGGTCGAGGCCGCGCGTCACTACCTCTTGAACGACCACCGCGCGCTCGTGTTCGCCATCGTCGACCGAGAACGCAACGCTTCCGCCCGGAACGAGGTTGGGATGTGCATTCTCGAGAACTGCTTCGAGGTCTTCGGGGTGGAAATTTCGTCCGTCGACGATCACGAGATCTTTGATTCGCCCACCCACGAAGAGCTCACCCTCGCGCAGGAAACCGACATCCCCCGTGCGCAAGTATTCCCGCCCTAGATCGTGCGGTGGCGCGAGTCGGGCGCCAAAGGTCTTCGCGGTTTCCTCGGGTTGACCCCAATAGCCCTGGGCGATGCTGGCACCGGACAGCCAGATCTCACCGGTCTGGTCCGGAGGGCAGGGCGTGGAGGTTTCGGGATCGACGATGCGAAGTTCCATGCCGTCGATGACCGGGCCATTGGCGAGCAGAGCGATCCGATTCGAAGCGCTCGCATCGGCCTCTTCGGCTTTTCCTTCGTGCAGCGCGGTGCGACCGAAGGATCGCACGATGGGCATGGCGGCCGCAGGGCCGCCGGTGGCCATGAGTGTGCTTTCAGCCAGGCCGTAGCAGGGCAGGAAGGCTTCGCGGCGAAATCCAACGGGCCCGAACACGTCGATGAAGCGGTCGATGGTGCTCGGGTGAACGGGTTCAGCCGCGATGCAGGCTACGCGAATGTTCGACAGGTCGATCCCTTGGAGCTGCTCCGGGCGGATCTTGCGCGCCGCCAAGTCGAACCCGAAAGGCGCTCCGCCGGTGATCGTCGAGCGGTTGTCTGACAGGGTCTGGATCCAGCGAATCGGATGCTTGAGGAAACTGAAGGGCGACATCAAAGTCACCTGCATGCCGAATTGAGAAACCATCAAGATTCCCGCCACCAACCCCATGTCGTGATAAGGAGGGAGCCAGCCCGCGTGTCGATCATCCGGGCCGGCGGCCAATAGGACGCGCATCTGCTCGGTATTGTGAAGCAGATTGCCGTGGCTGATCATGACTCCCTTGGGGCGCCCGGTGGACCCGGACGTATATTGCAGGAACGCCAGATCGTCCCGAGACAAATCCGGTGCCTTCCATTCGTCCTCGAGACCCTCGGGAAGCGCATCGACGGCGATCCAATCGGCCTGTCCCAAGACGGAATTCGCTTCGACGATGCGGTGACGCGCTTCCACCAACGCACGCGGCGCAAGGACGAAACGCGGTCGCGCGTCGTCCGCGATCGCGGCCAGGCGCGCCATGGCGCGACCTGCGTTCGCAAGGCTCGGGGGGTAGGCGGGAACCGCTGCGCAGCCCGCGTAGAGACATCCCCAAAAACTGGCGATGTAGTCGAGTCCGGGTGGCAGAAGCAGCAGCGCGCATTGACGGGGACCCGCGCGCTGGAGGAGAGCGCCGAGAGCCCGCGCGCGTCGATCCGCCTGTGCGTTGCTGAGCGTCTCGGAATCACCGTCGCGATCGCCCAGGAATCGAAAGGTTTCCTGGGCGGGATCTTCGGCACAGCGGATCCGTAGTACTTCCGTGAACGAGGGGAGATCGACGGGTAGAACGCTGCGGACGCTCACGGAGCCGCCTCCATGATCCCGTCGAGGCGAGCACGGTAGTCGGGTGCCAAGGTTCCGCAGAGTGTGTCCCAGAAAATGAAGTGTGTTGCGTAGTTACAGCGGAAGCGTTCATGGTGTTGATCGTGGTGTGTCACCGTGAGAAACGGCAACCAACGCCCGTTGACCCGCCCCGGCATCTCGTGACCGCAGTGGCCGATGGTGCCGGTGACTTGATCGTAGACTTTGTGGAAAAGCAGCACGCCGGGATGGATTGGGATCAAGAAGATCGCGATGGCCCAATAGAGGTGGGCGATCAGTGTGTCGAGGGCCGCGTCGTTGTTGGTCGACCAGGCCGTGGGATGCGTGGTCCGGTGGTGTTCTGCATGGAGGTGTTTGAACAACCAACCCGTGTGAAGCAACCGATGGGACCAGTAGAACCACGTGTCGAATAGAACCAGCGAAGCCGCGAACGTCAGTACTGCGGAGAGGGGGGACAACGCCATGGGCGCGAAGCCGAATCCCGCCGCCTGGAGGTAGCGTCCGGTCAACAACAGACCCGCCATCAATCCGAGGTTTGCGAGACTGCGCCGGATGTCGCGCCACGGAGGTGTGGGATGACTTCGCTCGCGCAGACGCCGGCGCGCCATCGTCCCCGTTTGGGTTAGCACGCGGAGTGCCAGGCCCGTGGCGAGATAGGTGCCAGCCAGCAATCCGAATAGGGCGAGCCATTCGAGCGCGGCACTCTTCATCGGGATTCCGCCTGGACCGTCATGCCGAGAGTTCCATTTTGCTTTCCTCGACGCGCAGCTTCGCGTCGGCGAGGAGATGACGTGCAATCGCGTCGAGCAAGGTGTGACGCGCTCGGTGGACGAAGAAGTGACCGCCGCTCACCACTTCGAGCGTACACGGGGCGTTGGTTTCCAATTTCCAGGGCTCGACCGTGGAGCTGGGGACCAACCGATCTTCGGCCCCGGCAAAGCACGCGATCGGGACGGAGATCGGCGGTTCCGGCGCGAAGCGGTGCGTCTCGACGGCCTCGAAGTCCGCCCGGATGGTCGGGAGGAAAATTTCCATCAGTCCCTCGTCTTCGAGCACGCGCGCCGGCGTTCCGTTGAGGCGACGGAGCTGTTGCAGCAGATCGGGATCCGCGAGCTGGTGAAAGGGACGGCTGCCCGGCGGGACCGAAGGAGCCCGGCTGGCGGAGATGAACAACCGAGTGGGTTGTGGCAAACCGCGACGCCGCAATTCGCGCACGACTTCGAATGCGAGGAGTCCGCCCATGGAGTGACCGAAGAAGGCGAACGGCGTTTCGAGGTCCAGCTCGAGGGCATCGACGACGCCGCGTGCGATGCCCAGCAGATTCGTCAGCGGTTTTTCGTGACGGCGGACTTCACGCCCGGGAGGCCGAATCGCCGCGACGCCGACGAAGCCGGGAAGGGCGTGTCTCCAGCCGGCAAAAAGCGCCGTTCCACCCCCTGCGTAAGAAAAGCAGAACAACCGCTGGTGCGTCGGCGTGCGAGGCCCGAAACGTACGATCCAGGGATTTTTCACGCGGCCTTTCTCCTCGCTTCGGTCGCCACCGTTCGATGCTGTGATCCTTGAATCGGCTGCAAGCCAGGTGCCAAGAAGTGGGATCCTCTCCCGCGCGCCAAGCGCATAACCGCAGCGATCACTCGCCCCTTTTGGTCTAGGGTGGCCGGCATCGGCGAAGTGGATGCGCACGATCGATCGCGAGTGAGCCGGCCGCGTGGAGTGGCGTTCGGTGAAAGCGTTCGGCCGGTCTCTCGCGGTTCGGGGCCTTTCAATAGTAGAAATTCGCAATGAAGAAGAGCTGAGGTGGCTCGGAGCCAAAGGCCGAGTGCTTTCGCCCGGTGAAGTATTGCGCGCCCAGGTTCAGTTCAACGCGGTCCCAGCCTTTGTAGGTGAGGTTCGGGGCAAAGGCCGCGCTGCTCCGATTCCAGTCGTACAGCACGAGCAGCTCGCCGCGCAGGGCGATCGTCAGGTCATACCCCGCCATCACCCCGGTGGTGTGTCGTGAGCGGGTGAGCGCTCGGCTACCGCCGGTCTGATTCACCGAGGCCTCGGTGACGAAGGGCCCGCCCAGGGCTGCGACCTGAGCCGGTGAGAGTCCGGGCGGTGCCTCCGCGGTGGATTCGAACGCGGAGAGCAACGGCCCCGCACGATTTTCGCCGAACCCGAGAGCGTTCCCGTTGTAGAAGTGCTCGGCCAAGAAGTACAGGCCGGTTCCGATGTCGAAGTTGTAGTCCGCCGATACGACGACTTCGAAGAACGGGGATAGTTCACGCGGCGTGCTATCCCCGATGCGCCAGACGTCGCGCCGTGGATCCGTGTAGACGACCTCGGTTCGAACTGCCCAATCGCGGAAGTTTCCGGCGAGGTCGAATCCAACCGTGGGGGCTTCGTCGAATACACCCGCCATGAGGGAGTAGTCGACGTCGCGCAGGACGCCGTGGAGTCGCAGGGCGTAGCGGGCGTCCTCCGAATGGGTTTCCGGCGCGTATACGGCCTGCAAATAGGTAAAGCCACTCAGGAGCCAACGCACATCGAGCGCGTCGACGCCGGGAGATTGATCTCCCTCGATCGCGAGCGGCGGTACGGCGTTGAAACGATCGATGGGGTTCCACAGGCGTCCGACGCCCCAAGCGATGCGCTGGCGCCCCACGTTGACCTCGGTCTTCTCGTCGTGCCACGACAGGTAGGCGCGGTAGAGCAGGTGCCGCCATTCCTTCCGGGTTTGCGTGATGAGATCGTTTTCGAGTCCCAGGAAGCTGTCATCGATTCCGGAACCGAGGCCGTTCTCCAACGTGTCGAGAACGCCGAACTCGAACTCATTGTCGTAGACGAGGTGGGCGGAGAAGTTCGATCCCACCGTCAGGTCGAAGCGGGAGCGTAAACGCGTGAGGCTCTTCCAGGTATCGCGCTCGTTCTGCAGGCCGAACGCGCTGCAATTGGAAAATGTTTGCGCCAAGACGCAATTCGGGTCTTGACCGAGGGCCCGGTCGAACGCCGGACGGTCGGTTCCCTCCGAGACCTGCAAAATCTCGCGGAGGTGGGCGGAGAACTCCAGCGTCGCATTCTCACTGCGCCAGATTTCCCTGGCTTCGCTCGCACCGGCCACAACGAACGCGGCGAGTACGGCAAGGCAATGTCCGAACACGCGCATTACGCGGCTCGCGACGAGGCTCTCTCGACCACGAGGCCGTCGCTTAGATGCACAGTGCGGCGGGCGCGGTCGATGATTCGTGAGTCATGGGTGGAGAACAGGAACGTAACACCGCGATCGCGGTTGAGGCTTTCCATCAGGTCGAGAAGCTGGGCCGCGGAAGCGGAATCGAGATTGGCCGTGGGTTCGTCCGCGAGAACGATTTGGGGTTTCCCCGCGATCGCGCGGGCGACGGCTACGCGCTGCTGTTGCCCACCGCTCATTTCCATCGGACGCTTGTCCGCCAGAGCGCCGAGGCCTACTTCCTCGAGTAGGGAAATTGCGCGCGGACGTCGCTCCCGTGCCGGAACCCCCTGCAGGTCCATCACGAACTCGACGTTCTCGCGTGCGGAGAGAACGGGTATGAGGTTGAAGGCTTGAAAGACGAAACCGAGGGAATGCAGCCGCAAGTCGGCGAGTTGTGCGGCACTGGGCAGGGAAAGATCAGCACCATCTAGGCATACGGTACCGGCGCTCGGAGTATCGAGGGCACCGATCAGATTCAAGAGCGTCGTCTTTCCAGAACCACTGGGTCCCGCGAGTACGGTGAACTCACCGGCTTCGACATCGAGATCGACGCCGCGCAGCGCATCCGTACGAACGCCCCGCGTTTCGTAGACCTTTGTTACTCCGCGTGCTTCAATCAATGCCACGATCGAATCCTCCTAGACATGCCGCAAAGCTTCCGCGGGCCGTATGCGCCGTGCACGCAACACGGGCGCCAGGCTTGCGACGATCGCGGTCGCGACCGCCGCGATCGAGGGCACCGTCCAGTCCGAAAAACGCAAAGCGGGGACGATGCGAAACCCGACGCCGTAGGCCCGCGCCATGGTGAAGCGCGATACATCGATTCCGTCCCCGAGGAGCGCGATGACGGCGAACGTGAGTCCGATTCCGACGGCGAGACCGAGAAGCGAGAGCATCAGCGATTCCGCCACGATCATGGCCCCGATGCGGGCGGGGGGCATGCCGAGGGCACCCAGAATCCCGAACTCGGGAATTCGTTCGACGACGGCCATCAACATCACATTGGCGATGCCGAAAAGCATCGCGATGAAGACGGCGCCGTACATCGCGCCCGCCTGGGCTTCGAAAAACGCCACCAGGAATACCAGGATCGGACGCAGCTGGTCCCAGGTGTGGACCTCGGTCCCGACCCCGCTCGCCGCGCGCACGCGGTTGGCCAGTGCGGGAAGATCGCTCTTGGGATCCGCGCGAATGGCGGTTTCCGAAATCTCGCCCACGACCCCGAGAATGGGTTGAAGTTCGTGGAGGCGCACGAAGATCGTGGCCTGGTCGAGTTCCGGAAGCGGCGTGCGGAAGATTCCAGCGACGCGGAAGAGTTCGCTCACCATCTCTCCGTCCTTGTCCTGGATGGAGAGCACGATCTTGTCGCCGGTTTCGACGCGGAGGCGAGCGGCAAGGTCGGCACCGAGCATGGCACGCCGCTTCTTCGGGCCGAAATATTCTCCGGCGATAACCGAGCGCTCGAGGAGCGACAGCTCGGACTCGCGCTCGGGATCGACTCCGACGACCCGCGTGCCTGCGCTCGCCCGAGACGAATAGGCGAGCCCTTCGGTTCGGAGTCGCGGTGCCCATGCGAGGATTGCCGGATCGTGGGCAAGGTCGCCCCCAAGCTCCGACATCTGCGGTAGCCGATGCGCGAGCCCCGGATCATCGTTGAAGCCCTGCGCGTGTATTTGTAGGTGACCGAGTTCTGTCGCGATGGCGGTTTCCACCATGGCGAGTGCCGTGCCGTAGCTGACCGCCATGGTGAGCAGTCCGCCGCAGACCCCCACTGCCGCGGCGCACAAGACGATCGCGCTTCGTCGGCCGTTGCGGCCGACGTTGCGCCACGCCAGGCGCCAGGTGCTGGGTTCGACGAAAGCGCGCAGTGTCGCGCCCGCCCGTTGCAGGAACCCGTTCCTCACGATCCACCTCGTAGCGCTTCGACGGGACGGGAGCGACTGGCCGTCCATGCCGGCGGCAGCGAAGCCAACGTGGCTACGGCGATCAACACCGCGCTCGCCCACAGCGGATTCTCCGCATTCAATCTCCACGACCAAACCGGCTCGGCTCCCAGGAACTCCATGGTTCGTTGCACTTCGCCCCCCATCTCGATCGGGTTCCCTTCGAGCCAAAGCACGAGAGGGATCGACAGCGCTAGACCCAGCGCAACCCCCAATGCGCCGAGCGTCAACGACTCCAAGATGACCATGCGGAGCACTTTGGCCCGTGAGAGTCCCAGCGCGAGCAGGACCCCCAGCTCCCGGCGGCGTTCGAGTACGGACATCCAGATCGTGTTGAGGATCCCGAAGGCGACGACCACGACGAGCACCGCCAACATCAAGACCATTCCGAAGTTGTCGAAGCTCAGGAACTCCACGAGTTGCGGATCGATCTCCTTCCAGAGGTGAATCTCGATCGAATCCTTTGCGTGGGCGGACACGACCGCTTCGACGCCTTGAAACAGGGCCGGTGCTGTATCCGCGCCGCTGCCGAGAATCGCTACTTCGTTGACGCGATCGTCGTAGACGAAGAACGCCTGGGCGTCTTGTAGGCCAATCACCGCCAAGGCGCGTTCGAGATCCGCGTCGGGCAGGCTCACGAGACCCGTCACGCGGAACAGCTCGTAGGCCATCTCGAGGGAATAGGCCATGGAGTACAACAGAACTTCGCCGCCGAGCTCGACCCCGAGACGCTCCGCGAGACGCTCTCCCAATACGATCTGGTGGTCGTTGTCGTCAGTCAGGAAGCTTCCGTGATTGACCCGCCCGGGCAGGGTGGAGACGGCGCCTTCGCGCACGGGATCGACGCCGAGAACGGCGGCGGGCTGGGTGGTCGAGGACCCGGACAGGAGGCCAAAAGCCAACACCCGCGGTGCCACGCCCTGGACACCGGGTAGGGCGGTCAACGCGGCTTCGAACTCCGGGCCCAAGTGCAAGAAGTGTTCGAGGGTGCGTTCCTTGCGGAAACCCGTTCCCGACAGTGCGACGTGTCCGGAATGGATTCGCACGGTGTCTTCCACGATCTTGGCGTGGTTTCCGTCGTTGAGGGCAACGTGAACGACGATCAGGAAGGTCGCGAAGGTAACGGCACCGGCCGTGAGCAGTGCTCGCCGCGGTTGTCGACGCACGTTGCGCCAAGCGAGAGAGACTTCCAGTTTCATTTTCGACCGCTCGACCGGAGGTGACGCGTCGTGAAGATGGATTCCGCGATGGGTTCGTCGAAACGGATGTCCTCCAGGGTCACGGTGGTCTTGTGCCCCTGCTTCTCGAGTGGCTCGAGCGACCATTTGTGGGGGAAGAGGCGCTCTTGGACCAGGCGAATGTCGTCGAAACGCAGCGTGCGGACACGTGATCCATCTTCGTCATAGAAATCCTGGCGCCGTGGAGTACCGGTGGTCGAATCGATCCAAGCCACGATTCGCCCCCACACCACCGCTGCATCGTCGTGGGGCAAGTACTCGAGAACATAGTTCTCGCCGTCCATGCCCAATAGCTGGTGGTCGTAGTCTTCGACCTCACTCGAATCGCGTACCAGGTCGTCGTTCGTGAAGTCACTGCCCATCCACGGTTGCTGCATCATGGAGGGAGGGATGCGCACCGTACGCTCGACCTTGGGGATGTAGTTCCACAGGTTGGGATGCAGCTTCAGATAGCCCATTCCCGCGTCTTTGGTCGGTTCCAGAATGCGGATGAAGCTGCGCTGGCCGGTCCGATCGATCCAGGAACGAAATTCGAGTCTTCGGGGCGCCATGAGACGCGGTGATTCGATCGTCATTTGGGCGAGGGCGTAGGTCGTATCTCCGCGCAACACATTCTCTGCACGTTCGGCCAAAGCGCGCGCGTCCACACCCGCAGGTGCCGGCTGCAAGGCCGGTGGGGTTGCGGCCGGGGCCATGCTTCCCAACGCTGCCAGCAGCAATACCGCTCGCTCTAGGCGGCGGAAAGTGACTCGCGCTGCGGAAGCCCCTTCTTGTCGGTGTCTTCTCGAAGTTGCCATTCTGTCTTTCCAACGAACTGCGGATAGAATTCGTGATTCGCGATGTAGTCTCTGAAACCCATCTTGTAGTAGAGGACGACCGGGCGCGGGTTCGCGCTGAAGTCGCACGGCTCCTGTTTGACGATATTCCGCACGACACCCGGTATGTCGTATCCGAACACGCCGACGTCTCGTACGTAGTACGACTCGCCTTCGTGCCCCACTGTGGGAAGCCGGTCGGCCCAGAACTCGTTGGCATCGGTGCCGGGTGCGTCGGGCGGGCGGTAGATCGGGCGAGTCAACCAGTCGTAACGGAATAGCTCTCGGAAGAAGTTCGCTTGGGCGGCTGGGACGCGCGGAATCATCTCCTCTTCCCACCAGCGTTCCATCAGGGGATCGAGCCCGGATTCCTCATAGAGGAATTGCAGGCCGGTCTCGATCGCGTAGGCGTCCAATCGGTCCGAGACGAGGGCGCGACACTCGCGCATTCGTTCCGAGATCGGGTCCGACTGTCGGTCGAACCATTCGTCGAGACTCAGGAGAACCTGCGACTGGGTCACGCCCGCGAGCTTGAGGAGCGGAGACCAGATGTGTCGGAGCAACATGTATTCGCCCACCAGACGCGCCCAGAAGAGGAACTTGTGCATCCAGTAGTTTTCTTCCACCGTCATGGTGTTGTGGGACAGCACGTATTCGAAGTCGTCCTTGCCCGCCCGCCAGGTGAGCAGACCGTGGGCATCCCGCTCGTTGGAATAGTCGGTGTTGGGCAGGACCAGGTGGGGGTAGGTCGCGATGCGGGTCACGTAGGTGGCCAACTCGTCATAGCCTTTGATGAACGACTCACAGGTTTCTCCGGGGACACCCCACAGGAGTTCCGCGTAGAGGTCGAACCCTTCCTTCTGAAGCCACTCTGCGAGATCCTTCCAATCGTTCACCTTCATATTGCGGCGGTTCATCAACTCGAGGGCCTCGTCGGAGAGACTTTGCAGCGCCAAGGTGAATGAACTGTGGAAGCCCGTTTCCTTCATCCGGCGCACGATGTTGTAGAAGGGTTTCCCTTTGTTCTTCGCCCAGGAGGTGACGACCTCGCGTGGGTATCCGTATTTCTCTCGGGCGCCGATCAATACGTCCATGAAGGCTTCGTCGTGTTTCGACATACCGAAGTTGGCATCGCACAGAACGATGTTGGTTACGCCGAGGCGCCCGAACAGGTCGATCTCCTCCTGGAGTCGTTCCGTGGAGAAGGATCGAACCTTCTGGCCGATGGCTCCGCCCCAGAAACAGAACGCGCACTTATGGGGGCAGCCGCGGTTCGTTTCCATGATGACGACGTCGTAGCGAAAGGATCCGTCTTCGCGCGTGAGATCCATGGCACCGGTCAGGAACGGTGAAGGGATCGTGTCGAGGTCTTGGATGCGCTCGCGATTGGGCGTCGTGACGATGGTCCCATCGGCTTCGCGGAACGAGATTCCTTGGATGTCGTGCAGCTCCCGGGGCGAGCGCCCGGCCAGCTGAGCCCGCAATAGCTCGACAAAGGTGAGTTCTCCCTCGCCATTCGCGATGACGTCGACGGCGGGAAACATCCGAAATACGCGCTCTGCCTGATCGGTGACGTGGGTGCCGCCGAAAATCACCCAGCCGTCTGGCTTCAGGGCGCGGTAGGTCTCGGTGACGCGACCGAACATGTTGTAGTTCCAGCCGAAGATGGAAAAGGCGGCGATGTCCGGCAGCTCCGGAAGCAGCATGCGCTGAATGACCGAGAGCGTGGTGTCCGCGCCCCCGAAGTTGAAGATTCGCAAGTCGAGTTCTCGCTGCAGATCGGGATCGCCAAGGGCGGCGGCTTTGAGGTACCCGCAAGCGAGGGGCATGGATTCCCGTCCGCTGTCGTCGATATCCCAGACCGCTTGCTGCGCCAGCCAGACCTTCGTTTGCCGCATGATTCCTCCGAGTTCGCCGCGTTGCGCGGTACGGGACTACGCGCGAAGGGTTTTGCAATAGGCGTGCCGCGCGCCGAAGCGCGCGACGTCGACTCGCCGCGGTATTTCGCCGGATGTGGCTAAAGGGGCGGCCCTTAAGGGCGACGCGACCGGCCGTGACGACGCGAGACGTGCTCACGCTTCGGCATGGGCCTTGCTCCATTGCGGTGGGGTCCAACCCGCGCGCGCCAATAGAAACGACGCGCGCGAATGGCCATGGAAGAGAGGGAAGACATGAGCGATGGGGCGAATACGACGGACACGCGGCTTACGGTGGCCCACGCAGGACTCCAGGCCGCCTATCGGCGGGATTCCCTGGCGATCGTGTTGTTGCCGATTCTGGGTTTTGTCGGCGCGCTGGTCTGGGTGTTTCAAGTGGGGATGCAGCCGCTGGATTTCGCTTTGATCGTCCTGGGCTACACCGTGGCCAGCATCGGTATCGACGTAGGCTACCACCGTTACTTTGCGCACCGCGCTTTCGAAGCCCATCCGGTACTCCAGGGTTTTCTCGCCGTTACCGGGGCCATGGCGGCCCAGGGCCGCGTGATACGGTGGGTGTCGAATCACCGTCGGCATCACGCTTACAGCGATCGCCCCGAAGACCCCCACTCGCCCCACGTCAGCGCGGAGGATCCAGAAGGGCGAGGGCGCCCCGCGGCCAAGCTCTGGCACTCTCACGTGGCGTGGATCTTTACTCACGAGCCTTCCAACGCCGTGCATTTCGCGCGCGACATGATTCGCCATCCGATGTTGGCCTGGATCAATCGTTTCTATCCCGTTTGGTTGCTGCTCGCGATGGTGCTGCCGGCGGCTTTCGGCGCCCTATGGCGGGGGACACCCGCAGGCGCCGTGGAAGGGCTTTTGTTTGGATGGGCGGTCCCCGTCTTCCTATCGCAACAGGCGGCGTTCTGTGTGAACTCCATCGGCCATTTCGCTGGGCGCCGACCGTTCGCGACGCCGGATCGGAGCACCAACGTGTGGTGGTTGGCACTTCCCTCCATCGGTGCGGGCTGGCAGAACAATCATCACGCGTTTCCGAACTCCGCCCGTATCCAGGTCGAACGTTGGGAGTTTGACTTCGGATGGTGGGTGATTCGATTCTTCCAAGCCCTCGGACTTGCGTGGAACTTGAAGCTTCCGTCGGAGGCGCAAGTGGAGGCTCGCCGCGACGCGACCCCACTCGAGAAGGTCGCTTGAACGAGCGTTGCTACGCGCCGTAATTCGGTTTTTCGATCACAGCCAATAGCGCTTTCGTTGCCACGGGTACGTGGGAAGATCGACCAGGTTTCGCGGTTCCGCATGAAGGCGAGTCAAGTCAACGGGCTCGGCGTTCAACCAGCGCGCACCCATCGCTGCGAGCGCGGCGTTTCCCTGCGCCGCGTACGGTCGTTCGGGTTCTTTGGTGAAAGCTTCGAGCTGGCGGGCGAGATCGGGAATCGACGTCGCCACCCAGGCATGGCGGGATTCAAACGCCGTGCGGCGCACGGCGCACGTCCATGCCAAGTCCGCGAGCTGAGTTTCCGCGCCCGCGTCCTGAAGATGAACGGCCAGATTCGCCGCCCGACTTTGCAGTGCTCCGGGCGTCTTGGCGGACAAGACCACGAGCTGCGGGTCCGGTGGGGATGCGGACCGAGCTGCGGCAGGACCCTCTTCGAGAATCACGTGGGCGTTGGTACCCGACCAGCCAAACGAGGAAACTCCGGCATAGCGTGGAGTGCGTTCCCAAGGCACGAGGTCGCTCGAAATCGCGAGGGCAGAACCTTCGAGTGAAATGTGCGGGTTCAGGGTGCGAAAATGCGGTTGCGGGGGGATCGATTTCTGGGCGAACGCGGCCAATACCTTCAAGATGCCTGCGACTCCAGCTGCGGCTTCCAGGTGGCCGAGGTTGGCTTTGATCGATCCCACGAGGATGCGAGAATGGGCATTGCGGCTCGCGTCCGTCACCGCCCGCAGGGCATCGACTTCGATGGGGTCTCCCAAGATCGTTCCGGTGCCGTGGGCCTCGATGTAACCGAGTTCAGCCGCTGAGATCCCCGCACGTTTCAAAGCTTGTTCCACGACAGCGCGCTGGGCGCCTGCGCTGGGAGCCGTCAAGGTGTGAGTGCGACCGTCTTGGTTGACCGCACTTCCGCGCACGAGACCGCGCACGCGGTCGCGGTCGGCCAGGGCGTCGCTCAAGCGCTTCATCACCAGGACGCCGCCGCCTTCACTGCGCACGAAACCATCGGCGCGCGCGTCGAAGACCTTGCAGCGTCCATCGGGAGCCAGAAAGCCCAAGCGCGAATGGGCCACGGTGGTCTCTGGTGAGAGCAGTAGGTTGACCCCACCGGCAAGGGCCGCGCGGCACTCGCCGGCGCGCAGGCTTTGGCTCGCCAAATGGATCGCCACCATCGAGGATGAACAGGCGGTGTCCAACGTCATCGCGGGTCCGCGCAGGTCGAGAGAGTAGGCGAGTCGTCCCGCCAACAAATTGGGCGCGACCCCCATCGCACTGTAGACGCTGAATTGCTTTGGATCCCGGGGCAACATCCTCGAGTAGTCGAGGTTGCAGACGCCCAGAAAAACGCCGGTCGCCGAACCGGCGAGGGATTCTCGTGTCGCACCGGAATCTTCGATGGCCTCCCAGGCGACTTCCAGTGCCATGCGATGTTGGGGATCCATCGCGCAGGCTTCGCGGCGGGAAATGCCGAAGAAGCGCGCGTCGAATTCATCCACACGATCCAGGAAGCCGCCCCAACGGGTGCAGATTTTTCCACTGACGGTGGGGTCGGGATCGTAATAGCGGTCCGCGTCCCAACGCGAGGCCGGAACTTCGCGGATGGCATCTCCGCCGGCGCGCAAGAGGTCCCAGAGTGAGGTCAAGTTGTGGACGTCGCCGGGCATGCGACAACCGACGCCGACAATCGCGATGGGTTCGCGCTCGCGGAACTCGAGCGCGTCGAGGCGTTGTGCCAGCTCTAACGTGAGGCGCGCGCGGTTCTCGACCGACAGGGCTGCGATGCGTTCCGATAGTCCGCTCACGGCACCTCCACGGTCGACGAGGGGACCGGGGCGTCCGCACGCTCGCGAGGCGTTCGATCCGTGGTGGATTCCGGCTGCTCGACGCGTGCGAGAAGCGACTCCAAGTCGAGCTCGGAATCGCATTCGAGGTCGTTGGCCGGGTCGGGGGGGAGCGCGAGGCCCAGATGCGAGAGCAGGGCGGGCACCAACGCCGCCAGCGTGGGGTGTGCGAAGAGCAGCGTACTGGGAAGTTGCGCTGCGAGGGTTCCCTCCAGGCGGTTGCGTAGCTCTACGGCGAGGAGCGAGTCGAAACCCAAATCCCCCAACGGAACGTTTTCATCGATTTCTTCTGGATTGCGTTCGAGCGCCCGTGCGATCTCCTCGCGCAGATGTTCGCAGAGCGTCGTCGCTCGGGACTCCGGTGGGAGCGATTCAATCTCCCGGCGCAGCGTCGGGTCGGCTGGTGCGGCGGATTCGAGACCCGTGGCGAGCTCGGTCAACAGCGGCCACGCTGCGGCGCTGGGAAATAGTTGGAGCCATTGCCGCAGATCGAGATCGATCACACCGGCTACTACGGCGTCGGATTCCAGCAGGAACTCGAGCGTGTCCAACGCCGCTTCCGGCTCGAGGCCGCGCACGCCGCGCGCTTCCAGGCGCGCACCGCGCCGTTCGTCCCGGGCCGCCAGTCCCTGACCCGCCCACGGACCCCACTGCACCGATAGCGCGGGAAGTCCGTCCGCCCGGCGCTGTGTGGCCAGTGCGTCCAGGTAGGCATTCGCCGCGCAGTAGTTGGCTTGGCCCGGCGAACCCAGCATGGAGGCCGCCGACGAACAGAGGACGAAGAAGTCGAGCTCCGACGCGCGCGTGAGCTGATCCAGATGGTAGGCGCCGGCGATCTTGGGGCGAAGCGCACGATTGAAACGTTCGACGTCGAGACGGAGGAGCACTCCGTCTTCGAGGACGCCCGCAGCGTGTACCACACCGGCCAGCTTCGGACCGTTGCTCTCGATGCGATTCAACACGCGCGCGAGCGAATCCGAATCGGCGACGTCACAGACTACGGTTCGGATCTCGGCCCCGCAGGCTCTTAGCTCTTCCAGCTCTCGTGCGACGGCTTCGCCCGCTTCGCTGCGTCCTAGGAGAACCAGGTGGCGCGCTCCCCGCGCGACGAGCCGCCGGGAAATCAAGATCCCGAGCGCGCCCAGTCCTCCGGTGATGAGGTAGCTGGCATCCGCGCGGATCTTCGGCTGGTCGCGTTTCTGGAAGACGGGACTGCGCTCGAGCCGGGGCACGCGACGGATTCCGCTGCGCCAGGCCACCTCGTTCTCCGCGTCCTTGGCGAGAAGTTCGCGTACGAGATCCTCGACGGGATGGCGATTCGGATTCGGATCGAGATCGATGCGGCGGCTGTCGAGCTCGGGGTGCTCCAACGCCACGACTTTGCCGAGACCCCACAGCGTGGCTTGGGATGGAGACATCGCCGGGCCCGCCTGCGCGCCGCGCGTGACGAATACGAGCTGTGGAGGGTTGCGGTGCCCCGCGCGAGCGAGGGTTTGAACCGTGGACAGCGCGCTCTCCCACGTTGCTGCCTGTTGGGTTCCGGAAAGGGGCCCGTCTCCACTCGCGTCGAGCGCGGACATATGGATGACCGCATGCGGCGGATCCCCTCGATGCGCTCCGAGTTCAGGCACGCGCGACACCTGCGCGCCGCGCAGGACCAGCGCTTCCTCCAGCTGTTTCCCGACTCCTCCGCTGTCCGTCAGCAGGACCCAATGCTCATTCGCAATATCGCGCTCGTCGCTGGGCTCCGCGTCGCGCCAGCGCGTGGCGTAGAGATGCCGAGATCGAGACGCTCTCGATTGCGCGCGCTCGGAACCGTTGGCGCGCTCGGGCGTCGCCTCTACGAAGAACCGCCGGCCCTGCCACGCATACGTAGGCAGAGGGACGAAGTTGCCGCGGGGCACGATGCGCCCCCAGTCGAGCGGGTGACCTGCGCAATACAACTCGCCCAGTGAACGAACCAACGACGCGGTTGACGGCCGCTCGCGTTTGAGGGAACCCACGACGCTGACATCGGACCGCTCGTGCTCCCGCAGCGCCGCGCGCAGGGCCGGCGCGAGCACGGGGTGCGGCGCGAGTTCAAGCCAGAGCGTGACGCCCTCTGAAAGCAATTCCCACGCCGTGGACCAGAACTGCACGGGATTTCTCAGGTTCTGCGCCCAATACGCGGCGTCGAGTCGATCCCCGCTCAACGTTCGGCCCAAGGCGGTTGAACGCAACGGGAGGGCAGTGGCGCGCGGTGTCAAACCCTTCAGCGCGTCGCGCAGGTCCGGCAACAGTGGATCCATCTGCGGACCGTGGGATGCGTAGTCGACGTTCACTCGGCGCGCGAAGATGCCCTTGGTGTCGAGTTCGCGAAGGAGTGTGTCGAGGGCTTCGGTTTCGCCGGATACGAGTACGTTGCGCGGCGCGTTGACGGCAGCGATGCCGAGCCGCCGCCCAAAAGGGGAAATCGCCTTCTCCGCCTCGTCGGCCGAGAGTTCGAGCACCGCGATCCCGCCGCGACCCGCGGTGCGGCGAACGAGTTCGCTGCGCGCGCAGATCACGCGCGCGCCGTCGCTCACATCCAACGCGCCGATGCTGACGGCAGCCGCAACCTCGCCGAGGCTGTGCCCCACGACCGCCGCGGGTTCGATCCCCAGAGCCTGGAACCAACGCGCCAAGCCGAGTTGTACAGCGAACAGCGCGGGTTGAATTCGGTCGACGCGCTCGAGCCATTCGTCGTTATCCGAGTGCAGCGTATCCCACAGCGACCAGTCCGCGGCGCTGCGAATGGCGGCGTCGCATTCCTCCAGGGTCTGACGAAAAACGCCGGGTTCGGCGGCCAAGTCGCGCCCCATTCCACACCACTGCGAACCCTGTCCCGTGAAGAGGAACGCAATGCGGGGTCGGGTGGGTCGACAGCGCGCGCCGACGACGAGTCCTTCACGCGGAGCGTTGGCCGCATGGGCGTCGAGTGCTTTGGCGAGATCTTCCTCCGTGTGGGCGACCACGGCGAGTCGGTGGTCGTGGTGGGTGCGGTGTACAGCGGCCGACCAGGCGAGGTCCGCGAGTCGAACGCCGCTGCGTGCGCGCAGGGCACATGTTGTGGCCAGCGCAGCCAACGCGCCCGGATCACGAGCCGAGAGCGCGAACAGGGAAGGGTGCTCGGCCGATCTGGATGACGTTTGCACCCGCTCGCGTTGCGGTGATTGTTCGAGCACCGCATGCGCGTTGGTTCCGCCAAATCCGAAGGACGAAACGCCCGCGCGGGCCGGACCTGCGCCGGGCCAGGGCTCGCGACGGTCCTGAACGCGAAGCCCCAGGGCGGTCCAGTCGATGTGCGGGCTGGGTTTCGAAAAGTGTAGATTTTTCGGCAGGGTTCGATGATGGAGTGAAAGTGCCACCTTGATCATTCCGGCAATCCCCGCTGCCGCTTCCAGGTGTCCGATTTGACTTTTCACGGAACCCACACGGCAATCTGCGCCGGACCTCCGCTCGCACAAGACCCCGGCCAAGGCCTGGGCCTCGATCGGATCCCCCAGCGGTGTACCGGTTCCGTGCGCTTCTACGAAATTCACACTGGCGGGGGAGACCCCGGCAGAGGCATACGCCTGTTGCAAGAGTGCTTCCTGGGCTTTCGGGCTCGGCGCCATCAAGCCATTGCTGCGACCGTCGTTGTTGACCGCGGACCCGCGAACCACGGCGTAGATCCGGCGGCCGGCGGCCTGCGTGCGCGACAGCGGTTCGAGAATCACGACCCCCACGCCTTCGCTGCGCACGTAGCCATTGGCGGCAGCATCGAAGCTCTTGCAACGGCCGTCGGGTGCCAACGCGCCAGCGCGGTGAAGCGCCAAGGTGACCGCCGGCGTGAGGATCAGGTTGGCGCCGGCGGCCACGGCCATTTCACACTCGCCGCGTCGCAGGCTCTCGCAGGCCAAGTGCACGGCGACCAGGGACGATGAGCATGCCGTGTCCACCGCCATACTGGGTCCGCGCAAGCCGAACTGGTAGGAAACGCGGTTCGCCGCAATCGCCAATGCGGATCCGGTCCCGAAGTAGCCGTCGAGCGTGCGCCCGCTGGCCACTTGCAACCACGCGTATTCACCGGCGCTGATTCCCGCAAAAACGCCCGTGCGACTTTCCTCGAGTTGCGGCGGCGGAATGCCCGCATCCTCGAAGGCTTCCCAGGCGACCTCCAACAACTGGCGCTGTTGCGGGTCGATCGCCACGGCTTCCCGCGGAGAAATCTGGAAGAAATCCGAATCGAACCGATCGATGTCGTCGAGGAAGCCGCCCAGGCGATGCGGGAGCACTTCGTCTCCCTCGCCCCACCACAGCGCTTCGAGGGCGCGACGTTCGGGAGGAAGTTCGCGTACGGCATCGCCCCCCTCCCAGAGCAATTCCCAGAACGCTTCGGGACCGGACGCGCCGGGAAAACGACAACCGATTCCCACGATGGCGATTGGTTCGTCTCGCGGGAGATCGCGATCGCCTTTCATCCAGTCGGGTTCGAGTTGGCTCGTAGCGCAGACCTCGGCTACCCGGGCCCCCTCGCTGGCCAAGTGCACCGCAAGGGCACCGGGCGTTGGGTATTCCCATGCGAGTGTCGTGGGGAGTTTGCGATCCAGGGTTTGCTCGAGGCGTTCGTGAAGTGCGAGTGCGTCCCGGGATTTCAAGCCGTAGGTTTCGAAGGGTTGCTCGGGGTCGATGTCCTGGGCGTCGAGCCCAAGGGCATCGGCCAGGTGCTCGAGCAACCAGGCCTCGATTGCGTCTGCGCGCTCGTCCACTTCGGTTTCCTCGGGAAAGGGGAGTGCAAGCGCGGTGCCACCCCGGGCTGTGAGATTCGCCAGCGCGCATTCGGAGCCTGCGACGTTTCGCCGTTTGTGGTCAACCCGGTGTGCCGCAAGCGGTGGGAACGCTCCAAACCGGCGGGAACGGCGGGACGGCCCGGCGCCACCCCTCGCTCCCCATGGCATGTCGGTTGCAATCCATCGATCCACAGAGGAGAACCGATGCCCTTCCGCATAGGAGTTGTGGGCGCAGGCACCATGGGTGGGACCATCGCGCGCACGCTGGCCGAGGCCGGGTGCGATGTCGTGCTGCAGACGCGTCGGCCCGAAGCGGGGGCCGTTCTCGCCCGCGGGTTCCTGCGCCGTACGCGTCGCCAGCAGACTCCGATTCAGGGGTCCTTTTCCGTCACGGGTCAGTTCGAGGGGTTTGGGAACTGCGACTTGGTGATCGAAGCCGTTGCGGAAACGGCCGAGACGAAGGTCTCGGTGTTGTCGAAGCTGGAGGGCGTCATCGCTTCGGAGACACTATTGGCGACCAACACGTCCTCTTTGCCGATCGCGCAGCTGGGTTCTGCACTCGAGCGCCCCGAACGGTTCCTCGGGGTCCACTTCTTTCATCCGGTGCGCGTGGTCAAGCTGGTGGAAGTGGCGGCAGGTGGATCGACGCAACCGGCCGCCGTAGAGCGCGCGGTCGAGATTCTGGTGGCGGCGGGAAGGGCGCCTTGGCGCGTAGCGGATCGACCCGGATTCATCGTGAACCGGATTCTCTTTCCCGCTTTGCACGAAGCCTTGCGCATGCTCGACGAAGGTGTGGCATCGGCCGAGCAAATCGACGCCGCCAGTTCCGGGCTCGGAATCGCCATGGGCCCGTGCGCAACCTTGGATCTGCTCGGTTTGGACGTGCTGCTCGCGATGTGTCGCAACTTCGAGAACAATCTCGGTTCCTCGCACCGGGCTCCCGCGCTGTTGGAAGCGCTCGTTCAGTCGGGCCGCCTCGGACGCAAGAGTGGCCGCGGCATCTATCGCTACACCGGCGGCATGGCGGAGGTCGATTCCGAACTCGCCGCGCTGTGCCGGGCGGAATCCGGCTGCGCGCCGACCCGTTTCGATGTGGATCGATTGCGTTTCGGGATGCTTCGAGAGGCGTTGGTGTGTGTGGAGGAAGGCCTTGCTCCCGCCGACGAAATCGAAGCCGCCCTGTGCCAGGTCCTCGGGGCCGAGCGCGGGCCCATCGCCCATGCCTCGGCCTTGGGCGGAGAGTCCACCCTGGCGCGTTTCGACGCGTTGGCCGCCGAGTTCGGTCGACGCTTCGGGCTCAGCGACGCTTTGCGTCGGGGTCTCGCATCGGGGACGTTGGTTCCGGCGGGAGTCGGGGTGGCGGCATGACGGGCAGGGTCGCGTGGGTGGGCGATGGACGCATCGCCGAACTCATCCTGTCGAATCCGCCGCGCAATGCGCTGACCGAAGCCATGCTCGAACAGGTTGAAAGGGCCCTGACGGAAATCGAAAGCGAAGGCGAACGCGTACGCGCACTCGTCGTACGCGGCGACGAAACGGTCTTTTCCGGCGGTGCGGATATCGCCCGCGTGGCCGCCCAGGGGCCCGCGGCCGCACGTAATCTCGCGCTGCGCGGCCAGCGCGTGCTGAATCGTCTGGAACAGCTGTCGATTCCCACCATCGCGGCGATCGAAGGGGATTGTTTTGGCGGTGGCCTCGAATTGGCGCTCGCGTGTCACCTGCGGATTGCCAGCCGGCGCGTTCAGTTCGCCTTGCCGGAAATCACCTTGGGGATCGTGCCGGCGCTCGGTGGAACCGCGCGCCTGGCCCAACTCGTCGGTCGTGCCCGAGCCCGCGAGATCGTTTTGACGGGCCGCCGCGTGCGCGCCTCGGAAGCGGCCGAGCTCGGCCTCGTCCACGAACTGGTAGAGCCCGGCGACGCCATCGCCCGCGCGCGGAAATTGGCTCGGCGGATTGCCGCCAAACCCCCGGCTGCGGTGAGCGCCGTGCTGCACTGCTTCGCCACCCAGGACGTCACCGAAGCTCGCCGTAGAGAGCTCGATGCCATCGAGAAACTGATCGATTCCAGCGGTGCGGCCCAGCGCATCGATGCGTTGACGGCACCGGCTGTCGGCGCAGGTGCTCGCCGCGCCTGAACGGAGGACCAACCCATGGAACAATTTTCTCAAATACTCGACCGACCTCGCGACCTGTCGGCGTCCGAGCGCAGCGCGCTGCGCAAAGACGTCGTGGAGTTCTTCGTCGAGGAGTACGAACTCGAGGCCGATGCGTTGCACGACGACGTGGACCTGGTGGCGGATATCGGCATGGATTCCCTCACCTTCTTGGAACTCTTCGACGAGATCAACGCCAACCACCAATTGGATCTCGATCTGCGCGCTGTCGCTAAATACGCGCAAAACCACCCGGCAGCAACACTGGGTGCTTTCCTCCAGCAACTCTTCTTGCTGATCGAAGGCAAGGTCGATCTCAGCGCAGTGGAAGCGGCCGAGAATCGAACCTAGACGGCGGCCAGGCGAACGCGATCGGCTTTTCCGCTCGACGTGCGGGGTAGGTCTTGGTGAAAGCGTACTCGGTGCGGGACCATGTAGGGTGGCAATCGGTCGCGACAGTGACGCTTGATGGCCAACACCGAAAGGCTGGGGTCCGTAGCCACCAGGTGAGCCATCAGCTGTTTTCCCGCTTGGGGCTCCGCGGCGTTGGTCTCTACCGCGACCGCAATCGCTTCGCGCACGGCGGGGTGAGCGGTAAGGATCGCTTCGACTTCGCGAAGCTCGATTCGGTGGCCGCGAATCTTCACCATCAGGTCGCTCCGTCCGTGGAAGACCAGATCGCCCCGCTCGTTCCATTCCGCCAGGTCGCCGGTCGCGTATTCGCGGCATTCGGAACCCGGATCCAGCGGCCAATACCCCAACATTACGGTCGGGCCCGCTACGTGGAGTTCTCCGACCTGGCCCACGCCGAGTTCGACCCCGTCTGGATCTTTCACCGCGATTCGGTCTCCGCAACACGCGCGCCCGATGGGTAGGGCATCGTATTCATCGAGCGCCAATGGATCTACCGGGTAGGCGGTGCACACGTTGGTTTCGGTGGGGCCGTACAGGTTCCAGTAGGACGCATCCGGTACGGCGTGAACGAGCTCGCGCAGGCGGCCCACGGGGAATTCCTCGCCCGCAAAGAGCACCAGGCGCAACGCTTTCGGGGGATTCGTGTGCAGGCCGCCCGCACTCCCCATCCACATCAGCGCCGAAGGCACCGAATACCACACGCTGATCTCGTCTCGATGCAGCCGCTCGACACACGCGTGGGGCGTGTGTGCGGTCCACTCGTCGAGGAGTACACAGGATGCACCGACGCGGAATGCCGCGTAGAGGTCGAAGACCGAAAGATCAAAGTGGAAAGGCGCGTGACTGGCGAGGCGGTCCGCCGCGTTCAATGCGAAGGTGTCCGCCGCCCAGTCGACGAACGCCAGAGCGTTGCGATGCGAGATTGCGACGCCTTTGGGCGTTCCCGTCGATCCGGATGTGTAGAGGATGTAGGCCGGGTCCCGGGGATCGCGCGCGGGGAGCGTCGGGTCGGTGCGGGCGCGATCGCCCAATTGAGCGACGCGCGCACCGTCCGCCTCGACGGGGTGAGACGGGGCTTCGCTCAACACCAATCCGCTCAATCGTTTGGGCCAGCCCGGGCCTGCCTGCCAGGCGTCGGCGCGCTCGGGGTCCGTTACCAGGTGGCGCATTCCACAAAGCTCCGCCAGGGCGGCTGCGCGACGGGCTGGCGCCATGGGATCGATGGGGACGTATACGCCCCCCGCCAGGCCGCACGCCAGCATGGCGATCACTGCATCGAAGCTCTTTTCGAGGTAGATCCCCACGCGATCGCCCGGAGCCAAATCTTGTTCGAGCAGGACCCCCGCCAACCGGACCGCGCGCTCGTTGAGCTCGTGGTAGGAGAGCGAAGAACCCTTCTGCCAGAGCGCTGGCGCGTCCGGTGTACGGGCGGCCCAGCGCTCGACGTCGGCGGTGAGCCGTCGATCGCTCACGGCGCGGTTTCCGGCCGCTCCAAACTGGTTGAAAGCAGATGGGATTCGTTGCTCTCGGCGGCTTCGATGAACTCCCGCATGGCGCCCAAAACGGGAACTTCATCGCGGTCGTACACCTCGCCTTGGAGCAGGCGCAGCACCTCGATGCGGTGGCGCTCGGAACGGATGAAGTAGGTAAAGAGGGGCAAGAGTCGATAGTAGAGTGTGATGAACTCGTACCAGACACCGACGCCACGGCGCACGCGGGTCTCGTAGGCTTCGAATGCGGATTCGGAAACGTCATCCTCGCGCAATGCATCCTGGATGGCCCCGGCGGCAAACCGAGCACTTTCCGCGGCGACGGAAACGCCCGATGAGAAGATCGGATCGACGAAGCGCGCCGCGTCGCCGACCAGCAGGAAGCCATTGCCCACGAACCGATCCATGCAATAGCTGTATTCACCCTCGGCTTTGAATTCGTTGATGCGCTTTGCGCCCTCGAGCGCACGCGCGAGGGCGGGATTGGTTTGCGAATGTGCGTGAAACCAATCCGCTTGCGAGTGGCGCGAGCGTGTGAACTCGCTCTTCTCCGCCACGACGCCGACGGAGGTGATGGTTTCGGAGATCGGGATCTGCCAGACCCAGCCGCGCCGCACCGGCAGGAAGAAGATGTGGATATGGTCCGCGTCTTCCGCGTCGCCGCGGTCCAACCCTTCGAACCAGGCGTGAACCGCGTATTGGTCGAAATGAGGATCCTTGCGGAGCCAACGGAGCTGTCGGCCAAGGATCGTCTTGCGGCCGGAACAGTCGACGACGACGCGCGCGCCGAGTTCGGTCTCGACGCCGCCCAACCGAACCCGTACCCCGACAGCGAAGCCGCCTTCGAAGATCACTTCGCGTACCCGCACCCCTTGGGCGACTTCGGCCCCCAGTTTCCGCGCGTGCGCGAGCAAGAGCGCGTCGAAGCGACTGCGATCGACGTGCCAGGTGTAGTCCTGATCCACGCCCGCTTGGCGAAACTCGGAGAAGTCGATCGCCAACCCGGAGCCCGATCTTCCGTTGGCGGGATGCCAGGTGGCTCCGTACTTGCGTACGAATCCCGAGCGCTCCATGGTGGTGAGAAAGTCGATCTCGCGGAAAACGCGCGTGGTGGACGGCACCAGGGACTCGCCCACGTGGGGCCGCGGATGGTGGTCGGATTCCAGCAACAAGGTCGAGATGCCGTCCCGCGCGAGGTAGGAGGCGAGAGTCGAGCCGGCGGGGCCGCCACCGATAATGATCACGTCGGCTGCATGGGCACGGCTCATGCGGATTGCCCGGCGCGAAACGGTTGCGCGGAGGCGGGATCGAGGTCGAGTCCCAAACGGTGGCGACCGGCCAAAGCCAACGCCGTGGGGGCGTTGCGCGGGGGATGGAAGGGTCCGGCGCGAACGTCTCGGTAATGGCGTTCGAAACCGCTGCCGCGCAAGTAACCAAAGCCTCCTGCGATCGCCAGGGCGCAATCGGTTGCGGCGGCGGCCGCGCGCGTGGCGGAGAACTTCGCCATGGCGGCGCGCGCCATGCTGGCATTGGTATAGCCGCGGCGCATGGCCTCGGGGGTTGCGTACGTCTGGGCTTCGCGGTGGAGCAGGGCGCGAGCGGCTGCCAACCAGGCGCTCGCTTCACCCAGGGAAAGCTGGCGATCGTAGCCCGGGGCAAGCTTGGTCCCCGCGTGCTTGCGCTGCTTCTCGCGCACGTGGGACGCAGCGGTCTCCAGTGCGCCTTCGGCGACGCCCAGGTACGTGGCGCTTTCGCCCAGCAAGAACCAATAGAGCCAACGCGCCGCCTGGGAAAAACCGCGTCCCGGACGTCCGACCAGGGCGGATTCGGGCACGCGACAATCCTCGTAGACCAGATCGTCGCTACCGCTCGCGCGCATTCCCATGCTGTCCCACGTCGCGTCGACACGCGCCCCCGGTGTCTCGCGCGGGACCAGGAATGCGGAAACCTCGGCCATGAGTTCCGAACCGTCGGTTTCGTGGACACCCAAGAAACTGTAGAACCAATCCGCGCGTTGGGCGCCGGAGCAAAAGCGCTTGCGGGCGTTCAGCACGTAGCCCCCATCGATCCTTCGCGCGCTGGCCCCGGCGGCGTTCCAACTGCCCCCGGACTCCATTTCGGTTCCGCCCCCGGCGAAACACGTACGTTTCGCCACGGCATCGCCGAACAGGGCATCGCGTTGCACGGGGTTCGACATGAAGGACAGGTTCGCTTGGATGGAGAGGTGCATGCAGATGGCGAGCGCCGTTCCCGCGCAACCCTGAGCGAGTTTCTCTTGGGCCAAGCAGAACGTCAGCGGGTCCGTCCCCCATCCCCCGTACTCCCGGGGCAACGTGAGGCGCATGAAGCCGGCCTCGTGCGCCCGGTCGTAGAACTCGGGCGCGAAGCGGCCGCTGCGATCGAGTTCGTCCGCCCGGGAGCCGAATTCCCCGGCCAAGGCTTCGGCGATCTCGAGGATCTCCGCACGTTCTCGCTGACTCGTCGTCATCTGTCCCTCCGGCGCAACGCCTAGGCCGCAGCCGGGTCGGCTGCCGCGCGATTCTGGAGTGTTGTGTCCACGAAACCGGCGACGCGTTGAATCGACCGAAATCGATCCGCGGTGATCTCGTTTCGCGGGATCTCCACTTCGTAGTTCTCCTCCAAGAAACTCACGAATTGCACGATGGCGAAGGAATCGAGCAAACCACCGTCGATCAGGTCGGTTTCCGGCTCCAGGCCGCGGCCGTCTCCGTCCAACAAGTTTTCGACCAGGTAGGCTGTGATGGTTCCTCGAATCGATTCGACAGTCTGGCTCATGATCGTTCTTCCCTTGTAATTAGAGTCCCATGCAGCGCGCGGCGATCACGCGCTGGATCTCCGACGTACCCGAAAAAATCCGACCCGGAATGGCATCGCGAAGGGCTCCTTCGACGCCGAAATCAGTGAGGCAGCCGCGCCCGCCAAAAATCTGGATGGCGTCGAGACTCGATTCGACCGCGGATTCGCTCACGTAGAGTTTCGCAAGTGAAATTTCGAGGTCGCAGCGACGACCCCGGTCGAGGAGCCACGATGCGCGTTGAATCAGCAGCCGAGACGTTTCCAAACGCAACCGCATGTCCACCAGGCGATTGGCGACGGATTGGTGCTTGCCAACGGGTGTGCCCCCGGGCCGCCGCGTGCGGGCAAATTCGAGCGCCGCATTGAGCTGGCGTTGCATCGTGCCGAGGTACAGGGCGAACAGACAACCGCGCTCCCAGCGCATCGACTCCGCGAAAAGCATCGTGCCGCCGCCCTCGGCCCCAAGGCGCTGGTGCACGGGAACTTCGCAATCGTGGAAATGAACTTCGGAGAGCGTGGAGCCGGCGAGTCCGATTTTGTCCAGAAGGGGTCCGATCTCGAGGCCCGGCGTATCGCGTTCGACGATGAAGGCCGTTACGCCGCCGAAGCCGCGCTCGGGATCGACCGTGGCGTAGACGATGAACACGTCGGCGACGGGTCCGTTGGTCGAAAACCATTTGGTTCCGTTCACCACGTAGCGGTCGTTTCGCAGCTCGGCCGTAGTCTGCAATGCGGAGATATTGGACCCGTTTTCGGGTTCGCTGGTCGCGTTGGCCCCGATTGCGGCACCGCTGCACAGGGGTGCGAGGAAGCGTTCACGTTGAGCGTCATCGCCGGCCTTCCACAGGGGAACGACGGCGGTGAACAGATGGGCGGCAAAGGAAAACACGAGCCCGGTGTCCGGCGCGCCGTGACCGAGCGCCTCGAGGTCGATGCACGTCCCCTGGGCGCTACGGCCCGCGCCGCCCCAGGTGTCCGGTGCGCACAACCCGGCCAGGCCGCGCTCACCCAAGGCGCGCCAGATACCCTGGTGGTACTTGCGGTCGCGCACTCCGCTACTGGGCGCAGCCAGGTGTTTCTCGGCCCACTCTTGGAGTTCCCGTGCTCGTTCTCGTTCTTCTTCGGGGATCTCGAAATCCACGCTGACCTCAGGCTGCGGCGCGCGCAGCCGGGCTGGCGCTTTGCTGCATGTTCGGATCGAGATTCAGCCCAAGCCGGTGGTGTCCCGCCAACGCGAGAGCACTGGGGCTGTTGCGCGGGGGATGGAAGGGCCCGGCGCGCACGTCGCGGTAATGACGCTCCATGGCTCCCTCTTTGAGAAAACCGAAGCCGCCGAGAATCTGCAGTGCTTCGTCGGTGACCCAGATTGCGGTTTGGGTGGCTACGTATTTCGCCATGGCGGCCCGCGCCATCGACTTTTGGGTGTAGCCGCGTCGCATGCGTTCGGGCGTCGAAAGGCCCATGGCTTCCTGGTGGACGAAGGCGCGTGCGGTTTCCAAGCGCGCGGTCATTTCCCCGATGGCGAGCTGGCGGTCGAATCCCGGTGCGAGTTTGGTACCCGCATGTTTCGCGTGGCGAGAGCGGATGTGCTGAACCGCCAACTCCAGGGCGGATTGGGCTACGCCCAGATAAGTGGCGCTTTCGCCGAAGAGGAACCAATACACCCAACGCGAGGCTTGGGAGAATCCCAGTCCGGGACGACCCACCAGGGCGCTTTCGGGAACCGTGACGTCGCGCAGGATCAGATTGTCGCTTCCGCTGGCCCGCATCCCCATGCTGTCCCAGACGGGCACGACTTCGACCCCGGGCGTTTCGCGTGGCACGAGAAACGTGGAGACGTTCGCGATCAGACCTTCGCGGTTCTCGTCCGCCATTCCGAGAAAGCAGTAGAAGTAGTCGGCGCGCTGGGCGCCGGAGCAGAAGCGCTTGGTGGTATTCAGGATGAAATGGTCGCCTTCGCGGCGGGCCGACGGCGCCAATTCAGTCCAGGTTCCGCCGGTTTCTTCCTCGGTGCCGCCACCCGCGAAGCTGATGCGCCGCTCCACCGCATCGCTGAAGATCGCGCGCTGCTGTTCCGGAGTGAGGAGGAAGGAAAGCAAGCCCTGACAGGCCAAGTGCATGCACATCGCCAACGCCGTGCCCGCGCAGCCCTGTGCGAGCCTCTCTTGGGCCAAGCAAAACGTGTAGGGGTCCGCGCCCCAGCCGCCGAATTCGCGCGGGAGCGTCAAGCGCAGATATCCGGCCTCGTGGGCCTGGTCGTAGTGCTCCAGGGGAAATCGGCCCTCGCGATCGAGCGCGGCCGCGTTTTTTCCGAACTCCGCCGCGAGCTCTTCGGCGATCTTGAGAATCTGGCGCTGCTCCGTACTCAAAGCCGGGGTGAACATGGGCACGACCCTTTCCTATTCGGACGAGCGCAAGCGCGCGAACCGAGTTCCGAACCACCGCCAAATACCGATCCACGGCCGACCTTCATCGAGTTCTTCGAGCATTCCATCGATTCGGCTCACCACCTTGGCGTGCACATCGCGGTAGACGCGCATGCGCTCGGATTCGGTGATGTCGCTTCCGCGCAGGTCCGGCACCGGCACCGGCTCGCACACGCGAAGGCGTACCTGGATGGGGAAGAGGGGATATTGATAGAGGGGCGCGAAGTAGATGTTCGCGAGGAGGAAGAGGGCCCAGGCCCAGAACGAACCCGCGAGAGGCGTCAGGGCAAACAGACCCAGGTTCACGAAATGATTGAGGGTGATGGGAAAACCCGACCATGCGCCCAGCCAGTGTGCTCGATGCAGCCCGGTCCAGCGCAGCAGCCGCGGGCTTTCCCAGAGAATGGGAGTCATCTCGTGAGTGCCGGAACACGCCACCGGGTAGATCGGGTAACCGCCTTCCGCAGCGACCGCGATATAGGAAAGGCAATCGCTCAAGACCGGTCGATTTCCCAACCAGCTCACGCGTTTCAGTCGCGACTGATTGCGTTGCCAGACCGGACGCAATTGATCGACCTCGGAACCCGGGGTCGTGGCCACGAAATGGCCGCGGCGAAGCGTGTCCGTCATGTTCTTGAGCGAGGCGCGCACGATGCCCAGGCGTCGCATGAATCGATGGTCGTTCGCCACCGGGCCGCCCTGCCCAACGAGCTGGGGGAGGTGGCGATCTTTCTCCGCCACGTACCAGGCGTGGAAGAACGCAGCGCCCTCGATCCCGCCGAACGTCGACCAATTGTGGTTCTGGACCAGGATTCCCGTTTTCGCCGGGTCGATGCGCTCGAGTCCGTCTACGCGCGGACGGAAGATCGGTTGGATGAAGCGCCAATAGGTTTTGAGAATTCGCTCGGCGTGATCGCGATCGAAACCGTCTCCGTCCAATGCGCGCAGTTGCTCGCCCGCGGGCGGTAGCAACGGCGGTTGCGCGAATATTTCGGCGCGCGAAACCGCATTCCGCTCGGATGCTTCGTCCGGATTCCCGCCCGCCCCCAAACCCTGGGAATCGGGATGGTCGGGACCTGCGAGGGATGCCGTCGAGAAGCGGCATGACTCGTGGGTTCCGGGCTCGGCTTTTCGCATCGTCGAATCTCCCCGTGTTCGTGGGGTGAAGATGCAATCGCCGTACCGATTGGAGGGGCTGTGCGCGTCGCGAAGATCCGGAAGGACACAAATGGGTGGCCGATTGTGGCGAAGCGCTGACCACATCAGTCGATCATGAGCGGGCCGCGCGTCGCTGGCGAAGCTCCGCGAGTCCCTCGCTTCGACTCACGAGTGTTTTTCCGGATCGCTCCATCAGATCGAGGAAACGCCGATTGCTGAGGTCGAGATGCGCGGCACTCAATCGCGCAGCGTAGAGGGACGGGTCTGAAATCGCTTCGTCCTGGTCGAATAGAAGTGCGATCGCGCTGACCGCGGCGCCGGCCGCGAATCCCAGCCAGGAGGGGACCGAGACACTGCGAAACCGCCGCTCGGGAAAGTGAACTTCGGCCACCATTCGGAAGAATTCCTCTTGGGTCGTGTGCTCCGGGTCGAGGACGTTGATCGTTTTTCCGGTTGCCTCCGCGCGGGTCGCCGCGGCGTGGAGCGCCGAGGCCACGTTGCGAACGTGGGCGAGGGGAACGCGGTTGTTGCCGCGCCACGGCCCGGCGTGAAGGATCCACGGAGAAACGCGCAAGAAGTCCACCATCCGCTGGGTAATGTGGGGATCGTCCGCTCCCCAAATGTGCGCCGGGCGTAGGATGGCCCAACGCTCGCGCTCGAGATGGCTGCGAATCAGCCTCTCCGCGCGGATCTTGCTGCGGATGTAGGGATGGGTTTCTTGGGTGGCAAGGCACAATTGCGCTTCGGTTTCACCGCTGAAATCCGCCAGGCCATACACATCCGTCGTCGAGCAGTGCACGAAGCGCGGCACATCGAGGCCCTTCGCGACCCGGACGACATTGCGGGTACCGTCCACGTTGGCGCGCTCGAACTTCGCGCTGCGTCCCACATCGCTCACGCGAGCCGCACAATGGACGACCGCCTGGAGGGTTTCTCCGCGGGCCTCCAACGTATCGCGTAGCGTGCGCTCCAGCGTGGGCGCATCGGATATGTCCGCTCGCACGAGATCGACAACTCCCGCCTCTACCGATTGTTCGAGAGCGGGAGACCGGTTGCGGTGCACGCCGGCCAGGACCCGCCATCCGTCGGCGACGAATGCCTGCACCGTGTGACGTCCTACGAAACCCGCCGCTCCGGTGATCCAAACGCATTTCATGGCATTTCCTCCATGTCGGAATCGTGGATTAGCAATGTTCGTACCGTCGGGACTTGGCATGTGGTTTGCTTTGATATCGGGCATGCTCAAGCTGTTCGGTCACCCCCTGGCACTCTTCTCCGTGAAGGTGGAGCTGCTGCTGCGAGAGGCGGGCCTCGAGTACGAATTCATCGAAGTCGATTTCCTGGGGGACGCGCTGCAGAGGGGACCGCTTCGTGAGCGAGCCCCGACGGGTCGGGTGCCTTGGATCGAGGACGGTGCGCTGTGCCTCGCGGAATCGAACGCGATCCTGCGCTACCTGGCGAACCAACACGCGCTTACGGGCCTCTATCCCAGCGATCCGAAGCGGCGCGCGGCGGTCGACGCGTGGCTGGATTTCGGATTGGTCCACGTGGCGTTTCCGCTTTCCCAGCTCTTCGTGCAGCGCTGGCTTTCGAAGCATTTCTCGAATTGGCCGCTGGATATCGAACGCTGCGTTCAAATGGAGAAGGAGCTGACCCGCTACCTGCCGCGGCTCGAAGCCCACCTGTCGAACCACGCGTGGCTGGCGGGAAGCCGTCGCAGCTTGGCGGACCTGGCGCTGCTGCCGTTGATCGCGGTAGCGGAAGCGGTCGGGGTTCCCTTGGAAGGGGCCACGTCGAGCATTGCGCAAGCCCACGTGGGAATGCCGCGACTGGCGAATTGGCGCAAGCGTGGGCGAGACGTTGCGTGTTTCGACGCGGTGTGGGACAAGCGTCTTCCGGGAGGAGCAGGCCGGGTCGTTGTGCCCGCTGGAAGCGATCCGGCGCTGGAACCACAGGAGGTGCTGCGGTTCTGGTTTGGAGAACGCATTCGCGGAACGCCGCCTGCGGACGACTTTGCCACCGCGTGGTTCGGTGCACCGGACCCCAATCGCGACGCCGTGGTGCGCGATCGATTCTCCGCGGCGCTTCGGAGGGCCGCAGAGGGAGGCTTCGTCGACTGGGAGGAGAGCGCGCCCAGCGCATTGGCGTTGGTCTTGATGCTCGATCAGTTCCCACGCCACGTCTTCCGGGAGGATGCGAGGGCCTTCGATTTCGATGCCGAAGCCCTGCGGGTCTGCAAGCAGGCGTTGGCGCGCGGGTTCGATCGAGAGTTGGATTGGTTGGAACGCGCGTTCTTGTATTTGCCGCTGATGCATAGCGAAGACCCCGAAAACCAGGAACGCTCTCTCAAGCTTTTCGATCAATTGCGGAGCGAGGCGTTGGCGGCCTTTCGATTTCTCCGTCAAGCGCGGGAACATCGCGATTGGATCGGGCGCTTTGGCCGCTTTCCGCAACGCAACCAAGCCCTGGGACGCGCGTCGACGCCGGCCGAGAAAGTCTTTCTCGAGCACGGGATTCCGGGGGCGGCTTAGGCCCAACGCGACGCGGGCTCAACCCGCCGCGGCCTGCGTGCCGGCGAAGGGCAGCGGCCACCCCAGTTCGGCGCGCGCTTCGCGACAGATGTCGACCACGCGTTCGAGATCCGCCGCCAGGAGGTCGCAATGAACCGTGAGGCGGATGAGTCCCTTGTCTACGGGAGTCGCGGGCGACACGAAGGGGAGCCCGAAGAGTCCGCGCTGCTCGAGTGCCACCAGTAGGCGCAGTACCTCGAGATCGGAACCCGCGACGAGCGGGACGATCTTGGTTTGGCTGATTGCCGTGTCGAAGCCGAGAACACCCAACTCACGCCGCAGCCAGGCTGCGCTCTGGGTCACACGTTGACGACGCCAGGTATCGTTCTCGACCAAATCGAGCGCAGCCCCCATACCCGCGATGTCGTGCGGCAGCGGTGCGGCTGCGCTGAAGATCGCTTGCCGGGACTCGAAGCGGAAGAACTCCATTACGCGGTCCGGACCCATCACGACTCCACCCCGGCTGACGAAGGTTTTCGCGAGACTGAAGGTGATGTAGTCGACCTCTCCGAGCAGGCCCTTCTCGGCCACGAGCCCGTTGCCCCGGTTGCCGTGCAATCCCATGGAATGGGATTCATCGACGACGAGAATGCATCCGGTGTCTCGGCAGAGGCGCGTGACGTCTGCGAGCGGGCATACGGAGCCCGTGGCGCTGTAGACCGCGTCCACGATGACGATCCCCGGCCCGTGATTGCGGATTCGGCGCGCGAGACTGCGGATGTTGTTGTGGCGGAATGGGTGCGGATCGGCCCCCGCAACCTGAATGCCCTCCCACAGGGAGGCGTGTGCATGTAGGTCGATGTAGACCGGCGTTCCGCGTTCGGCGATCGTCTGCAGGAGACCTACGTTTGCGGTCCAGCCGGACTGACAGAGCACCGCGCCCTCCATCCCAACGAAATCCGCAATCCGCGCTTCGAAGCGGCGCTGGGGCGAGTCCTCGCCGAGAAACACGAGCGAAGTCGGCGCGTGCGGGCCATCACCGCGCAGTGTGCGGACCTGCGCGTCGATCAAGTGGGGATGACCGCCGAGTCGCAGTGCATCGCTCGAAACCAATCCCAGCGCGTCGTCCGGAATGGCTCCACCCCGCGCGAGGTGCGCATTCTCGACGACTGCGGCGCGCAGCCGGTAGTTCTCGATTCGCTGTGTGAGTCCCGGAGCTTCACCCCGATAGCGCGCGGGGGGCGCAGGTCCCTCGTGCAACGCCAGATCTTCTACCGGTCGCGTAGTCGCTTCGCTCACGAACTCTCCTTTTCGACCACGGCTTCCACGACGCGTATTCGCCGCTCCAACAAGTTGCGCACCACGTTGTGACGTTTTTCGGGGCCCGATTCGCCGAAAACCAGGTCGACCCCGTTTCCGATTTCCGATCCGGGGGCACCGGCTTGCGACCGAAACCACTCGAGCGCGTCGCCACTGGTGTCGTTCCATTCCACGACACGCAATCCCGTGCTCGCCCAGGTCGTGCGCAAGTCCTCTTCGCCTGAAAGCTGGTTGAGGTCCTCGGTCGACGCCCACGGCACGGGGAGGCGAATGGGCTGGCGCGATCCGCGCAGCACTTCGTGAAGCAGCAAGCGGCCTCCGCTGCGAAGCACGCGGGCCAGTTCGGAGAAGAGCGCGTCCTTGGGCGACATGTTCATGGCCGCGTGTTGCGTCCAGACGCCATCGAATGCCCCGTCGGGAAAAGGCAGTTGCAAAGCGGACCCGCACACGAAACCCGGCAACGGCCCCGGCTCGAGCCGTGTGCCCAAGAACTGCGCCACGCTGCAAAACGCGAAACTCAGGTCGAGCCCGACGACCCGCCAGCCGAATTCGCGGGTCAGATGTCGCGTGGGCCCCCCCAGTGCGCTTCCCAGATCCAACACGTGGGAACCGGGAACGAGTCCCGACGCCCGAGCCAAGCGGCGCGTCTGCTCGGCGCCCCCAACGTGGTTCTGGTCGATGGGCGCGAGGGCCTCGATGGCGAGGTCTTCCCCCGTCGTGGCGGCGTCGAGGGATGCCCGAACGCGCTCTCCCAATCCGAGCCCGGCGTAATAGCGTCGCGCGCGCGTCAGATCCGTCGTGGATCCACTGGAAGCGTCCATCAGTGCGCTCGTCTTTGGCGTAGGCGCGCGAAGAAGGCGAGGGTCGGGAAGAGCACTGCGGCCGCGAGGATCAGCAAGCGAAGTACGGCACTGGCGGCCGCCAGGGCGGGCCATGGGTCGTTTACGGGGCCCAGCGTCATGAGGACGAAAGTGAGGTTCTCCGGCACGTTGAGGAGAAATCCGAACCAGCACGCCCAGGCGAGTGTCGCTGCAACGGCGCCCATTCGGGCGCTACCGAATACGCGCCCCGCCCAGATACAAGCCAGCGCGGCACCGTTCCACCAAGCGAAATCGACGATGAAATCGAAGCCTCCCCAGAAAACGACGCGCAAGCGTTCGTCGAGCGTCCAGTCGGATACCACGGCGGCGGCCGCCTGTGCGCTGCCCGCCATCACCAGCGACGCGATCGCATCGAAGTTCGGATAGGGAAAGACGAAGGGAAACACCGTCCAGACCAGGACCAGGAAAATCGCCAGAGGGACGACACCGATTCGCAGAGCGCCTTCGGGGATGCTGCCGAAGGGGTGGGTGAGGCGATTCACCGTTCTTGACCGCGCCGTCTCCGGCGACGAAGCCTCGGGCCCGCGATCCTTGCGGCTCCATACCGGTTCCAGGGAACTCACGCGACCTCGACTTCGAGGTCCTGTACGAGATGCGCGGTTTCTCGCCCTACGTCGTCCCGCTGCGATGTCGCGCGATTCTCGACCGGGATCGTCTTCGGTGGGGCGGGGATGAGCTCCTTGGGTTTTCCGCAATATTGTGCGACGAATTCGTGCGAACCACTGACTCGACCGAAGCCGCAGAGGTAATAGAAAGCCGCGTGGGTTGGCTTCGGTTGGATATCCGGCGTCTCCCCCGCGCGCATCGCTGCCAGGATGCCGGGCACGTCGTACGCGAACTCGAACTCGCATTCGTAGTAGTCGTCGATACCGATTCGCGTGACCTTCTTGGCTTCTTTCAGGTTCTCGGCCGCTGCGGTTTCTTCCCAAATGGGTCGAGTCGCCATTTCGAAACGGAAGACTTCGTCGAGGAAGCCCGACAACTCATGCGGGACGCGGTCCGCGATCTCTTCATCCCACCACTTGCGCAGGAAGGCCTCGACGTTTTCGCGCCCACTGGAATGAAGTACGCGGAGGCAATCCAGAATCATTCGATCCGTCACCAGCTGGATGCCCCTCGGTCGCAGCGCGTTGAGGGCGTCCGCGATGGGAGAGGATTGTTTCTCGAGCCATTCGTCGAGGCTGCGAATGACATTCGAGTTCGGGATTCCGGCAAGTTCGCGAAGCGGTACCCAGAGCCAGCGAAAGATCAGGTATTCGCCGAATACGCGAGCCCATTGACCGAACCGGTAGAGGCTTGCGACTTCGCTGAAGCTCATGGAGTCATGGGAGAGAATGTATTCGAAATCCGATTCGACATCGCGTGCCGCCACGATTCCGTATTTTTCCCGGTTTTCCGAGTATTCGGTATTCGGCAGTAGAAGGAGCGGGTAGATCGACACCCGGGAGACGTTTCTCGACACCTGGTCGTAGCCCTCGTAGAAGGACTCCAGCGTCTCGCCCGGGGCCGGCGCAACCAGCTCGCCGTAACAGTCCATCCCCTGCTGCTCCAACCAATTGGCGAGTGACTCCCACTTGTTGATCTTCATGTTGGAGCGCTGCATGGTCGCCAGCGCCTCGGGGTGGACCGATTGAAGCGCCAAGGTGAAGGAAGTCCGCAATCCCACCTCGCGCATGCGGCTGACCAACGAAAAGAACACTTTCGACTTGTTCTTCGCCCAGGACACATCCAACTGTCGGGGGTATCCGTATTTTTCCCGGGTGCGAATCAGGCTCTCGAGATACTCCGCGTCTTGCTCGAGCAGGCCGAAATTGGCGTCGCACAGGACGATCTGCGTCGCCTTGTGGTAGCCCAGGACGTCGAGTTCCGCGGCGAGTCGATCTTGTGAGAAGCGGCGGATTTTCTGCCCGATAGCCCCGCCCCAATAGCAGAAAGAACATTTGTACGGGCATCCGCGACTCGATTCCTGCAATCCGAGCTCGAAGGCGAATGCGCCGTTTGGGCCCGTAAAGTTCAACGCATTCGGTACCAGGAACGGGGACGGGATTTGATCCAGATCTTCGATTCGCGGACGGCCGGGCGTCGTCGTTACCGCGCCGTCGGGGGCCTTGAAGGAGATCCCATCGACGGACCCAAGGTGATGCCGCGACGTTCCATTCAAGCGCTCTCGAATCAAGTCAACGAACGTAAACTCCCCTTCGCCGTTCACCACCACGTCGACGTAGGGGAAGCTCCCGAACGTGCGGCGGGCCTTGTTGGAGACGTGGTTCCCGCCCCAGATCACCCAGCCGTCGGGCGCCATGCCGCGAAAAGTTTCCGCCAGAGCGCCGAAGGACTGGTAGTTCCAACCCCAAACCGTGCAGGCCAGAACGTCCGGTATTTCGTCAAAGAGGATCTCTGGGACTTGCGCCTGGAGTCCGCCGGCGCCCCCCACCGGGAAGACCCGCACCTCGACCTGGCTCGCGATTTCGGGGTCACTCAACAGCGCAGCGTGGAGATATCCCGCGGCGAGCGGCATCGAGACCTTCGGCAGGTCCCACACACCTTGTTGAACCAGCCAAACCTTTAGCTTGTCGGAGCCGACTTTCACTTGCATCGACCCAGGCGGTGCAAGCCCGATGCCAGGAGCGCTGTCGACCAGAGGGACTCTATGCGAGGTTGGAAAAGCGATTTCGCCGTTTGCGACGGCCTTTCGCCACTTCCGACCATCGTCCCTAGCTCCGCGATACCGGGCAGGGGAGGGCTGCGGAGTCTCGCGACTCCGCAGCCCCGCCCCTCGGGTCAGACGCCGGCCGGATCGCGCATTTGAGCAACCTGCAGCTCGAGGCGCTTGATCTCGCGCAGGGTCGCATTGCGGTTCAGGAACATCCAGTACCAGATCCACCACATCGCGAAGCCGACGAAGCCAATCGTGAAGACGGCGGACCAGGCGATCTGTGCGCGCGTCGATTCCGCCAGGAAGAAACCGACGCCCGCCAAGCAGCAGATTCCGAGCGTGGCGGACATCTTCATCCAGGCAAAGAGGGTCATGGCCCGGAATTGACCCCGAAAGCCGTCCAGGATCATTTGCGGAACCGAGGGCGTTCCGTCTCCTCCGGGATCCCCTCCATCGTCGTTTAGCGCGTGGCGGATTGCGTCGTCGAAATCAGTCATGTCTCTACTCCTTCTCTAGGGCGCGTTTGAGTTGTTGTCTCGCGTGATGCAAGCGGGATTTGACGGTGCCGAGGGGAATGCGGAGTAACTCCGCGATATCGCTCAAGGGAATGTCCTGGAGGTAGTGGAGTGCGAGGATCGTTCGGCGATCGCTCGGCAGACGGTCGAGCTGGGCGCGCAACGGGAAAGCGAGGTCGTCCGACCCCGTGGTTGCGCTGGCGGTACCTTCTCGCTCGAGTGCGCCAGTCAGGTTCCGCTGGCGCTGCGTGCGCCGCGTCCAATCTGCGCAACGCCGCACCAGAATACGGTGAGCGAACGCGGCGAAGCGCGCGGGATCGTCGAGGCGCGAAAGGCCTCGAATGACCGCGAGCCAGGTGTCCTGCACGACGTCTTTGGCCGCCTCGTCTCGGCCCGTGAGCTGGTAGGCGTGTCCCAGCAGGCGGCGCTGATGGCGGGAGACGAGTTGGGCGAACGCGGATTCGTCCCCCCCCTGGGCTTGCAGGACCAGTAGCTCGTCGTAGATCTGCGCTTGTGTCCGTTTCATTCTAGGGACAGGGTCGCTCGGAGGGCTCGCCCGGTTCAAAGTATTTGCGGCGAAACGTCCATTTCATCGAGATTCCCCTTTGCGAACGGGACTTTCACCCCCCCGCATTCCCCATCCGCGCCGAGCGCCGCGCTGGCCAGAATTGGCGAGTGCGCGAACGAGGACCGCCCCTGCGACCGATTCCTTCGATTGTACCGTTTGTGTTGCGTGGCACGTGCCTTGCACCCAGTAGGGCAGACACAAAGGAAGTGCCGCATGGATCTTGCGCCCGAGGAGAGAGAACAGGAGATCATTCAATGGTTGGTGGAGATGCTTTCCAGCGTCTTGGGCGTGGGACCCGACGAAATCGACCTGGATAAACCATTTTCGTATTACGGACTCGGGTCTGCCGAGGCCGTCATGATCGTGGGCGATCTCGAGGCTTGGCTGCATTGCACCTTTCCTTCGGAGCTCTCCTTCGATTTCCCCACGATTGGAAGCCTGGCCAAACACCTGGGCTCCGAACTCGACAAGTATCTGGATCCGAGCCCGTGAACGACGCGCGATCGTCCAGCGCCCGGTATCGACGATGAGGGAATTGACGTTCCTGGGTCGGGACCGACTCGAGTGGCGCGACGTTCCCGCTCCGAAACTCGAAAACGATGAACAGGCGCTGGTGCGACCCGTCGCGGTGGCGGCCTGTGACCTCGATCATGTCATTCTCCGGGGTTTGGCTCCCTTCCCCGGCGAATTCCCGCTCGGTCACGAGGCCGTGGGAGAAGTTCTCGAAGTCGGCAACCGCGTGAAACAGTTCGAGCCAGGCGACCGGGTCGTGATTCCGTTCCAGATTTCGTGCGGAAGCTGTTCGTTCTGCCTGCGGGGACTCACGGCGAACTGTTCCAGCGTGCAACCGATCTCGACCTTCGGTCTGGGGACCGCGGCGGGAGATTGGGGCGGCGCGTTCTCGGACGTGCTGCGCATTCCGTGGGCCGACCACATGCTCGTCAAGCTCCCGCCGCAGGTTTCCGCGGCGGACGCCGCGGGAGCCGGAGACAACATCGCTTTTGGGTACTTTGCCGTCGTCCCCCAACTGCGCCGCTATCCGGAGGCACCGGTCCTCATCCTGGGCGGTGCCGGCGGGGGGAGCATCGCGCTGTACGCCGTTCAGATGGCGCTCTCGCACGGCGCGTCCCAAGTGGATCTCTACGACACGGATCCGGAACGCGTGAACCTGGCGCGTGAACTCGGTGCGAATGCGACGCTGGTCGACCGCTGGCCGGATCGCCTCGGTTCCTACCCGATCACCGTCGAATACACGCGCTGCGGCGGGTATCCCGTGATTTCCGAGATCGCCCAGAAGAATGCCGCGCTCGGTTGCGCGATTCGATCGACGGAGCCTGGCGGGCAGTGCACGAGCCTCAGCATCAACTTCAACGGACTGGCTCCGGTTCCGATCACCGATATGTACATGAAAGGAATTTCCTTTTTGACCGGTCGCGTTCACTCTCGCCAGGTTCTGCCGGACGTTCTTCGCATGATCCAAGACGGAGTGGTCGTTCCCGGACGCGTGACGACCCGGACCGCGGGATGGGAAGACGCTCCGGAGGCGTTGCTCGAATACCCGACCAAGCTGATCGTCGAGCGAGACCCGTGATCGAAAGTGACCGCAGGGAGCCTCTGGCCATCGTTGGGATGGCTTGCCGATTCCCCGGCGCGAACCATCTCCGGGGTTTGTGGGATCTCCTGCAGAGCGGAACCGATGCCATCACCGAGACACCGCGCGATCGCTGGGATCCGGACGCCGTATACGATCCGGAGCTGAAGCGACCCGGGACAACCAATTCCCGCTGGGGCGGTTTCATCGAAGACGCGGATCGTTTCGACGCGGATTTCTTTTGGCTCTCGGAGGAAGAGGCCGCGTGCCTGGACCCCCAGCAACGACTGTTGCTCGAGTTGACATGGGATGCACTCGAAGACAGCGGTGTCGTGCCCGAGAGCCTGGCGGAAACCGCCACCGGCGTATTTGTTGGCATCACGACCAAAGATTATTACACCCTCATGCCCGGCCCGGCTTGCTTCACGGGCTACGAGACGACCGGAAACACGTCGGCGATCGCGGCGAATCGGATCTCGTATTTCCTCGGTGCCCGCGGGCCCAGCATCAGCGTCGACACGTCTTGCTCTTCGTCGCTCGTGGCCATTCACCTGGCGAGTCAATCTCTGCGGAGCGGCGAATCGAGTCTGGCGATCGTGGGTGGCGTGAACCTGATGTTCATTCCGGAAGTCGTCATCTGTCACTCGAAGACAGGCGTTACGAGTCCCAGCGGCCGTTGCAAGCCGTTCGACGCCGCGGCCGACGGGTTGGTTCGCGGCGAAGGGGCAGGGGTCGTCGTCCTCAAGTCGCTGTCTCGCGCTCGATCCGACGGCGATCGGATCTACGCCCTGCTTCGGGGCAGCGCAGTGAATCAGAATGGAAGAACGAACGGATTGATGGCGCCGAGCCGACTCGCACAACAGGAACTTCTGGCCGCCGCGCATCGCGACGCCGACATCCAACCCCAGGAGATCGACTACATCGAAGGACATGGCACAGGAACACCACTCGGCGACATCATCGAGTTGCGCGCCCTGGGGCACGCCCTGTCCGCCGACCGCCCGGCCCAACGTCCCTGTCTGATCGGGTCCATCAAGTCGAACATCGGCCATCTGGAAGCGGCTTCGGGAATCGCGTCGCTGATCAAAGTCGCCATGGCGATGCATCATGGTGTGATTCCGCCGAGTCTGCATTTCTCGAAACCAAACTCCGAACTCGATTTCGACGCGCTTGGGCTGCGATTCGTCTCGCACGCCACCCTCTGGCCGGATCGAGCCGGGCCTCCCATCGCCGGTGTGAGCGCGTTTGGATTCGGCGGGGCAAACGCACACGTCGTACTCGAAGGACACGAGGCGCCGGCGGAACTTCCGTCCTCTTCCAGCGGCGAGCTCGGCGATCTGGAGCTACTTCCGGTGTCCGCTCGTTGTCCGGCGGCGCTGGTCGAGATGTCCAAAGACTATTGCGCGTTGCTTCGGGCGGACGCAGGCGACCTCGAGCGCCTCGCCGATGTCTGCGATACCGCGCGCGTGCGCCGGTCGCAGCATCGATTCCGCTGGGCGGTGGTTGGGCGCTCTCGGGAAGCGATCGCCCGGGCGCTCGAGGAGCGCGTTGCGGATGGGGCGGCGTCGATCGCTCCCGCTTCGACGCGGCGCAAACTGGCTTTCGTGTACTCCCCGTGCGCCCTCGCGTGGGAGGGGGTCGATGCTGATCTGCTGGGCGCAGAGCCCGCGTTGCGCGAGTCGGTTGAAGCTTGCCTGCGGGAATTTGCGAAGTGCGGTTTGTCGGTGTCCTTGAAAGCGTTTGGCGATGCAGAAACGGGCGGGCAACGCGCTCGGGCATGCGGGTTTGCGCTCGATGTCGCGCTCACGGTGTGGCTCGAGTCGCGCGGCATCCGCCCGACGTCGGTGGTGGGGGCGGGATTGGGTGAGATTGTGGCGGCCCACGTGGCAGGCGTCTTGACCCTCGAAGATGCCGTCCGCCTCGTACTCGATTCGGATGCTCGGGTTCGCCCCGCCGTGGGATCGATCGGATGGTTTTCCGCGGCGAAGGGCTCGAAGTGCGACGGACAGGACCTCGATCCGCGCCACTGGGTGCAACGCATGGAATGCGCGGGGCGCTTCGAGGCCGCGATCGCGCAGATGCGTCAAGAGCGCCACGACACGTTCTTGGAAATCGGACCGGATTCGAGTTGGATTTCTACGCTCGAGTCGATCCTTTCGGTCTCTGGCGCAACCAGCCCTGTCGCGATCTCGGTACTGCGTTCCGCGGAACCCCAGCGAACGTGTCTGCTGGAGAGCGTCGCGCGCCTGTACGAACTCGGAGCGGCGGTGGATTTCGATCGCTGGACCCCGCTGGGCGCGCGCTGTGCATCGCTCCCCCAATACGCGTGGCAGCGGAAACGACATTGGTGGAAACCCGCCTCTCGCGTTGCGAATCCCGCTCCGCCGCGCATCCGAACCGAGCGCGACGGTCGGGTCGAACTCGTACACCCGCTGTTGCAAGTCTACGTACCGCTGAGCGGCCACGGGGGCGCTCACTACTGGCAGACCGAACTGGGGCCTGGAATGCGAAACTACGAGTTCGGATCGGTGCGTCGCATCGCAGCCACCGATCTCATCGACATGGTGGTGGAGGCCGGTCGAGAGGCCTATGGAGTGGAAGGTCGTCTCGAGGATGGGTTGGTGATCCACCAAGCGCTTTGTTTTTCTCCAGACTCCCATTACACGCTCCAACTTTGCTTGACACCCTCCTCGGAGAATGGCGCGAACGTGCGAATCGCAAGCCGTGCGGCTGCGGGGACCGGGGAATGGATCCTGCACGCGACGGGCAGACTCCGCCTTTCCGTTGCGGTTCCCCCTGATTCTCCGTGCGATTCGACGTCCGCAGTACCAAACGGGGTAGCGACTTGATGCAAGGTGTGGCGCGCCGCGCGACGCAGCCGTACGTGTCCGAAATCGAAGGCACACCCGGGAAGACGGTCTTCCTGTTTCCCGGGCAGGGCACCCCATACCCTGGAATGGCGGCTTCCCACTATGAAGCGGAACCGTCGTTTCGGAACGTTCTCGAGCGTGGGATTGCCTTCCTGCGCGAGAGATTCAATCTGGATATCGAGGCGGCGTTGCTCGACGCGTCGACCGACCGCGCCGTCCTGGCGGCGACAGAAAACGCACAACCGGCGCTGTTTCTTTTTGAGTACGCCCTGGCACGCCTATGCATGGAAAACGGCGTTCACCCCGACGCGATGATCGGTCACAGTGTCGGGGAATTCGCGGCGGCGGGTCTGTCGGGGGTGTTTGGGTTCGAGGAGGGTCTGTCGCTCGTCGCGACCCGCGGTCGATTGATTCAGTCGCTCCCGACGGGGTCGATGCTCGCGATCAAGGCCAGCGCTGCGAGTTTGGCCGATCTCCCGCCCGCGATCTCGATCGCAGCCCTGAACGCACCCAAGATGACGACCGTGTCGGGTCCGCGCGACGACGTCTACGCGCTTCGGGAAAGGCTCGAGAACCGCGGTGTGCGCTGCCGATTGCTCGAAACCTCCCACGCCTTTCACTCGTCGGCGATGGAACCTATTCGTACCGAGTTCACTGCCGCGGTTCGGGCGGTACGTCTCTCGGCAGGCAGTGTCCCGTACGCGTCCAATGTTTCGGGCACGTGGATCCAAGCCGAGGAAGCCACAGATCCAGAATACTGGTACCGGCACTTGCGCGAACCCGTCCGGTTCATGGAGGGGCTGCGCTGTGTTGGCGCGCTGGGAGTCAGTCAGGTCGTCGAGCTGGGGCCGGGTTCAACGCTCACGAGCCTGGCGAAACGAGTCCTCGATCGCGACTCCCGCAGAGTCTACGCCAATCCGACAACAGGGAGTTCGGACGAGGGTGGAGGCGTGGCCTTCGCAGAGATCCTGGCGCGGCTGCGGCGGCCCCTCCTTCGCGGCGGCGGATCGCGCGCCTTCAACCGAAGTTCGATCTCGCGATGATCGTACTGGAGCTGTCCCCCTCTCGAGGATGCCTTCGCCGGTCACCCCCCGCGGCCCTGCAACGATAAACGTTTCTCAATTTTTACATGCCTCGCTATCGGTGGGCTTTCCCCGCTCAGTTGCGCACAGAATGCGGCGATCCCGCTCCCCGTTTGCGTTCGTAGTTACCTATGGACGTTGACACGACGAGTAGGATGTTGGAAATGCGACGTGTATCCACAAGATCAATTTCCGTGTGGGCCTGGGGGGCTTTCGTTTCCGGGTTCGGATTTCTCTGCGTTGCCCTCGCGGGAGACGCGAGCGCTGTCGAGTATCGCTTCTATCATCCCGACGCATTGGGTTCGAATGCGCTGGTGACGGATCGCGAGGGCGACGTTGTGCAACGTACGGTGACGGAACCTTACGGGGGTCTGCGGTCGCGGACCGATGGAAGCGGCGAATCGATCGTTTCCAGCGCGGACGAAGTGCGCCATCTCTTTACGGATCAAGAGTTCGATCCCGAGAGCGACTTGCTTGCGTTTGGTGCGCGTCAATACGATCCGGCGGTGGGACGCTTTTTGTCGGTTGATCCGGCGTTGATTGATCTCGGTGAGAGTTTCGAGCAAGTCCAATCCTTGCCCGGAGCGCTCAATGGTCACAGCTATTCGGCCAATCGTCCGACGGCGTTGATCGATCCAACCGGGAGGTTTTCGGTCCAGGCGTTGGTGTCCCCAGGAGGTTTCGGGAACGCGATGAACGTCCGCCTGATGAACGTCGGGGCCAATTCTTCGCTAGACGATCCAGACTCGCTTCCCAAGAGAGACCAAGAACCGGTGCAGCAACCCGAGGAAGATCCGGGCGAGAGCCCTCCGAAGCCGGGGCGACCACGCATCGAACCCACGAAGCCGCAAGATCAGTTCTACGATCCTGTGAACCAGGCGGAAGATACGCTCGTCGTCCAGATCGACATCGCCGTAGATCGAGAGACCACAAAGGACCAGATCCGGGAGACGGTCAATGGGATGCTGCGGACGGTCAGCGAGGAGATGACCAAGAGGGGCAAGGAGAAGGGGGCGCTTGTCCTGAGGCCCGCCAATGATAAGCAAAGCCAACGAAAAAAGTTTCATAAGGCCATCAATCCGGGTGAGCGACGGCACTTCAAGAACCCCTACCGAGACCCGCTCGTCCTGAAGCTCGGAGAGCCGGAGGAGTAGTTCCGGACGAGATCATTGCGCCCCGTTTTCGAGAGTCGCGGCCGGTTCCGAGGGCTCTGGATGGCTCAGTTCGTCAACTCGACGGGTAATTTGCCCACTGGCCAGCCCGCTTCGCCCATCCTTATCTTAGCCGCAGCGCCTGCACTGTTGTCTTCGAGTTCCATGAAGATTTGCGCGCCCTCGGGAAACTCGAAATCGAATCCGTCTTGGAAGCTTCGCCCCATTTGTAGTTCGAAGACGATCTGCGTGGGGTCGCTCCAGTCCAGTATGTCGTTCACTTCCAATGAAACCGGCGCGACGCGGCTGGCGGGTAGCGTTGACGTGAGCCTGCCGGCGTATCGCGCCCTGCCTCCCCCTGCGGTCGCGCGAACGTGCCACACGGCGTCCTCTTTCCAGAGAAACAGATACGCTTGTTCTGCGGGGTCGTACTGTGCCATTCCAGCGGCGCTCGCGATAGGGAGCCAATATCCGTTTGGCTGCCCGAGATCGAATGCAGCCGTGTGTACGCGGTGCGGTTGGAAGATACGGTCCTGTGTATAGGCCAACGCGACCTTCGCTTCCGGATCCAAGGCGATATCCACGCCATCGAACCCGCTCCGCACGGCACCGGCGGCCGCGACGGAAAACCCGGTCGTAACGAGCGAGTCGCCGTTCTCCTCCATGCGGATCGGAGTCGCTTCGAGAATCGGTTGCGACGAAATGACCGTCAGCTCCCCTTGGTGGGTCAAGCCGTCCCCATTCCAGCGGGCATTCAAGGATCCGGTTTCGGGGGCGCGTCCAAGGAACAACCCCAGGTCGACGCCCGGGTCGAAGTCCGGAAGCGCGGAAAGATTCTCCAAGCGGGTAATCCAACCGCTGGGCGGCAGCGGGCCTCCCGAGGCGCCGACATGGAGTTGTCGAGGGTTGGATTTGCCATCATTTTCCACGGAGATGAACGCGGCGACGTTCGGCGGCAAAGAAAACTCCAGACCGTCTTCCCCGGTCGTCACGCGGCTTCGGAGGCGAACGAAATTGTCGGTCCACTCGAATTCGTCGTGTTCGTTGAGTTTCAGGGGCGTAACACGTTCGAAGGGGGCTTCCGCGACGATCGAAATGTCGAATTCCGAATACGATCCGGCGCCGCTCACCCGCAGATGGTAGGGCCCATCCATTTCATCCTTCCAGACATAGACGCCGCTATCGACGCCGGGCGAAAAGATCGGCTTGCCCAAGAGAGAAGGTTGGACCGGCTCGATGACCCGGAGGATCTGGTCCGCGGGGATCTTGCGGAGTTCCTGCGCAATACCGCTTGGCCACTGGATCGTCAGTTTGTCTGCGACGCGATTTCCCGCGAGTCCAAAATGGAGCCGCTTCGCGTCTTGGCTGAATCCGTGAGCGCCCCCCAGCTGAAATCGCTGTTGCGTTACCCCGCCCGCCGTCACGGTGACGACCGAGCCGATCCCGTCGCGATTGGAGGATACGCCCTCGAGGTCGATCTCGAGCCAATGGTTGTCGTTTCCGAGATTGCGAAACAGTTGATCTTTCCCGTCGAGAAACTCATCGTGCATGTTTCCGTGACCGTTCGTCACGAAGAGATCCAGGAACCCATCGAGATCGAAATCGGCGACCGCGACGGCCTCGCTTTGGCCCTCCGCGCTTCCTTGTGCCCCACCGGCGCCGGGTACGGCCTGGAACGTTCCGTCCCCCCGATTCTCGTACAAAACATTGGGCAGATTGTTCAGTAGGTGACTACAGGCAACGTAGAGATCCGTATCCATATCGTTGTCGAAATCGCCCGCGGCGACGGACCAGCAGTTCATCGGGTGATTCCCGATCGCCGCCGAGGTGCGGTCTCGGAAACCGCTGTCCCCCGCGTTTTCCAGGTATTGGCTTTCGATCGACGGAGCAGCGGCCGCAAAGCCGTGGGTGGAAACGTCGCTGATCGGTTCGGTCGACTCGATCAACGCACTGAGTCGGAACTTGCTTGTATGGACCTGAAGGGTCCATTCACCGGTGGCGGGTTCATAGCCCACATAGGCACCCGCGTGACTCGTTCCAAGCACCTCATCCCGGATGCCCCAGACATCCGGATCCGTGGGCGAGAGCAGAAAACGACGCGAGGCGGGGTGTATGCCCTCGGCACCGATGTGGATGTTTCGATTGGAGACGATCGGTCCTTTCAACAGATGAAACGAAACATTCCCGGAGGTCCGGAACACGACACGCTGGTGCCCTCCGAGGATGACGGCATCGAGTCGCGTCGGACTGGATTGGTCGACATCCGATGAAGTGGATCCCCGGGCCAGGAACAGATCCGGGAGCTGGTCCCCATTGAAATCCGCAATCGCCACATCCCGAACCGAATTCGTTGCGGGGAGTCCCACGACATCGGTCAAATCCTCGAACGGGACCGTGAAGGCATCGTAGACCTGATGGGGGTGCGCGTAAGGGGGCCAGACGAAGAGATGAAAATCGTCTTCGCCCAACGTGGGAAAAAGGTGCGCAAACTCCGCTCTTTCCACATCCAATCCAGAAAGACTCGTCACATTCTCGAAGCGCGAGATGTTGTTCTCGAACAGGGATGTCGGAGCGGGGGTGCTCTTGTCGTTCAGCATCAGGACGTCGAGCCACCCGTCGCGATTCCAGTCGTACCAGAGGGTGCTGCGCCCCGGGGCGCCGACATGGTCCAGGCCGAATTCGCCGGCTTGCTCCACAAGGGTTCCGTCGACGTTGACGAACAGATGGTGGGTCCAACGACCGCCGAGAACCTCCAATAGATCCTGATCGCCGTCATTGTCGAAGTCCATCCAGGTTGCCGTATGGGTATCCCCAGCGGGTTCCGGGATCGCGTGGGATGCGACGTCGGTGAACGTCCCCGAGGAATGATTCAAATAGAGGGAGGGCGCGGAGGCATGGTTGCTCGTGTAGAGGTCGGGTGCGCCGTCACCATCGAAGTCGCCCCAGGCCGCGCCCCACCGCGCACCCATGTACGAAATGCCGGCCGCGTCCGTTGTTTCTTCGAAAGCGATCTGAGCGGAGATTTCGGCAGAGCACAGAACCGGTAGAGACAATGCGAGTAGAGCGGTCAGTGACTTCATAGGGGCAGCAGAACCGTCGTTTCGGATCCTCGAGCGGAGCGCGGTGAAGTTGATGGGGGTAAAAGTACCACAATTTCTAGTTTCAGCGTCGGTACGCACGAGTCTCGCCCGAGCCGACCGGCAAGTGACCGGCGCCGAGTGCGCTCAACCCCGGTCCGCTGTTAGCCAAGCCTGTAGCGCGAGGATCGGCCATAGCCTGTCATGGTGATCGTCGGACCCACTCTGATGGCGCTGCCAGGTGTCGATGACAACCTGGGGTTCGATACCGATGCCGGATTCGAGGGACTCGGCGGAGAGCAGCGGTTCTGCCCACTCGCGAAGCGGTCCGCGCAGCCAGTCGGCCATGGGGACCGAGAAGCCCTGCTTCGGGCGATCCCAGAGCGCGCGGGGCACGCTTTCCCCGAGGATACGGCGCAGGGGGATCTTGGTTTCGCCGCCACGGGCTTTCAAGTGCGATGGCAACGACCAGGCGAGTTCGACGAGACGATGATCGAGCAGCGGCACGCGAGATTCCAGACCCACCGCCATGCTTGCTCGGTCGAGTTTGACCAGGATGTCGTCGGGTAGATAGGTGAGTGTGTCGACGTACATCATGGCCTGAAAGAAACTGTCGGCGTCGCCGGGCCAATTCGAGCACACCGGACTCACGGCCTCACGTGCGCCCGGTAGGGCGGTTGCCGGTGCCTTCCAGGCGGAGACGATGTCGAGACAGAGCCCGGCCGGATCGGCGGCCCGGAGGATGGCTGCGAACTCGTGCAGCTTCTGTCCCGCCTGGCCCGAGCGCATTCGCTCCGGCGCGAGTGGGCCGAGCGCCCGCCCAAACCGGTTCCAGGACTCGGGCGCGAGTGCGGTGATCGCCGCTGCAGCGAGGCCGCGTAACGGCCCCGGTAGCGCCGCGATGCGCGACCAGCGCCGTTGGCCCACGGCATAGCGGTGGTAGCCTCCGAAGAGTTCGTCACCCCCATCCCCCGAGAGACTCACCGTGACCTTCTCCCGTGCGAGCTTCGAGACGAGGTAGGTCGGGATCTGAGAAACGTCGGCAAAGGGCTCGCTGTACATCTGGGGCAGCGCCGGAATGACCGCCATGGCGTCCTGGGTCGAGACATAGAGCTCGTGGTGATCGGTGCCGAGGTGCGCGGCGACCGCGCGCGCGGCAACGGCTTCGTCGTAGCCCTGTTCGTGGAAGCCGATCGTGAAGGTCCTCACCGGCGCCGAGTGAACCGACTGCATCAGCGCAACCACGGTGGAGGAATCGATCCCGCCCGAGAGAAAAGCGCCCACCGGGACATCGGCCTGCAGTTGTAACCGCACTGCATCTGCAAGGCAGGCTCGTACCGCGTCGGTGGCGTCCGCTTCCGAACCCGTGAAGGGCGACTCGCGTCCGCGCCGAACCGCATCGCGCAGATGCCAGTAGTGCGTCGGTGCTGGGGTGCGGTCTGCCGCCAGTGTGAGGAAGGTGCCCGGTTCGAGCTTCCAGACGTCCCGGTACACGCTGTGGGGAGCGGGGATATAAAGATGGCGCAGGTAGGCGGCGAGAGCCCCGCGATCGACTTCGAGGGCGAGACCCGGTACCTCGCGCAGCGCATGGATCTCGGATCCGAAGGCCACGACCTGGCCCCGGCGCGTCCAGTAGAGGGGTTTCTCGCCGAGACGGTCGCGGGCCAACGTCAGCGTGCGTTCGGTCCGGTCCCACAGCGCGAAGGCGAACATCCCGACACTGCGTTCGAGCGCACCCGCGACCCCCCAATGTTCCAAGGCGGCGAGCAGCACCTCGGTGTCCGAGTGGCCGCGAAAACCTTGCCCTAGCGCGCTGAGTTCGGCTGCGAGCGCGCGATAGTTGTAAATCTCGCCGTTGTAGACGAGAACGAAGCGCCCGCTTGCGCTCTCCATGGGCTGATGCCCAGCGGGAGAGAGATCCACCACGGAAAGGCGCCGGTGCGCGAGGGCGACCTGGCCTTCCGGAGCGACCCAGACCCCCGAGTCGTCCGGCCCGCGATGGGCGATGACCTCCGCCATGCGCTCGGCAATCGTTCCGAGGCCGGACGCGTCCTGAGCAGAGAAATCAGCGATACCCGCGATGCCGCACATTGCGCCAACCGTACCTGAGCGTGGATCGCACAACGAATGGCTCGCACGGTGATCGCGCTCAGGACAGCGGATCGCAGCTCGTCAGCTCACCGCGGGGCTTTTCCCAGGGCGTGGCGCCATCGCAAATGTTTCCCGGGCCGGTGCAGAAGTTGTGGATCACGCCGCCCGGCTGGAGGAACTGGAGCTGTTGCAGGGTGCCGGCGGGAATCGAGGACCGTTCGCCTCCATGGGGATCGCACTTGTCGCTGGGGATCTCGTTGGTGAGCGGCGGAATGAACGGTTGGTGCGCCGGATCGAATAGATCGAAGGAACCCGTTGCGTAGGTGACCATCGCCGAGTCCAACGGACCCGCTTCGTCGGGGATCGCGACCAGCTCCTGTTGGACGGAACCCAATAGCTGGGGCAAACCGAGGGTCCGCGCCGCGACTTCGCTGAAATGGTTGGTTACCTGTTTGTCGAGCCAAGCGACCGTCAGCAGGATCCGCTTCTGGATACTTCCCGGCAACGGGTCATCGATGATGTGGCGTGCGTAGCCTCCCGATTCGGCCGAGATCCAGAGTTCGTGCCCCAGTGTGATGACCAGAACGAGATCCATGGGATCCGTCAATCCAACGCTTTCGAGCACCTGCTTGAAGGGATCGAAGGGCGTCGCCCGCGGTAGCAGTCCGGAGAAGTTGATGCCCGCCGAGTCGACGTGGAGACGCTCCACGTCGGGTGTGAGCGCCGCGAACATCAGTCCCATGATGCCTCCGAGGCTCGATCCGAAGTAGAACATCTCAGTTTCCGGTCCCGGAAAGATCCCCGTTCCCCCTTCGGTCTGGAACGCGGGGTGGCTGTTGAAATGGCCGCGCTTCATCATCCGCGCCAACACGAGTGTGTTGAGCTGACCCTGGCGCAGCCGGTCGGGGAAGGCGGCAAAATTATTGAGCTTGTTCTGCCCGAGACCGAGAATCGAAGCGCCCAGCCACGCCAGGTCCGGGGACGACAGCCCGCTCCAATCCGTCGCACCGGTGATCGCGTTGTACTGACCCAGGCCTCCGAAGGAGTTCATCAGCGGGCCCACGGTGTCCGCCACCTGCTTGATGAAGGGGCGACCGGTGCCGAGCAGGCCGTGCCCCAGAAGCAGCGGATGGATTGTCGGGGGATTCTCCTGGAGAGCGCTGCAGGGCACCCCGATGGTGAACAGCGCGTTCACGGTGCCGTTCATTACCGGTGTGTCGTTTTCGTCCACGTTCGCGAACTGGACGCCCAGCGGGTTGGCGAGATAGTCGCCGTCCAGGAAGTTGGGGCTCTGATAGGTGCCCTCGACTCGGTAGGCCAGGGGATTCGACGGGTCGGTGCAGGCCTGGGGATCGGTCACGTGCGTCACCGTGAAGGTGACGTCGTCGGCATCTTCGCGGTCTTGTAGCCATTCGAAGGCCTCGTCGCGCATGGCGAGCATCTGGTGCGTGAGCTGATGCTCGCTCTGCACGACGAAGTCGTAGGAGAGAATCAGCTCCTCGCGCGCGATCCCCGCCTGGGCGAGTGCGGGGAAGATGTCGGTCTCATAGTAGGCCTTGCGTTCCTGCAGGGCGGGGATGTCGGTGGGTCGGTCGTCCCGTAGAACGGCAAAGGGCGCCTCCGCGACCACAGCGCTGCCGTCGGGGTGCACGAGGTTCCGTACCGCGACGATGTAGCGATGTCCCGGGAGGAGCATCTCGCCGGGTCGCATGAAGAAGATCTGGCGTTCCGGGCCCGCGGCGCTGATGTCCACTTCGGAGAAATGGAGAATGCGCTCGCCGGTGTCTGCGTCCAGCAGCACCGTAGGACTGTCGGATTGGAGGGATCGCTCGTCGACGGTGCGGGTATCGATCCAGGGCGGACCGGCGGGTTGTCCGCAGCAGCCCGGGGCCAGGAGCCGGGGTGCGTTCGAGCGTTCCACGTCTACGCCGCCGGGAAAGTGCATCAGCATCTGCACCCCCGGACTGAATCCGTCGAGTTCGTTGTAGGCGTCGGTCGTCAGTGCCGGACCGTTGGGAGTGGGGGCGCCCTCGGCCGGGAGGTTCAAGCGGACGCCGGTGTCGGTGACGGCCGGAACCAGGAAGCGCGAGGACGGGTAGGGGAGCAGGCAGGTCACATTGTTGAGCAGCTCGCACTTTTCCGGAAGCGTGAGGTCTGCGGTTTCGAAGGAGACATCGGCTTGCTGATCGCCACCACCACTCAGATCGACTTGGGCGTGGAGAGTGTGGGGCCCCGGGGCCAATCCGTTCAGCGTCGCGCTGGCGACGCCACTCGCCGCGCTGAATTCGCCGCTGACGTCGAGTCCGTCGAGCTCGACGCGCAGGGTCGTGGCTACGGCATCGTCGGGTAGCTGGATCTCCGCAGTCAGCGCGGCCGAAAGCGAAAGCTGATCGGGTTCGGGCGAAAGCCACGCGAGGGGGGGCACGCCGCAGCTGACGATCGAGAAAGACACGAGGGCGAGAAGTGCGCGGTAGAACATGGACAAGGGGTAGGGCAGCATCGCTGGGGCCTCCGGGACGATTGAGATTCGGAAGGGGGGCAAGGTGAAAGGGGCCGTCAGCCGCGCACGCGACGCAACGACAGCGCCAGGGCGCCGCACGCGAACAGCAACCACGTGGCGGGTTCGGGCACGGTTTGGATCGTCAATGTCGTTTCCCCCAGCTGTACTTGGAGGAAGCTCGTCTGAACGAAACTCAACGTGAGCAGTCCGTCCGCGAAGACGTCGAAATCCCCGGCATCGAACGTGAAGCTCCAGTCTTGGGATCCACTCGCGCCGAACACCGAACAGGCGAGTCCCTCGAGGCACTCGGCGACCGCAATGCCTTCGGCCAACAGCTGCACCGGCGCGGAGGTGACGGCCGAAGCGTTGCCGAAGCGGCCCGACAGCGTCGCCGACACGATGTCCTGGCCCGAGGGAAGCAGAATCGAAAAGGTACCCACCTCCGCCGCGGACAATGGAAAGGAAGAACCGGGTGCGGCGGGTGAGCCGGTGAACTCGGCCAGTGTGTGGGTGAACGAGGTCGCGCCCGCGGGACTGACCCAACTAAGAAGTAATGCCGTCCATACGAGCGGCCCCAACCGGTACTGCATCAGCGTCTCCTGCACCCACCCCGGGTCGATCCATTGTGCCGCAGATTCGCAAAACGGGCGAAGCGCCAGATCCGGATCTCCAGATTGGACTGCCCCCCCTGCGGGTAGCGCGGGACCACGAATCGAGCTTTTTCCCCTACCTACAGATAGGGATGCGGTTCAATACAGGGGGGACGGTTGCTCCCCCGCACGCCTCAAGCCGGCGTCGGTCCATCACGGGGTGAGGGGTCCGTCGATGGTCAACGCCACGCAACGACGAGCCCGCCGGGGCGACCTTCAATCTCCGGGAAGCAGTTCTCCCTTAGAACCCCGAAAAGGTGGGTGCCGTGATCGGGGGGGCGTTCGTCATTCCCTGATTCTCGACCTTTTCGCCGATGGCGACCCCCGTGTCGTAGACTCCGTCGGCGATAAAGCTATCCACGAACGGAATAGGGATGGCCGCGCCAATCGCCCCGGTGATGACGTCGCGCCTTCCCTCTGGTGTGTTGCCTTGTCGGACACCGTTCGCAATCTGAACCGCCGATCCAACAATCCCCACCCGCTTGGTGATCTGCTTCGTCGCAGGAGATGAAGCCACGTCACTCAAGACCCCAATTGCGTCGTTGAGCATCCCCGTTGCAGAAACCATCCCACGAACTTCACCGACAGATGGTGCGATATGCACGTTCGCAGTGCTGGCTGGCTGTGTTGGTCCCGACGAGGCCGGTTTCGAAACGGGACCGATCTCCGTCGCTCTCGGACGTAGTCTACCCGGTGCCGCATCGCCTCCGGCTCCCGAACCACCCGATTCACCGTCACCTGGCGCCGGGCCCGGTTCTTCGAACTCCCAGGTCGCTGTGAACTCAGCGACAGTCGCGTCCTTCGGGATCACGTCCGGTTCGAAGGGCAGCAGACCCTCCGGGTCTACGAACGTCGCGGGGCGGTTTAACGCGTACGCGTGCCCGTTCATCAGACCCGGCTCGCGAATGAACTGGCCGGTGAGGCTGGAAATCGAGGGGTCCACGGATAGGAATCGCCCGAGGTAAGGATCGTAGTGGCGCGCACCGAACAGATTCAACTGGCTCTCTTCCTCGTACTCCTGCCCGGTAAAGCCATATCGCGTGATCTCGGGGGAACTCCCGGGGAACGATCTTGCGAGTTCGCCGTACGGGGTATAAACGGATCGCCCAATGATTCCTCCGGTCCCGTCGGTCAAGAGGGTGTTCGATCCGATCTGATCCGGATGATAGAAGCGGTAACCGAGCGTCGTGCTCGCGCCTCCCCCAGAACCGTCGCCGGACCGCTCGATTGTCGCCATCCGTTTGCCGCCCACGAACGCGTGGAGGTAGTGGCGGCCCGAAGTGATGTCCGCCTCGAACTCCGAATCGACGTACAGTCGGTCCACGGCAGACTCTTCACCGTGATCGAAGAAATACTTGGCTACGCGATTCCCGCGTTCATCGTATCCGTAACACGAAGAAGCGCCCTGGCGCATGACCTTCGTGATTCGCCCATCCGGGTTGCGCCAGAACGCGGTCGTTCCTGATTTTTCGCGAAGGTTCACTGCTCCATTCTCGTCGTAGCCGTAACTCGCCAGCCGAATTCCGCCCTGCCGAACACCCGTGACGGCGGTCGGTCCGCCCGAGGAACATTCGTACAGAAGATCTTTATTTCCCTTGCGCGTCAGGTTCCCAGCCGAATCGTAGTCATACCCGATTGATCCAAACTCGAGTGTTCCCGAAGACGCCACGGAAGTCAGGCGATGCAATGCGTCATAGGTGTAGTTCTGGATCAGGTCCGCGTCCGCGGCCACATTCTGATAGCGGGTCAGCGCACCCGACCGATCATAGGTGAGCGTAATGTCTTGAATCATTTGTGCGCCCGCTGTGGTTTCGATTTGATTGGGCCGATAGGTGTCCGGGTCGAATCCAAACCAGCTCGATGCGCCGTTTCGGTAGTCGATCGACTTCAGCGCTCCACCTGCGTGGTATTCGATGTTCTGAAGAAGCGGCGTAGGTGTCCCGTCACTTACGGAAGACAGCAAGGCTCCGGTGTACGTGAATCCGAACGCGCCTCCACTGGGGAATACGGTGATCGTGCGACGATCCGATCGATCGTATAGGTACATGGTGGAATACGTCTGCCCGGAGACGAATTGGCGATTCTTGCGGAAGACCCGTCCCGCCGCATCGTACTCGTAGCTCGTGTCGACCGCTCGGCTGTCGACGCTCGCCAGGCGTCCCACACCGAAAGGCGCTGTGTCGTAGGCGAATCGAATATCGCCCTCCATCGGCGACATGTAGTCCTTGAGTTCGATACGGTCGAGAACGTCGTACTCGTATCGGATCTGGTCATCTGCCCTAGGCGGGGTAGACAGGACGACATTGTTGTTGTGGTCGTATTCGAAAGACCACCGCTTGAGGCCGGCACAGTTACCGGGTACGCGGACGTGGGTTTGATTTCCCAGAAAGTCGTAGCCAAGGGTCATCACGTTATTGTCGATCGATCCGTTTTCCAGCTCGATATTCGGACCATCTACTTGTGTAATGCGACCTCGTGGGTCATAGGTAAAGCGAGTCACGTCCCCCCCGCCAAGAGTCTCGTCGACCCGAACGACCTGACCGCGGGCGTTGCTGAACGTCTCAGTAATCCGCTCTGGAACGTCTCCATCCGTTAGGATTCGTTTATATTCCGAGAGTTCACCGCCAATCACCCGATAGTCGGATACGCTCTCGTAACGCCAGCCGCCGCTCGACCTGTGCAGCTGCCGGGCCGTAGGTCGCATCAACGCGTCGAACACGGTCTCTCGCCTCGGCGAGTACGAGGTACACCCACCGCTCGCGCTTTCCGCGCGAAACGGGAGTGTCTTGCAGCTCTCCTCCCCCCGAGATCCAAAACCCTTCACGGTAATGAAGAAATCGCTGCCTCCCGCGGGCTCATCGATTCGATATTCGCGTCCCAGGCCATCGAAATAGCGGCGCTGTTGCAGAGACGTCTGATTGGTGGTGAAACGGCGCGTGAGGGTGTGCTGAGAACCCGGCATTCCGACGTTGTTGTAGCTGAAGTCCGCGAGTCTCACGGGACACGCGTGTTCGAGAGTTGAATCGGTGTTTCCCCGCCGCCGGAGCGCCAACAGACGGCCGAAGGGGTCGAATCCGAAACAACTCAAGACGCCATTCGGGTCGATGAACTTCGACACTTCACCGAAGCGGGGATCAAACGAATACTTGCGCCTGTGGTTTTTTCGATTCTGCAGCAATGTTGGGAACATGTTGTACTCGGAGTCGTAGGTGACTGTGAGCGTGTCTACACCATTCGGTTCCGCGTTACAGCGCCCATCACAAAACGTATTAACGTTTCCGAAAGCGTCATAGGTCCATGTCGATACAACATTCTTATCGAATTGTTTCTCCACGCGCTCGACGTTGCGATCGGCGTCATAGTCGATAGACGTTCGCCCTGCCTCCGCCGAGCCGTGGGTCTCGGTTGCTTCTCGCAGATAGGAAAGAGTCCAGTTCTCCGCGTTCTCGTCGTACGTGTACGCGTTGGACAGGTCGCCGTCCCTTCGAAATCCAAGGTTTCCCGTGGCTGTGTCGTACAACTCTTGAATCTCTCGTACCATAGGATCACCACCCACTAAGGGGTCGAAGGTGAATGTCCGGGTCCACTCCGCGAAAGGAAAGAAAACGCCCGGCAAACTCGACCGGTCGGGATATCGCTGCGTCGCCCCGTTCGACCAGGTATTCTCGACAACCCTGAGACGTTGTCCCCCCGCGAACGTGGCGATGGATTCGATTCGCCCCCGCTTTTCGATCGTCTGGTGGAAGAGTGTTTCCGTCAGCGTTGAAGCAGAGTCAAGCTCCTCGATTTCGCGAAAACCGAGATTCTCTCGTAGGCGGTGGTCATATCGAGGTTCAGCGTATTCGACTACGTTGGAGATAGGCGGGGATCCCCGTCCGTCGTGTACCTCGATCGATTTCAGGATCCAATGGTGATTTTTCGTCGGTCCGGTAGACGCGGGGAGCGTCTCGCCCCGGTCTGTTGTCCCGGCGATATTGACGCTCGACTGGTAGGTCAAGTTCGTTTCTCCGCCGAGTTCGTTGGTGACTTTGGTGAGAAGCCCTGGGGAGAGTCCCGATCCACCCGCATTCGGGTAGAGGGTCCAATCGAAGGTACACGTGTTGGGGTCACCGACGCACTTGGAAACGACGCGGTCAACGAGTCCGTCACCGTCGACATCGAGAAACGCGCCATCGCCGCGGGGACCGATCAGCAACCGAGTTGGGTCCGCAAACTCCGACCATTGAATCTCGGTAGATGAGAACGTGCCGTCACCCAGGCCGAAGCGGACCACGGTGGGCCCATTGATATCGCCAGACACCCCGATCCGGTCGGGAACGCCGTCCCCATTGATGTCGGCCAATGTCCGGAGTGAAAAGGGTGGGCCAGATCCGGAAGTCAATTGCGCCTGCAAGTATCCCTGAGTTCCATACGGGTCGGTGGAGCCGTCGCCACAATCGATCGTTTTTGGTTCGAACCAACTGTCACCGCTACCAAACGAGACCTCGAGGCAAAGAGACCCACCGACGATTGTTGTGCCAACAAAGTCGGGAATACCATCCCCATTCAGGTCCGCGATGTCCGCTCCGGTGTATCCGGGAGAGGAAACCGGATTGAAGGAATTGGCGATCGTGTGAACGGTGATGGCGGGAACGCCGACGTCTCTGCGGGTATAGGAGAACCCACCTGGTCGCGATACGGGATCCGCGAACCCCAAGAAGCCCTCGGTACATGCGCGATTCACGCTCACCCAAAGGTTCCCTGGCGTCTCGACGTCGACGGTCGCGTGATCCGGGCAACCGTCTCCGGTCACATCAACGAGGCGTGTGAGCGTATGACGCGTGTCATTCGGATGAAGCTGATTCCGGTCAAGAACAAATGAGTGATGAATAGCGCGCGCGTTCGGGTAGGTCGCTTCCAGCCGGAGATTGGGACCGCTCCAGATTTCGGGCGATCCGAATTCGTAGGCGGCTGGATCGATGGATCCGCCCTGGTAGGCGCGATTCAGGCGGACGACCCATAGTCCGCTCGGCAAGAACTCCACCCGGTCGAGCAATCCGTCTCCGTTCATATCGACCAAATCTGCAAGTGTCTTTCGGACCAATTCGATCTCGGTGCCTTGATCATCGAGAGTCAGTCCCCAGTAGCCGGAGTCGAGTGTGCCGCCCTCCGGGACTTGTTCCTGGCAACCTCCACCGAGGTTGCAGAATCGCCACCAGACCGGATCGTCGGAATATCCGGGGCCGCCGTGGGCGCGCGAAAGGCCGAAATAGACCTTCCAGCGCCGATCATCTTCGAACGTTTCAACGCGGTCCGGGATGCCATCGCCGTTCATGTCGTACAAACCCTTCGTCGTCCAGAATTTCTTGGACGCCGGGAGGAAGTTTTGAGTCAGTGCAGATGCGATTGTTCCGGGAGGGCCACTCATCGGGACTCCCGGCTGAAATCCACGTTGGGGATCCGAGTATGCGAATTGCGTTTTACGCGGAAACGCGGTGAGATCCGAGCCGAGTCGGTGGATTGCAACGAGCTTCGAGAACGGTGCATTCTGCGGATTGACGGATGTCTTGGCCGCGTACTCGAAGAAATAGCCCGCGGAAATCAGGTCCGATCCAATTGGCGGCTGGGTCGGAAAATCGCCGTCTCGAGTGACATCGATCCCGGTTGAGATCCCGACCAATCGCTTTGAGATTTGGTTCTTGAAGCCACTGCGATATGAAGTGGGAAGGTCCTTGTCTTCCGACGCTCCGCCTCGATCCCCCCAATAGAAACGGACCAAGCGCCAATCCTGTCGGGTTCCGAGAACAGTCCCGCTGGCAACGGCTCGATCGTTGAAGCTGTACCGGATTCTCTCCGGGTAGATCTCCGTTACCTGCGCCCCGTCAAACGTTTGCATGTAGCCGATCTTGTAAGCGTTTCCTTGCGGGTCAACGACTTTATCCAGCCCCCAGGCAAACACTGTGAATCCGACGGGAATCCTCGCGTTCTCTGCGGTCGAGCCAAACGTTTGAACCGTCCCATCCGGCTGGGTTACCTCCCAGGTATCCACCGGCGGCGGGTGGTAGATGATTCGGGAAAAATCGTAGTCGCGGCGATAGAACCGATTGGGCGTGTGGGGGTCGCGAACCAGGAGTTCCCCGTCGATCTCGAATTCGTCTTCGGTCCAGTCATAGGTCGGTGGACCGAAGCGCGTGCTGCGTTCGATGCGGGGTAGGTTGAGGGACCAACCCCAACCGTAGGGTCCGTTCTTGCTCAGACTCGAATAGGAAAGCTCGAGATTCGGGGTGGCCTTTCCGGTTCCCGGGGGTACTTTGATCGGATAGCGGTAACTCGCTCCGCCGGTGAAACCTTCGAGTTTGGCCCGTTCCGGAGTCGCGACCAGCGGACTGTTGCGGGTCTTGGGTTCCAGGTCGTAGAGCCGGTCGAGGGGGCGAAGCGGGTCTTGCTGGGCCTGGGCGATACTGGCCGTGGAGCACACGGCCACGAGGCACACGGTCAACGAACGCAACGTGCGAGTGAGCTTCAAGAGGGAGGACGACGTTTTCATCGGAAGTAACCCACGATCTCCAGGAGGAAGTGGGCGTAGAGGGTGGAGTTGTATCCCCCTACGACCGTGACGTAGTTGTTGGTGCTGAGCGGAACGATTGCGCTGTTGGCGATCTGTGAGATCCCGGCATCGAAATTGAGGTTCGAGATCGCGGCCATGGGGTAGGAGGCGGCCCGGTCGTAGATCATCATGACGCCGCCGGGAGGTAGGGGGACCCCCGGTGCGGATCGGACCGCCGTCAACGTGACCGCCACCGCCTTGGCGTCGCCCGGCACGCCACACTTTCCGCGAACGCGGACGTGTTTCGTCCCCCATCCTTGCAGCGGTGGACCGTTCCCATTCGGATTCCGCGAGTCGTGGGTTCGACAGGGGGCAACGGGAAAGAACTCCGTGGGTTCTGCGATGGCGTCCACCGAGCACACGACGGCGGCGAGCAAGAGCACAGCGCCCAGGCTGATTCGAAATTTCATCGGTAATACCCCACCACGTCGACGGTGATGTGAACGCCGGGTTGGGCGGGTCCATAGCCAGCGTAGACTTCCACGTTGTGGCTCCCACTGATCATGGGGACGTGTAAGCCGTTGTTGATGACGCGCGTTTCGCCCGCGCCCCAATTGAGGTTCGAAGGCAGGTAGGTGGTCGGCCTCGGTATTCCGGAGTCGCGAATCATCAGGAATCCCTCGTGCGAAATCGGGGGAAGCGGATCCACGGGTACCGGCGGTGACGGCGCGACCGCGGTTAGGTGGAGCACGACGGCCTGCGCGTCCAAAGGAATGCCGCACTGACCGCGCAGGGGATAGACGTGCCACTGGTTCCCTTCCAGGATTCCCGATGACAGGTTGCGCGTGTCCACCGCGCGGCAGGGTTCGAGGGTGTAGTAGCTCGCCGCTTCGGCGCTGCTCGCCCCGAAACCGCTCGCTAGCAACAACGCGGCAATGAGCTTTCGAACGTTCATTCTCGATCCTCTACTTGTAGTAGCCATTGACGTCGATCACGTAGTGCATGGATTCGCCCGCAGGGCAGCGCATCTGGTGTTTCATCGTTCCCGATCCGTCGGAAGCGAGCTTGACCACGGTGTTGTAGGAACGCGTGGCACCGGCCTGGAGGCTCATCGTGGCGATCGACGGATGGACGGCGGCGTCGCCGGGATAGTGAACCCCCCATGCGTCGTGAGTCGGTTCGACCGCGGTGTAGGTAATCGAGACGGCCTTGGCGTCGAAGGGAACGTGACAGAAGTCGAACTCCGTCATCGGCAGCGCTGGATCCGTCAAGGAGTAGAGCGGACCCGCACCCAGCGTCGAATCGATGCGTCGACAGGTCGGAACCGGATAGAAGTCGAGCGGGCCGCTGGCGTAGCAACCGGGATACGAGCACGTCGACTCATCGCTCAGCCGGACGCGCCTCGAACAACGACCGACGTGGTTGTCGTTGGAGGGGTAGATGTAGACACGGGATCGCTCGTCACCCCGCAGTTTCACGAGGTCGACCCAAGAGCTGGAGAAGGGGAGGGTGTGGTACGCCTCGAGTTGGCGTATTTCGCCGGTGGCGCTGTCTCGTGCGCGCACGCGTTCGTCGACCGAACTCTCGACCCAGAGTGCCTTCGTGTGAAGGACCGTGTTCCCCGTGGGTTGAGTCCAGGTCCAGGTAAAGGGTTCGCCCGGAAGGACATCTTTGGGACCGTCGATATCACAGGTGAGAACCGGATCCGGGTTTCCGATTGTGACCGTGTGCTCGCAGGTTTCCGTCCCATTGGGCCCGGTCGCGGTGATGGTGACATGGGACGGGAGGTCGCCGGCGAACTTCACGAGATCTTCCCAGCTTCCGTTCTTGGGGAGTCCGTGATCGGTTTCGAGCCACTCGACGAGTTTCGTATCCTTGTCGAGGAAGCGGACCTGCTGGTGGGTGCTGCCAACGGACCAGGTCGCCGTCACACTCGAGGCATCGCCCGAAACCGACCAGTCGATATCGAAGAGAGCGCCGGCTCGGATCTGGGCAGGACCATTGCACACCAAGCCGAGAGACTGCTGCTGCACGACCGTGATCGATCGTTCGGTCGCGTGCCCTGCCTCGTCGCGGGTCCGCACCGCAATTGCGTTCTCCTGGTTCGGCAACAGCGGAACGTCGGCCATGCAGCCGAAAACGCCACAGTCCGCCGCCGGAATCACATTCAAGCTCCCGCCGTTGACCTTCCAGCCCATCGGACTGCTCGTACTTTCCGGGGGATAGTTGCTCAGGCCGCCGGCGTCGGTCGCGGCCACGATGATTCGGACGTGGTCTTCCGAAACCGCGGCACCGTCTGCGGGAGCCGCGATGATGATTTCGGGCGGAGTCGTGTCGACCCCCTCGACGCTGCAAGCGCACGATTCTTCGCTCCCGTCTTCGCGGGACGCGACGAGACGCACGCTTGCCTCGCCGACCCCGCCCAGACGGAAGCCATCTCTCCAGGATCCGGAGAGACCGATCTGTCCTGCGCCGACCAGTGGTGCAATCTCAGGATGGATCGGACCCACCCATCCTTCGGAAAGCAACGTCGTAGCCCCGGTACTCTCCCAGGCTACGTCGAAGGCCTGTCCTACTTCGACCTGCCCCCCGCAGCTCGTAATGGCCGGGTCTGGAGTGATGGTGCAGGAGAGCGGCCCGGGATCGTAGGTGGAGAAGACGAAGATGTCTTCGTCCGTAATGTTCGGTGTCCAATCCCGCGCGCGAACCGTGATTCGATTCTGCCCCAGCTGCAACGGCACTTGAACGATGCAACCAAAGCCCTTGTGGCACGCGCTCACCGGAATGGCGTTGAATTCGCCCTCGTTGTACCCGTCGGTCTTCCACGCCATCCCGGTGTTGAGGTTTGCGTTCCCATACGGTTTCAGGCCGCCCAGGTCGGTGGCGCCGACGGCCAGCATGACGTGATTGGAATCGGTTTCGAATCCATCTTCGGGAGCGCCGATGATGACCACCGGCGGAATAGTGTCGACGCCTTCGATCGCGCAGTAACACGAATTGGACTCGCTCTCTCCGCGTTCGGCCTGCAACTCGACGCTCGCGACACCGATACCGCCCAGGCGAAATCCGCCGCTCCACGTTCCCGTCGGAACGCCGATGTAGCCCTCGCCCACGTGAGGGAGAATGTCCGGATGGATCGGCCCTTCCCAACCCAGGGATTTGATGCGCTCGGCCCCGATACTGTCCCAGTTGACATCGAACGCCTGACCCACCTCCACCTGTCCGCCACAGCTCGTGATCGCGATATCGGGGTAGATCCCACAGAAGAGTTCGTTGTCCCTCGGGCCTTCCGGCGCCTCGAGGGGACAATGCGCGCGCGCGGCGGAGCCCATTACAGCCAGAAACGCCAGCGCGGCGGTGAGGTGTGCAACCGCGCGCGCCAAGGTCTTCGGACGGTGCGGCGGTGTGCTCTCGGATCTGTGAGCCATTCCAGGTGCCAACGGCGATTCCTCGACTTTCGACAACCGACGCGGTCTCGCGCGCCCGCTAGGTAAAGTGGGTTCTCAGCAGTGACGTAGAGACCCGGCTCGGCTTGTGACGGAAAGTTGCGGTGGGCGCGCAGAATGCGTCGCTTCGACGCGCATGCGACACGCGTTAAGCGTCAGAAGTACCGCGTTCCTGTGGGAGAACCGGGTCAAGCGCGGTGATAGGGGCCATGGGCGGTCAGGGACCCGTCGCCACCGCTCTGGGCGGGTCCCAAGCGCGTGAGGGCTCGGGAGTTTAGTCGGACTTGGCGCTGAACCTGTCGGAGTCGTTTCTGCGCGGCGCGCTGAAGGATGCCTCCCAGCACTCGCCGACGCCGTTTCGGACCTGGGCGCGGACCTGGACCGGATCGGCGATCGGGAGAACGCTCGCCAACGGAATGTTGGGCCCCTTGGCCTTCACGCCTACCTTGGACTGTCTCCTTCCAAGCATTGACAGGCCGCTGAACGTTTCTCATCGGGCCAGCTCTGCTTTGTTGCGTTGGAGGCCGAGCGGGAGGACACGCGGTCGCGAGCGAGCCTCGCACCCGCGACGCCAAGACCGAAGTCGAGGACCGCGATTCGGGTAGCGGACTCAGGCCCTTGGGAGAATCACTGGCAACCCAGCGAGATCCAACTGGAAAAGCCACGATGGTCTGCGGTTCCCACTTCCGGAGGCATCCGCGTACAATGACTGCGGTATGCCGCCCCCTCGCCGTGTTGGAATTCGGGGGCGTAGGAGTTCCGATGGTTTCTATGCTGCAGTTCCAATGCGCCGTTGTGGTCCTTTTTCTTTTCCTGCTGCCATCCTCAGGGGCTGCTGATGAAGGGCGAATCGAGCTGAATCAGGCCAGCGTGGCATCGTCCGGCGGCTTTCCATACACGATTTCTGAACCGGGCAGCTATGTCCTCACGGGAAACCTGACGGTCTCCCCGGATACCGATGCTCTGGTGGTTGCTGCAGAAGACGTCGACCTGGATCTGAATGGCTTCGCGATCGTCGGGCCATTTACCTGCACCGCGGTCAGTTGCGCGGAGGGACTCGGAAACGCCGTCAACGCACTCCGCATGGACCGCGTTACGGTGCGCAACGGAAACGTCCGTGGCTTCGGACACAGCTGCATCGTGTTGGGCGACATGGCCGGCGCGAAGGACTTGGTGGTGTCGAACTGCGGCCGAAACGGGATCGTGGTGAGCTTTGGAAGCCTCGTGCTTCGCAATCGGATTGGCTTCACCGGGCGCGAAGGCGTTGTGCATAGCGGGACTTCGCACCCGTCGGCGTTTTCCCAGAACACCGTGCGGAAGGCGGGGCTCGGGGGCGGGGCGTACATGGCAGTCAAGGGCGTGCTCGCAACCGGGGGCAACACCTGCGACGACAACAGCTGTTCGCCGCGCACGCCGCAGCGCTACTATCTGAGCCAGGCGGCGTATCCGGGGTCGGACGCCTTGGTGGGGTGCGAAGCCGGTTTCCACATGGCGTCGTTCTGGGAGATCCAGGACCTGGGGAACCTCCGCTACGACACGACGCTTGGCTTCGCGCAGTCAGATTCGGGATCCGGGCCGCCTGCGCTCGGAATCGGCTGGGCTCGAAGCGGCTGGGCGAGCTCGGTTGTCGCCACGCCTGGGCGGGCGAACTGCAACGTATGGACGAGCGACTCGAACATGGACAACGGTTCCTACGCGGCTGTACCGGGCGACTGGGCGGCGTCGGGGGCCTCGTCGAGTCCGTGGCAAGTGGGCGTATTGTCCTGCAGCTTGTCGGTCCAGGTCTGGTGCATCGAGGACTGATCGAGGCGGCTCCCCTGGGTGGCGGGATGGGCCCTGGATGAAGCTGCGCACTTACGAGCCCCCTAGCCAGGGACGGTCCGGCGTCGATCCGTGGGTCGAAGCCCAATCGTGGCCGCGACCGAAGGGCGCTAATTCTCCGTACAGTTCCCATCGATGCACTGCGTGCAGCTTCCATCTACGCACTGCCAGATCGTGTTGTCGTACACCATGCCGTCCCATCCCACGGTCTTGACGTACCCGAACAAGGTTCCGCTTTCATCCTCGAGAAGACTCAGGCAATGGTTGTGCAGGTCGACTGTTTGTTCCGCGAAGTCGTCGAAGGTCACACCCGGATAGATATCCGCGGTGGCTTCAAAGAGGATGGTTACAGGGTCGAAGAGGTCCCGCTGACCTCCGCATTCGGTTTCGAAACAGCCGATCGGTCCGGCCATCATCGTCGCGAAAATGAAAACGCTCAACAGTGCTTTGCTGGATGTAAATCGCATCGAGTCCGTTCCTCTGTGTAGGTTTCGACGATGCGGTGTTCCTCCAAACGGAGCTCGCATCAACTGATGCAACCCTACCCTTAATCGTTCAGGAGCGAACCGGATTGGAGAAAGCTTGAGTATTGTTGAGAATTCCGGTGTTTCGACTTCCCGCTTGCCGCGCCCGCCACAGCGGTCGTGGTACTTGCAGTCCTTGCCGTGCTAGCCCTTCCGAGAAGCGTGCGATTGGACCATTGCCCTGATGGGTTCGCCAGCGTGCAGTCACACCGCATGCGGTGCAACCTGTTTGAGCTCGCAGATTCCCTGACGATTTCGAAACAGCGATAAGAGGAGGCTGGGACCGTGGCCCCTTGTACCTGGGGTGCCTGTCGAGTTGCGTTCTTGTTGCCGGTTTCTCTCCGCAGGGCTCGAAGTCATCCGCTCACCCGTGGCTCGGTCACAGAATGATCGTGATGATCACTTCTGGATTAGATCGTCGTGAATTGCGCCTGAAGTGGGTCAAGCGCGCACCAACAAAGTGGAAAAACCAATGAAGTGTTCGACTCGAATCCTTGCCGCGCTCGCGGTGATGTTCACGGCTCGAGTATGGATTCTCTGCGTCCGTCAACGGACAACGGATCAGCTCCGGCGGATTGTTCGGCCGCTACATCACGAACTGCGAGGACGTGGAATTCTGCTCCTTCAGCGGCACCTGGGCGTTGGATCTCGACGAGCATCCGGAGTTGATCGGGCAACCCTTGGACGTGGAGATTCAGGTCTATGGACCGGCGGGCAGTTACGTCGGTGGAACCGCGATCACGCGCATGGAGCGCAAGTAGTTCGCGGATGAAGCGGTCGGAGGTCGTAACTCGAAGGACTCCGGATGTTCAATTTTGAAATGACGTTTTCAGGGACGAAGTCGGTTGAAGATAGCGGGGCCATCTACAAGATTAACGGTTCCGCGGTGATTCCCGATTCGACGTCGGGTCCGTTGCTCAAGGTGCACGGGAACTTCGATCCCACCGAGCAGATCCACCTGGTCATCGACGTGCAAGGCTACTTCGAATAATCGCGAACCCGGCCACTAGTAGAGCCCGGCGCGCGACCGGATCCGCCAGGTCTGCCGAACGCGTTCTTTTATCAGCACTTCGTCAAGGCGCCGGGCGAAGGCCGCGTCGCCGAAGCGCGGAGTCTGCGCGTTCAGCTGACCTAGGCCGCCTGAGAGAATCCGACCCGCGGACCCTG
>JAJDAL010000055.1 GCA_029261875.1 Deltaproteobacteria bacterium
TGATTGATCGCCTCGATGGTCTGGGGCATGACGCCGTCGTTGGCCGCAACCACGAGGATGACGATGTCCGTCACTTCCGCGCCGCGCGCGCGCATCTGGGTGAAGGCGGCGTGCCCCGGTGTATCGATGAAGGTAATGCGCTGGCCCGCGTGGGTGATCTGGTAGGCACCGATGTGCTGGGTGATCCCGCCCGCTTCGCCCTCGGCCACCTTTGCGCGCCGCAGCGCGTCCAGGAGCGAGGTCTTCCCGTGGTCGACGTGTCCCATCACGGTGACGACCGCCGGGCGAGGCGTGAGCTTCGATTCGTCCGCGGGGGCCGCAGCCGCGCCCAGTGCCTCGGCTTCGTTGAAGCCGACATCCTGCACTTCGCAGCCATACCCATCGGCAATCTGGGTGATGGTCTCCAGATCGATCAATTGGTTGATGGAAGCCATGGTCCCGAGGGCCATGAGCTTGCCTTGGACCTCCGCGGCCTTTGCACCCAACAAACGCGCGACCTCGCCGACGGTGGTCTCCCCCTCGACGCGAATGGCCTTCTTCGTCGTTGACGCTGCCGGCTTCGCGACCTTGGCTTTGGCGGCCGGGGCATCGCGACGTTTACGCCGCGGGGACGTAAACGCGCGGGGATCGACCTGGACCGGGCGACGCGGCGCCGCACGTCCGGTCGCCTGGCGAGCAATTTTCTCTTGTTCGGCCAGGTTCACGACTTCGCGAACGCGCTTGCGCTGTTTCGCAGCCCCCGGTGCGGCCGGAGCATCGTCGCGTTTCGCCGCGGGCGTCGCGCTGGTGGCTCCCGAATCGGGCTTGGCGGCTTCCTGGGCGACGCTTTGCGTTGCGGCTGCGGCCTGGGCCGGGATGGGCTCTTTCGCCGCTTCCGGGGCGAGAGGCTCAGCCACGGCTTCGGCTTCTGCCCCCACGGCCGGCTCTTGTTCGAGGGCGGTCGGGGCCGGCGCATCCGCTTCGACCACCGGCGGTTCTTCGACGGCGGGTTCTTCCGGGGGCGGCTCAGCCGCGCGTTTGCGGCGGCGAATGATTGCACGCCCGCCTTTTGCCTCGACCCGCCGTTCCACCATGGCGCCGGAAGGCTTCTTCCCCAGCTTTTCGCGCAGAAGATCCATTTGCGCGTCGTCGAGGGACGCCATCGGACTCTTCAGTTCGACTCCGAGTTCACGCGCTTTTTCGACGAACTCGTTTCGTTCGATACCCAGTTCTTCTGCGAGTTTGTATGCCCGAACCTTTGCCATGCGTTAGCTACTTGTATCCTGCTCTTCCGCGGCCTCGGGGGCCACGGGTTCATCGCTGGTTTCGGTGGCGTCCGCCGCTTCCGCGTCGTCGGACGGCGCGCTCTCCGCGGCGGCTGCTGCAGCCGCGGCTTCTTCGGCGGCGCGCCGCGCTTCTTCTTCGGCCGCAGCTTGTGCCGCCGCCTCTTCCTGGGCCTTCTGAATGATGAGCTCTCCCGCCCGGACCTTGATGGTCGCAGCTCCGGCTTCATCGATTCCCGGCAACTGGGTGAGCAACTCATTCTCGCAGACCGACAAATCGTCGAGGGATGCGATTCCCTGTTGCAGCAAGATCTCGGCTTCCGGTTCACCGCAGCCTTCGACGACGGAAACCGCTTCTGCGAGCCACTGCGCGACTTCGCGCATTTTCGACTCGCTCTTGATGTCGATCTTCCAACCGGTCAGCTGAACCGCCAGACGCACGTTCTGTCCCTTGCGACCGATCGCAAGAGACAGCTGATCATCCGGAACGATGACATCCATGGACTGGTTGGCTTCGTCGATGATGACTTTCGAGACCGCGGCCGGTGAAAGCGCACTGCACACGTAGCGCGCCGGATCCGGACTGAAGGGCACGATGTCGATCCGCTCGCCGCGCAATTCCTGCACCACGGCCTGCACGCGACTGCCCTTCATACCGACACAAGCACCCACCGGGTCCACGTCGCTGTCCCGGGACGCGACGGCGATCTTGGAACGCCCACCCGCTTCGCGGGCCGACGACTCGATGGTGACAATCCCCTCATACATCTCGGGAACTTCCTGCTCGAAAAGTTTGGTCAACATCTCGATACAGGCCCGGGAAAGGAAGATCTGCGGCCCCTTGGTGGCCGTCGTGACTTCGAGCACGTAGGCGCGAATCCGATCGCCCGGTCGGTAATTCTCGCGCGGGACCTGCTCTTTCACCGTAAGCACGGCCTCGGCACGCCCCAGGTCGACGATGATGGAACCCTTCTCGAAGCGACGCACGATCCCGTTCAGGATCTCGCCCTTTCGTTCCTTGTATTCGTCGTAGATCGTGTCGCGCTCGGCGTCGCGCACGCGCTGGATGATCACCTGCTTCGCGGTCTGGGCCAGGATGCGACCGAAGCCCTCGGTATCGAGCTTGACGCCGATCTCGTCACCCGCCTCGGCTTCGGGATCGTATTCCGCCGCCGTCCGCATATCGACTTCGCGTTCGGCGTCGTTCACTTCTTCGACGACCGTGCGAAATTCGAACAATTCGATCTCACCCAGCTCTTCGTTGAAACGAGCTTCGATCTCGCGATCGGCACCGAATCGCTTGCGGGCGGCCTGCTTCATGGCCTCTTCGAGCGCGCCTACGATGACGTTCTTGTCGATGCCCTTGTCCTTGGCAATCTGATCGATCTCGCGTTTGAGCCCAAGCATGTTCACTCCAGTCACGCTGACCTTCGGAAATCTTCCGACGAAAATTCGTATACGGCGTTGGCGCGACTCACTTCTTCGAACGGAATCGCCACTTCCCGGCCATCTACGACCAGGCGGGCTTTCCCTTCGGCAAAGTCAACCAAGCGACCTCGAAATCGACGCCGACCATCCAGCGGATGGCGCGTCTCGATCTTCACCACAGAGCCGCGGGCGCTCTCGAAATCCTTCTCGCGAGACAAACGCCGGTCGAGTCCCGGCGATGAAACCTCAAGGCGATATCGGTTTGGAATCGGGTCGGCCGCGTCCAGGTGCGATTCCAGCTCTCTGGAAACGAGCGCACATTGGTCGACCACCACACGGCCATCGTTTTGAGGGGTATCCACCGTGACGGAAAGAGTGGAGTTGGATTGCCCCGGATTCAGCTCGACGTCGACCAACTCGAGGCCGTGGCTTTCCACCACGGGCTCGATCAGCGCTCGCAGCTCCTGCGGGATATCTCGATACACCGACCTAGACTCCCCACGCTCACAGCTTCACTGAAGGTTTTCGATTCAACGCCAAGTTCAATCCGATTCAAGAACGATTCAGGAAACCAAAACAAAAAAAAGCGGACCGCGTGCCCGCTTTTCCCCTCACCGGATACACATTCGTAGGACGCGCCTGCAGAAATCCGCAAACACGCATTACGCGCACAGACGGCGCGTAAACTATCCAAAACGCTGGGGGTCGGCAACCAAGGCCCGAACGAAGGGGCGGCGAGCAACGCCCGCTTCCGGGACCCGAAAGGCACGAAAGTGAGTGTCCTAGGCGGGTTCCGTCTCCAAGCCGCCAATCAAATCCGTCAAGCGGGTGACCCCCTGGCTCTCCGCAAAGGCCTCGAGCCCCTCGGCAACGTCCAAAGCCGCCCTCGGATTGGTGTAGTTCGCCGTTCCGACCTGGACCGCCGTGGCACCACACAGCAGGAATTTCGCCGCATCCTCACCGCTCTGAATGCCTCCGATCCCGCAGACCGGGATCCGGACGGCCCGAGAGGCCTGCCAGACCATGCGCAGGGCGAGGGGCAGGATTGCGGGTCCCGACAGGCCACCGAGGGTGTTGCGCAGACGGGGCCGCCGGGTTTTCAGATCGACGTCGAGAACCTGCAGCGTGTTGATGAGGGACAGCGCATCGGCGCCCTCGCCTTCGCACACGCGCGCGAGTTCGGCAATGTCCGTCACGTTCGGAGACAACTTGATCGCCACGGGTACGGACGCCGCCTGGCGGGTCGCCCGCACCAGTTCCGCCAACACGCGCGGATTCTGGCCGAACTCCATCCCGCCGCTCTTCACGTGGGGACAGGAGGCATTCACCTCCAGGGCCGCGACCCGACTTCCGGCCAGCCGCTTACACACTTCCGCGTAGCTCTCGATGTCCGTCCCGAAAACGCTCGCCACCACCGTCACGCCCTCCGGCAACGCGGGAAGCTTCTCGTTCAAGAAGGCGTCGACGCCCACGTTCTCGAGGCCGATGGCGTTGAGCATCCCCGAAGGCACTTCGGCGATGCGCGCGGGTGGGTGACCGATGCGCGGTTCGAGGGTCAGGCTCTTGGCCACGATCCCGCCGATCCGGGTCAGGTCGAAGAAGGGAGCGAATTCCATCCCGTATCCGAACGTCCCCGAAGCCGTGAGAACCGGGTTTCGGAGCGCGACGCCTCCCCAGTTGACTCGCGTGTCGACGCTCACGGCATGGCCTCCCACAGGACTTCGTTGGCGTCGAATACCGGTCCGTCGCGACAAACCAAGGCGTAGCCCCCGTTCGCTCTCGGTGCGGCACAGCCCTGGCAAACGCCGATCCCACACGCCATGGGGTTTTCGAGCGAGACGAAGCAGCGCGCACCGTGCTTGGCCGCAATCTCCGCACTGGCGCGCATCATGGGCGTGGGACCGCAGGCGAAAACCGTGGCGTTCGTCGCGGTCTCGAGTTCCCGCTCGAGCAATGCCGTGACGAGTCCCGAACTTCCCGTGGAGCCGTCCTCCGTAGCGATCGACAGCGCGACCCCAAGCGCCGCGAAATCTTCCTGCCCCATCAAATCGCGCTGGCTGCGGGCGCCGAGCAAGACGTGGCTGCGCTCGCGATCCCGCGCCGCCAAGTCGTAGAGAGAAGCGATTCCGGTGCCCCCCCCGACGAGCAGACACTTCCCCACACTCTCGGGAAAGCCTTTTCCCAAGGGTCCGACGACGCGAACTCTTTCGCCACTGCGCGCATCGGCGAGCAACGCGGTCCCGCGCCCGGTGACCTTGTAGAGCACTTCGAGACAGCCATCGTGCACCCGATAAACCGCCATCGGGCGCGGCAGCAAGGGATCGAAGCGCTCAACCGAAGACCGAACACCCGGAGACAGCATGACGAATTGGCCGGGCGCCGAGCCGGGCCAATCGGGAACGCGCAACCGCAAACGGCGATTGGCTCCGCCCTCGTCGCGATTCTCCGCCACTTCGGCGTCGACGCGGAGACTAGTCACGTTTGATCTCGATCTTCATGGCTCGGATTTTGCGCGATAAGCTCTCCCGCGCCACTCCAATCGACTCGGCGGTGCGGGAAATATTCCAATTGTGCTCGCGCAATCGCGCCACCAGATACTCCCGCTCGAAGGCTTTGCGCGCCCCATCCAGCGTTTGACTCCCGGGCGACTCCGGACTGGGGGCCGACTTGATGACATCCGGAAGGTCGGCGACGTCGACGTTCGTACCGGGAACCATCAGCACCAGGCGCTCGACGAGATTCCGCAATTCCCGGACGTTTCCGGGCCAGCCATACGACTGGAGAGCCGACATGGCTCCCGACGTGATGGTCTTCTGCTTCACGCCCGAATCCGCGCAGAATTCCGAAACGAAATTGGTGACCAGGTCCGGAATGTCGCTCCGCCGTTCGCGGAGCGGAGGTACGTGGAAGGGGATCACCGCCAGCCGATAGTAGAGATCCTCGCGGAAGTGGCCCGCGGCGATCTCTTTCTCGAGACTCTTGTTGGTGGCGGCGATGACGCGCACGTCCACCTCCATGGTTTCGGTTCCACCGACGCGCTCGAATTTATGTTCCTGGAGGATTCGCAGAATCTTCGCCTGGGTCTTCAGGCTCATGTCCGCGATTTCATCGAGAAAGATGGTGCCGCCGTTCGCCAACTCGAACTTCCCGCGCTTCTGGGAAATCGCGCCGGTGAACGCCCCCTTCTCGTGACCGAACAATTCCGATTCGATGAGTTCTTCGGGAATTGCCGCACAATTCACTTCGACGAAGGGTTTCTGCATGCGCAGGCTCTTCAAGTGAATCTGCCGCGCCACCAATTCCTTTCCCGTGCCGTTTTCGCCGGTGATCAACACCCAACCATTGGTGGGTGCGGCGATCTCGATCTGGGTGACGAGTTCCACCATCGGGGGCGAAGAACCGATGATGCCGTGAGCGCGCAGGGCTTCCTCGCGCAGCTCGCGGTTTTCCTGTTCCAGGCGCTGTTGATCGAGGGCGTGCTGAATCGTGATCAGCAGCTTGTCGAAGGAGAGTGGCTTCTCCAAAAAATCGAAGGCCCCGAACTTCGTGGCTCGAACCGCGGTTTCGATCGTTCCGTGGCCGCTCATCATGATGACCGGGAGACGGGGCCAATCTTCCCGCAGCTCCTCCAGCACTTCGACGCCATCGCGGCCGGGCATGGCGACGTCGAGCAAGATGAGATCCGGGGCACGTGTTCTGACGCTTTCGAGGGCGAGCGCGCCGTTACTCGCGGTTTCCGTGTTGAACCCTTCGTCCGAGAGAATCCCCGCCAGCGAGCGGCGAATGCTCTCCTCGTCGTCGACGATCAGGATCTGGGTCATGCGCTGCGGACCGGAAGCTCGATCACGACGCGTGTGCCGTGGGGGCGGTTCGGGTGCACGCGAATGTATCCGTGGTGATCCGCCACGATGCGCGAAACGATGGGCAAGCCAAGCCCGGTGCCGTGTTCCTTGGTGGAGAAATACGGTTCGAAGATGCGGCGCCGATCTTCCGTCGAGATTCCCACGCCGTCGTCCACGACTTCCAGCCGGACGGTTTGCCGCGCGCGATCGTGGATGCTGCGCAACTCGATATGGCCGGCGGCCCCCGCGGTTTCACTTTCGTTGCGCTCGCGCACGGCTGCAACGGCGTTGTCGATCAGGTTCGAAAGCGTGCGGCGAATGTGTTCGGGATCGAGGTCCACGGTCGGGAGCTCCGGGTCCACATCGGTTTTGAACACCACGCCCTCGGTCTCGGCATAGCTCGCTACGGCCTCGTGGACGAGCCGATTCAGATCGCCGGGCTTGGGGTTCGCGGTGGGTAGCCGCGCAAAATTCGAGAACTCGTTGACGAGCAACTTCAAGCCTTCGACCTGGGCCGAGATGGTCTCGACGCATTCGTCGAAGACCCGCGCGTCATCGGGCTCCTCCGCCAGTCGCGCCCGGAAGCGCCGGCGAATCCGCTGGGCGGACAATTGAATCGGCGTCAGGGGGTTCTTGATTTCGTGCGCAATCCGGCGGGCCACTTCCTGCCACGCCGCCATGCGTTGGGCTTTCACCAGCTGCGAGTAATCGTCGAACACCACCACCATGCCCAACGCGTTGCCATCTTCGTCTTGGAGCAGCGTCACGGAAACCAACAGCGTAAGCGTCTCTTCCCCCATGGGAACCTGGACCTGGCGCCGAATGCTTTCGCGGATGCCCGAACGCAACTGTCCCGCAAGATCGCGCACGGCTTCGAGATGTTCCGGTTGGGTCAGGACTTCGTCGAGCTTGCGACCGATCAGTCCCAGGCCGGGCGGAAGGCCCAAAAGGCGCTGGGCCGAGGGATTGATGGTGCTGACCTTGCCCTCGCCATCGACGGAGATCACCCCGGCGCCGATGTTGCGCAGCACGATCTCCATGTACCGGCCGCGCTGGTCGAGTTCCGCGTTGCTGAGTTCCAAGCGGCTACGGGCGTCGCGCAGATCGTGGGTCATCTTGTTGAACGAGCCCACCAGAAAGCCGATCTCATCGTCGGAAGTGGCCTCGACGCGCACGTCGAGATTTCCGCGCGCCACCTCGGCGGTGCCTTCCGCCAGCGCCCCGATCGGATTCGTCACACCGCGCGCCAGGCGCACCCCGAGCCAGGTGGCCAGTAGCAGCAACACCAACAGAACCAACAGCAGTTGCAAGAGATAGGCGGTTCGCACGGCACCCGCGTAGGGTTGAACCGCGCGAAAGTCGGAATGGGCGGTCCGTATCTCCGCCACGTTCCGCGCCACGGATGCGGGCATCCAGAAATTCACGACCACGACGCCCACGGTTTCATCGGGACGAAACGACGAACGAATGGGAACCGCCCCGCGAATCACGTCCGCACTGCCCTGTTTCTCGGCCCGGGAGGTCGCGACACCCGCCAGCGCCGACCGGACGAAATCGCTGTCGGGCCGCGAGAAACTCGCCGCGGGAACATCGGGGTTGATGCTGAACACCATCTCTTCGCCGGTGGCGCTGAACACTTCGACCACACCGAGGTTGTAATCGAGCTGCTTCGAATGCACGAATTCCGTCAGTTCTTCCAGTTTGTCTTCGCGCAGGAGTTTTCGGTCGGTGATTTGTGTCGCAATCCGCTGACCGAAGAAGAGCGCTTGGGTGGCGGAAGTTTCGTAATAGCTGTCCGCCACGCTGCGGCTCTGATCGAAGGCCGTATCGACCTGCAGACTGAACCAGGTGTTGATCGATTGATTGATGAAAACCGCCGAGACCAGAAACAACACCACCGTCGGCAGGGCGGCAATCGAAACGAAAGCCGCGGCAAACTTGAACTGCAGATGCGATCCCAGCAACCCCCGGCGCCGCTCGAATACCAGCTTCACCATGGCGCGCCCGATCAGGAACAGGAGCACGACGATCAAGATCAAGGTGACGGCGTTGAGGGCCAGGAACAGAATGCTGTCGCCGATGCGCGACGCGCCCGCGAGGCCCGAGAAGCGCTGACCAAACACCACCAGCAGCAGCACAGCCGCCCCGACCACGAGGGTCAGGGTGAGTTCGCGCCGCCGGCGTTTGGCTTCGGCGGCGGCGAATTCCGCGGCGCCTCGTCGGGCCACGCTGGAGCCTTTTTTGGGTTGCTGGTCCATGGCTAGAGTTTAAGGGATCGCAGGCTGGAGCCGGGCTCGCCAGAGCCCCCACTCCGGGGGCCCGAGGAAGCGCGGCGAGAGACCGCCAGCGACTTTCTAAATATATGAAAAACAAAGAAAAAATGCCCCTCCGCAGGGCTTAAGGCCGGCTTCGATTCCGTCGATGGGGAAATGGGCCACAACCGGGGGGGTGGGTGCCCACATCGCTAGAACAATTCCGCGCGCGATTCCGAGAAAACCCTGCAGATCCGAGGGCTTTTGAGGCTCTGGAGGAGCACCTGTTCCTGCGGGGCGACTGGCCCGACCTGCTGGTCCTTTACTCCGATCGAATCGCCGCTCCCGACCTCGCGGACCATCCGGACCGGCGGGCAAGGCTACTCCTGCGCCGCGGCCAGGTACTCGACGAACGCTGCGACGACCCCGATTCCGCCCTCGACTGCTATCGCGAAGCCGCCCGCCTCGACCCGAGCTTCCGACCGGCTCTCGAAAAGCTACGCACCGCCTACGCGAGGCGCTCCGCCTGGGAACTCGTACTCCAGGTCGGCGAAGTCGAGGTCCAGCTCCCCATGTCCGCGGTGGACCGCGCTGATCTCCACGCGGAGCTCGGGCGCGTTTGGTCCGAGGAACTCGGCGATAGCGCGGAAGCCCGCAGTCATTTCGAACGCGCCCTCGAACTCGACCCCGCCAACGACACGGCCCTCCAGGGCCTCGCCAGCGCCCTCGAAAACCAAGCCGGGGATGCGCCCGCGGACGCACTCTGGGAAGCCGTCGTCGCCCGGCGCCAGGGAAGCGATCGGGCGCGCGCCCTCTGCATCTGGGCGGGATCCATGGAGAGCGCGGGACGCACCGAGGATGCCCTCGGACGCCTGGCCGATGCGCTGGCCCTCGATCCCGAGAACCGGGCCGCCTTGGACTCGTCCCTCGATCTGGCCGCCGCGTTGGGTCGCTGGGACCAGGTGGCCCTGCGCCTCGGAGAACGCTTCGCCGTCAGTCGCGATTCAAGCCTGCGCGTCGCCGATGCGGTCGAAGCCGGGCGCTTGTACCTCGAGCGGCTCGAAGACCCCGAATCCGCCCACGCTTGGTTCTCCCGAGCCCTGGAACTCGCTCCCCGATCTTCCGCCGTATGGCGTGGCTTCGTCGACCTGGCGCGAGCGCGTGGTGACGCGGAAGCCCTGGGCCGAGCGCTCGAACTCGCGACGGACGCCGCCGATGCGGATGCGCGTCCCGACATCGATCTGTTGCGCGAAGCCGCCGCCGCCTGCAGCGCTCGCGGCGACCACGATGGCGCGCGAGATCGCTTGTCCCGGGCGCTCGACGCCGAACCCGAATCGCCGGAAGTCCTGGCCGCACTCGATGCGACGTACGCGCTACTCGATCGACACTCGGATCGGGCAGAGATCATCGAGCGACGCGCCGCGCTGTGCATGGACGTCTCGGAACGGGCCGGACTCCTACTCGCACTCGGGGATCTCGCCGCCGGCCCCTTATCGGATCCCGATGCGGCGTCCGATGCTTTCGAGCGCGCCTACGCGTGCAATCCACTGGCCCCCCTCGCACGCGAACGCCTCGCCACCCTTCACCGCAAACACGAAAATTGGGACGCCCTGCGGCACTGGCTCGTGCGCACCGCCGAACACGAACCGGCTCCGGGTCGAGCCGGGCTGCTTTGCGAACTCGCGGAGTTGAACCTCGATCGATTCGATCGACCCGACGAAGCCCGCGAAGCCGTGGAGGCCGCGTTGGCCGAGGACCCGAACGTACCCGGCGGCTTCGCGCTGCTCGGTCGCATCGCGCGTCGCTCCGGTGACACTCCGCTGTTGCTCCAGATCAGCGAGCGAGAGGCACTTTCCTCCGCAGACCCCGCTCGCGTCGCCGTCCTTGCCGCGGAACTCGCCGAAGCGTGCGAAGAGGCGGGGGACCGCGAACGGGCGCTCAGCTGGATCGAACGCTGGCTTCGCGCGGAGCCGGAAAGCCTCCCGGGTCTGCGTACCTGGGCGAGGCTGCTCGAAGCCACACCGGACGCAGCCGACCTCGACGCCGTGCTCGCAAAACTCGAAAACGTCGAGACCGGCGACGACCGCATCTCGACGCGACTGCGACGCGTCGCTCACCGAACCCGACAGGGACGCTGCGAAGAGGCGCTGCAGTTGTTGCACGCCGCGCGCGAAGAAGTCCCGGGCGACCGACGGATCCTGTCGGCACTCGTCGAAGGTCTGGTTGCCGCAGATCGCCACGAAGAAGCGATCGAGCTCGAGCGCGAGCAGATCGAGGGGCTGCCGCCCGAAGAACGCGCGAACGCACAGCTGCAACTCGCCGAGAAGGCACGCCATGCGGGAGACGTAGAACTCGCCATCGACCTGATGGTTCGCGCCGCCGATCGAGAAGAGGTGCGCGACCGGGCCGAGCCGAGTTTGCTCGCGTTGCTCGAAAGCGAAGGACTCTGGACGAAACTATGCGACCGGCTCCGCGTGCTCCGCCTTCGCGAAGCCGGGGACACCCCCACCGCGCTGGCCCTCGACCTACGACGCGCGGCCGTGTTGTCGGATCGACTCGACCGCCACGGCGAAGCGGCCTCGGTGTTGCGCGCCGCACGCTCGCTCCACCCGACCGACCCGTCGCTCGTGGATGCACTGGAATCCGAATTGCGCGCCATCGGCGACCACGCCGAATTGGCTCGCTTGCTCGAAGATCGCGTGGCCGCAGCGGAACCCGGCGTCGAACGCGATCGCTGGTCCTTCGAACGAGCGCAGCTGCTCGCGGGCGCATTGGGATCCCCCGGCGAAGCGCGCAGCGCCTTCGAGCACCTCGCCCGAACCGCAGCGGATGACGCGATCGCATTACAGGCCGCATCGCAACTCGAAGCGCTCCTCGAGGCGCAGCAAGACTGGCGCGCCATGGCGTCGCTCTGGGAAACCCGTCTCGCACGCGCACCGGACAACGGTCTACACCTCCGCGTGGCGCGCCTCTACCGCGATCACCTCCACGATCGAACTCGAGCCATCGACCATTTCGAAGCCGCCGCGCACGCGGATGCGGCCGGTGCCCCCTGGCAGGAACTCGCCGCCCTCTACGCGGGAGACAGCCGCATCGACGATCTCCTGCGCGCGACCGAAGCAGAACTCGCCACGCATCCCGCGGAGTCGCGCGCCCGATTGTTGCGCGCGCGCGCCGCCAGTCTGTGGGCACGCCCGGACGGCGACAGCGAACGCGCCGCGGTCCACTACGAAGCCCTCCTGGCACTGGAGCCCGTCCAACCGGATGCCGTCGAATTCCTCGCCTCACGGCACGTGCGCAGCGGAAACCCGCAGGCAGCGACGGAACTGCTCGAAGGACGCCTTTCGGCCCTGCTCGAAGAGGACCGCACTTCGGCAGAAGTCTTCGATCTGCGTCTGCGTCTTTGCGCCCTTTGTGAAAGTCTTGGCGAAATTGCGCGCGCGATCGATTTCATCGAACCCATGGCGGGTTCCGGCCCGCTGGCCGGCGCCACACGTTTGGCGGCGCTGTACCGGAGCGTGGGAAGGCTCGACGACCTGGTGTCCCTGTGCGAACGCACGGCCGGACGTAGCGACGACCCCCGGGAGCGCGCCCAATGGAGACTCCGCCAGGGCGACACCGCCTCGGAAATCGGAGACCGCGACACAGCGGAAAAAGCGTATCGCGCAGTGCTTGCGGACCGCCCGGGCGATCCCGCCGCCCAGCTCGCGCTCTGCACCCTGTATCGGTTGCGCGGAGAGAGCGATTCGCTGATTCGGCTGTTGGAAACGCGGCTCGAGGGCGAACTCGGCCCAGAAGAACTCCCGATTCGCCTGGAACTGGCGGAACTCCTGGCCGCCGACGACGAGCGGGCGGGCGATGCGATTTCGCATCTGCGTCGCGTGCTGACGCTCGACGCGCAACACACAGCGGCCGCCACGCGCATCCTCGAACTCGCGGACCGCACGAACCGACGCGACGCGGCCCTCGAAGCGCTCGAAGTTCTGCTTCGCGAAACCGAGGGGCGCAGCGCCCGCGCACGCCTCTACGCGCGCCGGGGGGACTTGCTCGCTACCTCCGAGTCCCTGGCGGAGGACGCGCTCGAAAGCTACCGCGAAGCGTTGGATCTCGATGCGGGAGTGCCATCGGCCCGTCGCGGACTCCACCAACTACTCGACAAACTCGGGCGCAACGAAGACTTGCTCGCGTTGTTGAACGACGAATTCCAAAGCGCCGCAGCTTCCGAACGAAGCCAAGTCATCCGCTCCGCCACAAGCGCGGCGGAGCGCAGCGAGGATCCCTTCGCCGAAGCGCTGTGGCTCGAACGCGAAGCGCGCGAGCAACCCACTTCCCCCTCGCCCTGGGCGCGTCTTGCCGCACTGCACCGCAACGGGGGACGCTTTCGCGAACTGCTGCATTGCCTCGCACAACAGGCTTCCCGAACCGACGACCCCACCGCACGCAGTGTGTTGCACGCGGAGCGGGGGAAGATCCTCGCACGCGATGCGCGGCGCCAGGGCGAAGCCAGCGCGGCGTATCGCGACGCCTACGCGGACGATCCCAAACCGGAGTACCTCGACACGCTGCTCCTGTTGTACGAAAAGACCGGCCAGCATCGAGAACGCAGCTGGGGCCTGTGCCAGCGACTCGAAGGAGCGAACCCGGATTCCGCGGTTGGCCTTCACGCAGCACTGGGCGCGCTCTACCTCGGCCAACTCGCGGAACCCGAACGTGCCGTCGAGCACTACTGGCGCGCCCTCGAAGGCTCCGAGGGACAGCCCCAACTCGAGCTTCTGCAGGGACTCGGCAGCGCACTCTACGCCTGTGGCCGAATCGTCGACTGGTCCCACACCGCAGAACGCGAGCTGGAGGTGCTCGATCCCGAATCGCCGGTATTCGATGAACGCCGGCGCATCCTGCACCGCCGCCTGGCGCGAACCTACGCCTCGCAATGGAGCAACCCGCGAGAAGCCCTGCGCCATTGGCGCGTCCTCGTCGACGGCGACGAAGGTGTACCCGAAGACGAAGACGCATTGCTCGACCTGCTGCGGCAAACCGGCTGTGAAGTCGAACTTGCCGAGCGCTTGGAACGACGCGTGCGTCAACGCTCGGAAGACGGCGCCGCGTGGCTCGAACTCGCGCGCCTGCGACACGCGCATCTGCACGATCTGGCCGCAGCGGCCGACGCCTACGAGCGGGTGCTTGCGCTCGACCCGGAATCCGCGACCGCACGCCGCGGGCTCCTGGCCATATCCGAAGAACTCGAAGATTGGGAGACCGCGGCCCGCGCCCTGGAGGCGGAACTCGCGGCCGTGCCCGACGGCAACGCCAACGAACGCGCGGCGCTTGCACTTCGCCTGGGTGACATCTGCTGGAAGAAACTCGGATCGACCACACGCGGCCAACGCGCCTACGCGTTGGCCCACGAAGCCGACCCGCGAGACTGCGCGGCCCTGCAGTGTCTCGCGCAGCTGTCCCTTGCCATGGAGGATTGGCGCAAGGCCGCCGAATGGCGGACCCGAGAAGTCGCAATTCACGGCGACGAAAACCCAGAGCAGCGCCACGCGCTTTGGGTCCAGATCGCGCGACTGCGCATCGGTCGCCTCTCGGATGGGGAAGGCGCCCTCGCGGCCTTCGACAAGGCATTGGAACTGGGCCCGCTGGCGGCCCGCGACTCCGTCGCCGCAGCCGCCCTTCGGCGCGCTCGCGGGGACACGCGCGGCTTCACCGAAGCGCTGCGCGAGTTGGCGGAATCCGCAGACTCTCCGCTTTCCGCGGACGATCAGCTGGAACTCGCCCGTGCCTACGAGGAGTTGGACCAAAGCGACGCAGCCCGCACGTGTGTAGAACGCGCCCTCGAATTGGACGCGGAACACGCCGCGGCTTGGGACATGGCGGCCCGCTTGCGCGATGCCGCAGGAGATTCCGACGCCGCGTTGGAAGCCTGCCTGCGCAGCGCCGCGTTGCACACGGGAGACGCTCGGGCCCAACGCCTGATGCAAGCGGCCCTGCGCGTCGAGGGCCCGTCCCCGGAGCGCGCGGCGGAATGGCTTGCAGAAGCGAGCGACGCATCCCCCCGGAATGCCGACATCCACCTGGCGCTGGCGAGAATCGCCGAGAAAACCGGACAACCCGCCCGCGCGGCGACAGCGGCGGAGGTTGCGCTCGAATGTGCGGGTTCCGACGAAGGCCTTGCCGGCGTTCGCATGCTGGCGGCGCTGATCGCCGCCCGCGTTGCCCGAGCGGCCGGGGAAACCGAACGCGCCCTGCACTTCTACGAAACCGCGATTCGCGAGAACGCCGACGGCCTGGAGGCGCTCGAAGGCATCGCGGAAATGGCTTTCGCCCGCGACGAAACCGCGCGCGCCCGGGAGGCCTGCGAGCGCTTTCTCGCGATCGCATCCCAAAGACCCGAAGGTCCGCGCATGCTCGCGATCGCCGCATCCACTTGCGCGGCCGAGTCGGATTCCAGCGAGGCCTTGCGCTATGCGGACCTCGCCCTGGTGGAAGACGAGAACCTCGAACTCGCGCACCGGGCCCGCGTCCAAGCGCTGGAAAGCCTGGGCGATTCAACCGCGCTCGTCGAAGCACTCGACCGCCTGGCGAACTGCCTCGGCAACGATCGCGCCCGGGCGGAACAATCCGCCCGAGCCGCCGCCCTGCTCGAAGACCCTGAGCAAGCCGCGCGACGCTATCGGGAAGCCCTCGAATGCGATCCGCTGCACGCGGGCGCATGGCTGGGACTCACCGGGCTTCTCGCGGCAAACGACCGCATGCAGGAAGCCGCGCAGGCCGCCCTCGAGGGGTTGGGACATCTCCGCGAGACCGACGCCCGCGTCGCCCTCGCGCGCCTGCGGTCGCGAGCGCTCGAGGCCCTGGGCGATGCATCCGAAGCCGCACGGGCCCATGCGGAAGTGGCGAACACCGCCACCGCACTCCATCCGGAAGCCGCCCTCGAACAGGCGCGCCTGCTGCGCAGCGCCGGCGAGTGGCGCGGCGCCGCCGAAACCCTCGAACGCTTCGCGAAACGAAACGCCGGGGAAGAGGGCGAAGGGCTGGCCATTGTCCTCGTTCAATGGGGACGCTTGCTCGCCGGTCCCCTCGAGGAAATCGACCGCGCGATCGAGGTCTACCGGCAGGCCCTCGAAGCGGACCCGGATTCCCGGGAAGCGGAAGCCAGCCTCGCGGAACTCTTGAGTTATCGACCCTCGCGCTGGGAAGAAGCGCTCGCCAGCCAACGCGCGCTCCTGGCCGAAGACCCCACTCGGGTGGCTTCCCTGCGGGCCGTGCTGCGCGTTGCGCGCGGGCGCCGCAAACGGGCTGCCGTGCGAAACGGACTCGCGATTCTCTCGGCCGTGGGCTTCGCCTCACCGCGCGAACGCGCGCGGGCGCCGGATCGAATCGCCCTTCGCGTCGCCCAGCAACCCCAGCTCCAGGACACCGCATGGGAGAAAGCGCGGCGCATCGCCCAGACGTGTGCGGTGGAAATCGCCGAGGCCCTCGGCGCGTCGGCCAATACCGCGACGCCCCAGAACCTTCATCCCTGCGCCGCTTATCGCGCGGCCGCCCTGGCGGCTGAGGGCGAACTCGCGGCACCCGCCCTGGTTCCGTTGTCGAATGCGGAGATCGCCGATGCCCTGTGTTTGGTGGCGGAACTCGCCGAGGAGTCCGACCAGGTTTCGCGCGATGGACGACTGGTGAACGCGCTTTCCGCGGCACTCGGGCGCCGCACGCGGCGCCGCGTGAAACGCATTCTCGAGCCCCTCACTGCGGCTCAAGTCGCTGCGATCGATTTCGACGCCTGGCGCGTTGGATTGCGGGAAGTCGCGAGCGCGGTTGCGCTGGATGCGACCGGGGGAGACTTGTCCACGGCTCTGCTCGCGCAACTCGCCGAAGATCCGAATCAGGAAACCCGCGAAGTGGGAACGGAAGACGACCTGGGTGCGCGCATCCGCGCCAACTCTGCGGCGCGCAACCTGCTCGAGCGTGCAGTTCTCGCCTGGGTGGATTCACTGGGCTGAGAGGCCTTTGGGCCCGACGCTGTGCGGCGCCCTACGCGGCTCTAGCCGGCCGCCGAGGCCGTTTCCGGGAAACGCGTCAAACGCGACAAACTGCCGGAAACAGAAGAAACCGAATTCTCCGCCAATGCCGCAACCAGCTGCTGGTGCAACGCATGCCCACCGCGATTGACTCGGATGTGGCCCTGGACCCGCGTTCCGAGCAACGCCAGATCGCCGAGCAGATCGAGGACTTTGTGGCGAACGAACTCGTCGCTCCAACGCACGCCTTCGCGATTGAGAATCCGCTGATCGTCCATCACCACGGTGTTGTCGAGCGAGCCGCCTCGGGCCAATCCGGCTTTCCACAAACCCTCCACTTCCCGAAGGAAGCCAAAGGTTCGCGCGCGACAGATTTCGCGCTCGAAGGTGCCGGCATCGATCTCCAGGTCTTGGATGGATTGCTTCTGGATGGCGGGGTGCGGGTAGTCGACGTCGTAGCTGACCCGGAAGGAGCGCGACGGTTCGACGCGAATCCAACGCTCGCCATCGCGGATCTCGATCGGTCGGCGCACGCGAAAAACCCGGCGTTCGGCTTGCTGCTCGAACAAGCCTGCCAGGCGCAGCAAGAACACGAAGGAAGCCGAGCTGCCGTCCATGATGGGCACTTCCGGCCCGTCGACTTCGATGCGGACATTGTCGACGCCCAAGCCGTAGAGGGCCGCCAGGAGATGCTCCACGGTTCCCACCGTCGATGCACCGCGGCCCAGGCTCGTGGCAAAATTCGTTGAACTCAACCAATCCGGGCGAGCGGGAATCTCGACCTCACGCCCACCGTCCGTGCGCACGAACACGATGCCCGAGTTCGCTCGCGCAGGATGAAGCGACAGATGTACCGGCGCACCACTGTGGAGTCCGATCCCCGTACAGGAGATCTTCTCCGCGATCGTAAACTGTTTCACAACCCTCCCCCCCAGGGGGTTCCGGACGAATATGCCAAGAATCCGTCTTGGCCCATGTAACCAGATAGGCCATAGAGCAATCTGCGTGCCGACTTTTGGGGTTTGCGATCACTTCTCGCCGGTTTTCTAAAAAATATATGCATTTCAGTAACTTATATAGGCAGATATTTCTGCGTCTAGGGTGTTCCTCGGATCTGAAACTGGGGATGACGCTGCAGGAGTGACGTTTGAGTTACGGACGTGACGATATTATCACGGTTGAGCGGCATTCGAGCGCCCCCTCGTGACCCCGCTCAACCCGTCGTGCTGAGGCTCGTACGGGCTTCGCCGAGAATGTCCCGGGCGGTGGAGTAGCGCAGCTTGCGCTCCTTCTGGAGGCAACGCGAGATGATGTTCACGAGCGCCTCGGGGAGTTCCGCGTTGATGTCTGCGGGACTCGGAGGCGGGGTGTGGACGTGGTGGTAGGGCACGTTGCCATCCGGGAACGGCAGGCGCCCGGTGGCGAGTTCGAACAGCATCACGCCGAGGGAGTAGATGTCCGTGCGGTTGTCCACGTCGTGGCCCAGGGTCTGTTCGGGGCTCATGTAGTACGGCGTACCCGCCACCATGGTGGTGTTGTTCCGCACTCCCTCGAGCATCTTCGCCAACCCGAAGTCCATGATCTTGGCCTGTCGATCGTTGGTCCACATGGTGTTTCCGGTCTTGATGTCGCGGTGGACGATCTTCTTGTCGTGCGCGTAGGCCAGGGCTTCGCACATCTGGATCAGAACGTGGACCACCATGCTGGGCGTGAGGATGCGACGACGACGCAACACTTCCTTGAGGGTATTCCCGTCGACGTACTCCATGGCGATGTAGTAGTCGCCGTCCTGCTCGCCGGCGTCGTAGATGGTCACGATGTTGGCGTGGTTGAGCTGCGCGGCGCTCTTGGCTTCGCGTAGGAAGTTCTTGAGGGCGAGCGAGTTTTCCTTGAGCGACTCCGGGAGCACCTTGTAGGCCACGGGTCGGTCGAGGACCGTATCGCGCGCCTTGTAGACGATCCCCATGCCGCCGCGACCGAGTTCCGAGAGAATCTGATAGCGCCCGGCTCCCTGGTTGGGCCGAGACAGGGCAGCGGCGGCCGTCATCGCGTGGGTCGTCACCGCGGTATCGGACGAATTCTGCAGGTTCTCCCGCGCGTTCTCGATGCGCTGCTCCACGTCCTCGAAGCTGTAGTCGATGGCGCGGATTTTTTCGTAGAGTTCGACGGCTTCACGGATGTCGCCGTGGACTTCGTAGACCGTCGCCAACGTGTAATAGGCGTCGAGGTTGTCGCGCTCCATGGGGGAGTCCCCGATGGCCTGCCGGAGCTTCTTGATTGCCAGGGAGAGCATTCCCTTGGCGCGAAAGATGCCTCCGAGGAGCGCCGCCGCCCGGGTGAATTCCGGATGATCGGCCTCGACCTGCTGGAGCACGCGAATCGCCTCGTCATCGAGGCCCTGATCGTGAAAGATCTCGCCCGCTCGCAGATGCTTGCCCGCCTGCTCGAGCAGTTCCGCCTGCTGAACTTCATCGCCGATCTGCGCGAAGCAATCGGCGGCTTCGTCGAAGCGGTTGGCCCGCTTGAAGGCTTCCGCCGCGCGCGGGGCGTCGCCCGACGCCATGTACATCTCCGCGGCGAGGGCGAATTCGTCCGCGCTCTCGAAACACTCGCCCGCACGGCGAAAATCCTCGAGGCGGCGGAAGATGTCGCCCGCCGAACCGAAATCCTTGGCTTCGAAGAAATAGTTGGCCGCTTCCGCGTCCTCGCCCCGATCCCGGTGGTATTCCCCGAGGATCTGCGCGGCCGCGGGATGGCGGCCCAAACGCTTCAGTGCTTCGGCCGCTTGCAGGGGATCCCCGGCGTCGATGAAGAGCTCGGAGGCTTTCTCGTCATCGCCGATCTGCACGGCGACCTCCGCGGCTTCCGCAAAGCAACGCCCGGTTTCGAGAACCGCCAGGGCTTCGGGCAGGCGATCGGCCTTCTCGAAGAGGGTTCCGCATTGGACGATCATGGCTCTGAGCTGTTGGCTCTTCTTGCGGTCGTGGGAGCTGTTGCTCGCCCCGCGTTCTTCGACGATCACGCTGCGCAGACTGTCCGCGGCTTCGGACCAGCGCTCGCAGCGAATGAACGCCTGGGCGGCCTGGCGAAAGAAACCGACTTCCTCGTAACACTGTCCGGCGCGGAAATCTTCGCCGGCCTTCTCGAGCATTTCGGCCGCCAGGATATTCTGACCGGATTTCGTGTAGCACTCCGCGGCCCGGACGAATTCTTCCTCGCCCGAAAAGAGCGTTCCCGCGTCCTCGAAGCGCCCGGCCCGCTCGAACAGCTCCGCGGCTTCGATCAGGTTTTCCTGCATGGCGCGGATCTTTCCGGCTCGATGAAATTCTTCGCCTTGAATGAAGAGATCCGCGGCTTTGTCGAGCTGACCGATGTCGAGGAAGGTCTCGCCGGCCTCGACGAGTTTCCCCTCGCGCGCCAGGGTCTGGCCGAGCTTCTCGACCCGGCGCAGCGCATTGCCGGTCAGTTGCGCGCTCCCCCCTTGGCCCTGCTGATCGAAACGCTCACGACGTCGGCGAGGGTAGATCGCGATCACGCAAAAGATGCCCCCCATGCCCGTGAAGCCCCAGCGGATCAACGGTCGCGTGAGCCCCGGAACGAGTTCCGGCACCGTGAAGACCTGGCCCATACGGGCGTTGAGGGTCGGGAGCAGGCTTTCGAGCGCAGCGGAGCCGCGCTGATAAATCGGCGACTCCATGTCTCGGGTCAGTGACCACCCGATGACGCCAAGCGACAACAACGGGAGACCGATGACGAGCGCGACTAAGCGAGTGGCGAGCTTAACGATGGACAAGCGCATCCCTTCCGACGCCGCCCGGCAAGGGGGCGCAGCGGACTCTAACCCCGCGTTTATCGGACGTTTGGTGCCGCGCGTTGAGCCTAGAAGAGCTTTCGCTGGCGACCGGTGGCAGCGGGCTCCGAAAGCCGCTGGATCCCGAAATGATCCCAGGCGAGCCGGGTGGCGACCCGGCCCCGAGGGGTTCGGTCCAAGAACCCACCCTGGATCAGGAAAGGCTCTACGAGGTCCTCGATGGTTCCCTTGTCCTCACCCACCGCGGCCGCCAGGGTGTCGATCCCGACGGGGCCGCCGTCGAATTTCTCGATGATGGTGAGCAGGATCGCCCGATCGAGGGTGTCGAAGCCCGCCTCGTCGACTTCGAGCCGCTCGAGTGCGTAGCGGGCCACCTCCCGGTCGACCGTGGCCCCGGTTTCCACTCGGTCCTGCTCCCGTGCACGCACCAGGGCGAAGTCCCGGACCCGGCGCAGTAGCCGATTGGCGATGCGCGGCGTGCCCCGACAGCGGCCGGCGATTTCGCCCGCGGCCTCGGTGTCGAGTTTCGTCCCCAGCAAGCGCGCCGAACGGATCAAGATCTGGACCAGATCTTTCGGGGGGTAGTACTCGAGGCGCGCCACGTAGCCGAAGCGATCGCGCAGCGGAGAGGTGAGCAGGCCGGCGCGGGTGGTGGCTCCGACGAGGGTGAAGCGCGGTAGGTCGAGCCGGATCGATTGTGCGCTGGGTCCCTGACCGATCAGCAGATCGAGCTGGAAGTCCTCCATGGCGGGGTAGAGGATCTCTTCCACCATGGGGTTGAGGCGGTGGATTTCGTCGATGAAGAGCACGTCGCCGGCCTCGAGATTCGACAGCAGCGCGGCCAGATCGCCCGGGCGCTCGAGCACGGGCCCGCTGGTGGCGCGCAGCGCCGAGCCCATTTCCCGTGCCACGATGTGGGCCAGGGCGGTTTTCCCGAGTCCCGGCGGTCCGTGAAAGAGCAGGTGGTCGAGGCTTTCCTCCCGCTCCTGGGCGGCGGCGATGAAGACGCTCAGGTTCTCCCGCAAGCGGGTCTGCCCCACGAACTCCTGGAGGTTCTTGGGGCGCAGTCCCTCTTCGGCGCTTCGTTCGTCCGGGAGCGCGTCGCCCGAAAGCGGCCGTTCGACTTCCGGGACCGTCATCGGGAGAGCCCCCGCAGGGCCGCGCGAATCAAGCGTTCGATCTCGGGCTCTTCGCCGAGTTCGAGCATCGCCTGCTCCACCGCGCGTTCCGCCTGGCTGCGCCCGTAACCCAGATTGAGCAGGGCCGAGAGCGCCTGCTCGACACCGGAATTGGCTTGGAGCGCCGCGGCGCGCGGATTGGGCGACGCGATCTCTTCAGTGCTCGCGAAGGCGTCGATCCGGTCTCGCAGGTCCAACAGAATCCGCTCGGCGGTCTTGAGTCCGACGCCCGGAACCGCGCGCAAGGCCGCGACGTCTCCGGTGCGGATGGCGTTGATGAGGTCTTCGGGTGCGAGGCCCGAAAGGATCGTCTGGGCGAGTTTGGGTCCGACGCCGCTGGTCCGCAGCAGCAGCTCGAACAATCCGCGTTCCACGGATGTGCGGAATCCGAACAGTTGGAGCGCGTCTTCCCGCACATGGGTGTGAATCCGCAAGGAGACGGTCTTGCCCTCGTCGGGAAGTTCGTAGAAGGTGGTGACGGGGATGAAGACCGCATAGCCGACGCCGTTCACATCCAGCACGACGCTGGTCGGCGTCTTTTCGCGCAGCACGCCTTCGAGGTAGGCGATCACCGCGCCCGCCGGACGACGAAGGACGGGGCGCGCGCGCGCCGGCGCCGCCCGCTCGTGTTGCGGGTCAAATCGAGACCGCGCAGCTTGGCGGAGTTGACGTGGCAAATCGCCGCCGCGAGCGCGTCCGCGGCGTCCGCAGCCGGTCTCCCTTCGAGTTCGAGCAGGCGCGCGACCATGAACTGCACCTGTCGTTTCTCTGCGTTTCCCGTTCCCACCACGGCTTTCTTGATCTCTCGGGGCGACAGTTCGTGGACCGAAACGCCGCGCGACGCCACGGCGGCGAGTGCGACGCCGCGCGCTTGACCGAGCACCAACGCCGAGCGCGCGCTCGTGCCGACGAAAGCCCGCTCTACGACCGCTGCGTCGGGTTGGTGGGCCTCGATCACTGCCAGCAATTCGGCGTGAAGTTGGGCCAAGCGCCGCTCCATCCCGTCCGCACGCCCCAGACGCAGCACACCGTGGGCCACGTGGACGACGCGACCTTCCCGACGCTCGATTACGCCGTAGCCCGTTGCGTTGGAACCGGGATCGATACCCAGGATGCGCATGCGCGAAGTCCCCCCCAGGACACGAAGCACTGCAAAATCAAACCAGCTTCGACATCTCCTCGTCCGAGATATCGAAATTCGCGTGAATGGCCTGGACGTCGTCCAGGTCGTCCAATGCGTCGGACAGGCGGAGCATGGTCTCCGCATCCTTGCCCTCGAGCTGAACCGTCGTTGTCGGCTGCATCGTAATACCCGCGTTGGCGGGTGAAAACCCTCCGGCCTGGAGCGCCTCCCGCACGCGGTCGAATTCGCTCGGTGACGTAACGACTTCGGAGGTGCCGTCGCCATCGATCACGTCTTCCGCGCCCGCCTCGAGAGCGGCTTCGAGCAGCCCGTCGCCATCCACCTGATCCGAATCGAACTCGATCACGCCCCTCTTTTCGAACAGGAAGGAGACGCAACCCGTGGAGCCGAGATTGCCGCCAAACTTGGTCAGCAGATGGCGCACATCGCCCACGGTCCGGTTGCGGTTGTCGGTCAGGGTTTCGACCAGAATCGCCACGCCGCCGGGGCCGTAGCCCTCGTAGGTGACTTCTTCGTATTGGTCCACTCCGCCTTCGCCGGTCCCGCGTTTGATGGCGCGTTCGACGTTGTCCTTGGGCATATTGGCCGCGCGGGCCTTATCGACCACGAGCCGCAGGCGCGGGTTTGAGTCCGGATCGCCTCCGCCGAGGCGTGCGGCCGTGGAAATCTCGCGGATCAGCTTGGTGAAGACCTTGCCGCGCTTGGCATCGACCGCGCCCTTCTTGCGCTTGATGGTCGACCACTTGGAATGTCCTGACATGGATCCAACGTAGCGAACGCGAGCCGCCGTCGTGTTGCGCCGGGAACCGACTGAAACCCGGTTTGGGGGGTTTCGGTCTCGGCAGCGCGTGTGGAATTCATCTGCTGGAGAAGGTTCGCTGGAGCACCTATCCTGCGCGCGTGCACCGACCCGGTCGATCCACCACATCTCTGGCACTCCTCATCGCGGGGCTCCTCGGCCTATTGGCCTGCAGTTCCGAGGACCCGCCGCCGCCGGCCCCGTCCACGGCGGATGCGCCGAACGTCAAGACCGTCGCCGCCGATGGACACGATGGACACGCCCACCCGCCGCGCCAGCCCATGCCGGCCTTCGAAGGTTGGAATCTCCAGGGCGAAAAGGTTTCGATCTCTTCGCTGATTGGAAAGCGGCTGCTGCTGGTGGTCTTCAATCCGGAAACGCCGGAAGGCGCTGCAGCGGCCAAAGGCGCCAACGCACTCGCCCCCCTGGCCGGCGATCACAATTTTCAGATCCTCGGCGTGGGGACCGCGATTCCGCGCAACTCGATCGAGCGATTCGTGCGCGAAGAGAAGATCGCCTACCCGGTTCTCGACGACTCCAGCTCGAACATCGCGGCCCGGCTCGGGCTGCCCGCCATCTCGCGGCGGGCGGGTCGACCGGTTCCGGCACTGATCTTCCGGGTGGACGCCGAGGGCAACATCGCCGGCGTACTCGGAAATTTCCTGCCCTCGGATCCCCAGGCGGGCGTCGAACGGGAGCTGCGCAACCAGCTTCGCTTGCCCGCAGCCGAAGGGGCCGAAGCCGCGGATGCGGGTCCCCTGGCGCCGGACTTCACCACCTCGCGACTCGACGGCGACGAACCCTTTACGTTCTCGAGCCTCAAGGGCCGACCCGTCGTACTGATTTTCTTCCTCCATACTTGCCCGCATTGCCACCGCGCACTCAACTTCCTCAAGGAGGAACTCCCCCGTATCCCCGAAGCCGCGCGGCCGGAGCTGATCGGCATTTCGGTACAGGACCGCGTCTACGCGGTGCGCCAACGACTCAAAGACGAAGGTCTCGATTTCTTCACGGTCCTGCGCGACCCGGACGATGCCCTGCAACGCCAATACGGCGTGCTCGGCGCCATCCCGGTCACGTTCCTGATCGACGCCAACGGCGCGATCGTGAGCCGGACCGATGGCTGGCGGGAAGATCGCGACCCGGCCCTCACGCGCATGCGCTTGGCGTCGATCTCGAAACAACCCGTTCCCATGCTGCTTCATCAAACCGGTTTCAGCGGCAACGAGTTCTGCTCCGTGTGTCACACGGCGGAGACTGAAACCTGGGAACTCACGCGCCATGCCAGCGCCTTCGACACCCTGGTCGAACACGGCGCGGATACGGACACGAAGTGCGTGGGTTGCCACGTGGTGGGCTTCGAAAAGAAGGGGGGCTACGAGATCCATCCCCCGACGCCCCATTTCGAAGATGTGGGTTGTGAATCGTGCCACGGGCGCGGCGGCCCCCACTTGTCGCCCGGCTTCGTATCCAAAGAAAGTTATGAGTCCGCCTGCGTGGCATGCCACGACGCGAAGCATTCCCTCGCGTTCGAATACACCTCGTTCCTCGGGCGCGTTTCCCACGGTGCCAACGCCTACCTGCTGAACCTCCCCGCCGAGGAGCGCGACAAATTGCTCGCCGAACGCGGGGTGCGCCGCACGAGCGTATTGCCCACCAATGCCGCCTATGTGGGCTCCGACGCCTGCCAAGCGTGCCACGCCAAGGAATTCGAAACCTGGTCCAACAACCCCCACGCAAACGCCGTCGCGACCCTCGACAAGAAGGGTGAAGCCGGCAACGCCGCTTGCCTCCAGTGCCACACCACCGGCTTCGGTCTCGAGGGAGGCTTCCCCGAGGACGCGGCGCCGGCAGCGCACCCGGACCTGGCACGCGTGGGCTGCGAATCCTGCCACGGCCCCGGTGGGGCCCATGTGGGCGCGGACGCCAAGCGCGTCGGAACCATCGTTTCCCTCGGCGACAAGTGCGATTCCTGCGCGGTCTTGAAGATCTGCGGAGCGTGCCACGACGACGCCAACGACCCGGGCTTCGAATTCGAGGTCATGGACAAGATCGAGAAGCTGCGACACGGAACCATCGAGCCCGCCGCCGGCTTGCCCGACAAGTCCGCGGCCGGAAAACGCGCCGCCCACCGCTGGCTCGCCCACGGACCCAGCGCCCCCAATGAACTCGCCCTGCTCGAACACGCTTTCGCGGTAAGCGAAGGAAGCTGAACTTGGGCTCCCTCAACAAGGAAGCGACCGACATCCTTGCGGCTTCGCGCGCCTGGATCGCCGAGTTCGCCGAGGAAGGCATCGAGGGCTTCGAACGCGAAGCCGTTCCCAGTGCACCCTTGGCGCCCCCCCCATCCAGCGAGGCGACACCGGTCTCGGACGTGGCGCAGGTCGCCGCAGCGGATCCTTTACCCGGCAGCCTCGACGCACCCAACTGGCCCGAGCAACCGACGCTCGAGCAAGTGCGCGCAAGCCTCGGAGATTGCACGCGCTGCCGCCTGAGTGAGCAGCGCACACAAATCGTCTTTCACGACGGCAACCCCAACGCGGACCTGATGTTCGTAGGCGAGGGGCCGGGCGAGCAGGAAGATCTCCGCGGGATTCCCTTTTGTGGCCGTGCGGGGGAGCTTCTCACCAGCATGATCGAGAAGGGGCTCGGTATCTCACGCAGTGACGTGTACATCTGCAACATCGTGAAATGCCGCCCGCCGAAAAACCGCACCCCCATGGCGGATGAAGTTTCCACCTGCCGACCGTTTCTCGACGGGCAGATCGCGGCCGTGCGGCCGAAGGTCATCGTCGCGCTCGGGAAACCCGCGTCGAGTTTGTTGCTCGGTCGCGACATCGCGATCACGCGGGTACGGGGAACGTGGCAGGAATATCGCGGCATCCCGGTGATGCCGACCTTCCACCCGGCCTTCATTCTTCGCCAATACACGGCGGAGAACCGCCGATTGGTATGGGAAGACCTGAAGGCGGCGCTCGCGCGCAGTCAGGCTTAGGGTCCGCCCGCTCTAATAGGGTGTTTCGGGAACCGCGGCGCTCTGTTTTTCGCGAAACTCCGCCAAGCGTTTGCGAACCTGATCGTCGTGGCGCGCAAAGAACGCCGCCGCCAGGAGCGCCGCATTCTTGGCGCCCGAAGATCCCACCGCCAGGGTCCCAACCGGAATGCCGCCGGGCATCTGCACCGTGGCCAGCAGCGCGTCGAACCCCTGAAGGGCCGAACTCGCGATCGGAACACCCAACACCGGAATCAAGGTCTGCGCCGCCGTCACGCCCGCCAGGTGCGCCGCATGCCCGGCGCCGCAAATCAGGCACTCGACTCCGCGATCTTCCGCCGTCCGCAGATACTCGGTCAATCGCTCGGGCGTGCGGTGGGCGGAGATCACCCGGGCCTCCCAGGGAATCTCGAGGTTCTCCAACGCCTGGGCCGCGGCCTTCATGATCGGCCAGTCCGAAGCACTGCCCATCAAGATCCCGACCCGGGGGTTTTCGTGCCGCACCTGCGTCAGGTCCGTCTCTTTTGCGCTCTTCGAATCCACCACGTCCAAAGCCTCCTTGGCGCCGCAGTGTAGCGCGCGCCGCACCGCACGCGGCCGAGTCCCGCTATTCTTCTCGCGTGCGCATCACACCCAATACGGATGTTTGCGGCATCGTGCTCCACCCGGTGGGACACACCCGCTCCCCCGCCATGCACAACGCCGCCTTCGCAGCGCTCGGCATCGATGCCGTCTACGCCGCCTTCGACGTTCCTCCCGAGCGCCTGGGCGACGCCGTACGCGGTGCCCGCGCCTTGGGCATTCGCCAGCTCGCGGTCTCGATCCCCCACAAGGTCGCCGTCATGGAACACCTCGACGAAGTGGACGCCACCGCGCGGCAGATCGGCGCGGTCAATACCGTCACCCGCCAAGGCGATCGCCTGATCGGTTCCAATACGGATTGGATCGGAGCGATCCAAGCCCTCGAACGCGAGCGCAAACTCGCCGGTACGCGCGCCGTGGTCCTGGGTGCCGGCGGTGCGGCGCGCGCCCTGGTGTACGGACTCGTGGAACGCGGCGCCGAGGTCGTCATCTTGAACCGCACGCCGGCTCGCGCGCAAAGACTCGCCGAAGAGTTTTCGGCTGCGGGGTACGGCGCGTTGTCGACCCTCGGCGACCATCCGTGTGATGTTCTCGTCAATACGACGAGTGTCGGCCTTCGCAGCGATGAGAGCCCGGTCGACCCGGCGGCATTGCCCAAAACGGCACTGGTGATGGATTCGGTCTATGACCCGATCGAGACGCGATTACTGCGAGATGCCAAACAACGGGGCGCGCAAACGCTGTCGGGGAAATGGATGCTCGTCTACCAGGCAGCGGAGCAGATTCGTTTGTGGACGAACCGAGAGGCGTCCGTCGACATCCTGTCGCAAGCCTTCGATGCAGCCAAGTAGAGGAAACGAGCCGGTCCGGTCGGAGAAGCTGCGATCAGCCGTCGTAGCCCCACTTTTCCTTGTTCTTCTGGACTTCATCCGCCGACGGGCGAGCCTTTTCTTCCTTCTCGGGAACCACGAAGGAATCTTTGGTCTCGAGGATCTGTGCGTTGAGCGCGATGTCGCCGTTGAATGTGCCCGGAACCTGCTCGTCTTCGAAGATGGCTTCCCAGGGACATTCGGGTTCGCAGACACCGCAGTTGATGCACTCTTCGGGATCGATGTAGAGCTGATCCGGGAACGCTTCTTTGTCTTTTCCGGTGTACTCGTAGATGCAATCCACGGGACACACTTCGACGCAGCTCATGTCGACACAGTCGCGACAAAGACTCGTGATCACCCAGGCCATCGATATTCCCCTATGTACTCTCTCTAGTCCCGACTCGAATTCCACATCGAGCTCAGTCTCGAGGATCGCCTACTTGAGCTTCGTCTCCTTGTAGAGGACGTGCTTGCGGACGACGGGATCATACTTCTTAAATTCGAGCTTGTGCGGCGTCGAGGTCTTGTTTTTGACCGTCGTATAAAAATGCCCGGTCCCCGCGGACGACTCGAGCTTGATCTTTTCGCGCTTTCCCTTGGCCATTTCTTTACCTCAAAATCTCGTTTGGCAACGAATCAGGAACCGGCGGGATCCGGTACCGGATTGCCACTCTTCGCGAACACGCGCACCCGGCGACCGTCTTCGACCTGGGTGCGAACACGGCTGGGCTTGTGATCGCTGGCATCGACCAACATGACGTTCGAAACGTCGATGAAGCCCTCTTGTTCCACGATGCCACCGGTGCGCGCTGCGGACCGGCCCGGCTTCAGGTGTCGCTTCTGGACGCGCACGCGCTCCACGCGAATCCGGCGATTGGGGGCATCTACTGCCGTCACTCGCCCCTGCTTACCTCGGTCGGCCCCGCTGATGACCTGGACCAAATCGCCTTTTCGGATCTGGAGACTCATATCTCACCCCTTTTGGAGAGGGGGTACGTTGTGCGGCAGTCCGGCGCCTGCGTCAAGGGCTGGAGGACCGCGAACTTGGAGGAAGCCGGAATCCCCGCGGGGGAAACCCCTTTCTGTCGACCCCGGGGCCTGGAATCGTCCCATTCCCCTACCCTCTTGGGCCGTGGGTCGAGGTTGGGGCACGACGGTCGCGGTCTTTTTTGCCGTTCTCCTGGTGGGGGGCGCCTGCCGTCTGCTCTTGCCCGAGCGCTACGCGGTCAACGCTCCGCTGGGCTTCCTGGTCTTCGGCCAGGGTCGGGAAACGCCCGAAGATCGCGAGATTTCCGAGCGCATCCGTCCACCCGACGGCTTCCGACTCAACGTTTTCGCCAAGGGGATCCCCAACGCCCGCATCTTGCGCCTGACGGACGCGGGGGATCTTCTCGTCAGTTCGCCCCGTTCCGGACGCGTTTACCTGTTGGAGCGCGATGACGACGCCGACGGTCGAAGCGATGGCATTCGCGAACTGCTGACGGACCTCGAACTGCCCCACGGGATCGACCTGCAGCAGGGTTGGCTCTACGTGGCGGAAACCGGCGCCGTCCGCCGCATTCGCTTCGACGCCGCCCGTCGCCAGACCCAGGGCGACCTCGAAACCGTGGTCGACGGCATTCCGGCCGGCGGGAATCACTTCACCCGAACGCTTCGCTTCGGGCCCGACGACGCGATGTACCTGAGCGTGGGCTCGAGCTGCAACGTGTGCGAAGAGCGCGACCCGCGGCGTGCGGCGATCTTGCGCTTCGGGCCCGACGGAAGCGGCGAAGAAATCTTCGCCAGCGGGCTCCGCAACGCGGTCGGGTTCGATTGGAAGCCGGATACGGGCGAGCTCTTCGCAACCGACAACGGCCGAGATCTGTTGGGCGACGATTTCCCGCCCTGCGAACTCAACCACGTCGTTTCCGGCGGCTTCTACGGTTGGCCCTACGCGAACGGACGGCGTGTCATCGACCCCGACCAGGGAACGGGTCACGAAGCCGAAGTGGCTCGCTCGCGGGTCCCGTCCTACGCGTTCGGCGCCCACACGGCACCCCTGGGAATCGCTTTTCTCCGCAATGCGAAGCTTCCGGCCTGGCGGGGCGCCGCCCTCGTGGCACTGCACGGATCCTGGAACCGAACCTCGAAATCCGGGTACAAAGTGGTTTCCCTGCACTGGAGCCCCGATGGCCGAATCGAGGAGCGCGACTTCATCGTGGGCTTCGAACTCGATGAGGACGTGATCGGGCGTCCCGTGGACGTCGTCGAGTCTGCGGATGGCACGATCTACATCTCCGACGACTACGCGAGTGCCGTCTACCGCGTGGTCGCGAAATCGGGAGAAAACGAGCGATGAACTACCAGCACCTGCATCGAGACCGCGAGGAGGAATTCGAAGTTCTCACACTCTGCCGCCCGGCCCAGCGCAATGCCCTGTCGGAGGACTTGTTGCGCGAGCTCTTGGACGCGCTCCAAACCCTTCGCGACGGCAAGGCGCGCGGCTGCATCATCGCCGCCGAAGGTCCGGTCTTCTGCGCCGGCCACGACTTCGCCGACATGGATGGGCGCGCCCTGCCCGAAATGCGCCGGCTGTTGGCGGTTTGCGCCGAAGTCATGCAGACCCTTCAAGCCCTTCCCCAACCCGTCATCGCCCAGGTGCAAGGCCTCGCGACCGCGGCGGGCTGTCAATTGGTGGCGAGTTGCGATCTCGCCGTGGCGGCGGAAAGCGCCAAGTTCGCGGTCCCGGGGAGCAAGGGGGGTTGGTTCTGCACCACGCCGGGTGTGGCGCTCACACGCGCGGTCGGCCGCAAACACGCGCTCGAGATGTTGTTGACCGGCGACCCCATCGATTCCCAAACCGCACTCGCCTGGGGACTGGTGAACCGAGTCGTTCCCGACGACCAGCTCGCAAAGGCCACGCGCGAGCTGCTGTCCCGCGCGACACGCGGGAGCGCCCTATCGCGGGAAATCGGGAAGCAGGCGTTCTACCGGCAAATCGATTTGAGTACGCCGGACGCGTACGCGTACGCGTCTGAGGTCATGGCCGCGGCCTCCCAAACCGAAGACGCCGCCGAAAACCTGCGATCGTTCTTGGAGAAACGGCGCCCGAGCTTCAAGAACCGCTAGGCCGCGCACCGGCGTTCGGGCGGCTTGCCCCGGACGGGCTAGATATCGAGCATTTCCGCCACGCGTTCCCGGTGCAGGCGCGCGTCGCCCAACCAGACTTCGTCGGTCTTCGCCCGCTTGAAGTACAGGTGGCAATCGTATTCCCAGGTAAACCCGACGCCGCCGTGGATCTGGATGTTTTCCGCGGACGCGTGACGGAAGGCATCGCTCGTGTAGGCCTTCGCCATGGCGGCGGTAATGGGAGCTTCGTCGTTGGCCTCGGTCGCCGCCCAGGCGGCGTAATAGGTGATCGACTTCGAAGACTCCACCTCGAACAACATGTCCGCACACTTGTGCTTGATGGCCTGGTTCACGCCGATTGGCTTGCCGAACTGGACGCGCTCTTTCGCGTACGCGACCGAGGCTTCGAGGCATTGCTCGGCCCCGCCCACCATTTCCGCCGCCAGCATCACCAGCCCGCGATCGAGGATCCGCCGAATCGTGGGCCACGCGTCCGCATCGCCACCGAGTTGGGCGCTCGCGGGAACGCGAACGTTCTGGAAGTGCACTTCACACAGCCGACGCAGGGGATCGATCGAATTCTGGAGTTCGACGGAAACGCCTTTCGTGTCGCTCGGTACGAGGAAGATCGAAAGGCCCGACTCCCCGCTTCCGCCTCCCGAACGCGCGACCACCAGGATGAGGTCGGCGATCTGTGCGTCCGGAACGAACAGCTTCACTCCGCTCAGCTCGAAGCCGTCGGCCGTCGAGCGCGCTTCGAGGGACAGCGCAGCCGGTTCCTCGCTGCCGGGTTCCTCGGCGATGGCGAGTGTTGCGATCACACTGCCGTCGGCGATTCGCGGCAGCCATTCGCGCTTCTGATCGGCGGTTCCCCCCTCCACCAGCGCCGCGGCAGCGAGCTGGGTCGGGAGATAGGGAACCGGCGTAAGGGCTCGACCCATTTCTTCGAGTACCGGGACGAGATCCACGTAGCCGAGTTCCGCTCCGCCGTATTCCTCGGGAATGATGAGCCCGGTCCAGCCGAGTTTCGCCATCTCCTCCCAGACCGCGGGTGCATAGCCGCGACCGTCCTCCATGACCGCGCGAACTTCCTTCATGGGGATTCGTTCGGCGAGAAAATCGCGAACCGTTTTGCGCAGGAGCTCCTGTTCCGGAGTGAAGGCAAAGTCCATGGGTTTCCTCAGGATTTTGGGATCACGCCAGTGTACCGCGACCACCCCCGGGGGCCAAACCATTCACCACCCCCGATCGCGTCCCCGGCCGCTAATATCCGGCGGTGCCGTTTCTGAGAAGGTCCGCGCTGCTGTTCTTCTGCGCCGCATGGGTGTTCATCGCACCGCGCGCGAGCGCCGAATCCGCGTTGGAGCTCCCGCACCCGCCGAATCTCGGTGTGATCCCCGCCTACACCTACGACGAGCACGGCAAGAAGGTCGGCGAAGCGCTGCTGCGCGCCGACACCTTGAAGAACGGCAACGTCTGGCTGTCCGCCGAATCGGGAATCGAAGCCGGCGCCAAGACGGTCATCAGCGCGGAGCTCGCTCCCGTCGAAGGCAAGAAGACCCTGCGTCTCATCTCCCAACAATCGCGCTCCTTCGATGCCGCGGGCAAGGCCATGGGCGTTCTTTCCGTGGACCACGTCGCCGGGATGGGGCATTGCGTGTTTCCCGAGAAAGGCGAACACCAGGGCAAATCCGTGACCATGGAGCTTCCCGAGCACGACCGCGTTGCCAACGTGCCCGTCAACTTGTTGTTCCTTCCACTGGTTCGCGGCGAAGAGAACCACGTGTCGTTTCAAGTAATGCTGTGCCGAGCCGCCGGCGGCCCACGACTCGTCGACGTCGAGGCGAGCGTTGCGGACCGAAAGACCAATCACAATGGCGGTCCTTCCTACGTCGAGATTCGCTACGAAGTCGACCTGCCGAAAATGGTGCGTTGGTTCGCACAACCCTTCGTGCCGCGACTCAGTTTCTGGTTCAACCCGTCGATGGCGGGAGACTGGATGGCCCACCGCATGCCGCTGTATTCCGACGGACCGACGGTCTTCGTGGTCCGCGCCGGCGTGACCCCGGGCGAGCTCAACGAGCATTAGCCGCGACTCCCACTGAAGCGACGCCTCGTTTGATTCTCACCGTCACGCCGAACGCCGCCATCGACCACACCGTATACGTGGAAAACCTCGAGGCCGGCGGATTGCACCGGAATTCGCGGGAGCATTCCCAGGCGGGCGGCAAAGGCGTGAACGTCGCGCGCATTCTCCACGCCATGGGGATGCCCGTGCGTGCCTGTGTGGTCGTGGGAGGAAACGCCGGGCGGACGATCCTACGGGATCTCGAAACCGCGGGCATCGAAACCATTCCCGTGTTTGCGGAGGGCGAGTCGCGCACCTGTCTCGAGATCGTCGAAGCGAGCGGCGGGCGAACGACGCAGCTTCACGGCGCCGGTGTCGCGGCCACCGCGGAAACCGCCCGACGCTTGCTCCAAACCCTTCGCGCCCAACTCCCGGAGGTCGATCTGGTTTCCGTGTGCGGGAGTCTGCCGCCGGGACTTCCGCCGGATTGTGTCGCTCGCGCGGTACAGGGGGTACGCGAAGCCAGGGGTTGGATCGCCGTCGACACGAGTGGCGAGCCGCTCGCCCACGCGTGGAAGCAGAACCCCGATCTGGTGCGGGTCAACCGGGAGGAAGTGACGGAAATCCTGGGCGGCAGGTCCGCGCACCCGCCCTACCCCGAACTCGGAAGCCCGAACAACGTCGTCGTCTCCGATGGACCCCGTTCCATTTTCGCCTGGAGCCACACCCAAGGCGGAATGACCGCGGTTCCACCGACGGTAGAACCGCGAAATCCGATCGGGTGTGGTGATGCCATGCTGGCGTCCCTGCTCAAAGGCTTCGCGTCCGGTGCCAAGCTGGACGTGGCGTTGAAGGAAGCCGTGGGACTCGCCGCAGCGGATGCGGAATCGGCCGTGGCGGGATCCCCGGACCTACGGCGCGGAGCCGAACTCGCGCAAGCGGTTTCCCTGCGGCGGACCGAGCGCTAGAGCCGCCGCCAGCGCGCCCCTTACCCGCCGTACATTCCGCCGTTTACGTGAATCACGCTTCCGTTCACGTAGCTGGCGCCGGTTGCGAGCCATGCGACGACGTCCGCGACCTCTTCGGGCGTTCCCATACGTTGCAATGGAATCCGACCGAGAATCTGTTCTTGGATTTCTTTGGGGAGTTCCGACGTCATGGCGGTTTCGATGAAGCCCGGCGCCACGGAGTTGATCAGAATCGGCCGTCCCGTCAGCTCCTGGGCGAGTGACTTCGTGAGGGCGTCGATCCCGGCCTTCACCATGGTGTAGGGCACCTGCCCGGCGTTGCCCGTGTGGCCCACGACGGAGCTGATGTTGATGATGCGACCCGCGTTCTTTCGCAGCATGAAGCGCCGCAATACGAGTTTCGTGAGGTACCAGGTCCCACGCGCCAACCCCGCGACCGCGTCGTAATCTTCGATCTTCATCGCCAACGTCGGCGCGTTCCGGTTGTAGCCCGCGTTGTTGACCAGTACGTCCAGCTGGCGGGTGGATTCTTTGAGCTCGGCGATCAACCCGTCGATCGCCGACTCGTCGGCCAGGTCCGCCTGGAGGCAGAAGGCATCGGGAAGTTTTTCCGCGAGCTCGCGCGCCGCAGCTTCACTCCCCCGATAGTGGACCGCGACGCGAAACCCCCGCTCCGCCAATGCGCGGCAGCACGCCGCCCCGATCCCCGACGCCCCACCCGTCACGAGTGCCACTTTGGTTTCGCTCATGGGAAAAAGATAACCGATAGCGGGGCACAGGGCGTTCCGCAGCCCGGCGACCTTCCCGTCCTAGCTCGCGGACCCGAACGTGTCGCACGCATCGGCATTGCCCGACTGCAAGCCCCGGCGCAGCCACTGCATGCGCTGTTCCGAGCTTCCATGGGTAAAGGAGTCCGGATGCACGCCGCGACCCGACATGCGGCCGATCCGGTCGTCCCCGATCGCGGCCGCGGCCCGCATTCCCTCTTCCACGTCACCGGGTTCGAGAATCTTGCGCTGCCCGGCGCCGTGCGCCCAAACACCCGCAAGACAATCCGCTTGCAGTTCCAACCTGACGGAAAGCGCGTTCTTCTGGGACGGTGCCGTGGATTGCTGTCGTCGGACCTGATCGCTGATGCCCGAAAGTTGCTGGACGTGGTGACCGATTTCGTGGGCCAGAACGTAGGCCTGCGCGAAATCACCCGGCGCACCGAATCGATCGCGCAGTTCGCTGTAGAAGGAAAGATCGATGTAGACCTTTTGATCACGGGGACAATAGAAAGGGCCCATCTCGCTCTGCCCCGTGCCACAGCCGGATTGGGTTGCGCCGCGGAACAGCACCAGCTTCGCGTCGCGGTAGCCCGGTAGCGCTTGCGTCCAGCTGGCCTGCAGATCGTCGATCACGAACGATACGAAGTCGACGAGCTTCTCTTCCTCGGCGGTGGTTTGCAATTTCCCTCCGGCAGAGACCTCGGGTACGGAATGGCCGAAGGGAGAATTCGAGTCGAGTCCGACCTGCGTCGACGAAAGCAGCTCGAGGGGATTGATGCCGAGGAAATAGCTGACCGCGAGCACCAACACGATTCCGCCGAGCCCGATTCCCCCTTTGCGCCCGGACGGAATCGGGAGCCGCACGCCTCCCCGACCGAGCCCCGCGCGGCCGCGCCGGAAACCGCCCGCCCGGCGATCTTCCAGATTTCGACTCCGTCCACGCGGTGTCCAACGCATCGAACTCGTCCCCTACGACTTGAGTTTGCGGTAGGCGAACAGCAGCAACAGCGCGCCACCGGTCGCAACCGCAAGACTCCCGAGATTGAATCCCGTCACGGTTCCGAGCCCCAACATCGAACCGAGATACCCGCCCACCGCCGCGCCCGCGATCCCAATCAGAATCGTCACGATCAGCCCACCCGGGTCTTTGCCCGGCATGATCCATTTGGCCAGTGCTCCGACGACGAGCCCCAGCAGAATCCAGGACAAGATTCCCATTCGGTGTCTCCTCCTCCGCGAAAATGCGCCACATCGGAGCATCGCTTCTCGGTGCGGGAGTATACCGTCGTGACGAGAACCACGGTCGCCGCCCGGGAAGCGGCCGAATCGGGCTCGCGTTCCATGTTCGTGGTGCTGAAACGCGGCGTAATGCAGCGATACGCGGTCAATCCGTTTCATCAAATCTCAAGAATTCTCGGACTTCGCACGCCGGGCAGCAGGTTTCGTCACCTAGCACGACCACTTATCCACACACATTCGTGTTGAAGTGAAATTCGTCTTTTGATTGATCCGAAGAGACGGGTGCCCGCAAACTATCCCCTTGCACCCGTTCGACAAGCTGAAGAAGGAACACCATGTCCATTGCCACCCGAATTCGACCTTACGGAGCTATCGCGTCATTGCTCGGCGCGGCCCTCATCGCTGCACCGGCTTCGGCGGGTAGCATTTCCGGATTTTCCCTGTACGGCATCGAGTCGCTCAAACTCGGCCACAGCGACACTGTCTTGAGTGGCGACATCGGCAGTGCGGGCGAGGTCCGGCTGGCCGCGGGCGTTGAGATCGACGGATCCATACACGCCGGAAAGCATGTAAACATGCGCGCCGGCAGTACGACGGGCAGCGTGTTTTCGGGCGGCAGCGCGGCGATCGGAAGCCACGACATTGCCGGCGATCTCCACGTGGCGGGCAACCTTCTCAACACGAGCAGTGGCGGCTCCATCGGCGGCAGCTTGTTCCACAACCCGACCAGCTCGATCAACCTGGGCAGCTCGACGGTCGGCGGATCGATCGGCTTCGGCAATCCGACGCCGCCGATGCTGCCCGACCTCCCCTCCACGACGGTCTTCACCTCCGGCGGCATGAACATTTTCCTCCCGAAGGGCAAGGTCACCAAGAACCTGGCGGCCGGCAGCTACGGCAGTGTCGAGATGCGCAATGGAAACACGCTGGTTCTGACCGCCGGTGATTACTACTTCGATTCCCTCACCCTGAGCGGCACGGACCTCATCTTCAATGTAAGCGGGGGCGACATCAAGGTCTTCGTGGCCGGCGACTTCAAGGCGGGCACCGGCTTCGATGCGTTGGTTCAGGGCGGCACCGCTGAAGACGTCTACTTCGAGGGCCACGGCGACTTCAACGCCGGCGGCGGCGCCGACATCATGGGTACGTATTACGTACCCTTCGGACGCTTCCACCTGGGCTCCGGCAGCTCCAAATCCTCCATTACCGGAGCCGTGTGGGCGAAACAGATCGCACTCGAGCACAACGTGACCGTGGTCCACGCCCCCGTACCCGAACCGTCTTCCCTGGCGCTATTCAGCATTGGAATCGGCGCACTCGGAATCGGTCTGCGCCGGCGACGCGCTTCCCGCTGACCAGGCGCGGCGAGCGGACGAACCGAGCCGCGTCTTCTGCGTAAGCGACAATCCAACTCGAAGATCGACGTCTGTGTGTCGAACAAGAAGAACGTGACACCTCCGTCTGATTGATCGCTCGATTTCCCCAAAGCCAGTTGTCGGCCGGCCTCCCGTTCGTGCTTTCCCACGAACTCACCGAACATTCGTTCGCTCGGAAGTTACGCCCTGATTCTGAACTGTGATCGTGAGTCACGACTTCGAGGTTTCGAACCGCGGGTTCGCACGATCCGTCAGCGCTGCCCTCCCACGGGTCGCGAGGAGTTATCGATGCGAATTTCCCAACTGAGTCTCTTGGTCGCCACAACGGCTCTCATGGCTACCGCGTCGGTTGCCGGTGCGAAGAGCCAATGTTTCGAAGGAACGACCGAGGCCTCGCAGTTCAGCCTCCGAATCGATGCATCATCGAAATGCAAAGCCCGCAAGCAGAACCAACGTACGAGGTCATCTGTGGTGACTGGGATCTGCCTCCAGAATGGCGAAGCGTCACCGGTGTATGGGGCCTGCATCACGGAACCCGGCGCGATCCGGATTCATGTGACGGGTTGCTATCCGCTCTTCAACCTGATCGGACCCCACTTGGGCGACCTGGCGGACGGCGACTCGAACTTCGGGATCGAACTCAACGCGGCCGAGTGCGATGCGGTAGGCCTTCGGTAACCCGCCCGCCACGCTCCCAAAACGAAGCGCCGGACATCGGTCCGGCGCCGCTTTTCGTTGGCACCCAACGGGGCCTGCCCTTGCCGTCGTAGCGGGAGCAATCCTGAGGCTTTTGGAGGTCTCTCGAGCGTCGCCGATGCGGACGCGGCTTATGCTCTGCTTGTGGAGCGAACCAGAAAGACCAAGCGAATGCTCGGGATCGCCGGGCTCGTCGTCCTCTTGCCGGTGAGCGGAACTCCTGCGTTCGGCGTGGAGTATCGGTTCTATCACCCGGATTCGATCGGTTCGAACGTGTTGGTGACCGATCGATCCGGTCAGATTCTTCAGCGGACGGTGCATCGGCCCTATGGCGAGACCCAACTCCCCACACCCGATAGCGCCGTCGCGACCCGCCATCTCTTCACGGGGATGGAGCACGACACGGAGAGCGCGCTGGACTATTTCGGAGCGCGATATTACGACCCTTCGGTCGGACGCTTCTTGAGTACGGACCCCATCGTGCTGGGATTCGAGTATCGCGGTCTTCCGAATGCCTATGCGTACGTCGACAATCGGCCCACCACCTTCATCGATCCGACCGGAGAATTTCCCGTGAACAGCGGCACTTCTCCTCGGGACTCGGATTACTTTTCCTCTCCGTTTCCAGACCCCAGTGATCCCGAGTACCGCTCGGCCCGCGAGGAGGACTCGCTGGGCGTCGAAGCGGACCCGTTTCCCGAGCCCGGGGATCTACTGGGCGGCGTCAAGACCGCAGGATCGGTCGTCGTGGGCGGAATCCTCGGAAAGAAGGTGGTTTCGAGCATCAGCAACCGCATTGCCAGCGCGGTCAGCAACGTCGTAACGCGCCCTGGCGTTCGGCGATCGCTCGGCCGGCTCGGGCCGTTGAGCCCGCTGGTCAGCCACAATGGCCAACGCATCGTGACCCGGAAGCTGAACACGGGCGAGGTGGTGTCGGCCACCATGGTCGGGGGGCCCGCTGGGTCCAACCTGAAAATCCTCACGGGTGAGATCTACGAGCTGCTGCCGCCGACTACCGGGAACGCCATTCAGGCGTTCAAGGAACTCAGCCTGGGAGGGGATCTGGCTGCGATGCGGGTGCACGTCGTCGCGGACCGGGCGACGACGAACGCGATGGTCGATGCCGGAAATCGACTCGGTCTCGAAGTCATCGAGTTGGGAGATCGGGTCATCATTTCGCAGCCATTGGATCCCTCCAGGCTACGCCGCTGATGTGCTTGGGGGTGTCTAACGGCAACGAGGTCGCTATCTGGAAGCGCGCCGCCCGCGCAGCGCGATCAACTCTTGGGACAACGGAACGCGATTCCGGTTGCATTTCCCACCGTCAGCTGAACGTAGTTGGCACCCTGCTGTGCGGCTCGGTTCCGCATGATATTCGACTGTCCCTCGCCGGATTCGACCCGCGCTACACCGACGGCCCCAACGAGAAGGTCCCCCGGCTTGAATCCGTACTCGTAGCCGTTGACCGGCCCAACTTGAGTGCAGTCCGCGCTCGGCACAGCGGTTCCCATACTCACTTCATTTGCCGACGGCTCGAGGGGCGTCGTGCGCGTGCTCACGCAACCCACCATCAAGAGCAGCCCCAAGGAAACTCCAACCAGAAATCTCATCGCAATCCCTTTCTTCAATTCCTCCGACGTCTAGGCGTACGATCCCAGTGAACATTCGTTCGAACGTCGGTACGCCCCGGTGCCGCACAAAAATTTTCACTGTCGAATTACCGGTGATCGGGTCACGCTGCCCCTCGATTCGACACAGCCAATTTTCACTGGAGACCCCGACCACACCCTTCGCGATCGGTCATGGAGTACGACGATCGATCCTCGGCAGTTTGTCTGGGGGACGTCGGCTCGGTGCTGATCGATGACATCTGTTGGCCGGTCGGTCAGCTCGAAGGAGCCAGCCTCATCGAACTCAGAGGCGAATCTGTTTTGGAGTTGGAAACGATCGACTGCCGTGACGCAGGGCTTCGCTAGATCGAATCATGAATGGGGAAGGGTGTGGCGTCGCCGCGGCGAACTGATGACGGGGTGCGGACTCAGAAGACTCGCGACCACCACACTCATCGCTCGGCTGCTTGGCTTGGATGTTCTCCGCCGCACCCCGCGGAGATCTTGGTGATCCTCGTTTTCGAGTCGAATCTCGATCCCAAAAAAAGAGCGGCGCCGGACAACTGTCCGGCGCCGCTAAACGGGTCCCACCACCGCGCGACTCTCCCACCGTGAAACAGGGCAGAACCATCGCCGAAGCAGGGCTTAACTTCCGTGTTCGGAATGGGAACGGGTGTGGCCCCTGGTCAGCTTCACACATTGCTGCGCTTCTACCTCCTAGCTATCAACGTCTGAATTGCCGGTGAAGATGCCGGCAATTCAGTTTCGCTGAGTCCCTGGTTGAGGCAGTGATGGGCTTCCGATTTGAAGCCCATCACGGTGCCGAGCCCCCCAGCATCGAGCCGAACCAGCCACCGACCATGGCACCCACGATGAGTCCCAAGACCACCCAAGGCAGGATTCCTATTGAAACATCCTGCGGCCAGTTGCCGACGTGAGAAGGAATTGTACGCGTTCGGCCGGTGCCAAGTCCTCGTCGGATTCCCCCTGCACAGATCGATCCGTCATTCCGTTTTGTGTTGAAGAACATCAAGTTTCCTCAAGTGTTCGAAACCTAGTTCGCTCCGGAATCCACGTACATCAGTGGGGGTTCGAACGCAATTTTGGACCGGACACCGGTCCTTCAACTTTTCGCGAGGAACTTTAGATGAGATCAGTCACGATCGTGCTGGCAATTGCCGCAATGTTGACCGGGTTCTCCAGCATCGCTGGAGCCAAAACCGTTTGTTACATGACTTCGTACTCCATTCCTGAATATCAGGGCGCCCTGTATCGCCTTGACGTGAGTTCGAAGTGCAAGGCTCGAAAGGAAGGACAGGCTCCGGTCGCAAGCCCGGCCACCTATGTCTCCGACCAAGGGCCGGAGCAGGGTGAACATCGGTACGGATCCGGCGTGATCTCGTGCCTGGCGACGCCCGGTCAGGTTCGCCTCAACCTCGCCTGGTACCCGAGCGGCCCCGATCTGAACAACCTCTCCGCCACGTTCATCAATCAAGCCGACTTTACGCCCGCCACCGTCACGTACATCCCCGTGGATTGCAAAGCGGTGGGCCTCCGCTAAACGCTGCTGAGGCAACAAAAAAAACGGCGCCGGACAAATGTCCGGCGCCGCCTAATGGGTCCCACCACCGCGCTACTCTCCCACCGTGAAACACGGCAGTACCATCGCCGAAGCAGGGCTTAACTTCCGTGTTCGGAATGGGAACGGGTGTGGCCCCTGCTCTATGGGTGGTGGGAAAAACTCCTTGTCAATTTCTCGCGTGTGCGAGTCGACGCTCGCTCGTGCGAGCTTTGAGAATCGAATTCGTTTCTGAGCCTACAGCGTTGAATGCGCCTTGACTGCATCCGAAGAAGAGAGTGGTCAAGCCTCACGGGCGATTAGTACAGGTCAGCTTCACACATTACTGCGCTTCTACCTCCTGCCTATCAACGTCCTCGTCTCGGACGGCCCTTTAGAAGACCGAAGTCTCGGGGAGATCTAATCTTGAGGTGGGCTTCCCACTTAGATGCTTTCAGCGGTTATCCCATCCGCACGTGGCTACCCGGCGGTGCTCCTGGCGGAACAACCGGTACACCAGAGGTGCGTCCATCCCGGTCCTCTCGTACTAGGGACAGCTCCTCTCAAATCTCCTGCGCCCACGGCGGATAGGGACCGAACTGTCTCACGACGTTCTAAACCCAGCTCGCGTGCCACTTTAATCGGCGAACAGCCGAACCCTTGGGA
>JAJDAL010000056.1 GCA_029261875.1 Deltaproteobacteria bacterium
GCGGGCGAAGCCCGCCTGCCGGACTTTGTTCGGCTTTGCCTCACTGCGCGCGCTTTCGCGCTTGCGGGTTTTCCGGGTAGCGGCGGGCGGAGCCCGCCTGCCGGCCTTCGCGCGGCTTCGCCTTGCTGCGCGTGCATTCGCACTTGCGGTTTCCGGGTAGCGGCGGGCAGAGCCCGCCTGCCGGCCTTCGCGCGGCTTCGCGGCGGCGAACGCGCCTACCGTCTGATGGACGGAACCACTCACAGCGAGATCGGCCTCGACGATTTTCGGATTCGCGGTTCCGGTCGCATCGTTGACCCGAGTGGAAGATGTTGTTTGCGGGGCTTTCGCGTTTCGGCCCGGATCGAGTAGATCCCGAGCGCCCTGCTGGGGCCCGAATGCGGGCGGACCCCAGCAAGGCGTGGGGTTACGGAGCCATCAGGCCCCAGGAGTAGCCGGCCGCGTTCGGATTGCTGGGATTTGCGGGCGTGTTGCCGTCGATGATGACCCACAGCACTTGGTTTTTTGGGAAAATGAACGGCGCGGGACTGAACGAACAGCCCTTCTTGCCGGGCGGGCACGAGTACGACTGGTCGATCACGTACGTGGCTCCAAAGCGCGCCTGCCAATGTACGTTCGAGCCCGGATTCAGAATGATGAGCGGAGCGACGAATCGATCCCGGTTCGGATCCGGCGGATTGACGAAAGAGTGGTCTTCGGGGTCCCACCCCGTGGAGACGTCGCCGTAGATTCCGGCAACGCGCCCAGTCGGATTGTTTGGAGTGGAAATGAAGTCGATGTAGTTGTTGACCAGGCCTTCGACAAAGTTGTTGTTCGGCTCGACTTCTTCGTAGACACAGCCGCCCAACACGAGAACAAGAGCAAACATTCCGATGCTGCTCGTCGTGGTTTTCAAACTCATTTGGCTTCCTTCGTTTTAGCCGCGCCACCAAGAACACTATTGGGAGAAACGAAGAGGCAAAGCAATGGCCTGGAACGGGGCGCGCGTCCGTTATTGCCGCGTATGAGGATTGAAAAGAATTGGTTTGGCTTGTTTTGTTGAGGCGTGAAGGACAGCGTCGCAGTTCGTCAGAATCCGTCTTGTACGTGCGAACCGTACCTTCGCCCACCCGGTAGAACCGCGATCTCGGGGGATTCGCCGCATGCGCACGCAGAAAGGCGGGGGCTGGCCTCCGGGGAAGCCCCGAATTGGCGCTTCGGGGCTCCAGACAGGTCAAGGCGGCACCTCTGCGCACCGAATTAGGATCGAACGCACCGACGCCCCTGGTGAATGGAAGCGCGGAGGGAGAGCGGGCTGTGAGACGACGCCAAGGCTGGACCATGATCGAGCTGGTCGTGACGATCGCAATCCTCGGGATTCTGGCGGCCGTGGCTGTGCCGCGTTTCGTGGGTCTCGCGGGCAGTGCCCAGCAGGCCAACTTCGAAGCCATTGCGGGCGCCTTCGAAGAAGGGGTCGCGCTCACCCATACGGTCTGGCTCGCAGGGGGAATGTTCAGCGCGACCACCGTTGCGGTCGAGAACGGAACCGTCGATGTGAATGGCGACGGTTGGCCGGTGCTCGATGCGGCGGTGCCGGGACAAATGACCGGTCTCGAACTCTACGAGACCATCATGCTCACGGAGCTACCGAGCACCTGGACGACGGACGAGGACACGGCCGCTGGTTGGGCGGATTTCATCTATGAGGGAATGACCTTCCGTTACGACGCCAATTCCGGCGCCGTGCGAATCACGGTTCCCTAGGCGAGAGAGAAACATGGACGCGCAACGCATTCCGGGATACCCGAAGAAACCCTGGTGGGTCTACGCTCTGGCCTTGAGTTACGGCGTCATCCCGATCATGACGCTCGTGCAATTCGGTTTGGAGTCCGGTTTCAGCAAGCTGTACCTGAAGAATCTCGTCGTTCATCCTTATTTTCTGGTCGAGGCGGGGTGTGCCCTGACGGCCGCGCTATCGGTGTTGGTCGTTACCCGGTTCACGTTTGGGTACTTCGTGGGTCTGGGAATGGTTTCGGTCGGTCTGCGGGTATTCGATCTCGCGAGCGGCTCGGCGTTGGGGACGGCTTTCGACGTCTTGCTTTTGGCGTTTTGGTTGGGTGTGACGAGCTTCGTTGTGGCGACGCGAATCCGCGCTCCCTACCTCAATCCGGAACTTCGCTGGTGGACGCAATCCGAACGGGTGCGATTCGTTTCGCGGGGTGCCCTCGGGTTTCGCGGACTGGAATTCCCGATCGTGACCTTGAATCTTTCCGCCGGTGGCGCCTTCGCGAAACTCGACGAACGTCTGTTTCCGGATCTGTACGAGAATTCCCGGGATGGCCGGCCGGTGGTCGCGGATCGACGCAAGCGCGATGCCTCGGGCGATGTCCTGCTCTCGAAGGATCAGATCTCCCTGGCCCGGGAACAGCTCGACGCCTACCCCACGCGTTTGGGGGAGATCGTCCACGTTCGGATCCAAACACTGCCGGACGCCGCCAACGCGACCCTCAGTCCGGTGTACGAGTGCGATGCGGAGATCGTCTGGAGCGCGCCTTCCGACAGCCCGTACCGCTTCGGCTTGGGCCTGCGTTTCGTGGGGCGTTCGCGCGCGCAGCGCCGCGCCCTGCGCGAATACTTGAAGCTCCTCGAACAGATTGGCTTTCCCACACGAAAACGAACCTCCTGAGCCCTCGACCACCGCGGGAGCTGGGGCTCCCACGGGCCTGAGGACCGGGTTCGGAACGCGCAGCGCGGCATTCCCCGGGGTGACTTGGTTCGTTCTGGTTCCGCTTCGGGGCGTTCCCGGGCCTCGCAGCGCGGTGCGGCGGGCGCTCCGACGCCATTCACGCGCGTTCCCCCTGGCACGCTCCTTGCTCTCTTTCCTTGCACACAACGCAATGGCGGAGGCTGTCATGAAATACGTGTTTGGTGCATTCGAATTGGATCGATATCGACGCCAGCTCTCGTTCCACAACGCACAGATTCACATCGAACCGAAAATGGTGGAGGTACTCCTCTATCTCGTCCAGCACCGCGACCGCATCGTGACGAAAGAGGAGTTGTTGGACGAAGTGTGGGCGGGCTCCGCGGTGGGGGAATCCGTGCTGTTCAAATGTGTATCCACTCTGCGCAAGGCGATGGGCGACGAGCGCGCCCAATCCGCGGTGATTCGAACCTACTACGGACGCGGCTACCGATTCGTCGCATCGGTATTCGAGACCGACTGGGCCGAAACCCAATCACGCGGGCCGAAACCCGATATCGGGTTTCACGTGAGCGCCTTCAACGCACCCGTCTAGGGAACCGCCCTGGCGGATTCCGCACCCCAGCGGGGCCGCACGGGGGTGAAGAATCGGATCAGGCCTTTGGGCCTATCCCAAGGGAACCCTTCGGCTTTGAACGCTGAATGGGCGCGGATCCTCGGTTTTTCTGGTGGCAGAGCACCGGCTCCAGGGATATCCATGGTGGCGCGTAGGGGGCGGTGAGGGGGGGAAGGTTGCCCCTCGAGGCGTTCTCCATGGATCGAGGAGCAGCGGTGACGGTCCCCACCTCCAGGCGAACCGCGTGGCGCGAGCGCCTCTGGGAGATCATCTTCGAAGCGGATACGCGCGCCGGGCGCGCCTTCGACATCACGCTGCTCTGGCTCATCATCGGAAGCATCGTCGCGGTCATGCTCGAAAGCGTGGCCTCGATTCGCAGCGAATACGGGACGGCGCTTCGCGTCCTCGAATGGCTGATCACGATCGTCTTCTCGATCGAATACATCTTGCGCCTCGTGACGTCGCAGCACCCCATCCGTTACGCATTCAGCTTCTTCGGCATCGTCGATCTACTCTCCGTCATCCCCACTTATGTCAGCGTATTGTTCCCCGGATCCCAGTCCCTGCTGGTGATCCGAACCCTGCGGCTGTTGCGGGTCTTTCGCGTGCTCAAGCTGGGTCGGTACCTGGGGCAGGCCAACGTGCTCTTGACGGCATTGCGATCGAGCGGACCCAAGATCATCGTGTTTCTGGGGACCGTGATGTGCGTGGTCGTGATCGTGGGAACCGCGATGTACTTGATCGAAGGCGCCGAGGCGGGTTTCACGAGCATTCCGCGCTCGGTCTATTGGGCCATCGTCACCTTGACGACCGTGGGCTACGGCGACATTGCTCCCCGGACGGTGTTGGGTCAGGGCTTGGCCGCCGCAGTGATGATCCTCGGATACGCCATCATCGCGGTCCCGACGGGCATCGTCTCCGCGGAGATGGTCCACGCCACGCGCCCGGTGACCACCCGGGTCTGTGCGGCCTGTTTGACCGAGGGGCATGCTACGAGCGCGCGTTTCTGTCGCGATTGCGGAGAATCCCTGGGACGGCCGATAGACTGAGCATGTCGTATTCGACCAGCGCCCACGATCTCAAAGTCCTGGTCCAATCCTACCAACCGCTGGTGGTGCTCGAGACCGTCGAAGAAGAGCGCATGTGCGCGCTGCTGGCGGGCGTGGCGGACGAGCTGTCGATGCCGCTGTTCGAATGGTCCATCACCCAGGGGCTCCGGCGCAGTGGCGGGGGCGACCTGATCTACGGAACCCAGGAGGTCGCCGGTGTTCTGCAGCATCTGGCGGCCCTGCGCGTCGAGGGCCTGTTCCTCCTCAAGGACTTCTCGGGCTTCTTGTCGGATCCCGCCGCGGCCCGGGCATTTCGCGAAGCCATCGCGCATTTTCGCAACTCGCGCTCGACGATCCTCTTGAGCGGCGATCCGATCGAGCTGCCCCGCGAAATCGAAAGCCAAGCGGCCTTTTGTGTCTGGCAGCCGCCGAGCGCCGCGGAACTGACGCGGACGGTTCATTCGGTTGTGCAGTCCCTGAAGTCCTCGGGGCAGCCGGTCGCCGTCGAGTTGAGCAAGGCGGATTTCAAAGCCCTGGTCGATGCGCTGTCGGGCTTGACGCTCAACCAGGCGCGTCAAGCGGTCGCCTATGCGAGCCTCGAGGATCAGCGGCTTTCGGCGGAAGACGTGACCGCGGTTGCGGGGCGCAAGGCTGCGTTGTTTCGCGACGGAAGCGCCCTCGAATTCTTTCCTCCGGGCGACAATGATTTCGAGATCGGTGGATTCGAGCGTTTACGGGAATGGATCGCGCGGGCTCGAACGGGATTCAGCGCCGAAGCGCGCGCCATGAATCTGGACCCGCCGCGCGGAATCCTGCTGGTGGGCATCCAGGGCTGTGGAAAATCATTGGCGGCGAAATTCATCGGGCGCCAATGGGACTTGCCGCTACTCAAATTGGACGCGGGAAGCCTGTACGAAAAATACGTCGGTGAGTCGGAAAAGAACTTCCGCCGCGCCATCTCGGTCGCAGAATCCATGGCGCCCTGCGTACTGTGGATCGACGAGATCGAGAAAGCCATCGCGGTTCAATCCTCTGGAGATGCCGATGGCGGACTCAGCCGACGCCTATTTGGCGCGTTCCTCTCGTGGCTCCAGGAGAAGCGTGCGCCGGTGTTCGTGGTCGCGACGGCGAACGATGTCATGGGGTTGCCGCCGGAATTGCTCCGCAAGGGGCGATTCGACGAAATCTTCTTCGTCGATCTCCCGGAAGCGTCCGAGCGCGACGCGATTTTTCGGATCCATTTGGAGTTGCGAAAGCAGGACGCGAAGGGTTTCGATTTGACGCGGCTGGTATCCGCCACCGACGGCTTCAGCGGGGCCGAGATCGAGCAGGCGGTCATCTCCGGTCTCTATCGCGCGCTTCATGCGCACGTGCCCCTGACTACGGAATTGCTCGAATTGGAGATCCGGGAAACGGTTCCGCTCTCGGTATCGCGCCGCGAATCCATCGAGCAATTGCGCTCGCTGGCGCGCGACCGCTTCGTTCCGGTGCGCTAGCGAAGCCCCGAAGGCGCTCAGTCGTCGTGGTCGAGTCCGAGGCGGCTGCCGTGCGCACCGAGGAAGGCGAGGGTTCGCTCGCTTTCGGACTCGGGAATGTGGTCCTCGAGCCGCTTGATGCAGCCGTTTTCGAAGTCGGCCGTCTCCTCGCCCTCGATTCGCAAATTGGGAAGACCCCCGGCTCGATAGGTGGCACACCAGCGCAACCAGACCGAGCCGTTTTCGGTGGTGGGTCCTTCCAGAAGCTCGAGCTCCCGGCTATCGAAACGGCGGTCGAAGCCGTCCAGGGCTTGCTTGAAGGCCGCTAGGATCGCCGCCTTGCCCTCGTGCTTTCCGCCGAAAGGCGGGCCGCCGGGCACTTCGTAAACCGCATCCTCGGCGAAGTAGGGAGCGACGATCGTCCAATCGTCGGATTCGAAGGCCTTCTCGAAGGCCATCGCATAGGCTTGAAAACGTTCTTTGTTGCTCATGGGGTTGCGGGACAGGGTACCACGGGCCCCCATTCACTCCCACGTCGGCGAGAAAACGCCTTGAAATGGGGTTTTATGGCCACGATCTGGCTGTCGGGGCACCGATCAGGGTTTCGAGCCGCCCGGAAAGCTCTGCCGCGCGACGGCACTTCGCGAGGCGCTCATCAACAGGTCCCCGTCGGTTTCCGTGACGTCGCCCCGCGTGGCTCCGTGCGCGTAGGCACGCAGTTGCGTCTTCGTCATGTGAACCGCGAGTTCGGGTTTCGCGAGGATGCGTTGCACCCAACTTTCGATCAACCGATCTAACGCTTCGGTGGATACGGCGCGATGGGCGACCCCGTAGCGCTCGGCCGTTGCGCCATCGATCGGATCGCAGAGCAGGATCAGCTCGCGTGCGCGGGCCGCGCCCAGCTCCCAGATCAAGCGCGGCGTGGCGCCCCAGGTCAACGGGATCCCGAGGTCGACTTCCGGGACGTGCCACACACTGTCGAGGGTCGCGATGCGAAAGTCGCAGGCCAGGGCCAGGACGAACCCGCCACCGACCGCATGACCTTGAACGCGGGCGAGCGTGACCACTTCGGCGTCTTCGATGGCTCGGGCGGCGCGGCGTCCCAGCTGGGAGACGAATCGGCGCTCGCGTTCGCTGGCACCCGACTGGCTCTGCATTCGCGCGCTTCCCGGGGGCGCTTTGCGATCCGCGCCGGCGCAAAAGGATGGGCCGCGTCCACCGAGAACCACCACGCGCGTCTCGAATTCCCGATTGAGGTTCTGAAAGAGTTCGGCGATCTCCTCCAGCGTTTCGGTATCGAGGGCATTCCGACATTCCGGCCGGTTGAGCCAGACGCGCAGCAGGGGACCTTCGCGTTCGAGTTCGAGGTTCGTCTTGGCCATGCGAGTCGTGTAACACGGGTCCTGGGCCGCTGTCGAGCGCGCGCGCCCGACCGCAGAGGGGACCTATGCGGGACGCTGCTCCTGGGCACGAAAAAGGTCCGGGCGGTCCGGTTCGGGTTGGTTCGAAATTGAGAACCAGCGCGATGTTCCGACCGACGGATCATCGTATGGGGGCAAGAACAAGTCGATGACTTGTCCACCGTCCGGGGCGCGAACGCGGTGAATGTTCCGCCAATCCGGCGTGAGGGCGCTCGTTTGACCCGGTACGAGGACATCCCGGCTGACCCGTTTCAACACAATGGCGCCGGGCACATCCCGTTCGAGTTGGAAGCTTTCGACTTCGATCTCGCCCGCTCCACACGTCAGCACACCGTGGAGGCCCGGGTGATTGTGTGCGGGGATCGCATCGCCCGGATCGAATTCCAATAGGACGATTTCGAAACGGGGCTCGTGGTGAATCCAATTGAAGGCCGGCCAGGGAATGTCGGCGTCGTGGCTGCGTCGTTGTACGGGCACCGCCCGGACCGCGTCCGGCTCGACCCGGGAAGAAAGCGCAGCGATCTCCTCGACCAGTGGACGAGAACTACGGGGTGGCGAAGCGTGCTTCGCGGCCAGCTTGTGAACGCCGGCGATGAACGCGGGCCAATCGACCGGCGCGTCTTTTCTCCCGCCGCAGGCGGCGAGTGCCACCTGGGCCACGCCGGTCCAGATTCCCAATGCGGAGCCGAGGCCTCCGCGGATGAACACACGACGACTGACCCGGGTCATCGCGACAGCTTACCGAGTTTCTCCGTGATCGCGGACCACATTCGTTCTGGCGTGTATTCCGCGTGTACGCGTCGGCGGGCGCGATCCGCAATGCTGCGGCGCTCGTCTTCGCGTTCGAGGTAGTAGCGGGACTTGTCCGCGAAGTCCTGGGGGCTTTCGATCGGGATGAATTCGCGATGGGGTTCGAGAAAGCGCCGAATCGACGGGCCATCGGGTTGAAGTAAGGCCGTGCCACAAGCGGCGATCTCGAACGCGCGCCCGTTCAATTGGTCGATCCCGTTGCGGAAGTCGGGAATGTTGAGGCTCAGCTTCGAATCGCGCAGGATTCTCGCATAGTCGACGAGTCGGATTCGTTCGGAATCGCGACCACCTGCCGTTGCGATTGCGGGGAACGCAGCGGTGTAGCGCGTGCGATCGAATTTATTGAGGTCGCCAACGAAGGACACGTCGATGCGCTTTTCCTCGATGTCGACCGGGTGGAACAAGCGCGTGGGCTGGGGGGTTGGAAAGAAGACCGTCTTCTCGGGCTGTTCCGCATCGGGCCAGTCGAATTGGACGACGACGTCAGCCCCGCGCGCCACGCGGCGCTGGCGATCGATCTTGTCGTGATACCAATAGTGCTTCTGGTAGAAGCGATAGGTTTTGTTCGGAGCGAGCAGGCGCGCCGCATCCCAGAGGGACACGATGATGCGAGAATGCTGCTTGCGGGTTCTGCGGAACAGGGAACGCCGGATCCAGGGGCTCGAGCAGGACGACACCCAGACGAATTCTTCATCCGCGAGGGCGCGGAAATACGCGTCTTCGAATTCCGGGACACTCGCGAAGTCCTCGGTATACAGACATTGGATTCGGTGCCCGGCCGCGAGCAGGGCGGGCACCAAATTGACGGTCACGTGGGCAGGACCCTGATCGCGCTTTCCGGCGTAATAGCGGTCCAACAAAAGCAGCACGCGTCCCCCCGGCGATTGCCGCCGCGGAGGGTAGAGGCTCCAGGCCTAACGGGCCACGCGCCGGGCGACTCCCTTGGGCTTGCGTTTTCGCAGGCGGGTGGCCTCTTTGTAGCGCTTGTCCGCCCAGTCGATGAAGTGATCTTGTGAGCTCTTGCCTTTGCGTCCCTTGCCGGCCTCCCGGCGCAAATAGGTCCCGTCGGGTTGCATCTCCCAGGCGCTGCGGTGGTCCCCGAGCTGCGTGTCGAGGACGTATCGCAGATCGCTCTGGAGTCGGGGCGACTCGATGGGCGTGAGGACTTCGACCCGGCTCTCCAAATTGCGTTTCATCATGTCCGCCGAGCCGATGTAGTACTCGGGCTTTCCCCCGTTCAGGAAATAGAGGACGCGAGCGTGTTCGAGGAATCGCCCCACGATGCTGAGAACGCGAATGTTTTCCGACAGGCCCGGCACACCCGGGCGCAGCCGACACGTGTCGCGCACGAGCAGGTCCACGTGAACGCCGGCCTGGGAAGCGCGATAGAGCGCGCGCGCGATGTCCGTGTCTTCCAGGGCGTTGACCTTGAATTGGATCAAGCCCGGACTGTCTTCCGTGTGCTTGTCGATCTCGCGATCGATCTTTTGGAGGATCGCGGCCTTTAGAATCGACGGCGCTGGAAGCAGCTTCTGATATTTCCGTTTTGGCTTGTACCCGGTGGTGAGGTAGTTGAAGAGCTCGGTCAGGTCCTCGCCGATGACGTCGTCCGAGGTGAGCAGGCCCAGGTCAGAATACAGGCGGGCCGTCCCCGCGTGATAATTCCCCGTACCCAGGTGGGCGTAGCGACGCAGACCATCGTAATCCTGGCGCAGGACCAAGATCAGCTTGCAGTGCGTCTTGAGTCCGACGACGCCGTAGGTGACATGGATGCCGACCGCTTCCAAGCGGTTGGCCCAACGAATGTTGGCGCCTTCATCGAAACGCGCTCGAAGCTCGACCACCACGGCGACCTGCTTCCCATTGCGCGCTGCATTGACCAGGTGCTCGATGATCTGTCCCTCATCCGAAGTGCGGTAGAGCGTCATCTTGATGGCGCGAACCTTCGGGTCTTCACTCGCTTCGCGCAGAAAACGCTCGACGGAAGTGGAAAACGACTCATAGGGGTGGTGGAGCAGGATCGAGCCCGTCTCGCGCAGGGTGTGGAAGATGCTGCGGCTGGTGGTGAGACTCGGGTTGTCGGTGGGGCGATGCGGGGGGTCCAGTAGGTCGGGATCATCGACCTTCGCCAGCTCCATGAGGTCCCGCATGCCGAGCATACCCTCGACTTCGAAGACGTCTTCTTCTTCGTCGAGCCCCAGTTCCGCGGCAAGCATTCCGCGATGTACGGTCGACATCCCGCTGCCGATCTCGAGGCGCACGATGGGGGCGAATTTTCGTTCGCGCAGTTCGGATTCGATCATCGACATCAGATCGTCGGCCTCGTCTTCGTCGAGCTCCGTATTGGCGTTGCGGGTGACACGGAACAGCTCATGACCTTCGATCTTCATGCCGGGAAACAGCAGTTCGAGATTGTTGGCGATGACATCTTCGAGGGCGACGAACGCCCGCCTGCCGGAAACCGCCAGGAAACGCGGTATGCCGGCGCCCACGGGAACCTTGACCCGCGCCAGTCCGGGGGCGGGATCCTTGGCGTGTCGCAAGGTCACCAAGAGGTTGAGAGAGAGGTTGGATACGAAAGGGAAGGGATGGGCGGGATCCATCGCCTGGGGGGTCACCAGGGGATAGATGTTGCGGACGTAGTACTCGCGCATCGCCTCTTGTTCGGACTCGTCGAGGGTCGGATACGCGACCACTTCGATCTGATGTTGTTCGAGCGCTTCCTGCAAGTCGGACCAAACGCTGCGGCAGGCTTCGAGCATTTCCCGCGAACGCGAATAACACTCGTCGATCTGTTGTTGGGGCGTTCGCCCGTCCACGGTCACCTGGCGCAGGCCGGCACCCACCTGCTGCTTGAGTCCCCCGATGCGTTTCATGAAGAATTCGTCGAGATTGGAATTGACGATCGCCAGGAATTTCACGCGCTCGAGAAGCGGGACGTCCGGATCCGCAGACGCCTGAAGGACGCGGCCGTTGAACGAAAGCCAGGTGAGTTCGCGATTGAGGTAAGACTCGGGCGCGTCGAGGTTTGCCAACTCCGAGGACGGTTCGAGATCGTGTTCGTCGTCAGCGGCGCCGTTGGCCTTGGGGTCGTAATGGGTTTCTGTGCTCATTGGGCTTCCAGTCTAGCTAGGGACAGGTGGGATTGTGCCGGGCTTCCGCCGCGCGACGCAGACGGAGGAAATTACCCACAGCATATCCCCCTAAGCTTTTCGGTCGATTCCCCGGGAAGCTTCAACCCCGATGAATCGTTCGGGCCGGGACGGCTCGCGACTAGAAACGCGACGCCGAGAGCACCACGTCGGCCCGTTGCCACGCATTGCGAAATCCCGCCTGCACGAGACTCGCTTCGGTCTCGCGTCCCTGAAGGGCCAGGGCCTGGTGGAGACCGAACAGGGACCAGCCGTTTCGCGGGTTGTATTCCAGGTCTTTCCGGTAAACGGCTTCGGCCTCCTGCCCGCGGCCGGCCGCGAGGAGTGAGGCTCCCAGGGCGTGGCGCTGGGGGACGTACCAGGGGGGCGGTTCCGTGTAGGCGAGCGCATCCTGCAGCGTCACCGCGCGCGTCAGGGCCGAGATCGCCTTCGCGGTGTTCCCGGCTGCCTCGGCCTGCTCGCCCTCGAGGTGGGCCGCGGCGATGCGCAGATTGTCCTGGGCGGTTCCGCCGAAAAAGTGCATCTCGGCGTTGCGGGGGTTCTCGGCGAGTTCGCGGAGCGCAGCGAGTTCGCGTGCACTGCCCGCCGAATCGCCCGTGCGGAGCAGCGCCAGGCCCCGGACGTAGTGCCAGATTCCCGTGACATAGGTTTGTGCGGCGGGCGGTGCGGGCTCCGAAAGAATGGCGTCCCATTTTCCGAAACGCGCCAGGGTGAAGAGCGCCGTGGGGAGAAAGTCCTCGACGAACGGAAAATCTTCCGGCGGCAGGCCCGAGGTTTCCGCAACCAGTTTGCGCGCATACGTGAGGGCGAGACCGCTCTGTCCCTCGGCGGAAGCCGCGGCCCACACGAAGTGGACGTTGTGGGGATAGTAGAGCGCACCGTAGATCCCACTGCGGCGACACCAGGCAAAGAAATCCTCATCCGCCTCGGTTGCGAGCTCGTTGACCTCGACCGCATCCGAATAGCGACCGATGCGAAAGTAGATATGCGAGGGCATGTGGACGAGATGTCCGGCACCGGGAACGGAATTGCGTAGACGATCGGCGGCGGACTCCGCCCATTCCGGGTGGGGCGACGCTTCCACAGCGTGGATGTAGTAGTGATTGGCGCCGGGGTGGCCCGGCAGTTTGCCCATGACGTATTCGAGCGTCGCGACGATCTCCGGCGTCTCGGCCACGGGTTCGCCCGCACCGTTCCAGTGATTCCACGGGTTGAGATCCATCAGGGCTTCGGCGAACAGGGTCGCGGCGTCGAGGTCGTCGGGATAGCGGCGATGAACGTCGCGCATCGCGTTCGCATAGGCGCGATCCAGGGCGGCGCGATCGGCCTTGGGGTCCGCGGAGTAGCGCTGGGCGAGGGCGGCGATGTAGGCCTGCTCCCGTTCGGTCACGTTGGCGGCCAGCGCCTGGGCTTCGGTCACGGCCTCGAAGGCTTTCGCCGCGGCATCGGATCCCATGGGGAGATTGATGTTGGGTCCGAGTGCGAGCCCAACCCCCCAGAAGCACATGGCGCAGTTGGGATCGATTCGTGCGCCTTCTTCGAAGGAGCGCACGGCAGCGTCGTGGTTGAAGCCAAAGGTGAGGATGAGTCCCTGTTCGAAATAACGCTGGGTGGTAGGGGAGGTCGTCGTAATGGGGTGGTGGTGCTCGCCGAGTCCCGTTTGAAGTCCGATCTTTGCATCGGGACCGACACGCGGTGAATCCGGCATTGCACAGGTGGTGATCCCTACGACGAACAGGGCGAAAGTCCATCGGCTCGGGTGGATCGGAATTCGCATGGCACTCCTCCGGTACGCAAGTCGGCCGATAAAGTGCGCCGACCGGCGGGAAAACGCCAATGGGGCCGGGGCCCCTCGGGGAGCCGCCGCAGATCGCGCTGGCCCTTCGCTAGGGTGGCCGTAACCCCGGGGCGGAACGGAACGTATCCAGTACACCGGACAGAAATTCAAACCATGGGAGTGATCCGAATGCGAAAGCTTGCGTCGAGTGTGTTGATGATGATTGCGGTGTTGGGGTTGGGGGCATCCCAGGCGTTCGCAGACGCCTCCGGCGATGTGACCCTGGTGAAGATCCATGCGGATTGGTGCGGAACCTGCCTGAAACTGCAGGACACCTGGAAAGACCTGAAGGTGGAGTACGGGGAGAACGTTCAGTTCGTGGTGTTCGACGTAACGGACAAAGGTGCCGTAGCGGCGTCGCGTGCCGAAGCCGAGCGCCGGGGAATGGTGACGGTCTTCGATCGCTACAAGTCGCGCACCGGAACGATTGCCGTCGTGCGTAACTCGACCGGTGAAGCGGTGCAGGTGTTGAAGGGCGAGTTCGACGCCGCGAAGTATGCGGCGGCCATCGAAAAGGCTCGCCAGATTTGAGCACGGCGATCGAGGCGTCGGCCGCTGACGGACGGGAGCCGGTGGCGCTCTGGCGCCATCCGGCATTCCGCCTCACGTTGCTGACGGCGGGAGTCACGGCCGCGAGTTCGCCGCTTTGGTGGGGCCCGGTGAGCGGTCTGTTGCTGGAGTTCGAGTTCGCGGTCTCGAATCTGCTGCCGGAATCGGCGATCGCCAACGCGAGTTGGTTCATCCTGCCGGGGGTGGGCTTTGGTGCCGGTTTGTTGGCGAGTCTTTCCCCATGCATTCTCCCGTTGGTGCCCCTCAACGTGGCGTACATCGGCGCCGCAGACGTTTCGGGCTGGCGCGCGGCCGCGCTGTCGGGGCGGTTCGTATTGGGGGCTGCGGCGGCTCTCGCGGTTTTGGGATTGGCGGGAGACCTCGCCGGTGTGCTCTTGATCGAACAGCGCGGCCCGGTGTTGCTCGGCGTTGGCGTGGCGCTGCTCTACTTTGGATTGGCGGCGCTCGAGATCGTCCCCATTCCGTTTGCCGGACGCGACTTGACGGGCAATCGCCGTTTCGGGGCATTCGGCGCCGGAGCGGCGTTCTCCCTGGTCACGACGCCCTGTGCGAGCCCACTGCTCGCCGCCATCCTGACCGCGGCTACGGCCCAAGCGATTCCGGGATTGACGGTGGTTTCGATGCTGGGGTTTGCGTTGGGCTACACGGCCCTGGTCTTTGCAGCCGGGGTGTTTGGCGGAAATCTCGTGCGCAGCCTGCGCGACCGGTCCTTCGAAGCGCCGCGCGCCGCCGCCGGGGCGCTCCTGCTGGTCATGGGGCTGGGATTCGGCTTCAGCGGGGCGCGCTGGTTCCTTTGAAGACGCGCTAGGCGCGTCCCAAGACACGACCGGGCAGGTTCCCCGTGAGGGTGTCGCCTTCGACGGCGACCTGGCCGTTGACGACCACGAATTCGATCCCCCGCGCTCGCTTGAACTGGCGGCTTTCTCCGCCCGGTAGGTCGTCCCGCAGTTCGACGGCTTGGGGGCGAACTTCCTCGGGATCGAAGACCACGAGATCTGCGGCCGCTCCGGCGCGAATTCGCCCGCGGTCCGCGAGGCCGACGAAGTCCGCCGCTTCCGCGGTAAGCCGCGCGACGCCTTCCGCGAGGCTGAAGGCCTGCTTTTCGCGCACCCAGTGGGCGAGAAAGTAGGTGGGGTAGTCGGCTCCGCAGGCGATGTGGAGGTGCGCGCCGGCGTCGGAGATCCCCGTCAGGGTTGCGGGGCTTCGCAGCATGGTTTCCACCGCGGCGTCCTCGCCGTTGCTCACTCCGCAAAAGGCGAAGACAGTTTCGAGCTGCTCCTCCAGGGCAATTTCCAGAAACAGCATGGCGGGGTCGACGCCGCGCTCGCGAGCCACTTCCGCCAGAATCCGACCTTCGAGGGCGGCATTCCCCGCGCTGCCCGCACGCGCCACGCCGATGCGCCGCGGGAGGGGCTCCGCGGAGAAAAAGGCGGCGTCGATGTCTCGAGCCAAACCCTCCCGCAGGCTCGTGTCCGCGAGCGTGGAGAGTTTCTCGCCCGGCGAAAGCTGCATGAACTGTTTCCAGCGATCCGTCAGGACGAAGCCATCGCCCTCGCTCAAGCGAAACGGGATATCCATGCGTTGGCAGCGCATGACCGCATAGATCCCCGCACCCGACGCCTGGGATTGTTCCATGTAGTCGAGCAGTGAAGACCATTGATCCGGATAGTCCCAGCGCTGGTTGAATTCATTCCAATTCACCGCGGAACCGCTGTGTCGCGCCAAGCGGACGAGTTGCTCGCGATCCTCCGCGTCGAAATCCCGCGCCTTGCTGCGCGGGTTGATGCCCAGCACGCGGCCATCGAACTCCCGGAGAACGCCCGCCAGCGCAAACAGTTCGGATTCCTCGGCGACGAAGGACGGAATCGGTTCCCCGTGTTCTCCTTTCTGGTGCGGAACGCGGGAGGTCGTGAAGCCTGCAGCACCCCGCGACAACCCTTCGCGTACCCAGCGCTCCATGGCGCGGACTTCTTCTTCCTGGGCCGGGCGTTCGCTGGCGGCCTCGCCCAGGACGAAGCGCCGCACCGAGGAATGACCGACCTGGGTCACGACATTGATGCCGAGGCCACGCGCTTCGAGCCAATCGGCGAACTCGTCCTGGCTCTCCCATTCGAAGGGAACGCCGCGAACGAGCGTCGATTTCGAGACGCCCTCGACCTGGCTGAAGAGTCCGAGCGTATAGTCGCGATCGCGCTTGCGAACGGGTGCCATTCCGTAGCCACAGTTTCCCATCACGACCGAGGTGACGCCGTGAAAGCACGAGGGCGTACAGTGCGGGTCCCAGGCGACCTGGGCATCGTAATGGGTGTGGAGGTCGATGAAACCCGGCGCGACCGCGCGTCCCCCGGCGTCGATTTCGCGTTCACCGCGGTCGGCGACGGATCCCAGCGCCACGATCCGGCCGGCCGCCACGCCGACATCGCCGCGGAACCCGGGTCCACCGTTGCCATCGAGGATCGTGCCGTCGCGTATGACGAGGTCGAGCGTCATGGGGTTCCGCGCTTCTAGGAGGGAATGATCCGGTCGAGCACGAAGTCGAGCGCGCGATCGGGAA
>JAJDAL010000057.1 GCA_029261875.1 Deltaproteobacteria bacterium
CGCGTGGTCGCGGCATTGCGCACGCAGGGAACTCTGAAGGATCGACTCCTCCAGCACCGCGTCGGCGCAGCGGCGATAGGGGAGGCGGCGGCTTTGCTTCGGGAGTGCGAAATTTTCGCACGGACATGTCGAATCGATGGCCTCGCGCAGGGCCGCGAGGCCCCGGACGTCATCGGTTGTTGCTTCCCCGGTCAAACACGCATTTTCGGCGTGCCCGTTCTGCGCGCACAGGACCAGCAAAGCGACCAGGAGAAATCGCAATCTCATTCGATACACCCCGATTGATGGAGGGTAGTGACCTTCAGGAATCTTCAGGTGACAACAGAATACGCAAACGTACCCGTGCCTCCGCGATTCGGATCGGAAAACGCTGCGCCGCGAATTCGGTCGAGAACCGTGGCGGGCTCGACGGGAAGCGCGTTGCCCCGCCACGCGACGAACCCATCGGGGCGTATCAGGGTCCAGGCGTGGTCGTAGGTTGGGGCGGCGTCCGGTAGAAATTCGACACGCAGGGGGACATTGCGCGCACGCGCCTGGCGTTCGAAGGCCGCAACGTCGTCTGCGGGACGGGTTAGGACCAGGGTGAATCCCGGCCCAAAGCGGTCGAGCGTGGATTGACCGTTGTCGAGTGCGACGTGAGGCGCACGCCCACCCGGCCGCGTAGACGCCTGGTAGCGGCGCAGCTCGGTTCGGTCGGGCTGCGGTGATCCGTCCGCGCAGATGACGGGGGATCCGTCGTAGCGGTACCCGAGATCGATCTGGGGTTTCTGGAATTCGTCGCCGCGCGACGCGACCAATCCTCTTCCGTAGGCAACTCGCGCCGCGTCGCCGCTGGGTCCGCCCTCCCACAGGGATTCGTCGGGTGCATCGTACAGGGGGAGGGGAGGTCGAATGCGTCGCGGTTCGCTCTGCGAAAAATCGACGCCCTGGTATTCGAGAAGTTCCGTGGCAACCCGGTGTCGTTCGTAGTGGTAACTCTCATCGAGCAAGCGGGCGCCGCCCCAGCCGCGCAGCGTCGCTTCGAGTTTCCATCCCAGATCGAAGGCGTCGGCCATACCCGTATTGACGCCGAGGCCGCCGAAAGGCGTCACCACGTGGGCCGCGTCGCCCGCCAAGAAAACGCGACCGATTCGGAAGCGCGGACAAATCCCCTGACTCGGCGTCCACGCACGCGAATCGAGAAGCTCGGCGTCCGAGGCGCCGAGGGCACGAAGGGCCGCCAGGCTCGTGTCGGCGTTCTGGGCATCGAGTCCCGGGCCGTGGAGGCGCCAGAGTTCGTGGCCGTCGACGGCAACCATCAAGCCGGCACCGAAGGGCGTTTTCGTGGGGCCCGATGCGGTCCCCAAAATGGAATACTGGACACCGCCGGGCGGTACCAGCTCGCCGACTCGCTTGGATCGAAAGAACGCCGAGTGAACCCGAATGGGAAGGGGCGGAGGGCCGACCACGGGGACTTCGCTCGCCTGTCGCACGCGGCTCCCCGCCCCGTCACACGCGACCGCATAGGCGGCGCGAACCGCAATCTCCCCGCCCTTCGGGCCGCGCCCGAGGCAGCGGACCGAGTGGTCTTGTTCGGACACGCCTTCCACATCCACGCCGTATCGAAGCGTCACGCTTGCGAAGGATTCAGCTGCACTTTCGAGGATTGGATCGAAGCAAGGTTTGGGGGCCCACACTTCGCGTTCTGGCGAATCCGATCGGGGCGTCGAATCCGCCAATGCGTCGGGGATTCGTGCGACTTCGTGGCCCCCGAGGTAGGTAACGGCGATCCAGTCGCCGCCCCAATCGGTGCGAAAGGCCTTTCGAACCGACTCCGCCAGGCCGAGCCGCCGTAGATGTTCCATGCTGCGAACGCTGATGTGGTTGGCGGTCGGAAAGGTTGGCACGGTGCGCGCCCGCTGTTCGAGAACCACACAATCGACACCGCGGGATCCGAGTTCGATCGCCAAGCAGAGGCCGACGGGGCCCGCTCCGATGATGACGACCTCGGTTTCATTTTCGCCCTGGAGAGATGCCACGCGGGGACGGTCGCACAGGCGGTTCCGACTGCGCCACAACGCTGCGGGCCTTCGAAGGGGCGGTTTTGCATTCTCGGGCCCGAGGTCGTAGGGTGAATCGCATCACTCAACTCGGGGAGGCGCGCCATGCGTATGCGGAATCGAGATCGGGTCGTTGCGTTGATCGCGGGGATTCAATTCCTGGTCGCAGCCGCCGCGCAATCCGGTGATGTCCCGGATCTTCCGGGCCCCTGGGCCGTGGGACATACGGAGTTCTCGATCGTCGATGCGGGTCGCGACGACCGCGAACTCGCGTTGGACCTCTGGTACCCGGTCGATGCCGCGGACGCGACGGGAGCCCTCACGTTCTACTCGTTGCTCGGTCCGATCGGGCTCACGTCGAGTACCGCGCTCGAAGGGGTCCCGGTGGCGGGTTCGGTGCGACCGCTGATCGTTTTCTCCCACGGCTTCGGGGGCATCAACATTCAATCGATTCGGTTGATGGAGCATCTGGCGAGTCACGGATTCATCGTCGTGGCACCGGAACACACGGGGAATACGCAATTCGATCCGAGTTCGCCGGATCCCGAGGCCGATCGATATCCCGATATCGCGTTCGTGATCGACGAAATGGAAGTGCTCAATACCACCGGGGGGCATGCGTTCTTCGATCGCGTCGACACCTCGAACGTCGGTGTGGCGGGGCATTCCTTGGGGGGGATGACGGCGCAATTCATGGCGGCGGGCCACCCGCCTTTCGGCCCGGACCTTCGCGTGAAAGCCATCATGCCCGTGGCGGCCTCGAGTTCGCGTTTGACGGATGCGGAGCTCGCGGGGATCACGGTGCCGACGCTGCTGATGGTGGGAACCCTCGACGGCCTCCAGACGGAAACCATCCGCGCATTCGGTCTGATCGGGAGCGAGTTTCTCTATCGCGTCGACGTGGTGGGTGCCAACCACACGCATTTCGCCAACGTCTGTGACATCGGAAACGCATTGCTCGACCTCGGAATCGCGATCGAGTCCTGGCCCGCGATCGGAGCCGGTGCGCTGGTACCGATCTACGCCGCGACGTGCGTTCCGCCCGCTTTCTCGATCGAAGAGGCCACGCGCATCCAGAACCTCTACGCCGCGGCGCACTTTCGCCGTCACCTCCAGGGCGAAACCTATTACGACCCGTACCTCAGCCAGGCCTACGCGCTCGCCCGGGAGACCGACACGAACTTCTTCGGCGGTGACGTCCCCAGAGCGGATCCGATGCTGTGCTATCGCGCGAAGACGACGCCGAAGACGGAGAAATTCGCTCCGGTTGGGACGGAACTGGTGGATGCATTGGAGAGCAGCTCCTCGGAGGTGAAAAAGACCCTCGGTCTGTGCGTTCCCGCCGACCGGGACGGTGAAGGCGTGGTCGATGACTGCACGCATCTCAAGACCTACAAACTGAAGGGACCGAAGCACGCGAAGGTTTCGGGCATCGTGATGAGCGATGCGTTCGGGACACTGACGCTCGATAGCTTGAATCCCGATCGACTGTTGGTGCCCGCGCATCAGAACTCAGGCAGTCCTGCATCGGAGCCGGGCGACAGCCGCGATCACTACAAGTGCTACCGCGTGAAGCCGACGCGCGGAACGCCCAAATTCCCCAAGGGTGTTCAAGTCAACGTGAGCGACGCTTTCGAGGATCGGCTCTACGACCTCAAGCGCCCCTTGCGCCTGTGTGTTCCCGTGGACCGCGACGGCATCGCCATCGTGAACCCGGGGGATCACTTGCTCTGCTACAAGGCCAAGCGCGCCAAGGGCGAAGCGAAACACGCGGCGATCAAGGGGCAACTCCACACATCGGATGCGTGGGGTGCGGAGCGTCTGGATACGATCGTGGAAGATGCGCTCTGCGTGCCGGCTACGCGCGTCCAGTAGCGCGCCGCGCGAAGCCAGGTCGCTGCGCGCGCAAGCGCGGCCGCGGAGGTACTAGGTGAGCTGTCGTTTGAGGATTTTCCCGGTCGGGTTTCGGGGCAGCTCGTCGATGAACACGATGTCGCGCGGCACCTTGTAGCGAGCCAGGTTGGATTTGACGTGGGTTCGGATGGCGTTCTCGTCGAGATCGGATTCGGCGCGCTTGACCACGAACGCCTTCAGGCGCTTTCCGAACTCCTCGTCGTCGACGCCGATGATGGCGACCTCGACGATATCGGGATGCGCGGAGAGTAGATCCTCCACTTCGCGCGGGAACACGTTCTCGCCGCCGGAGACGATCATCTCGTCGTCGCGTCCCTCGACGAAGAGTCGCCCGTTGGCGTCGAAATGGCCGGTATCGCCGGTGCTCATGAAACCATCGATGATTTCTTTGTGGCCGCCGCCGGTATAGCCCTCGAAATTGAGCTCGCTCTTCACGAAGATTCGCCCGGTCTGACCGGCCTTGGCTTCTTTTCCCTCGCCGTCGAAAAGGCGGACATCCGCACCGAGGGGCGGTCGCCCGGCGGTACCGGGCGCGGCGCGCAGGTCTTCGGGCGTCGCAATGGAGACCCAACCGACTTCCGTGGATCCGTAGAGGTTGTAGATGTTGTCTCCGAAGGCATCCATCCAGCGTTCCGCCATGCCCGCCGGAATCGCGGATCCACTCAAAGGAACGATTCGGACGGTCGAGGCGTTGTGGCGTTGCTGTGCGTCCTTGGGCAACTCGAGGATGCGTTGGAGCATCACCGGCACCGCGACCAGGCACGACGCTCGATGTTTTTCGATGGCGGCCAGGGTGGCCTCGGGATCGAAGCGACGTTGGAGCACGTAGGTGGCTCCGAGCATCAGGCCGATGGTCATGTTGGCGAAGCCCCAGGAATGGAACATCGGCGCGGCCATCATCATGACCTCGCCCGAGCGGTACGGGATGCGGTCCAACATGGCGATGGCGGCCCGCGGCGGGCTCTGTTGGGGACGCGGGGCCCCCTTTGGCGTGCCGGTGGTTCCCGAAGTCAGGATGACGGTTTTGCCGATGCTCTTGGGTGCGTCGGGTTCGGCGCTGCTGTGGGATTCGATCAGGGAGTCGAGCGTGGGGTCGTCTACGTCTCCGTCGTGCCAAGCCACGAAGCGGTGCTTGACCCCGCAGCCGTCGACGCCGAGCAGATCTTTGAATTCGTCGTCGTAGATGATGGCTTTCGGCTTCTCACGCGCGACGACTTCCCGCAACTGCGGTCCTGCAAAGGCCGTATTGAGGTAGAGAACATTCGCGCCGATCTTGCAGAGGGCGTTGGTCCCTTCCACGAAGCCCCGGTGGTTGCGGCACATGAGCGCGACACCATCCCCTTCGCCGATGCCGGAGGCACGCAGGCCGTGGGAAATCGCGTTGCTGCGAGCGCCGAGTTCCTTCCAGCTGAGGGAACCGATTTCGTCGATGATGGCGATCCGGTCCGCGTGTCCCGCCGCCGACCCCGCGAATCCGCCCGCCAGGCTCGGGCCGTAGCGCCGCATCCCTTGGATGGAGCCGAGGGTAGACATCGGGTTGAACTGGAGGATGCCGGCGCGGCGCAGGACGCCGACCGCGTGGGAGACTTCGCGTAGGGTTTCGGTGAGGGCCATCGGGGGAATCTACGCCAGTTTTTCGTGCAATTTCAACGGTTTTGGTCAAAAACCCGATCCTTGGCCCGAAGCCCGGCCAAGCGGTGTGGTTTACACTGCGCCGCGCGCGCGTTGGCAGCCCGGCGCGCGCTCCCGAGGAGTAGGTCCCTTGCGACGGTTTCCCCGATGACGCCCGATGAGCCCAGCGCCCAGGCCGTAACCCAGGCGAATGTCCTGTATCACGACGAGTTGGCGGCCACCTATGACGACCGGATGGAACTCTTCCACCCGCGTGTCCAGCGGGTCTACCGGGATCTGTTTCGGCGCTACGTGTTCGGGCGCTTTGCGGACGATGCCCCGTTGGCGGCGCTGGATGTCGGGTGCGGTACGGGCTTTCTCGAACGTTTTCTATCTCCGCGCGTGAACGACGTGGTGGCCTTCGATGTGTGTGACCGAATGTTGGATCGGGCACGCCGCAAATTTCCGCAGATCCAATTCGAGATCGGTGACGCCTATCAGATGCCCGAAGCGGCGAATCGCGCCTTCGACATCGTGTGCGGCAACGCGTTGCTGCACCACATCAAAGACTATTCGAGTGTGTTGAGCAGCATGGCGCAACGCGTGCGGCCGGGCGGCGTGCTGTTCCTGGGCTACGAGCCCAACGCATTGGCCTTTGGGTTGTTTGCGCCCCTGCGGACGCTCTACCGGAAATGGCTACCGGAAAAGCGCGTCAGCGACGTGAAGGATCAATTGGGGGGCGAGTACGAAAGCCTCGCCGAATATCACCAATTCTTCGGTTACGGGCTGAGTCCGCGCGCCCTCCGGCGCCAACTTCGAAGCGAGGGGTTCGACGACGTCCAGATTTTCTATCGAGGAGAGCACTTCCTCGGGCTCTTGCAGGACCGATTGGGGCTGCGTTGGATCGAGTGGTTTCCAACCGCGTTACTTCGGATGTGGGGGCCGCTATCGATCAGCTTTCATCTGGTGGCCCACAAGTCGGACGCCGCGCCGGAATTTTCCATCGCCGGCTAGATCGACTCGAAGCCTCCGCGTCGCCAACTGCGGACCGCGTGCTCGACGGCGAGGCCCAATCCCGTCAGCATGATGAGGATCGAAAAGAGGACGCCGACGAAGGGCAGGTGCCCGACACCGAACAACCCCACGAGTCCTGCCAATAGCGCGAGCCCAAACCCCATCGCGGTATTTGTGTCGCGGTGAATCAGCGCCGTACCGACGACTGCTGCGACGAAGACGATCGAGAGGTAGATCGCGGCGAGGTAGATCCACAGTCCCATGATGGCCAGGGGGATGCCTACGACCGTGAGCGCGAGGAGAGCCAATACCGGCGGGGTGGCCACGAGTGTGGCAAAGCCGATCCCGAGGGTTCGGAAGAAGGCGGGCGTGGAATCGAGGCGCATGCGAAAGGCACCGGGCAAGAGGGTGAAAAGCAACATGCCCGCCAAGAAGAGTCCCACCAGCACGGCACCGTGGAGCAAGTAGAAACCCGGATCGCGATACCTTTCCAACAGGCTGGTGGGTACGAGGTAGTCGTGTTCGACCTCGACACTTCCCCCGACCCGTGCGCCTTCGGCGATCTCGGGTTCCGGGTCAGGGGTCGTCAATCGATTGATGATGTTGCGCCCCACTTCGGCAGATTCCGCCAAGCTGATGCGCTCGGTTGCGAACAGGTCGCGTCCGACTTTGCCCCGCAAATCGATCCAGGTCGAGAACGACGAGAAATCCCGCCCGACTTCGCCCTCGATGACCGCTCCCTTGCCAATCAACCAGAGATCGCGCGCAATCTTGGCCTTGGGTTCGAGTCCGAAGTTTCCCGTTGTCACGTAGGCGTGACCGTCGATGTCGCCCATCAAGCTCGTCCGCCCGCAAATGCAGTGGAGGGAGCCCTCGAGTCGGCCATCGAGCTCGAAGTCTTCGACGAGAGCAAAGATGTCGCCGCGCACGACCCCGCGCAGGGTGAATCGTTCGGCGGCGACGAAAAGGTTGCCGTCGATCTCACCGTCCACGCGCATGCGTTCCGCGCTCGCCACCACGGGGCCTTCGATCTTCTCGCCCTCGCGGATGTCGATGTGTTCTTCTTCGATGAGTTCGATGGCGTGACTCGGGCTGGTGCCGAGGGTCAAGGCCAGCAGCGCAAGCGTCGCGGGGCCCGTCCAGCGTCGAAACAGAGCGCTGAGCAGGAAGCTCAACAACACCGCGACCGTCGCGACGGACGCCATGGCGACGAGCAGGTCCAGAAATTCGGGGGCCTGTTCGCGCAGCAAGAAAATCACGTTGAACGCCATGTCGTACGCTCCTTCGCTCTGAAGAGGATTGAGCCAATCGATGGATGCTGGCGTTTGAGCGATCAGCCAGCGCAATACCACCACGCCTAGAGCCACCATGCTCAGGGTGGGGAACAATCCGAGGGCCAGGCTTCGGGCTGGCGCCGTGCGGGCGACCCCCTGGACGGGAACCGGTTGACGCTCGTGCAATAGATCGTCGAGCAGAGAAACTTCGTCGCGCAGGGCGACGACCAGGCCTCGGCAATCGAGGCAAGTGATCAGGTGTGCGTCGACCGCCCGAACCTGGTCGCTGGGAAGTTCGCCGTCCACATAAACGGAATAGTGGGATTCGGGAAAACAACTCACGGGCGCTCACTTTCGAGACGTGCCCGCAGTTGCTGTTTGGCTCGGAACAGGAGTGTACCGACCTGTGTGGCGGAGACGTCCAGGATTTCGCCGATGGCGGCGTAGTCCAATTCGCTGAAGTATCGAAGCACGAGCGGGATCCGGTACTTGTCCGGGAGTTCTTCGATGGCGGCACTGACCGCGTTGCGTTCCTCCGCACGCAGGGTTTGGCGCAAGGGCGATGCAACGCGCGACGCCAGTTCGCCGGGATCGGATTCGGAGTCGTCGAAGATCTTCCGCTCCGTCGTACGGCGGCGCAGCTGGTCGATGCAATAGTGGTTCGCGATGGCGAGCAACCAGGGGCGAAAGGGACGATTTCCGTCGTAGGTGTCGAAGGCGCGTCGCGCCCGAAGAAAAACTTCGTTGGGAGCGTCGTCTGCGGCCGGTCCGCGCCCGAGCATCCGCCGACACAGACGATCCACCGCGGGCGCACAGGCGCTGAAGTGCTCGTGGAAGGGACGTGCTTTCGCCTCCTCGGGAGGTTGGTCTCCCGCGGATCCTTCGGCCAACCCCATACCCTCCGCGCGCCAGCGGCGCAGGTGCGCCAAACCCAAGACTAGGAGTCCACCGGCAGATTGCCAAAGGGCTACCGGCGTCGGGACCCGATCGGAATGCACGAGGTGGAGGTGCAATCGGGTGGGGTTCCAGGCATAGGGCACAATGGTCACTCCTCGCGGCATCGCGCTGGGTTCTAAACGGGAATACGCGTGAGGAATCGAAAAATGGCAGCCGGGCCCAGAAAAAGACCGCGGAAGGGAGAAAAGGGACCCGCTTAGGCGACCCTCCTAGTTTGCGTCTCGGCGCCCGGGCTCTCGAAGTCGGAACGTCCCCAGGGCGGAAAATCCCAGCCAGGCGACGATAGACCAGCCCGGGCTCCAGACCGGCACCGCGGTGGGGGCAATGCGTTCGAGCATGCCGTTGCGCAAGCCCGTGTGCGCCGGTTTCCGGTTGTAGTCGACATCCAGGGGCAATGGGGCGAATCCCGGGCCGAGGAAGGAATCGATCCAGGTATAGCGGTCCGTGAATCCCCAGGTCGTGATGCGCGCACAAGCGGGAACGCGGGCGCACGCGCGCGCCACTGCGAAGTACTCGTCTCCTTGGACGGCCAGTCGGCTGGCAAGGTCCGGACCGGGCCGCAACAAGCTGTCGAGTTCCGTGATTTCGACGATCAACCCGAGATCCGCGAAGGTGCGCAGGTTGGCTTCGAGCTGCACGGGGTCGGGCGGTCCGAAGTAGTGTCCCTGAAATCCAACTCCGTGGATGGGCACGCCCTGTTGGAGGAGATCCGTGACGAGGGCCAAGAAGGCATCGAACTTGGGCCCCCCGTTGCTGATCAACACTTCGTTGAGGAACAGCGTGGCGCTCGGATCGGCGGCGTGGGCCAAAGCGAATGCTTCCGCGATGTAGCCCGGACCCAAGACCTGGAAGAAGTGGTTCTCGAACAACGCCGTTCCGGCGGTTTCGAGCGGTTCGTTGACCACGTCCCAGGCGTCGACCTTACCCGCGTAGCGGCCGACGACGGTTTGAACGTGCGTGGCGAGTACCGCGCGAAGTTCGTCGGGGTCGGTAATCGCTTCGACCCAATCCGGCGTGCTGTCCACCCGGGCTTGGGCCCAGACCAGGTTGTGGCCCCGCACCGTCATGCTGTTCGCGTCGGCAAAAGCCACGGCCGCGTCCGCATGGGCGAAGCTGAAGTTGTCCTGGACGGGTTCCGTGGCTTGCCACTTCATGCTGTTTTCGAGTGTCAGGGAGTCGAACTCCAAGGCGAGCACCGGACCGTAATCCGGGTCCGAGAAATGGCTGGGTTCCATGGCGGCTCCCACGCGCATCCCGGCTTCCGCCGCCGCATCGCGCAGGCTGCAATCTTCGCCAGCGTCGAGGCAGGAACCCGTGGCGTCCGCAACCTGGAGGATCGCGATCAGAAATGCGACGGCGGAGCGTTGCCGGACGAGTGCCATGAATCGCTTTCTATCACAGCCCGCCGGTTGTCGGGGCTAATTGCAATTGACTCCCTCACATTCGAGGGGACACGCATCGCAGGTCGGTCCCGGAGGCTGGTTGAAAAGGCCAAAGGTCGCCCCGATATCCGTGCCGGCGATGAATTGCCCCGAATTGTCCAGATCGAATTGAGCGCAATTCAAGTTGAACGACGATCCGCAGTTCAAGCGACTCCGATCGTTGTTGAACGAAGCCAGGTGCGATGCCACATCGACGCCCCCCACCACCGTCCCGTCGGATCCAAACTTCGCATCGCATTGGTTCCCGAAGCCGTCGTCGTCGTCGTCGAGCTGCCCGCCCGTGGTGGTCTGGAACGATTCGGCCAGGGGCTGTCCCAGCGTTCCCAGGCGGGGGTTCGCATGATTCAGGCAGTTGTCACACGCCTGGCCCACGCCGTCGTCGTCGCTGTCGGTTTGATCGGGATTCGCGATCGAGACACAGTTGTCGTCACAATCTTCCGTTGCGCCGTTGCGACAGGGGGAGTCGCCCGCGCTGCCGGAGTCGTCGCCGTCGTCGCAGATTCCGTCGGCATCGATGTCGTCACAGATGTCCGTCGCCGTGAAACTCGTGACATCGAAGCGCAACACCTCGCCGAGATTGTCGAAGCCGATGGAGTTGGTATTGAACGTCCCATCGGTCGGTTGGAAAAGGTTGACGCGGGCGGCGGAAGGAATTCCTTCGTCGGAAAAAATCGTGATGAAACTGCTCAGCAGGCAAAACTGGGCGGACGCCATGGGGAACCCATTGACGATGCTGCCGGTGACCGTTCCGTTGACGATCAACCCGTCCTGGATGGGTGCCTGAGAGCCCGCCTGATAGTTGTCTTGAACGCGGACGCGACCGAACTGGTCGAACGTTCCCGAGAAATTGAAAACCTGGATTTCGAGATCCGTCAGGATGTCGTAGGAGGCCAGGTTCGGAACCCCTTGTTCGTCGACGCCTTGGCCCAGGTAGGTAAAGGATCCCGACACCGGATCGTTTACGGAAATCTGGCTCGCCAGCTCGGCAGGGACCGTGTGGACCAGCCCCGCGAATTCGACCCGCACACCTGCCGAGGCGGGGGAACCACCGACCCACACGGCCACGCAGCCCATCAGGATCACAAACCTCGATCGCGCCATTTCATTGCCCTCCTTCGACGGGGATTTCTTACCACAAAACGGAGCGAATCGTTGGGGAAAAGACCCGGGAGGAAAAAGTGGTCCTAGGATGCGGTCTGGCCGAGCTGCGCGGCGATTCGATCGCGAACCCGTTGCGTGAGCTCCTCGATGGAATCCTTTTCGAATTCCTCGTAGGGAATCGCGTCGAGCACCGTCACGCGAATCGGATGTCGGCCCTGCAGGACGAAGCCACGCTTCGGGAGTGCGTGAGAGGTCCCTTCGATCACGATCGGGAGCACGGGACAGCGCGATTTGTGTGCGATCGAGAAGGCTCCCGGTTTGAAGGGGCGCAATTTCCCGTCCATCGAGCGAGTGCCTTCGGGGAACATCATGATGGAGCTGCCCTGGGACAGGGCCTCCTCGCAGTGCCGAAGCATCTGCGCCACGCTGGCGCGGTCTCCGCGCCGCAGCTTGATGTACCGGTTCAATGCCATGTTCCACCCGATGAAGGGCAGGCGGAAGTTCTCGATTTTCGAAACCCACTTGAAGTGCCGGAACAAACGAAACAGCACGAAGATATCGATCAGCGACAAGTGATTCGAAACCATCACGTAGGCGCGCCCGCGCTCAATCTTTTCGCGGCCGCGAATCTCCAACGGCCAGGCGGGATTGAACCAGGTATAGAGCGCCGCCCAGAAGGAGGTGAACCCGTGAAGAACGACCTTGCGCGGGTCGAAGGGGAGAGTGACGACCCATATCAACACTGCGATGGGGAACAGTGTGATGGACGTAATTCCCAGGAATCCCCAAAAGAGCAACGAAAGCAAACGGAGGCGCAGCACCGTGAAAACCCTCGAAATGGCGGTGGACCGTAGCACGCGGCAGGCACTTCGCGCGTTCAGCGCGCGTGAACACCGCCACGGTTCGTCGCGTCGAAACGGTGTGAACGACCGCTGGGTTTCCAACCGTCGGTCGCCGCTGAGGTATAGTTCCGCGTCGCGAGGAGGTCGAATGAAAAGATTCCCCCGCTGGATTCCATGGGTCGGTTTGCTCGTCTTGGGGATCGCAGCGGCACCCGCTCGCGCCCAGATTTCGCCAACCCCCGCCGCGACCCTGGATGCCGTCGACATTCAGATCGACGGACTCGACGTGATTGCATTGCGGGACGAGGGCGGCACGGCCGTGGTTCGCCTCGAGAAGAAAGAGGAGATCGTCTGGAAAGGGACCCGGGGCATCGTGGGAGGGGTTTTGACGGATCGGCGGTTTCTCGCGATTTCGACGCGATCCGATGGGTGGCTGGAAACCCGCCTCCAGATTGCGGAAGCGAAGGGAAGCTCCGTCGAATTGGGCGCCAAGGTGGCGATCCTCATCACGCCGAAACGCCTGTTCGGGTTCGACGGCGCGTCGGGGCTGATCAGCGGAGAGTCAATCGGGCCCCAGGAAGCCATTCGCGAAACGGGCGCCGGGGACCTCGTGGCGGTCGTCGTGACCGATCGGCGCGTGATCGGATTGTCCGCGGGGGCCCAGCGATTGTCCCAGGTGAAACTCGATGTGCACGAGGTCTACGAGAGCACGAAGGTCCTGGGAGCGATCGCCAGCGTGCGCACTTCACACCGCTTGTTCGTATTGCTCCCGTCGAGCGGCGTCTGGTCCACCCAACGCCTGAACCTCCGCTAAGACACCCGTGTGCTTGCTCCCCGTGAAACCATGGGCTAATGCCCGGGCGTGCGTTGGTTGAAGTTCGTGCGTGCGGGCGCATACGTTGCGTTCCTGTTTGCGGTGGTCTCGCTGCTGCTGTTCTCGGCGCTGGAGTTCGCCCCGGAACTTCGAAGTCGGATCGATCTCAGCTCGATCCGCTACTACGGCATTCAGGCCACCTACACACCCGATCCGCAGCTCATCTTCATCCCCAACGGCCGGGACTACACCCAGAAGATCGCCATGAAGGGGGATCTCTATTCCGCGCGCTACGGCTTCGATGTTCCGACGATCGATTATCAGGCGACCTATGAGGGTGGCTTTCGCAAGAATCTGAATCCGCCGCCGTTCGAGATTTTCGTGATCGGCGATTCCTACATCGAGATGGGCGAACGAGACGACGACACGCTGAGCGAACGCGTCGCAAGCGAACTCGGCGTATCCACCTACAACCTCGGCCGGGGTTGGTACGGTCCCCACCACTATGTGGAACTCTTTCGTCGCCATGCGAAGGAACATACGCCCCGCTACGCGCTGTTCTGTTTCTTCAGCGGGAACGACATTCGCGACATCGGCCAGTACCTGGCCTGGCAGGACGGCGGCAGCTATTACGACTTCTCACCCACCCAGGGAAATTTCTTCCAGCGCTATCTGTTGGTCATGAGCGACGCGAAGCGCGTGGCGAGAAATTGGTACAAGGGCCGGCGGCGTCAGGTCGTCGCGTCCGTCACCGAGGACTGGGAGAAATCCATTCATCACAAGATCGGGATGATCGCGCTCGGGGATCGCAGCGTGCCCATGCGCTTTACCTATGAGCCGGCCGCCCAGACCCCCACCGAGCAGCTTGAAACCCGCGAATGGCAGGTGCTGCGCGAGCTGATCGGCGAGTTTCGCGATGTTGCGCGTGCGAGCGACGTGCAGCCGGTGTTGCTCTACATCCCGACCAAGTTCGAGATCTACGCCCCCTACGCCACGCCGGAAAGCGGGGAGACGTTGCTCGACGAGGCGGCGACGCTGGCGCCCTTCAATGGCAACTCCGCGGAGTCCCTGGGCCGCATTGCATCGGAGCTCGGTATCCCGCTCGTGGATCTGTACCCCGAGTACCGGCGACGTGCCGCCACGGGAGAACTGCTCTACTACCCGTTCGACTCCCATTGGAATTCCGCCGGACGCCGCGCGGCGGCGGAATTCGTGGCCGCGCGCTGGACGTCTGTGGGATCGGGAAGCGCTATTTCGCTTCCTTGAGTCGTTGCTCGAGGGCGTCGAGCTCCTCGTTCAAGGCACTCGGCAAATGGCTCCCGAAGGTGGTGTAGTAGGCGCGGATCGCGGGCAGGTCGGCCAGCCAACCGTCGACGTCCACGCGCAGCAATTCTCCGAGATCCTCGGCGTCGATGTCGAGTCCCGATGTGTCGAGTTCGCCTTCGGCCGGGATGTTCCCGATCGGGGTCTCCAAGGCTTTGGCGGTGCCCTTGCAACGATCGAAGATCCACGACAGAACGCGGCTGTTTTCGCCGAAGCCGGGCCAGATGAACTCGCCCGCAGGCGACTTTCGGAACCAATTCACGTAGTAGATCTTGGGAAGTTTGGCGCCGCTCTTCTTGCCGATGGAGAGCCAGTGTCCCCAGTAATCCGCCATGTTGTATCCGCAGAAGGGCAACATGGCCATGGGATCGCGGCGCAGGTCGCCGACCTTTCCCGCTGCGGCTGCGGTCTTTTCGCTCCCCATGATGGATCCCAGGAAGGTTCCGTGTTGCCAATCGCGCGCTTCGTTCACGAGCGGGATCACGCCGGCGCGGCGACCGCCGAACAGAATCGCGCTGATGGGAACGCCCGTGGGATCTTCCCATTCGGATGCGATGACGGGGCATTGGCTGGCCGGGGCCGTGAAGCGCGCGTTGGGGTGCGCCGCAGGCTTTTCGTTGGCCGGGGTCCATTCGTTGCCGTACCAGTCGGTCAGCTTGGCCGGCGGTTGGTCGGTCATGCCTTCCCACCAGATGTCGCCGTCCGGGGTCACCGCACAGTTGGTGAACAAACTGTTCTTGTCGAGGGTCCGCATGGCGTTGGGGTTCGATAGGTCGTTGGTACCCGGTGCGACGCCGAAGAAGCCCGCTTCCGGGTTGATGGCGTAGAGCTGGCCGTCGTCCCCGAACTTCATCCACGCGATGTCGTCGCCTACGGTTTCGACCTTCCAACCCGGTAGGGTCGGATTCAGCATGGCGAGATTCGTCTTCCCGCAGGCGCTGGGGAAGGCGGCGGCGATGTAGCGGACTTCGCCCTGGGGCGAGGTCATCTTGAGGATCAGCATGTGCTCTGCGAGCCAACCTTCGTCGCGTGCCATCACCGACGCGATACGCAGCGCGAAGCATTTCTTTCCGAGTAGGGCGTTGCCGCCGTAGCCGGATCCGTAGGACCAGATCTCACGCGTCTCGGGAAAATGAACGATGTATTTGTTCTCCGCGTCGCAGGGCCACGGAACGTCGGCCTTGCCATCCGGGAGCGGGTATCCGACCGAGTGCAGGCACGGAACGAAATCTCCGTCGCCCAGGGTCTCGAGGACCTTTTTTCCCATGCGGGTCATGATTCGCATGTTGGCGACGACGTACGGCGAATCCGAAAGCTGGATTCCGATCTGCGCGATGCGGGAACCGATCGGTCCCATGCTGAACGGGATCACGTACAGGGTGCGTCCCTGCATGGAACCGGCGAAGAGTCCGCGCAGGGTTTCGCGCATTTCCGCCGGGTCGCACCAGTTGTTGGTGGGGCCCACGTCTTCTTTGCGCGCTGCGCAAATGTAGGTGCGGTCTTCCACGCGAGCGACGTCGCCGGGGTCCGAACGAAAGGCATAACTATTGGGGCGTTTCTTTTCGTCGAGTTTCTGCCCGGTCCCGCCCGCGACGAGCAGCCGCAGCATTTCGTCGTATTCCGCCTCGGACCCATCACACCAGTGAACGTTGTCCGATTGGCAAAGGGCCGCCATCTCGTCGACCCAGGCGAGGAGTTTCTTGTTCGTCGTCGTCGTCGTCATCGTCGGTTCCTGTGCTGCGAATTCCGGTGGGCGAATTCGGGGGTAACAAGAGCGGGAGCCCACGCCGCTTCCTGGAGAGCGGAAACGCATAGGGATCCAGCGACTTAGGTGCGAATTTCGTGGGGCGGAGTATAGCAGTTGGAACGCGCGATGACGCGCTGCGGCAGAGTTCTATTTGAAGATTCCTGCGGCGCTGCGTCCGATGCTTTCGAGGACGTTGGGGAACCGCGAGGGCGTGCGTCCGTCGGGGTCGCAGTGCTCACCCGCGCAGGCGACTGCGATCGGTTTGGCGACGGCGCCGGATTCGACGGGTTCCTGCGGCGTCGACACGCAGGCACCGAGCAACAAGACGAGGAAGAACGGGAATCTGAAACGCATCCGGTTTCGCCTTTTCGGGGGTGGGGATCCGATGGCGCGGCAGCCGCTGAACTGGGGGAGAACAGCATTTGGTTGTCGCGGGCGCCCGTTGATACTGGGTCCGCGATCGTCACGCAAGTCGAGACTATTCGGACTCCCCGGTGCGCCGGGCCCGAAAGGCGGCCAGGCGACGGGCGATCGCCTCCTCGTCCCCCACCGGCTTCGGCTCATAAAAGAGTTCTCCGACGAGGGGTTCCGGGAGGTTCTGCGAATCGACGAAGGTGTCGGGTTCGTCGTGGGGGTATCGGTAGTCGCGCCCGTATCCCATTTCGCGCATGAGCCCGGTGGGGGCATTTCGCAGGTGGAGCGGCACCGGCAGCGCGCCTTCCCGGGCGACCGCTTGGCGGGCGCGTTCCAGGCCCACGTAGGAGGCGTTGCTCTTGGGCGCGCATGCCAGGAACGTGACCGCCTGGGCGAGAACGATGCGGCCTTCGGGCATGCCGATGCGTTCCACCGCAGCAGCGGCGGAGGTCGCGACGGCGAGTGCTTGCGGATCCGCGTTTCCCACGTCTTCCGACGCAAAGATCATCAATCGGCGCGCTACGAAACGCGGATCCTCGCCCGCGTCGAGCATGCGGGCCGCGTAGTAGAGCGCGGCGTCGGGGTCGCTGGCGCGCAGGCTCTTGATCAAGGCCGAGACGACGTTGTAGTGCTCTTCGCGGTCGCGGTCGTGTAACAGGACGCGTTTCCCGGCGGCTTTTTCGACCAGGTCGACGGGCACTTCGGTCGCCGACGGGTCTCGACCACGCGCCAGCGCGACGGTCGCTTCGAGGATGTTGAGGGCGCGACGCGCGTCGCCTCCGGCGGCACTCGCGATGGCGTCCGCACAAGCTTTCGTCAGACGGACTCCCTTCAAGCTCGCATCACCGCTCTCGTCCTCGGTGGCGCGTTGCAGGATCGCGGTCAACGCATCGGGATCGAGTGGCTGCAGGGCAAACACACGGCAACGCGAGAGCAGCGGCGATACGACTTCGAAGGAGGGGTTCTCCGTCGTCGCTCCGATCAACGTCACGGTTCCCGCTTCGACGTGGGGGAGCAGGGCGTCTTGTTGATTGCGGTTGAAGCGATGAATCTCGTCGATGAACAAGACCGTCCGTCGTCCCGCCGCGCGCTCGCGCCCGGCGCGCTCGACCGCGGCGCGGACATCCTTGACGCCCGCCAGCACGGCGGAGAGCGAAATGAAATGGGAAGCGTCGCCAGCGAGAAGTTGAGCGAGCGTGGTCTTGCCCGTTCCCGGCGGTCCCCACAACAGAATCGAAGGCAGCTCGCCGGACTCGAACAACACCCGCAGGGGAGCGCCCGCCGCGAGCAGCTGATCCTGACCCATCACGTCCCGCAAGTGCCGGGGACGCTGGCGGTCCGCGAGCGGACCCTGGGGCGGTGCGACGGCAGGGGCCGGAAAGAGTTCGAGGGAATCGCTGTCCGCCATTCGCCAGAGCCTAGGAGTCCGAAACCGGAATCACAAAGGGCGGCGCGACTTGCTACGCGGGCTCGTGAGTGTGATCCTCGTATGACCCCTCCCGAAAGGCGTATTCATGGCGATTCGCTCGGTTGGAATCTGTCTCAAGCCGAGTCAGGCGGAATTTGCCGGTACCGTGCGCGGCCTCGACAAGTGGCTGAGTGAGCGCGGGCAGGCGGTCGTGCTCGACGAAGACGCCGCTGAATGCGTGGGCCGCTCGGGGGTCACACGTCAAGAACTCACCGCCCAGGTGGACCTGATCGTCGTACTCGGAGGCGATGGAACCCTGCTCTCCGTGGCCCGCTCCGTGGGTGAGCGCAGCGTTCCGATCTTGGGCGTGAACCTCGGGACGCTCGGGTTTCTCACGGAAATCGCCTTGGATGAAATGTTTGCGGCCCTGGAGCGGGTGTTCGACGACAATGTCCGCATCGAACCCCGCATGCGTCTGGACGTGCGCGTACGGCGTGGAGACGCGGAGGTCGCCCAGTTTCTGGCGCTGAACGAGGCGGTGATCTCGAATGTCGACATGGCGCGCATCATCGAACTCGAAGCGCGGTCGTCCGGCGCGGACGTGACGACCTATCACGCCGACGGCTTGATCGTCTCGACGCCCACCGGGTCCACCGCCTACTCGTTGTCGGCGGGGGGGCCGATCCTTCATCCGCAATTGAGCGCCATGGTGTTGACGCCGATCTGTTCCCACACCTTGACGCAGCGTCCGGTCGTTCTGCCGGAATCGACGGAGATCGAAGTGCAGACGCGCACTCGCGGGTCGGCGGTTCAATTGACCGTCGACGGCCAGGAGGGCGTCCAGCTCACCGAATCCGACGTGGTGCTGATCCGTCGCTCGGACCACCCGATTCGAATCGTGGGGTCTCCCTTTCGCAGCCGCTTCGAAATTCTGCGCCAGAAACTCCGCTGGGGTGAACGTTGATCGAAACCCTGCGAATTCGAGATTTGGCCGTGGTCGAAGACGTCGAGCTCGAATTCGGTCCCAAGCTGAATGTGTTGACCGGAGAGACCGGCGCCGGCAAGTCGTTGGTCTTGGAATCACTCGCGTTGTTGGCCGGTGCCAGGGCCTCGGGCGATCGCGTCCGAACCGGCGCGGACTGCGCGGTGATCGAAGCCGTGTTTCGTACGGACGGATCGCCGAGTCTGGAGGCGGAGCTCGAAGCGCGCGGGATCGACGCCCCGGACCACGAACTCGTGGTGCGGCGAACCGTTGCCGTCGAAGGACGCAGTCGGGCGCAGGTGGGGGGGCAGCTGGTTCCCGTTTCTACCCTCGCAGAGCTGTTTCGCGGGCGTATCGAGATTTCGAGCCAGCACGAATCGCAGGCGCTCTTGCGCCGCGAAACCCACGGTCGCCTGCTCGACGCTTCCGGTGGTCTGACGGCCCTTCGCGAAACCGTTGCCAGCGGCTTTGCGGAACTCCGCACCCTGGATGCGGAGATCGAAACCCTGCGCAGCGCCGGTGAAGAGCGGGCGCGCCGCGAAGACTTTCTCGCTTTTCAGATGCACGAAATCGACGAAGCGAAACTCGTGAGCGGCGAATCGCAGAAGTTGGAGGTCGAACGCGAGCGCTTGGTTCACGCGGACCGGCTGCGCGGAGAAACGGCCCTGGCCGCCACGACCCTGAGCGGTGATCCCCAAGCCGGGTCCGAGACCGGGGCCGTCGACGCCATCGCGGCCGCCATGCGGCAGCTGGAACCGCTCGCGCTGCTCGACGGCAGCCTCGGCGAGATCATCGGCCGCCTGCGCGGCCTTCACGCGGATCTCCTCGACGCGGCATCGGAACTGGAACGCTTTGCCTCGGAGATCGAATCGGATCCCATCCGTCTGGCGGAAGTCGAAGCGCGCAGCGACGTGTTGCACCGATTGTCCCGCAAGTACGGCGGCGACGAAGACGCCATTCTCGAATTTCGCGCCAACCTCGAAGTCGAATGGGACGGTCTGCGGGGTTCGGAATCGCGCCTCGAGGAGATGTGCGCTAAGCGCGAAAAACTGCGCGAGAGCTGGCTCACGGATGTGAAATCACTTTCCCGCGGACGCGCGAAGGCGGCGCGAAAGTTGGAGCGCGCGGTCACTGCGGCCCTCGGCGAACTCGCACTGGCCGGCGCCGAGCTCCGCGTGAATCTCGAGCCCGATACCGAGGCCGATCTTCCGCGCGGTCCCTTCGGGGCCGAGATTCCGGAGTTTCTGCTGGCCGCCAACGCGGGGGAACCCGAACGCCCCTTGCGTCGAGTGGCATCCGGGGGCGAGCTATCGCGCGTGTTTCTGGCGCTGAAGAACTGCTTGCGCGAGCAGACCGACGGGATGGTGCTCGTATTCGACGAGGTGGATGCGGGCGTCGGGGGGGCGGTGGCGGATCGCGTCGGGCGCGTATTGGGCGAGCTGGCGGGTACCCATCAGGTCTTGTGCATCACGCACCTGCCCCAGATTGCAGCGGGGGGAGTGGACCACTTCAAGGTCGAAAAGGTCGAGCAGGGTGGGCGAACGCGCGCATCGATCGCGAAGTTGCAAACCCGGGAACGCGTGGACGAGATCGCCCGCATGGCGGGCGGGGCCAAGGTGACGGCCGCCACACGCAAGCACGCCCGCGAGCTTCTGGGGTCTCAAGCGTAGGGTTTTGTCTACGCCCCCCCCCGGTGCTTTTCGATGCGAGTCCGGGTTGCAGTGAATCCGTGCCGGACGTGCCGTCCGGGGAAGTTTTGCGAATTCGGAGGGTTCGATCCTCGTCTGCCGGCTTGTGAGGAGCCGAATCTGTTCAAGCCCGCGCCGAGTCCTTCCGATCTTTCTTCCCCATGGAACGTTTTACTGTGCTGGTGATTCCCGATGAACGGTCGAAGGTGCGCCGCTACCAGGTGCCCAAGCGCTGGGCCGCCATCGCGGTGGGGACGACGCTCGCCGTGGTCTTTGCGGTGTTGGCGGGGGCCATCGACTATCGACGCGTACGTCAGGATGTCGTGGAACTCGATGCACTTCGATCCGAAACCGAAGAACAGCGCGCTCAGATCCAGGCCTTCGCCGAGAAACTCGCCGACCTCGATGGTGCGCTTTCGCGAATTCGCGCCTTCGAACGCAAGGTGCGGGTCATCGCCGATCTACCCGGCGGTGAGATCGCACCCGATGGGGAGCCTGGATTGGGCGGTGGCACGCCGGCCGAGGACGCTGCGGACCCGCAGACGCCGAATCCGGCCGGACGCGGCGGGGGCGAGGATTCCTGGCGCGAATTCCACGCAGACACCGGGCTCGGGAATCTGGAGCAGATGGCAATCCAGGTGGATCGGGCGGCCTTCATCGCGGGACAGCAATCGGCGTCCCTCGAGGACCTGATCGAACAATTGCACGACAAGGCCAACCAATTGGCCTCGACGCCTTCGATTCGGCCGACGCGCGGCTGGATCAGTTCGACCTTTGGTACCCGAATTTCTCCCTTCACGGGTCGCCGGGAACGCCACATGGGGCTCGATATCGCGACGGAACCCGGCAAACCCATCATCGCGCCTGCGGACGGGCGGGTGGTTTTCGTCGGTCGCAAGGGACCGCTCGGCAAGACGGTGATCGTCGATCACGGGTATGGGGTTCGAACCCTCTACGGCCATACCGCGACGATTCACGTCAAGAAAGGGGATACGGTCGCGCGCGGAGAGCTGATTGCGGCCGTGGGGAGTACGGGGCGAAGCACGGGCCCGCATCTCCACTACGTGGTGGAAGTGAAGGGGAAATCCGTGGATCCCATGCACTACATCCTCGATTGATCTCAGTTCGGTTGGCCCGAGATAGGGGCTCTCGTTAAACTCCCGTCCCCCCGGCTGTCTCCGACGGAGAAACCGCGCATCCCATGGCCAACTTTCTACAGAAAATCTTCGGAAGTCAGAATGACCGTTTGCTGAAGAGCATGGTGCCGCTGGTGGCTCGCGTGGGCGAGCTCGAGCGGGACGTGGTCGGACTGACGGATGCCGAGCTGCGGGGCCGTACGGCCAGCTTCCGTCAGCGCGTGGAGCAGGGCGAGAGCCTCGACGACCTTCTCCCGGAGGCATTTGCCACGGTTCGAGAAGCCTCCAAACGCACCCTCGGGCAGCGCCACTTCGACGTCCAGGTCCTGGGTGGAATCATCCTGCACCGCGGAATCATCGCCGAGATGAAGACCGGCGAGGGCAAGACCCTGGTGGGGACCCTGCCCGCGTACCTGAACGCGTTGTCGGGGGACGGCGTCCACATCGTCACGGTCAACGATTACCTGGCGCGCCGCGACTCCGAGTGGATGGGTCAGATCCATCGCTTCCTCGGCCTCGACGTCGGCGTGATCCTTCACGACATCGGTGATGCAGAGCGGCGAGCCGCTTATGGGTCGGACATCACCTACGGGACCAACAACGAATTCGGTTTCGATTACCTGCGCGACAACATGAAGCCCGGGCTCCAGTACTTCGTTCAGCGCGTGCTCAACTACGCCATCGTCGACGAGGTCGATTCCATTCTGATCGACGAAGCGCGAACGCCGCTCATCATTGCCGGGCCCACCGAAGAGAACACCCAGATCTATGCCGTGGCCAACCGCGTGATTCCTCGGTTGAAGAAGGGCGAGAAGGGAAATCCGAAAGAGGGCATCGAAGAAAGCGGCGACTATTGGGTGGACGAGAAGGACCATCACGCGGTTCTCAACGAAGAGGGCATCCACAAAGTCGAAAAGATGCTGGGGGTCGAGAACCTCTTCGACCCGCAAATGCTTCAGGTGTTGCACGCGGTCAACAAAGCCCTCGAAGCCCACAGCCTGAAGAAACGCGACGTCCACTACGTGGTGAAACCCGGCGAAGGCGGAAAGCGCGAAGTCGTGATCGTGGACGAGTTTACCGGGCGTCAGATGCCCGGGCGCCGATGGTCCGATGGTCTGCATCAGGCCGTGGAGGCCAAAGAGGGCATCCAGATTCGCAGCGAGAACCAGACCCTCGCTTCCATCACGTTCCAGAATTATTTCCGCATGTACAACAAGCTGTCGGGGATGACGGGGACGGCGGACACCGAGGCACCGGAATTCGCAAAGATCTACGACCTCGACGTGGTCGTGGTCCCGAGCAATCGGCCGCTGTTGCGCAACGACTGCGCGGACGTGGTGTTCAAGACCAAGAAAGAAAAGTTCGACGCGGTCGTCGAGGAAATCCAGGAGCGACACGCGGAAGGTCAGCCGGTGCTGGTGGGCACCATCGCGATCGAGACCTCGGAGATGCTCTCGCGCAAATTGAAGAAGACCGGGGTCAAGCACAACGTTCTCAACGCGAAGCAGCACGAGCGCGAAGCCGACATCGTCGCCCAGGCGGGTCGCAAGGGTGCGGTGACGATTTCGACCAACATGGCGGGACGCGGCACCGACATCGTGCTGGGCGGCAATCCCGAGATGCTCGCCCTCGTGAAGTGCAAGGACAATCGCGAAGATCCGGAGTTTCTGACGACGCGCGCGGATTACGAAGAGGAATGTGGCGAGGAACGCCTCGAAGTCGTGGCGGCCGGCGGGCTTCACATCATCGGTACCGAACGCCACGAAAGTCGACGCATCGACAATCAGTTGCGCGGTCGCGCGGGTCGCCAGGGCGATCCGGGCTCCTCGCGTTTTTATCTCAGCCTCGAAGATGATCTGTTGCGGATCTTCGAATCCGAACGCGTGGCCCAATGGTGGGATCGCGTGGGGGTCGAGGAGGGCGAAGCGATCGAACACCGCCTCCTTACCCGGGTGATCGAGAACGCGCAGAAGAAGGTCGAGGCGCGCAACTTCGATACACGCAAGCACCTGCTCGACTACGACGACGTCATGAACAAGCAGCGCCAGGCCTTCTACGCCCGACGCCACGAGATGCTTTCGCGCGAGGACATGCACGCGGAATGCTGCGACATGACCGAGGGCGTGTTGGTCGGCACCCTGGGGCTCCATTGGCCGCCCAAGGGCGACCCGGACCCCGAGCAATTGCAAGAAATCGCCAAGGAACTCGAAGTGCAATTCGGATTGCCCTTCGACCTTCGCGAGCCTCCCTTTCAAGGTGAGGGCGGTCGCCCGCCGACGGAGCAGGACGAATTCGGCCGGGCGATTCTCGATCGCCTGCTCGCCTACCTGGAAGACAAGCGGAAGGCTTGGAACGAGGCCGCTGTGCAATTCAACGCGGAGCGGGAAGGCCAACTCGGATTCCCGACCTTCGAGCAGGTCGAGCGCGACTTCGTGATTCAAACTGTCGACCGGTTGTGGAAGGACCATCTGCTTTCGATGGATGCGCTTCGGGAAGGCGTCGCCTTCCGAGGCTATGCCCAGCGCGATCCCAAGGTGGAGTACACCCGCGAGGGCTACACGATGTTCGAAGAGATGACCGATCGCGTCGACCAGCAGGTGACGGAACTCTTGTTCAAGGTCGCGATTCCCGATCCCAACGAGGCGGGTCCGGGAAACGCGCCGGCGGGACTGGCTCCGCCGCGGCGAACGCCCGCGACCCCCATGCGGCCGCAGGGTCCGGGGCCCGGCGCGTCCGCGGGGCCGTCGGATTCCGGCGATGCCGGAAAGAAGGTCGGGCGCAATGACGCCTGCCCGTGTGGAAGTGGCAAGAAGTACAAGAAGTGCCACGGGGCCATGGGCTAGCGGCCGGCGTTTGCTTACTTTCCCGTCGCTTTGGCAAAGAAGACCCAATCCAATTCGAGCCTGCCGCGCGGCTTTCGCGCCGTAGGAGTCCACTGCGGAATCAAAGCCAAGGGGGTTCTCGATCTCGCCTTGCTGGTGAGCGATGTGCCTGCGGCTGCTGCGGGCGTATTCACGCGCTCCACCGTCGTGGGGGCACCGGTGACGGTGTCGCGCGAACGGGTTCGCGCGGGGCGCGCCCGCGGTGTGGTGGTGAATAGCGGGGTCTCGAACGTCGCCATGGGGACACGTGGCGTGGCGGCCGCCCGCTCGATGGCGGCTTCGGCGGCGGCGGCGGTGGGGTGCCTCGAGAAAGAGATGCTCGTCGCTTCGACGGGCGTGATCGGCGAGCCCTTGCCGTTGGCGAAGATTCAGGCCGCGCTCCCGGCGGCGATCCGGGGCTTGTCGCCGCGCGGATTGCCGAGTGCGGCCCGCGCGATCATGACCACGGATACGGTTCCCAAGCTCGCCCATGCGCGTTTGCGCATCGGGAGCCGGGAAGTCCGCGTTGCGGGGATCGCCAAGGGGTCCGGGATGGTGGAACCCAACATGGCCACCATGCTTTCCTTTCTCGTGACCGATGCCGCCGTGGCGCCGGCGTTGTTGCGCCGCATCCTGCGCGCGAGCGCCGACCGCAGCTTCAACCGGTTGACGATCGACGGCGAGTCGTCGACCAGCGACACGGTCTTGTTGTTCGCCAACGGGTGCGCGGAGAACGCCCGCCTGGCGAAGTCTTCGGACCGCGGTGCCAGCCGATTCGCTCAAGCCATTGGGGACGTGTGCGAGACCCTCGCCAAAGACCTGGCGCGGGACGGAGAGGGGGCCACGACGCTGATCTCTGTGCGCATCGAAGGCGCCAAGAGCCCGGCGGATGCGTCCCTGGCGGCCCGGCGGGTCGCCAACTCGCTGCTGGTCAAGACCGCGATCTTTGGCCGCGACCCGAATTGGGGGCGAATTCTGCAGACGATCGGCGCAGCGGGGGTCGCGATTCGCCTCGATCGGGCGGAGGTGCGGCTGTCCGGGGTCCGGGTATTCGGCTCGGGGGCCTCCACGGGGCCCGCCGCGCGCCGGAAGGCTGCGTTGCGGTTGGCCCGTCCGGAGGTCGAAATCGCCGTGCGCCTGGGAGCGGGCCGAAGTGGGGCCAGTTGCTGGACCTGCGACCTCTCCTACGACTACGTCCGAATCAACGCCGAATACACCACCTAGTTCTGGCTGGCGAGGATGCCCGGGTGACCGAGGGCCACCCTTCGGGGGCGAAGCTTTCTCGCCCCAACCGAGACCCCGCAAGCCAGATTTGCTATCAACGGGCCAATTCACACGCTCTGCGTCGCCCCTGCGGTGCCGTGTACGCGCGCGAAGCTGCGGCTTCTCGTGCGAATGCGGTGGGGGAAGCACGGCCGGAGCGGAGGCATAACCGCGAAGGAGTTTCTCGAATGGTCGAACCGACCAGCGATCCCAGTGCGTCCAGCGAACCCTCCCCGGAATCCATGTCGGCCGCTACCGCCGGCGCGTTTGCGCGGCAAAACGGCGAAGTCACGGTCCAATCGTTGCTCGAAGCCGGTGTTCACTACGGACACCAGACCCGACGATGGGATCCGCGCATGCGCCCGTTTATCTACGGCGAGCGCAACGGAATCCACATCATCAACCTCGATCAGACCGTTGGGTTGTTTCAGATGGCTGTGGATTTCTTGCGGGAAATCACGGCGGGCGGTGGCAAGGTCCTGTTCGTCGGGACGAAGCGTCAGGCTCAGGCGCCGATCCGGCTGGAGGCGGAACGATCCCAGCAGTTTTTCGTGAACAACCGCTGGCTCGGCGGAACGTTGACGAATTTCCGCACGGTCAAGAAGTCCATCGACCGCTTCAAGAACATGCTCGAGACGGTCGGCGACGAAGAGAAATCCGCCGAGCTTTCCAAACGAGAGCTATCGGGGATGAATCGCCAGATCGAAAAATACCGAAAGTCACTCGATGGGTTGAAGGACATGACGCGCTTGCCCGACGCCATCGTGGTGATCGACGTGGGCAAGGAACACATCGCGGTCAGCGAGGGGCGTCGTCTGGGTATTCCCGTGGTCGGCGTGGTGGACAGCAATTGCAGTCCGGACGGAATTGACTACGTGATTCCCGGCAACGACGACGCGATTCGCGCGGTCCAACTCTATTGTGGCCAGATGGCCGATGCGTGTCTCGAAGGCGCCGAAGTTCACAACCAGCGCGTCCAGGCCGAAGTCGCCGAGAAGGAAGCGCGTCGTGCGCCGACCGAAGCGGCGGCGCCCAGCAGCGGTCGCGTGGTGGTGGAGATCAAGCAACCGCCGCGCCGAAGCCGTGGCGGCGGTCCTGGCGGTCCCGGTGGCCGCGGTGGACCGGGCGGTGGCGGCGGTGGTGGCCGCGGCCATTCGGCGGGGGGTTGGAACGAAGGGAAGGCCGAAGCGCCGGCGGCCGATGCCAAACCCGCCGAACCGGCTGCCGCTACGAAACCTGCCGAACCGGCTGCCGCGGAAGCTGCTGCGAAGCCCGAAACCAAAGATTCAGAGTAAAGAGAGGAACCGGACGTGGGCGAGATTTCCGCAAAGGCGGTGAAGGAACTGAGGGACCGCACGGGTGCGGGGATGATGGACTGCAAGCGTGCCCTGGGCGACGCGGACGGGGATGTTTCGGAGGCCGTCGACTTGCTGCGCGAGCGAGGTCTCGCCAAGGCGAGCAAACGCGGTGGCCGCGCGACGAGCGAGGGGACCATCAGTTTTGCGATCGGTCCAAGTGCCGGTGGAATGGTCGAACTCGGCTGCGAAACCGACTTCGTCGCCAAGACGCCCGAGTATCAATCCCTGGCGCAAACGCTCGCGGAGCTCGTGGCCGGGAGCGACGGACTGACGGATGTCGACCGGGTCCTGGCTGCGGATCTCGACGGGACCCCGGTTTCTGAGCGGATTACGCAGACGATTACGACCGTCGGTGAGAACATCGTGCTCAAACGCGTCACGCGCTTGAGCGTCGATGGTGCCGGGTCCGTGGGCGGTTACGTGCACGCCGGCGGAAAACTCGGCGTTCTGATCGCACTGGCCACGGAGGCCGCGGCGGATTCGGTTGCGCCGCTCGCCAAGGACCTGGCGATGCACGTGGCGGCGGTGGACCCGACACCGCTCGCTGTGGCGCGCGATGGACTCGACGCCTCGGTGGTGGATCGAGAGCGCGAGATCTTGCGCAAGCAAGCGGATCAAAGCGGCAAGCCCGAGCAGGTCATCGACAAGATCGTCGAGGGGCGCCTCAAGAAGTTTTTTGCCGAGGTCTGTCTCGTGGAACAAGCTTTCGTGAAGGATCCCGACAAATCCATCGCCGATCTTCTCGAGGCGGTTTCGCGTAGCGCCGGCAGCCCCGTCAGCGTTCAGGCGTTCGAGCGCTTCAAACTGGGAGACGAGGCGGAAGCGTGAGTGCCGCGTACGGCAGGATCCTTCTGAAACTCTCCGGAGAGCGTCTCGCTGGGGAGAGCGGGTTTGGGATCAGCCCGACCATCATCGCCCGCATCGCCGAAGAGATCCGCGAAGTCCACGAACTGGTGCCCCAGATCGGCATCGTGATTGGCGGCGGAAACGTGATCCGCGGCATCACGGCGGCCTCGGAGGGGATGGATCGCGGCATCGCGGATTACATGGGAATGATGGCGAGTGTCATCAACGCCCTGGCGCTTCAGGACGCACTCGAGAAAGTGGGACTGCCCACGCGCGTCCTTTCGGCGATCGAGATCAAGCAGGTCGCCGAGCCCTACATCCGAAGGCGCGCCGTGCGTCATCTGGAGAAGGGAAGGATGGTGATCTTCGCCGCCGGCACCGGGAATCCCTACTTCTCGACCGATACCGCGGCGGCACTGCGTGCGGCGGAAATTCACGCCGAAGTTCTCTTGAAGGCGACGCGCGTCGACGGTGTCTACAGCGCCGACCCGGAGACGGACAAAGAAGCGGTGCGCTACGAGCAACTCACGTACCAGCGCGCGATCCAGGAGAACCTCCGCTTCATGGATCAATCCGCAATCGCGCTGTGTCGCGAGAATCAGATACCCATCATCGTGTTCGATATGACGGTTCCTGGAAGTATTCGGAAAGCCGTATCGGGCGAGCACACGGGGACTGTTGTTTCCGACTGACGGAGGATGCCATGGCGGACGAAGAAGTCGCCATCGTGGTGAATGAAGCTCAGGACGCCATGGACAAGGCGGTTCGCAGTCTTCGGCACGAACTGCAGAAGGTGCGCACGGGGCGCGCGAATCCGGCCTTGTTGGACGGTGTGCAGGTCGACTACTACGGCACGCCGACGCCGATCAATCAGCTGGCGAATCTAACCGCGCCGGATCCGCGTCTAATCGTCGTGTCTCCGTTCGACAAAGGTTCGATCCAGGCGATCGAGAAGGCCATCCAAAGTTCGGACCTCGGTCTCACGCCGGCGTCGGACGGAAAGGTGATCCGCCTTCCCATCCCGGCATTGACCGAAGAACGTCGCAAAGAGATGGTCAAGATGGTCCACAAGACGTCCGAACACCACAAATTGGGTGTTCGCGACGCGCGTCGAGAGGCCTTGGGAATGTTGAAGGACCTCGAGAAAGACGGTCTCGCCGAAGATGATCGTCACCGCGCGGACAAGAAGGTCCAGGATCTCACCAACGAGTTCGTGGGCAAGATCGACGAAATCGCGGCGCAAAAGGAGAAGGAGGTCATGGAGGTCTAGTCATGGTGGAGCGCCGACTGGATCCCGAACATCTCCCCCGGCACGTAGCGATCATCATGGATGGGAATGGTCGTTGGGCCGAAGAACGCGGACTTTCGCGCATCGAAGGCCACCGCGAGGGCATCGAGTCCGTGCGCGCGGTCTTGCGCGCGGCCCACGAGCTGGGCATCGGTACCCTGACCCTGTACGCCTTCTCGCTCGAAAACTGGAATCGCCCGCGCGACGAAGTCGGCGAGCTGATGGGATTGCTGGAACGCTACCTCGAAGAGGAACTGGACGAGGTGATGCGCAACGGGATCCGCGTGCGCGCTGTGGGACGCCTCGAGCTGCTTCCGCCCAGCGTTCGCGAGCAACTCGACCGGGCCCTCGCGAAGACGCGCGACAACGATGAAATGCAACTCGTCTTTGCGCTGTCCTATGGGGGACGGCAGGAGATCGTCGATGGCGTGCGGAAGCTGTTGCGCGATGTGGAACAGGGGAAGGCCTCCGCGGATCATATCGACGAGAAGGCGTTCAGCGCCTATCTCTACGACCCCGAAGTTCCGGATCCCGATCTCTTGATCCGAACCGGCGGCGAATCCCGAGTTTCGAATTTCCTCTTGTGGCAGATCGCGTACACCGAGATTCACGTGACCGAGCGCATGTGGCCGGACTTTCGGAAAGGCGATCTGGTGGATGCCATCCTCGATTTTCAGTCTCGCGAGCGGCGCTTCGGGATGACGAGTGCGCAGGTTCAGGGCTCGAAGTGAGCGCGCGGCGCATCAGTATCCTCGGGAGCACCGGCAGCGTCGGTGAACAGACGCTTGCCGTGGCGGAAGAGTTCCCGGAGAAATTCCAGGTCACCGGACTTGCCGCCGGTCGCAACGTGGAGAAGCTCGCTTCCCAGGTCCGCCGGTTTTCTCCGCCGATCGTGTCGGTCGCAGATGAGAAATGCGCGCAGGCGCTGCGCGATGCCATCGGCTCTCAGTCGGTGGAAATCCTGACCGGCGCTACGGGGCTCGACGCCGTCGCGCAATGCGAGAGCGATCTCGTCGTTGCAGCCTTGGTGGGTGCCGTGGGCCTCGGCCCGACCCTCGCGGCGATCCGAGCCGGTCGCGACGTTGCGCTGGCGAACAAGGAAGTGATGGTGATGGCGGGTGCGTTGGTGTTGCGCGAAGTCCAACGCCAGGGGGTTCGCTTGCTGCCGGTGGACAGTGAACACAGCGCGATTTTTCAGGTTCTCGAAGGACAGCGGCGCGAAGACATCGCCAAGGTGATCTTGACGGCCTCCGGGGGGCCATTTCGCACCTGGACGCCGGAGCGAATGGCCAAGGCGAGCGTGGCCGAAGCGCTCAAACACCCCAATTGGGACATGGGTCCGAAGATCACGATCGATTCCGCGACCCTCATGAACAAGGGGCTCGAGGTCATCGAGGCGCGTTGGTTGTTCGACGTTGCGCCGGAATTCATCGATGTCGTGGTTCATCCCCAATCGATCATTCATTCGATGGTGGAGTTTTGTGACGGATCCGTGCTCGCCCAACTCGGCTTGCCCGACATGCGGGTCCCCATCGCCGTCGCCCTTGCCCATCCGGAGCGCCTTCCTCTGGAACTTCCGCGATTGGATCTGGCAACCGCCGGCCGCCTCGATTTCGAAGTGCCCGATCGCAAGCGCTTTCCCTGTTTGGACCTGGCGTACGCGGCGCTTCGCGGCAGCGAACTCGCGCCCGCGGTGGTGAACGCCGCCAATGAAGTCTCCGTGGCTCGCTTTCTCGATGGGGCGATCCCCTTTCCGGCGATCGCGTCGATCAACTCCGCCGTGCTGGATGAACACCTGCGCCACAGCGCCGGCAGCTCCGTGCGGGATCTCGACGACGTGGGCGAAGCCGACGCTTGGGCGCGTGCGTTCGCAACGGAGCAGAAGACGACTCAACCGGGGAGATGCGTATGACGGGTTTTATCTCTGGCTTGGGCGCTTTCGTCTTGATGCTCGGCATCTTGATCTTCATCCACGAACTCGGTCATTTCCTGGTCGCCAAGATGTGTGGCGTTCGGGTCCTCAAATTCTCGCTCGGTTTCGGGCCGCCGGTCGGCTTTGGGCGCTTCCGCATGGCGTGGCACCGGGGCGGTACGGATTACGTCGTGGCTTGGTTTCCACTGGGTGGGTTCGTCAAGATGCTGGGCGAAAACCCCGACGAGGCCGACAGCGAGGAAGTCGACGCCGATCCCGAGCACGCCCTGGACCGTAAGCCCGTTTGGCAGAAGCTCGCCATCGTCTTTGCCGGACCGGTGATGAACCTCGTTCTGCCGATTTTCGTGTTCACCGGCACGCTGTTCGCCGGAATCGATCGCCCGGCTCCCGTCATCGGGAATATCGAACGCGGTGCACCCGCGGCGGAAGTGGGTCTCTCGGTGGGGGACCGGGTTCTCACTGTGGGAGGCGAAGAAGTCACGTGGTGGGACGACGTCCGCAGCCACGTGCGAAGCGCGCCCGGCGAATCGGTCGAATTCGAAGTCGAGCGCGACGGTGCCCGGCTGCGGATCGTCGTGCCCGTCGCCGCGCGTACGGGACTCGACGAGTTCGGAACGGTTCAAACCATCGGTTTCGCGGGGATCGAGCACAACCGCTTGCGCGCCATGATCGGGATCCCCAAGGCGGATGCGCCGGCGGCCACGGCGGGACTTCGCAGTGGCGATCGCATCCAACGCGTGGCTGAAACCAGTGTGGAAGACTGGTCGGGCTTGGCGAATGCATACGCGCAAGTGACGGGAATTGCGGAAGTCGAAGTGGAGCGGGGTTCGGGCGACTCCGTGGAATCGGTGGTGATGCAGGTGCCCGCGCTCGGAAGTCTCGATGCGCTCGGCGTGATTCCCGCAACCGCACTCATCCAGCAAGTGACGCCGGATTCCGCCGCCGATGAGGCGGGACTCGCCCTCGGAGACCTGATTCTCGCCGTCGACGGGAATCCCGTTGGGAGCTTCGCGAGTTTCGCGGAAACCGTTCGATCGAGTAAAGGACGCAGTCTCTCCATCGCCTATGCGCGAGCCGGCGAAAACCACGTCGTGGAAATTCAACCGCGCATCGATCGCGTCGATACGGGGTTGGGGATCGAGGAAGACCGTTACCTGATTGGCATTGCGGCCCAACCGGCCGCGTTGATCGGAGCCGTCGCCGAGGACCAGGAGCGCAATCCCTTCGTCGCGGTGCCGCGCGCCGTCGAGATGACGGTGGATACGACGCGCACGTTCCTGCGCGGTCTCGGAAAGCTCGTGACCGGCGAGGTTTCGAGGAAGCAGGTAGGCGGGCCCATTCTGATCGCCGAGATCGCACACAACGCCTTTCAACGCGGTTGGGAGGCGTATCTCTCGGTGTTGGTGTTGATCAGCATCAACTTGGGAATCCTGAACTTGCTCCCCATCCCGGTGCTCGACGGGGGGCAAGCGCTGATCTTTGCGATCGAAGGGATCAAGCGCTCGCCGGTTTCCCTGCGAACGCGCGAAATCGCGCAACAGATCGGTCTCACCATGCTCATCCTCTTGATGGGTCTCGCGTTCTGGAACGACCTTGCGCGCCACTGGGGATCCTTCGTGGATTTCCTGCGCGACCGCGCCGGCCTCTAGACGACCGTCGCGAGACCTCCGTGCGTCTGCTCGCCATCGATTCCGCCACGGGTTTTGCCGGGGCTGCGGTTTTCGAAGCCGGGAAGCTTCGGTCCGTCGCGTCGAAGCAATCGCGGGGCGCTCCCTCGGAATTGCTGTTGCCGACGCTCGACGAGGTGCTTCGGGCGGCGGGGTTGCGTCCGGAAGAAATCGAAGCGGTGGCGGTCTCCGTGGGACCCGGGTCGTTTTCGGGCTTGCGGGTCGCCGTTGCGACGGTCAAGGGACTGATCTTCGGGCGCGATTGCCCGGTGGCCGCAGTCTCTACGCTGGCGGCGCTCGCGCGGGCGGGCGGCCGGGTCGAGGGGGGCGTCGTGGCATTGCTCGATGCCCAACGCGGAGAGGTCTTTGCGGGAGCGTTCGACGCTCGTGGGGAGGGTTCGCGCCCGGAGTTGCCGTTGGGGATCTATACCCCGGAAGCGTTGGCGGCTCGGCTGCCGGTGGGCTTCACCCTGGTCGAAGATGCCCTGGGAAGGGCGGAGGAGGGCGTGGAAGCCCATCTGGACCCGGCCTTCGAGCGGGTACGGCCGCTCCCGCAGGCGCGGATTGCCGCGGTGGGGGAGCTCGGCCTGTGGCAGATCCGAGCCGGGCAGGCAATCGCGGGAGACGCCCTGATCCCCCTCTACGGACGCCGAGCCGAGGCCGAGGTCCGGCGCACCGGCGAGCCCGCCGAGGGCCGGATCCGCCGTTTTGACACCCCCTGAGGAGTCGTTTACGTTCGCGGGGTTACGCGCGTGCCAGGCTCACGAGACCGCGGCCACCAGGCCCAACCCCTGCCGCAATGAGAACGCGGTTTCCAATGCGTTGGAGACCCGCGACTAGGATGACCCAGGTGAAAACCACCGGATCAGACATTCTGATTGAGTGCCTCAAAGCCGAAGGGGTCGACGTCGTGTTCGGCCACCCCGGTGGCGCGGTGCTGTTCATTTACGACGCGATCTATCGCCACGGATTTCGCCACGTCCTGGCGCGTCACGAACAGGGCGCGGTCCACATGGCCGATGGCTATGCGCGCGCGAGCGGGCGACCGGGTGTCGCGTTGGTGACGTCGGGGCCCGCCCTGACCAATGCGATCACCGGGATCGCCACCGCGTATGCGGATTCGATTCCGATGGTCGTGTTTTCGGGCCAGGTCGCGACCAACGCCATCGGCAGCGATGCGTTCCAAGAAGCGGACAATGTCGGGCTCACGCGACCGGTTACGAAGCACAATTACCTGGTGAAAGATGCGCGCGATCTGGCGCCCATCATCAAAGAAGCGTTCTACATTGCGACTTCCGGTCGACCGGGGCCGGTGCTCGTCGACATTCCCAAAGACGTGAGCAACCAGGAAGCGGAGTTCCACTATCCCAAAGAGATCGCCCTCGATCACTACCAACCGCGTTACGAGGGGCATTGGGGTCAGATCAAGAAGGCCCTCGCCATGATCCTCCAGGCCGAGCGCCCGGTGATCTACTTCGGGGGCGGTGTGATTCTCTCGGGAGCGTCGAAGGAACTCATGGAGTTCGTGCAGCGGCTACGCGCACCGACGACCTACACGCTGATGGGGATCGGTGGCATTCCCGGCGATCACCCCTGTTCATTGGGCATGTTGGGAATGCACGGAACCTATCGCGCGAATCTCGCAGTGGATCAGAGCGATTGCCTGGTCGCCATAGGCGCGCGGTTCGACGACCGCGTGACGGGCAAGCTCGACGAGTTCAGTACGCGTTCGCGCAAGATCCACATCGATATCGACCCGACCACGATTCGCAAGACCGTTCACGTCGACATCCCGATCGTGGGGGACGTGCGGAACTGTTTGCAGAAGCTCCTCAAGCTGCTGGGCGACGACCCGGACCTGTCGCGCTTCCACGAGCGCATCGCGCCCTGGTGGAGCCAGATCGAGACCTGGGACCAAGCGCACCCGATCGCGTACACCCAAGCGCCGGACGGCCCGCTGCTGCCTCAGTTCGTGATCGACAAGGTGTTTCAGATGACCCGCGGCAATGCGGTGGTGACCACGGACGTGGGACAGCACCAGATGTGGGCAGCCCAGTATTACCACTGCCAGGCCCCCAACAACTGGGTGTCCTCGGGAGGGCTGGGGACCATGGGCTTTGGCCTGCCGTCCGCGGTCGGGGCCCAGGTCGCGCGGCCCAACGAGCTGGTCATCTGCATCGCGGGCGACGGTTCGCTGCTCATGACGATTCAGGAACTCGTCACGGCGGTGGAGGAGAACCTCCCGGTCAAGGTGCTCATCATCAACAACCGCTATCTCGGCATGGTTCGCCAGTGGCAACAGTTGATCTACGACAATCACATCTCCGGCAGCGATCTCCACGTGGGGCCGGATTGGGTGAAGCTCGCGGACGCCATGGGCGCGCTGGGCTTGCGCGCGACGCAGGTCGACGAAGTGGAACCGGTGCTCGAACAGGCCTTCGCGCATCCGGGCCCGGTGGTGGTCGATTTCCGCGTGAGCGAAACCGAAAACTGTTATCCGATGGTCCCCTCGGGCTCGCCTTCCTCGAAGATGGTGCTCAGCGACCCGGACCCGATCGGGTAGGGGGTCGAATGCGTCACACGATCTCGATCACGGTGCGAAACGAATTCGGTGTGCTTTCCCGGGTTGCGGGGATGTTCAGTGGCCGCGGCTACAACATCGACAGCCTGAATGTGGCACCGACGCTCGACGAGAAAGTCTCCCACATGACGATCGTGACCCATGGGGACGACGACACCATCGAGCAGATTACCAAGCAGCTCCACAAGCTGATCGACGTCATGACGGTGAAGGATCACACGGGTACGGAATTCGTGGCGCGTGAATTGGCCATGCTGAAGGTGTCACCCAGCCCGGAGTCGCGTCCGGAAGTCATGCGCATCGCTGAAATCTTTCGGGGCAAGATCGTCGACGTCTCGGCCAAATCGTTCGTCATCGAAGTGACGGGCTCCCGGCAGAAGATCGACGCGATCACCCGCTTGCTCGAGCCCTTGGGGCTTACAAACCTGGTGCAGACAGGCCCACTCGTCGTGGGTCGAGGGAGTTGAACAGAATGTCATTGCGAATCTTTTACGACAAGGACGCGGATCTGGGGCGGCTCGATGGAAAAACCGTCGCCATCATCGGATACGGAAGCCAAGGCCACGCCCACGCCCTGAACCTTCGGGATTCCGGCGTCCGGGTCGTGGTGGGGCTGCGCAAAGATTCGACTTCGCGCCCCAAGGCGGAAAACGAAGGCCTGCGCGTGTTGACGCCCGGGGAAGCCGCCCACGAGGCCCAGGTCGTAATGTTGACGCTGCCCGATGAACGCATGGCGGACATCTACAAAGAAGACATCGAACCGCACCTCGCGGACGGCGACTACCTGGCGGTGGCGCACGGCTTCAATATCCATTTCGGCCAGATCACGCCGCCGGAGAACGTCAACGTCTTCATGGCGGCACCGAAAGGACCGGGACACACCGTGCGCGGCCATTACGAAGCGGGCAAGGGAGTCCCGTCGCTGGTGGCCGTTCACGCGGATCCTGCGGGCGACACCCTCGAGATCGCGCTCGCCTATGCGAAGGGAATTGGCGCCGGGCGCGCGGGCATCATCGAAACGAACTTTCGGGAAGAGACCGAAACGGATCTCTTCGGCGAGCAGGCGGTTCTGTGCGGAGGGCTCACGGCCCTCATGACCGCGGGTTACGAAACCCTCGTCGACGCCGGATATTCACCGGAGATGGCGTACTTCGAGACCATCCACGAAGTGAAGTTGATCGTGGATCTGATCTACGAAGGCGGCATCGCGAACATGCGGTACTCGATTTCCAACACCGCGGAATACGGAGACCTGACGCGGGGGCCGCGCGTCGTGGACGACGGGACGCGCGCTCGAATGAAGGAGATCTTGCGGGAAATCCAATCGGGACAATTCGCGCGGGAATTCATTCTCGAGAATCGCGCCGGGAATCCCGGATTCAAAGCGCTGGCGCGCGAAGGTCAAGAGCACGACCTCGAGCGCGTGGGCGCGAAACTGCGCGGACTCATGCCCTGGCTCGCGGAGAAGCGGCTGGTGGATCGAAGCAAGAACTGAGGGGCTGTGGAACCCGATACCCAGAACGACCCGTCGCCTGTCTTCGTCGAACGTCCCACGGAACCCGTGGTGGTCGACGCGTTCGTGCTCGGGTTGGTCCCCCTGGCCCTCGCGGGCTGTGCGGCGCTTCTGGGATGGACGGCAATCGCGACGCTGTTTCTGGGTCTCTCGGTCTTCGTCGCCGCCTTTTTCCGCAATCCCAATCGCGTGATTCCCGGCGACGAAGACACGGTCGTGTCGCCTGCGGACGGACGCGTGATCGATGTCGGGGAAATCGAAGAAGAGGATGGCCAGAAGTCGCTGCGCATTGGGATCTTCCTCTCGGTCTTCAACGTGCACGTCAACCGGATGCCGCTCGCGGGGCGCGTGACGAGCGTGACGCGCCACGGGGGACGCTTCCTGGCCGCCTTCAATCCGAAGGCCGAGACCGAAAACGTGCGTTGCGAACTCCGTCTCGAAACCAGCCGGGGCGCGCGGATCCGGGTGGTGCAGATCACGGGCCTGATCGCGCGGCGGATCGTCTGTCACCCCGTCGTCGGCGAATGGGTGAACCGGGGCGAACGCTACGGGTTGATCCGCTTCGGCTCCCGCACGGACGTGATCTTGCCGAGCGATGCACAGCCGCGCGTCGCCAAGGGCGACCGCGTTCGCGGTGGCAGCAGCGTTCTCGCGGTATTGCGTGGCGCGACATGAGCGAAGAGACGCCGGCCGTCGAAGACGTTCCGCGACGCCGTCGGCGCCCCCGGCGGCGGGGTGGCAAGAACCGCGGGCTCTATCTGCTGCCGCATCTCTTTACCACCGGCAATCTGTTCTTCGGCTTCTACGCGATCATCAAGGCCGCCCAGGGTCAGCCCGAGCAGGCGGCGCTCGGGATCGTGTTGGCGGGAATCTTCGACACCTTGGATGGGCGCGTGGCGCGCCTCGCGCGGGCGACGAGTGCGTTCGGTCGCGAGTACGATTCGATCGCGGATACCGTGTCCTTCGGTGTGGCCCCCGCGATGCTCGCCTACCACGCGGGAAACCTGGCGGTGCTGGGACGCGCGGGCTGGATCCTGACGTTCCTCTTCACGGTCTGCGCCGCCCTGCGCTTGGCGCGTTTCAACGTTTCTCCCGGGCGTTATCCCGGCCGCTTCGAGGGCCTGCCGAGTCCCGCCGCGGCGGGCATGGTGGCGGCGACCCAATGGATCGTTTCGTTTCTTCGCGAAATCGGGAGCAGTTTCACGGTTCCCGAGTCCGTCGTTGCGATGAGTATCGCGGGGCTGGGACTCTTGATGGTGAGCGCCATTCCGTATCGAAGCTTCAAGGAATTCGATATGCGCCACCCGTTCCGCACGCTCGTCATGGTGGTCCTCGCGATTCTCTTGATCATCCTGGAGCCGAAGGTCACGCTCTTCGTGATCGGGATCGCGTACGTGGCCTCGGGGCCCATCGAGTGGGCCTGGCGGCGGATCGCCAAGCGTCCCCTCGAGCAACCCGTCGATCCCGAGCCCACGACGACTCCACCCCAAGGTTGAACCCATGAGCAACGAAATCATCCGGATCTTCGACACGACTCTCCGCGACGGCGAGCAATCGCCCGGTTGCAGCATGAATCTGAGCGAGAAGCTCACCTTGGCGCGCCAACTCGAGAAGCTCGGAGTCGACGTTCTCGAAGCCGGTTTCCCGATCGCGAGCGAAGGCGATTTCGAATCCGTGCGCGCGATCGCCGGGGAGCTGCGCGAATCCATCGTCTGCGGCCTGGCGAGAACGGGTTCCGCAGACATCGAACGGGCCGCCGAGGCGCTCGAAGGCGCCGCCAAGCCGCGCATCCACACCTTCATCGCCACCAGCGACATTCATCTCGAACACAAGCTCCGCATGGGCCGGCAACAAGTCCTCGACGAGGTCGACCGGGCCGTGCGCCAAGCGCGCAGCTATTGCGACGACGTGGAATTCTCCGCCGAGGACGCGACCCGCTCCGATTGGGACTACCTCGTTCAAGTGTTCGAAGTGGCGCTCGAGGCCGGGGCGACGACCGTCAACGTGCCGGATACGGTGGGCTACACGACGCCCGGCGAATACCACGCCCTGATCGCGGAGCTGCGCAGCCGGGTGCGGGGAATCGACAAGGCGGTCATCAGTCTACATTGTCACAACGATTTGGGGCTCGGTGTAGCGAATAGCCTGGCGGCGATCCGGGCCGGCGCGCGCCAGGTGGAGTGCACGGTCAACGGCATCGGTGAGCGCGCGGGCAATACGGCGATGGAAGAGGTCGTCATGGCGTTGAAGACGCGCCCCGACGTCTACGAAGGAGTCGATACCAACATTCGAACCACCGAGATCTATCCCACCAGTCGAATGCTGTCGTCCATCATCGGCGTGTCCGTCCAACCCAACAAAGCGATCGTGGGCGACAACGCGTTTGCCCACGAAGCGGGGATCCATCAGGATGGCGTGCTCAAGAACGCCATGACCTACGAGATCATGACGCCGCAATCGATCGGGCGGCCTTCCAACGAACTCGTGCTCGGCAAGCATTCCGGGCGTCACGCATTTCGCGATCGCCTCAGCGAATTGGGATTCGATTTGGCGGGCGATGAATTCGAGGGGGCGTTTCGTCGCTTCAAGGATCTCGCGGATCGCAAGAAGACGGTCTACAACGAGGACATCGAAGCCATCGTCGCGGATTCCGTGATCCGCTCGGACGATCGTTTCGAGCTGGGCGAGCTGGCGATCGTCAGCGGAACATTTCCCACGGCGACCGCCACCGTCGAACTCAGTGTCGAGGGCGACAAGCGCAAGACCAGCTCCGTGGGAATCGGCCCGGTGGATTCCGTCTTCAAGGCCATCGCTTGTTTGACGGACACCAAGGCGGAGCTGCTGCGTTACCAGGTCAATGCCATCACGGGCGGGATGGATGCCCAGGGGGAAGTCTCCGTTTCCCTTTCCGAGGACGGACGCCGGGTGATCGGCCACGGCGCCCACACGGACATCATCGTGGCGAGCGCGAAAGCGTACGTGCACGCATTGAACAAGCTCGAGTGGCACAAACGTCGCCACAGCGTGAGCGAACCGAAAGGCATCTGATGCGACGCATTCTTGTTCTTCCGGGCGACGGTGTCGGCCCGGAGGTCACCCTGGAGGCCCGTCGGGTGCTCGAAGCCGTGGGCCCCCGCCACGATTTGAAGCTCGAGTTCGAGGAAGGCCTGATCGGGGGGGCTTCCATCGACGCTCTCGGCACGCCGCTTTCCGACGCCGTGGTCGCGCGCGCGCGCGAGGTGGGGTGCGTACTGCTGGGTGCCGTCGGGGGACCGAAGTGGGACGACCTTCCGGTGGATCAGCGGGCCGAACGAGGCTTGCTGCGAATTCGCAAGGAGCTGGGTCTATTCGCCAACCTTCGTCCGGCGACGGTGTTCCCCGCCCTCGCGGGGGCTTCGACTTTGCTGCCGAGCGTCGTCGAAGCGACGGACCTGTTGGTCATTCGCGAACTCACGGGCGGAATCTATTTTGGCACCCCGCGCGGCCGTTCGATCGTCGAGGGGCGCCGTGAAGCGCGCAACACCATGGTGTATGACGAGGTCGAAATCGCGCGCATTGCCCGGGTGGCTTTCGAGAGCGCGCGCCTGCGCCGCCAACACGTGACCCACGTCCACAAGGCGAACGTGCTCGAGGTTTCGCAGCTCTGGGTAGAAGTCGTGAACGAGATCGCGGCGGATTACGCCGACGTCGAACTGAGTCATCAGCTGGTCGATTCCTGTGCGATGTTGCTCGTGCGCGAACCTGCGCGTTTCGACGTGATCCTGACGGGAAATCTGTTCGGCGACATCCTCTCCGATGAGGCGGCCATGATTACGGGCTCGTTGGGAATGCTGCCTTCGGCCTCGTTGGGCGATGGGGGCGTCGGGCTCTACGAGCCCGTGCACGGATCGGCGCCGGATATCGCGGGCCGCGACGTCGCGAATCCTTTGGCGACGATTCTGTCCGCCGCGATGCTGCTCGAATATTCCCTCGAAGCGCCCGCCGCCGCGGAAGACATCCGGCGCGCGGTCGACCGCGTACTGGAAAACGGACATCGCACCCAAGACATCGCGTCGGCGACGGATGCGGGCAAGGCCGTGGGCTGTGCCGCCATGGGGGAATTGGTGATCGAAGCGTTGGGGAGCGAATAATGGCCAATTTGGGACTGCGCGTGGCGGTGGTGGGCGCCACCGGTGCCGTTGGCGCCGAACTGATTTCGGTGTTGGCCGAGCGCCGGTTTCCGGTGTCCGAGCTGATTGCGCTGGCGACCGAGCATTCCGTGGGCGAAGAGATCGAATTCCGCGATACCTCCTACTGCGTGGAACTCAATCCGGAGCGGATCGGCGCTGCGGACGTCGCTTTCTTTTGTACGCCGCCAGGGGCGGCCCTCGAAATGATGCCGGATCTCGTCGAACGACAGGTTCCCTGCTTCGATTTGTCGGGCGCGTTGTCCCACGTCGCCGATGTTCCGCTGCTTGCAGCCGATCTCGAGTTCGCGCCGGAAAGCCTTCGCGCACCGGTGGTGGAAGTCGCCGGTGGGCCCGCACTGGCCTGGGCGTTGGCGCTTGCGCCATTGGATCGGGAAGTGGGTTTGCGGCGAATCCAAGCGCAATCGCTGGAGGCGGCGTCGGGAGCCGGGAGGAGGGGCATCGAAAGCCTTTCCGCGGAAAGCATCGCGTTGTTCAACCAACGCGACCTACCGGATACCACGGTCTTCGATCGCACGGTGGCCTTCGACTGCATCCCGCTGATCGGAGAGTCCGAAGACAACGGTGCGACTCGGCGGGAAATCGCGATCGGACGCGACGTCGGGCGTCTGCTCGGAACCGACGTGCCGTGCGCGGTTCAATGCGTGCGCGTTCCGACCTTCAGCGGCGACGGGGCCAGCCTGACGATCGAGACCCAGGTTCCCTTGTCGCTCGAAGTCGCCGCGGACTTGCTCCGCAAGGCGCCCGGGGTCGACTTCGCAGCCGGTGTCTCCCAGGTACCCACCACGCGCATGACGACCGGACGCGAAGCCGCCTTGGTGGGCCGGTTGCGCGCGGACCCCACCGGTGGACCGGGCGTGTGGATGTGGATTGCGTCGGATGCGCTGCGGCTCACGGCCGTCAACGCCGTTCGCCTGGCAGAAGCGCGTCGCGAAATCGCCTAGGCGATGGCGACCTACCGCCTGACGCTCGAATACGATGGCCGCGACTTCGAAGGCTGGCAGTCCCAACTCGAGGGACATCGCACGGTCCAAGGGACGCTCGAAGCGACGATCGAGCGCATCGCGGGCGAGCGGATTCCCATCGTGGGCGCCGGGCGCACGGACGCCGGAGTGCACGCCCAGGGTCAGGTGGCGAGCCTGCGCTGGCAAACCCGGCTCGAAGACTGGGAGATCGCCCGCGCGATCAACGCCCTGGCGCCCCCGGACCTCGTCGTCCGTGAGGCCGTGCGGGTTCACGACGACTTCCATGCCCTGCGCGACGCGCGGGGCAAGCACTATCGCTATCAGATCTGGAACGGGCGCACGCGCTCCCCGCTGCGGGAGCGCCGATACGCGGGCGTTCCCGTCCCTCTGGAAGTCGACGCCATGGCGCGTGCCGCTCGGGCTTTCGAGGGAACCCACGATTTCAAATCGCTGCAAGCCGCCGGCAGCTCCGTGCAGACGACGATTCGCCAGATCGATCGCGTTGCCTTGATCGGGAGCTCCGGGTCGGAGATCGCCATCGAAGTCGAGGGGCGGGGCTTCTTGCGGCACATGGTTCGGAATCTGGCGGGGACGCTGATCGAGGTCGGGCTGGGCAAGCGGAGTCGGGATTCGATGCCCGCGCTGCTCGCGGCCCGGGACCGGAGTTTGGCGGGTCCGACGGCTCCCGCCCACGGACTGACCCTGCTGGCCGTACGCTACGCGGATCCGAGCGCGAATCTCGGGGAAAAAGTAGAGAATCCAACGAGTTAGCCTGGGTAGAGGGCTTGACGGCGCAGCGCTGCTGGTGTACCGATACGCATCCCTGAGAGCCGTGGAGGGGCTGAATTCGAATGGGTGCCCAGGCACATCGCGCGACCCGCAGCGTAAAATCCGAGGAGATTGCCGAGCATTGGCACGTCGTGGATGCGACGGACCAGGTTCTCGGTCGTCTGGCGACGCGCGTGGCGACGATCTTGCGCGGGAAACACCGCGCCTCGTTCACGCCCCACATGGATACCGGCGACCACGTCATCATCGTGAATGCCGAGAAGATCAAGTTGACCGGGCGCAAGCGGGAACAAAAGGTCTACCACCGACACAGCGGTTGGGTGGGTTCGATCAAGACCCGTACCGCGGACGAAGTGTTGAAGTCCGCGCAGCCCGAACGCGTCGTGACGGCGGCGGTCAAGGGCATGCTTCCCAAGAACAGCTTGGGACGGAAGCTTTTCGGAAAACTCAAAGTCTACGCAGGCCCCGATCATCCCCATGCGGCGCAAAAGCCGGAGGAATTGAAACTTGGCTGAAGCAGCAGGTCGAATCGCCGCGACGGGTCGTCGGAAGACATCCGTGGCGCGCGTTCAGCTCCATCCCGGCAGTGGGCGTTTGACCGTCAACGGTCGAAGCGTGGAGAGTTATTTTCCGCGCCATTCCCACCAGCAGATGGTGATGCAGCCCTTCGAGGCCACCGAAGGCGTTGGACGCTTCGACGTGGCGGCGAGCATTTGCGGCGGCGGCCCTTCGGGCCAGGCCGGTGCCTTGCGGCACGGCATCGCGCGCGCGCTCGAAAAGTTCGACGCCAATCTGCGAACGACCTTGAAGCGTGCCGGTTACCTGACGCGCGACGCCCGTAAGAAGGAACGTAAGAAGTACGGGCAGCGCGGCGCACGTGCGCGCTACCAGTTCTCCAAACGCTAGACGAGCGGTTCGGGATTGACTCCAACGGGAGGCCGCGTCGTCGGCCTCCCGTTCTTTTTTGGTGCAACGCAAAGTGAGGAGTTGGGACATGCGAGTGGGATTGATCGGTGCCAGCGGCTATGCGGGACTCGAATTGCTTCGAATCCTCTTGCGCCACCCGCGCCTCGAAGTCGCAGCCGTGACGTCCGAACAAAGGGCTGGCCAGCGGGTCGGGGAAGCCTTCCCCGCGTTTCGCGGGTTGGTAGACCTGAGCTTCGTATCCGCGGATCCCGCGGTCCTCGCTTCGCGGGTCGACGTGGCCTTTACCGCGCTCCCCCATGCGGCTTCGGCGCCCATCGTTCGCGAGCTGCGAAAAGCGGGAGTCCGGGTCTTGGACCTGTCGGCGGATTTTCGGTTGCGCGATCTCGGGACCTATGAGGCCTGGTACGGGTCCCATCCGGCTCCGGAACTCGTGTCGGGTGCGGTTTACGGAATGCCGGAGCTCTATCGCGAGGCATTGCCCGACGCGGATCTGGTGGCGGTTCCCGGCTGCTATCCCACCGCGGCGTTGCTCCCCCTCGCGCCGTTCTTGCGCGCCGGCTGGTGCGCGGACGCGTCGATCGTCGTGGATGCGAAATCCGGTGTGTCGGGCGCGGGGCGCAAATTGGACGCCGGGTTTCTGATGGCGGAGATGGACGGCGAATGCCGCGCCTACAACGTTGGCAAACATCGGCACGCGCCGGAGATCGAGCAGGAGGCGAGCGTACTGGCCGGGGATTCCGTCGGGGTTTTGTTCGTCCCGCATCTGCTGCCGACCGTACGCGGAATCATTTCGACCGCGTACGTAAAGCTTGCGGGCAAGCGGTCCTCCCAAGAGGCCCGCGCACTACTCGAAGCCGCTTACGAGGATGAGGAATTCGTCCGAGTCCTGCCCGAAGGTGCGACACCGGCGCTTTCGGCGGTTCGCGGCAGCAATTTTTGCGACGTCAACGCGTTGGTGGACGAGCGCAGTGGCAACCTGGTCGTGCTCTCGGCGATCGATAATCTCATCAAGGGTGCGGGCGGTCAGGCCGTGCAGTGCTTGAACGCGACGCAGGGCTGGAATGAGACTGAAGGGCTCACGGAAGCACCGCATATTCTCTGAGACCACGTTCTGCGGTTGGCGGCGTTTCGGGCAAAGGGCTATAACGACCTAAACCGGCTCCCAGCCTATGTGTTTCGAATTTCCAGGCGCACGAAGCGTGCGCCGGCCGCGTAGGGTTGGGCGTCGCAAACGCGGAGACCCCCTATGAGCCGCTACTTCGCGTCGAATCCGACCGAGGTTCGGTTATCCGTATCGGCGGTCGTCTGGCACGGCAGCGAACCGCGGCAGCTTCTCCTCATGCAACGCAGCGACAACGGGCTCTGGGGCCTCCCCGGTGGCTATGTGGAACTCGGTGAGTCCGTAGGAGAAGCGGCGGCGCGCGAAGTGTTCGAGGAAACGGGTGTTAAGATCGCGGTTCAGCGTTTGATCGGCGTCTATTCGGAACCCACTCGGCAGGTCATCGAATACCCGGACGGCAAGCGCGTTCAGTCGATCAACCTATGTTTTGAGGCGGAGAGTGTTGGACAGGGTGAGCCCACGACACCCGAAGAAACACTCGCCACCGATTATTTTCCCCCCGATGGTTTGCCCCAAGCGTTCGTCCCCATTCATGCGGTTCGCATCGAAGACGCGCTGGGCCAAGAACGGGCAGCGAGCATTCGCTGACCCACTGGGAGATCACGTGGTCCCGAGGGCGACAAAGTACATATTTGTGACGGGCGGCGTGTTGTCGTCTCTCGGGAAGGGGATTGCCTCCGCTTCCATGGGGGCGCTGCTCGAGGCCCGGGGCCTGAAGGTCTCGTTCCTCAAGCTCGACCCGTACCTGAACGTGGATCCCGGCACCATGAATCCGTTGCAGCACGGTGAGGTGTACGTCACGGACGACGGCGCCGAGACGGATCTCGACCTCGGGCATTACGAGCGTTTCGTGGGATGCCGGCTGGGCCAAGTCAACAACGTCACGGCGGGTCAGATCTACGACGCGGTGATCACCAAGGAACGTCGCGGCGATTACCTGGGGGGCACGGTTCAGGTCATTCCCCACGTCACGGATGAGATCAAGTCGCGCATCCACGCCGCTTCGGGCGACGTGGATGTCCTGTTCGTCGAGATCGGCGGCACGGTGGGCGACATCGAGTCCCTGCCGTTCCTGGAGGCGATTCGCCAATTCCGCGCGGACGTCGGTCGCGAAAACGTGTGTTATGTCCATATCGGATTGGTCCCCTACGTCGCCGCCGCCGGAGAACTCAAGACCAAGCCGATTCAGCATTCCGTCAAAGAATTGCGCACGGTCGGTATCGCGCCCGACGTGCTCCTGTGCCGCACGGATCGCTTCGTACCCAAGAACCTGAAACAGAAGATCGCCTTGTTCTGCAACGTGGACGAAGACGCGGTGATTACCGCGAAAGACGTGGATTGGGTGTACGAGGTTCCCATCATCCTGCACGATGAGGGACTCGACGAAGCCGTCGCCCAGCACCTCAACATCTGGACCGGTCGCCCGGACCTGCGCCCCTGGGAAGAGCTGGTCCACACGCTCAAGAACCCCGAGCGCGAAGTGAAGATCGCCATGGTGGGCAAGTACGTTGACTTGGCGGAGTCCTACAAGAGCCTCAACGAAGCGCTCCACCACGCCGGGGTCGCGAACAAGACTCGGGTGAATATCGAGTACGTGGATTCGGAGAAGCTCACGGACCCGGCCGGGTTGGCGGATTCCGACGGCATCCTGGTCCCCCACGGCTTCGGGAGCCGCGGCGCGGAAGGGAAGATCGCGGCCATCCGCTACGCGCGGGAAAACCGCATTCCGTTCCTGGGAATCTGCTTTGGAATGCAGCTTTCGGTGATCGAGTTTGCGCGCCACGTGGCGGGTCTCGAGGGCGCGAATTCCCGCGAGGTCGACGAAAACACGCCGCACCCGGTGATCGAATTTCTGCCCGAGCAGCGTGAAGTCACCGAGAAGGGGGGCTCCATGCGCCTGGGGGCCTGGCCCACCCATCTCGAGAAGAGCACGAAGTCGTTCGAAGCCTACGGCAAAGCGGACATCTCCGAGCGCCACCGCCACCGCTATGAATTCAATCCGGAGTACAAGGATCGGCTCTTGAAGGCCGGCTTGGTGCTGTCGGGTGCATCGCCGGATGGTCGCCTGGTGGAGGTCGTGGAAATCGCGGATCACCCGTGGTTCGTCGGGTGCCAATTCCACCCGGAGTTCAACTCGACCCCGTTTCGCCCCCACCCGTTATTCGTCGATTTCGTGAAGGCCGCTGCCGGCCAGCGGACTTGATTTCGGTCCGGATGCCTGCCGCGCCGCGGAAACGGCGCGCTATGCTTGCGGTTCGGGGGACCTTAGCTCAGTTGGGAGAGCGCCGTGTTCACACCGCGGAGGTCGCTGGTTCGAGCCCAGTAGGTCCCACCACCGTGGCCCGGTAGCTCAGCTGGATAGAGCACCAGCCTCCGAAGCTGGGGGTCGCGCGTTCGAATCGCGCCCGGGTCACCATTTTTCCTCCTTCCGTTCAGCGGGGTCGCGCGTTCGTCGATACACGCAGTCGGCCGCTATAGTTTTCAGGTCGCTCGAAACCGCCGTCACGCAGGAATCCTATGCCCACGCTTTCCGTCGTTGTGCCCGTGTTCAACGAAGAGGGGACCATCGAAGAGGTCATCCGGCAAATTCTGGATGCACCGATCGACAAGGAGGTCCTGATCGTCGATGACGCCTCGACGGACGGCACCGCGCACCTCCTGAAGGCGTATGCAGATAGCGAGCACGTTCGCGTCTTCACCCACCCCGAGAATCGCGGTAAGGGCGCCGCCCTGCGTACGGGATTCGAAGCCGCCCGCGGCGACATCACGATCATTCAGGACGCGGACCTGGAATACGATCCGCGCGAATACCCGAAGCTGGTGGAGCCGATTCTCGAGGGGAAAGCGGATGTCGTGTTCGGGTCGCGCTTCTCCGGCGGTCAGAGTCACCGCGTATTGTATTTCTGGCATTCCATCGGCAACAAGATGCTGACGTTGTTGTCCAACATGCTTACGGATCTGAATCTCACGGACATGGAAACCTGCTACAAGACGTTTCGGACCGAGATTCTTCAGTCCATCGAGCTGAAAGAAGACCGCTTCGGATTCGAGCCGGAGATCACGGCGAAGGTCTCGCGATTGAATTGCCGCATCTACGAAGTCGGCATCTCCTACTCGGGACGCACCTACGCCGAAGGCAAGAAGATCGGTTGGCGCGACGGCATCCGGGCCATCTGGTGCATCTTCAAATACAACCTCTTTTCGAAGCGTACCGGGCGGCTCCCGACGAACTCGAATTGAGGCAGCGGAGCCCGCGCGAACCCATTCCAGCTCGACCTCGCTCACGAAGTTGCCGGTTGGTGAATGAACACCCGGCCGCCGGAGTCCATTCTTCGTGCGTCTTGGGTTGGGTTCCGAAGCGAGCTGGCCGAAAAATCCGCTGGGGCAGCGGACCCGAATCCGCGCGAAGTGGGAGAACGGCGTGGGATTTCAGCATCGCGAAGTAGTCGACGGACTCCGGTCGGCCCTGGGGCAGGTCATCCGGGGAAAACCCGAGGCAGTGGAGCTGCTCCTCACGGGCCTGCTCGCCCAAGGGCACATTCTCCTGGAAGACGTTCCGGGCGTGGGAAAGACGACGTTGGCCAAAGCGCTGGCGAAGGTCTTCTCCATCGAATTCGCCCGCGTCCAATTCACACCCGACCTCTTGCCCGCGGACATTCTGGGATCCGAGCTCCTGAACCCCCAGGATGGCAGCTTTCGCTTTCGCCGCGGTCCGATCTTCACGCATGTGTTGTTGGCGGACGAGATCAATCGCGCTTCACCGCGCACGCAATCCGCTCTACTCGAAGCGATGAACGAGTCGCAGATTACGATCGAGGGCAAGACGCACCCTTTGCAGGAACCGTTCTGCGTGATCGCGACGCAGAATCCCGTGGACTTTCAGGGCACGTATCCGCTACCGGAGGCTCAACTCGATCGGTTCATGTTGCGTTTCGGCGTGGGCTACCCGGATCCCTCGGAGGAAATGGAGATTCTGTATGCCCACCGGTCGGGATCGCCCCTCGATAGCGTGCACGCCATCGCGACGGCCGAGGACTTGCTTCGATTGCAACAGATCGTGCGGGAAATCGAAGTTGCGCGTGAGGTGGCGGGATATCTGCTGCGAATCGTCGACGCCACGCGCCGAGAGAGTTCCCTCGAGTTGGGGATCAGCACCCGGGGAACACTGGCGTGTTTCCGGGCCGCCCAGGCGCGGGCGTTTCTGTCCGAGCGGACCTACGTAAGTCCCCACGACATCCAATCCCTGGCGATTCCCGTGCTCGCCCATCGGGTGCAACTGGCTTCGGAAGCGCGCTACGCGGGCAAGAGCGCTCGAACGATCGTTTCCGAGATCGTGTCGGGAGTGGACGTTCCCCTTTGAACTACGCGCGCCTCAATCACATCCTGATTCCGGAAACGAAAGAGGGGCGAGATCGGCTTCGCGACAAGGGTTGGCTGCGCCTCTTCTCCCCCATCATCAAGGCTTACTTGGCACTCTCGGAGGAGGGCAGGGCGGTCTTCGCGTTCTGCATGGTGGTGGGCGTGCTGGCGGTGGATGTGGGGCGAAGCCAGAGTTACATGCTTTGGTCTCTGTTGGCGTGTCTGCTGGTGGCGTCGCTCCTGGTTCGTCCGTTCTACCGACTGCGCGGGGTTTCACTCGCGGTCGAGGGTCCCACTCGCGTCATGGCGGGGGAAGCGGCGGAGTTTCGGATTTCGCTGAGCAATCGCGGTCCGCGCGACCAGCACAGCATTCGCGTCGATCGTCCCTTCCTGCCCTGGGACGGGAAGTGGTTGGGGGCGCGCGCGAGACTCGACCGACTGCCCCGGGGATCCGAGCTGAGCGTCCACACACGCGCGAGTTTCGAAGCGCGCGGTCCGCATCACCTCGATGTCTTCTCGGCCGGTGCCCTCGTACCCTTGGGGTTGTGTTTGGGCCCGCGCATCTCGGGAGAGGGAGCGCGCTTTACGGTCGTTCCGCGAATTGCAGCGGTGAACCAACTGCAATTGCCCGTTACGCCGCGCTATCACCCGGGTGGCGTCGCGCAGGCGTCGCTCACGGGGGAGTCCATGGAGTTGATGGGCGTACGTCCCTACCGCAGCGGCGACCGGCTGCGCGACCTTCACGCCAAAACCTGGGCGCGAACCGGTTCTCCGGCGGTGCGCGAATTTCAACAGGAATACTTCTCCCGCGTCGGCGTGGTCCTGGACACGGACGCGGCGGCGAGCGAGGAGCAGTTCGAGGCCGCGATCTCACTGGCGGCGGGGATTCTCGCGCATCTTTCCCGGGGCGAAGCGTTGGTGGATCTGCTGGTTACCGGCGACGAACTTCATCCGCTCACGATGGGGAGAAGCCTGGGATTTCTCGAACAGGCGTTGGATCTCTTGGCGTGTGTGAAGCCCGGGCCCGCGCTGAATGCGCACACCACCCTCGATCGGCTCCGCCCTCACTTGCGTCGTCTTTCGAGCGTCGTGGTGGTCACAATGGGGTGGGGCGCCGAAGAGCAGGCGTTGGCGGAGGCGATTTCCGCCGCGTCTGTGGGGTGCCGTAGCCTGTGCGTCCAGGACGCGGGGACGGGACCCGAAGCCAACCTCGCGGGGGCGGGGGCGATGCTTCGCCTGCAGGCGTCCGACATCGTTCGAGCCGCCCGTGGGGAAGGCGGGTTGGACCTGTGACGTTTGGGGCGCGCGCGCACCAGGTGGTTGCGATCGCGATCGCCGCGCTTCTCTACGGCGAAGTGACGGGACGCCGCGAGTTCGCGGTGTTTGCCGCACTGCTCGCTGTGGCCTCGTTGCTGCGAAGGCCGAAGGGCATTTCGACGCCCACGCAAGCGCTCTTGTTGATCGCAAGCGGACTGATTGCCTTCGTGATGAATGGCGTCTTTCCCGACGTCCGAGGGGTGGCGGACCGCTCGTTGGCGGATTCCTACGCGGTCCTGTCGGGGGGAGCGCTTCTGCTCGCAGCGTTCCGAACGCACATCGACCATCCCGAGTGGGGAAGTCTCGGAACGCTGGGAATGGGGCTGTTGGTGTTCTTGGGCTGCGGCAGCGTGCAGTCGGGTTCGCTCTATCTCCCCCTCCTCGTGGCCTACGTCTGCGTCGCGCTGACCGCCCTGGGGAGTTCAGATTCCGCACGCGCGGCCTGGTGGGGATTCGCGCGTCGCGACTGGTGTGCCCTCGGCGTCGTGGTGATCGTGGCGTCCGTGGGGACCAGCGGGTTCCTGGTGGGCATTCCCCATCTCTACGAACGCACCAACGCCTGGTTGATCGAGTTCGTAGGCGGTCGCGTACGAACGGGTTTCGACGAGGGGCCGATTGCTTTGGGCTCGATGGAGGGGCTATTCCAGTCCGACTCCGTGGTGATGCGCGTGGCCGGGCCCATGTCTGAGCCGCTGCGGGGCCGGGTCTACACCCGCTATGCGAATGGGTTCTGGATGCCAGAGAAAGTGGCGGGAGAGCGTCGCATCGGGTCCTATCCCGAACGGGCGAGTGCCAGTCCGGCCGAGAGCACGGAGATTCGCTACGCCACGGACGTCTACGAGATCTTCTTCTTGCCGAGAAACGCAACCCGGGTCGCCCTCGATCCCCCGGACGCAACCGTGGATGAATTCGGCGTCGTGCGGTCCGCGCATCGGGACAGCCCGGAACGAATTCAATTGGAGATCGGGCCCAATTCGCAGTTCGCCGCATCGCAACCGAGCGCGCCGGATCTGCAATTGCCCGCCGATGCCGAGGCGGAGCTGCGGCGCGTCGCCACGGATTGGACCCGGCACGCGCAATCGCCTCTCGAGCGCCTGAACGTCATCGAGGCACGGCTCGAGACCGACTACACCTACGCGTTGGTGTTCGAGCGACCCGAGCCGGGAAAGCGCTCCCTGGACCCGGTGCTCGACTTCCTCCTGAGAGAGCCCCGGGGACATTGCGAGTACTTCGCCTCGGCCATGGCGTTGCTCGCCCGTGCCACGGGGATTCCGGCGCGCGTCGTAACGGGCTATCGCGTCTCGGAGCGCAGTCCATGGTCCGATTATTTCGTCGTGCGGGAACGCCATGCCCACGCCTGGGTCGAAGCGCACGTGGACGGCGAATGGCGCACCTTCGACCCCAGCCCGATTCGCAGCGCGGAAGAGTCCGAACCCCAGGTGATGTCAGCGATTCCGGCGTTGTTGGATTGGGTCGTATTCGCCTGGCAGCGAGACGGCCGGACCGCGCTCCTGGTCGCGCTGATCGCGTTCTTCATCGGATTGCAGATTCGCAATCTGCTGCGGGGAAAACAGCCGCGTCGAGCACGAGACCCCCTGGAGGCAACGGTCCCGCCGGACTACATCGAGAAACTGCTCGCGCGCTTGCGCGCCGGCGGAAATGAATATCGACGCGGTGAGTCGATCGAGACCTTCGCGGAACGAATCGCCGCTGGCCGGGGCGAAGCCAACGAACCGCGCAGCTTGCTACTCCGCTACGCGGCGTTGCGTTACGGCGGCCTCGGGGATCCGGTCGGGCTCGAGTCCGACGTCCTGGGATGGTTGCGCGCGGCTCGCCCCGGAACCTAGTCCGGAGCGAGCCCGCGATTATTTACTGGCTTCGGCCGAGGGGCGATCGGATACCCGGGCCCACCATTCGTTCAAGTTCTTGAGTTCCGGCGAAAGGCTCTGGCCCACGCTGCCGCCAAAGTCCAAGAAACCGAACAAGAAGATATCGGCCAGGGTGAAGCGTTCGCCGGCGATGAAGGGCTTGATCATCACACCGTCCAGCCACTCGAGCTTCTCGCGGGAGAGCGCTTTCAAGTCGTCCGCGGCCTGGGGGATCGTGCGGATTCGATCCTTGAACAGCGGAAGTCCTTCGGCGTAGCGGAATCCATTTGCCATGGGCTCGACGATGTTCAAGTCGATGCGGCGCGTCCACATGCGGGTGGCGGCACGTTCTTCAGGAGTCGTGCCGATCTGTGCCGGTGTGGGGTGAAGTTCTTCGATGTATTCGCAGATCGCAGTGACTTCGGAAAGAAAACTGCCGTCGTCGAGTTCGAGGCAGGGGAGTTGGCCCGAAGGATTCTTGTCCGTGTAGGGAGCGCGGCGATTCTCGCCGCCCATGAGATCCACTTCCACGAGCGGGATCTCGACACCTTTTTCGGCCAGAAACATGCGTACGATGCGCGGGTTGGGACCAATGCTGTTGTGGAGTTTCATGGGGGGGCTCCTTTGGGGGTTGCGTCGTGCGTAGCGTATCGCGTTCGGCTCAGGACGGCTGGGGGCGTAGGGACTGTTCGAGGAACGACACCGTGCGCCGGAGCCGGTCCATGAAGGAGCGGTCGGGGTCGTTCACCCAGCTCGTGAAGGTACCGGCGACCATGTCGGATGCGATGTCGGCCAATTCCCCCGACGGGAGATCCGTGCGCACGCGGCCGCGTGTCTGTCCTTCGCGGATGACGCCCTCCAACGCGGAACGAAGCCCGGCGGCGAGCTTGCGCCCGCTGGGGTGGGGGAGGACGACCCGCAATACCTCGACGAAAAGACGACGATTCATGGGCGGGACGTCCGCGAACGCGGCCCCGGCAATTTCCAGTTGGACGTCGGGTAGCGCGGCTTGCTCGGGTGGACGTGCGGCGAGTTCTGCGATCCAGCGTTCGAAGCCGGCCGAGAGCGCTTCGGCGAGTTCGAGCAGCAGGCCGTCTTTGCTTCCGAAGTAGTTGAAGAAGGTTGCGCTCGACACGTCGAGGGCAGCGGTGATGTCTTCGACTTTGGTTTCGTGGAAGCCCCGTTCGGCAAAGTAGCGACAGCTGGTGCGAAAGATCCGCTCGCGCATTTGTCGCTTCTTGCGTTCGCGACGTCCTTCATCCTGCATCTGGGCTTGGGTCAATTGTCTCTTAACCTATTGAAGAAGCAACGGTTATTATTATTGTTGACCAAAATATTATAGTGGCATAAAAAATTAATTCAACTATAAATAATCCGAGGCCCACCACCCGGGCTGGGAGACGATCCGATGGCACGTGCCCATTACGAGAGGTTGTCCGCGCAGGACAACACATTCCTTCTATTCGAAACGCCGAACGTTCACATGCACGTGGCGGCGACGCAGATCTTTCGCGCGGGGCCCTTGAAGACGCGAAACGGCGGAATCGATGTCGGGCGCATTCGGCGCAGGCTCGCATCCCTCATGCACCGCATTCCGCGTTACCGCCAGAAGCTCGGATGGATTCCGTTGCAACAGCACGCGGTCTGGGTCGACGACCCGCATTTCCATCTCGATTATCACATTCGCCACACGAGTCTTCCGCGACCGGGGACTGCGGAGCAGTTGAAACATCTGTCCGCACGCGTCATGGCGCAGCAACTCGATCGCGCACGACCGCTTTGGGAATGTTGGATCGTCGAGGGGCTCGAAGGCGACCGCTTCGCAATGATTCACAAGATGCATCACTGCATGATCGACGGTGCGTCGGGGATGGATCTCGCCCATATCCTACTGTCGCTCACGCCGGAGCCCGAGACCCCGGCACCCGCGCCTTTGTATCTTCCGCGTCCGGCACCGGGCGGATTGGAATTGTTGCGCGACGAGTACTTGCGGAGAATGTCACTGCCCCTGAAAGCGGTCCAAAGTATTCGAACGTTTCGTCGCGAGACCGAAAATGTGGCGACGGAGGTTTCGACCCGCCTGCGCGCTGTCCGGGACATGCTTGGATGGGCGGTGCGATCGCCGTCCAAGACCCCACTCAATGGAAAGATCGGGCCGCACCGCTGTTTCGATTGGTTGCAGGTTCCCCTCGAAGACATCAAGTCCATCCGACGCACCCTGGATTGTACGGTGAACGATGTCGTGCTCACGGTCGTTACGGGTGCTGTCCGCGATTTTCTCCAGCAGCGCCAGGTGCATCCGGAGGAGGTCGATTTCCGAATCTCGGCCCCCGTCAGCGTCCGCAAGGACGATGAGCGCGGTCAGATGGGGAATCGCGTTTCGTCCTGGATCGTCCGGCTTCCCTTGGACGAGAGCGAGCCCATGGCGCAGCTCGACGCCATTCGCAAGATCACCCAGGAACTCAAGGCCTCACGCCAGGCGCTCGGCGTGCAGATGATCATGGCCATGGCGGAGTGGACTCCGTCTTCGTTGCTCTCCCTGGGCGCGCAATCCGTATCGGGACCCATCAACACCATCGTCACCAACGTACCCGGGCCGCAATTTCCCCTCTATCTGTTGGGTTCGGAACTGCTCGAGATGTATCCCCAGGTGCCGTTGATGGAAAACCTGGGACTGGGCATTGCGCTCGTGAGCTACAACGGAAACGTGTGCTGGGGCTTCAACGCGGACCGCGATCTGCTGCCGGATCTGGACCGCTTCGTGGCCGCCATCAAGCGCGCTCTCGCGCGCGTTGCGTTGGCCGCGGGCGCGAAGGTGTCGGACGACGTGGCGGCAGCGGCGTAGCCATGCTCAGTGTGCCCTGGTTATTCCTCGCCGTAACTTTGGTGGGTGCGGGGTTCACCCTGAGTGCGGTGTACCCCTTGCGCCGGCTTTCGATTCTCGTCGTGCCGTATTTCTTTTCCTCGTGGCTCACGGCCGAGCTGGCGTTGCACCATTGGGTTTGGCAGGCCATCGCGACGGTCCTGTTCATCGCTGCGGGGGCACTCGATGCGTGGCCCGGCTGGGTGGGACTCGGTGTAACGGGTTTGTCGTGGTGGGGGCTCTACCGCCTTTGGGGCGCCTCGGGTCGCGCGGCGTCGGTTGTGGAGGCGGCCTTGACGCCCCATTGGCCGGCTGCGCGGGCCGAACCGCGGCACGGGGACCCCGGTTGGGCGCGGCCTTTTTCGCCACGGCACCGCGATGCGGTTCGCGTGCGCCACGTCGCCTATGGGGACGCGGGCGATCGCCATCACCTGGATATCTACCGGCCGCGGGAGTCGGCGTCGGATTGTCCGGTACTGGTTCAAATTCACGGCGGTGCCTGGACGATCGGCGACAAGAAGCATCAGGGGCTGCCGCTGATGAATCGCATGGCGGCGCAGGGATGGGTTTGTGTGGCACCGAACTACCGCTTGAGCCCAAAGGTGCGTTTCCCCGAACACTTGATCGACGTCAAGCGCGCGCTGGCGTGGATCCAGGGAAATATCGCGCGCTACGGCGGGAATCCGGACTTCGTTGCGATCACGGGCGGGTCCGCCGGCGCACATCTCGCCGCTCTGTGTGCGCTGACGGAAAACCAGCCGGAGTTCCAACCGGGTTTCGAAGACGTGGACACGAGTATTGCGGCCTGCGTGCCGTTTTACGGAATCTATGACTTTCTCGAACGCCACGGCGCGCGAGAGCGCGATTCCATGCGCCCCTTTCTCGAGCGGGTCGTCATGGGGTCCTCTGCCGAGGAAGCGCACGAACAATGGCGTCGCGCATCGCCTCTCGATTGGATCCACGAGAACGCGCCACCGTTCTTCGTGATCCACGGCACCCATGACTGTCTGGCCTACATCGAAGATGCCCGTTGCTTCGTGGATGAACTTCGGCGCGTGTCGCGCAACCGGGTTGCGTACGCGGAGATCCCCGGCGCACAGCATGCGTTCGATGTGTTCCTTTCGAAGCGTTCCGCCCACACCTTCGATGGCGTGCGGGAGTTCCTCGAACGGGTTTACGCCGACGATCGTGCGGCCCGATCCGAAGCGCGCTCGGCGCCGCCTGCGAAAACGGGCATGGGCAGCTAGAGATTCGCCTCCGGGGCGCCTAGACTGGCCGTTTCGGAGGCTCCCCAGTGCTCGACCATGAAGTTCCGCGCGAGGCGCTCGACAGCTGGGGACAGAGCCCGATCCACTTCGATGCTCTGGTGAGCGAAGACGAGCAACGTTTCGTGTTTCGCAAGACGCTAACGCTGGACGATCCCGGCGTAGCAGAGCAGCGTGCTACGGAGCATTGGCCGCACCATTTGCCGGGCGACTTCACCATCGGGTTGACGGGCCAGGCGGCCGTGATTGCACTGCACCGCCTCGGGCTCATCAAAGAAGGGTGGCGTGGGCACGGCGTCCGGATTCGCGACGCCCGCTGGTCGGCGCCCGTCCTGCTCGGAGAGACCTGCTACCTCTCGATCGAAATCGTTCGCGCCCGCCGCCTGCGCGGATCGGTTCACGCGCGCGCCCGTTTCCGCATGTGGAAGCACGACCCCGAGGGCGCCGAAATCGAGGTCTACCACAGCGATCAAGAAGCCATGTATTTCCCGGGTGGGCAGCGCGTCGTCGCGCGTTGAACTCCATTCGCACGCCCTGCGTGTTTCGCCCGCGCGAAAGGTGGATTGCGGAAGATCGGCGGAGCTGCCACGCCGAAATTCAGTTGCGGGCGAGCGGGGTGGGGCCTGGTGGTGTCGTCCAACTGGAATGAAACGGCGCGGCGAAATGAAAATGCGCCCGATACGTTGCGCGGGCAGACTCCGGTGATTCGAACAGGCCGCGCGCGGCATCCGTGTTCGGACCGAAAAGGACGGCGAGCTGCGAGAGCCTGCGCGCGTCGAGCACGCTGGCGAGTTGAGCGTCGCTGCGTGCGCGTCGCAGCGTTTCCGCGAGGCGCACCGACTCGGGGGATTCGCTCTGCCATTGCGCGAACAGCGTTGCGCACAGGGTGAGGTTGTGGTTGCAGACTTCCCGCAACACATCGAGGCGGAATTCCTCGAGCGGCTCCCCGTCGAGGTTCTCGCGTGCCTGATGGAGCAGGGCGCGCTGGGGCGAGGAGAGATCCGGAGCGGCGGGCAGGGCACCTCGGCCCCCCGCGAAGAACGCCCGAGCGGCTCGATGGTTCAGGCGGGGGAACGCGAGGGTGTGGACCGGACCGGGGAGATGATTGCGCGGGATGGCTCCGGCTGGAAGGATTTCGTGGGCGAGTAACTTGGGGAGCGAGTCGAGGTAGAACGCGCCGAGCTGGTGACGAAAGTCCGGTTGCGCGAAGCGCCGTTGCAGCCGAGCGAAGGCGTCATCCGGTGCGCGATCGCGGAAACCCAACATGATGTAGTCGGTTCCCCACCCGTACCAGACCGCCGCGTCGCCGAAGGCCTCGAGGAAGGTCCGCAATACCAGGGCCACGGTGGCGTCATCGGTCTCGTAGGCGTGAAACCATTGGGCGTACACGCCCCCGGGTGAGAGCCTTTCGCGGGCGGCGGACAGGAATTCGCGGCTGTAGAGCATTTCGATTCCCGCCATCCACGGATTGCTCGGTTCCGAAACGATGACGTCGAACGTGCCCGCGCTGCGCAGAAGCGCGCGGTAGGCGTCGCTCCGAATGACGCGCGACTTGGGGTGCGAGAAGGCATGGCGATTTCCCGCTTCGAATAGCGGTGCCGCAGCGATCACGCCACTCGAGATTTCTGCAACGACCACTTCTTGGACGGAGTCGAGTGCCGCGAGTTCGCCGACGCTGTGACCGGTTCCGAAACCGATCACGAACGCCCGACTTGGGTCCTCGGCCAACATCGCGGGCAAGAGGGCGAGCAGTCCCGTCGTGAGATTGTCCACGGGGATGGCGCCGTCGGACTTCCCGTTCGAGTAGATGCTTCGCTCGCGCGTGCCGTCGTGGTGGAGCATTTCCTTTGCGGCAGTCGAACTGGTGGGACCATCGTCGTAGTGAAGAATCTCCAGTTTCGACCATTTCCGCGCGTGCTGTTCGTAGAACGCGTTTGGTCCGCCAAGCGAATGGGGGAGCGGCGCACGAAAGCGAAACAGTCCCATGGAGAGTTGTTGGGGCGACCATCCCGGGAGCGCGAAAACCGCCACGGCGACGAGGCTTCCCGTCGCGATGGCCACCCAGCGCGAGCCGGCAAAGAGGCGCAGGGTGAGTAGCGTTGCGCCGCACAGGAGCGCGGAGACGGCGATCCGGTAGATGTGATGGAGATCCAGCCAGAAGAGCAGAGCGTAACCGCCGAGCAGCGCACCCAGCAGGGATCCGACCGTATTCCAACTGTAGAGTCGGCCCGCGGTGCGACCGAGTTGGCCGAAATCCCGGCGGGCCTGGTGGAAGAGGAGCGGAAGCGTGGCTCCGCCGATCGTCAGCGCGGGGAAGGACAGCAGCAGCAGAGCGCCGAAAACCGACGCGTGGTAGGCGTAGAAATCTCCCGTCCCGCTTTCGAAGGCGATGCGAAGGCGGTGGGCCCAATAGGGTGCGTCGTCGACGAACGGGTAGGCGGCCAGCAGTACCGCGACCAAGCTCCACTGGCTCCCGACGATCCAGGCGGCAGAAATGCGCGGCAGGGCGGAGACCGCGAAGCTCCCCAACGCGATACAGAGTACGAACGCGGCCACCACCATGGCGAAGGTGAAAGGCGATCCGCCGAGTGCCAGGGCGCCGATGCGATTGGCGGTCGTCTGGAGGCACATGAAGGCGAAGCCCGAAAGCGCGGCAACGAGGATGTAGGTGGTGTCGCTGCCGAACGCGACGTGGTCGGGCGGGCCGACTTCCGTTTCCGATCGGGAATCTCCCGAGCTGCGCGATAGCGCGACGAAGAGTCCGCCGACCGCCAGGTTCAACGCGGCCATGCACCAAATCGAACCCGCGAGTCCAAGCCAGGGGACGAGAAAGAACCCGCCCGCAAGCGCGCCCGCGAAGGCTCCGGCGGTGTTGTAGGCGTAGATGTGGGCGTGGATCCGCGTGGCGTGGTCGCGGTCGCGCGCAAAAGCCTGGGTGAGAAACGGGATGGTGCCGCCCATCAAGACGGCGGGCGGGCCGATCAAGAGGGAAGCGAGTGAGGCGTCGAACGCGAAAGCCAGAGCGGGGTTCTCGACGGGGATCCAGAGGGAGATTTTCTGGCAGATCCCGAACAGCGCCGGAAAGCCGAGGGCGTAGATTCCGATTCCAGCTTCGATCCCCCCATAGCGGCGCAATAGCGTCGCGCGGTCGCCCCGGCAGCGCTCGGCCAGCCTCCCGAGGGCGCCATAGCCGAGCGCGAGCCCGCCGAGGAAGATGCCGAGGATGGCCGCGGTGGCTTCGCCATGGGAACCCAGCAGGGCCGCAAGGTATTTGTGCCACGCGACCTCGTATACGAGGGCGCTGAAGCCCGTGAGCAGGGTTAGGAAATAGGCGAGACGACGCGCCACGAGACCTCCGGATGGGGTCTCTATCGGCGCTCGGGCCGGGGAACTTTGCCGATCGGCACCGGCTTTCGGGGGCCTCCGCCCAGGCTTTCCGGCTGGAAAACTTGGGCGGAGGGACGGAACCACACCTCAGCTGACCCCGCTCAACGGCGGTGCGACGGGTGTCGATGGGGCCAGCTGCCACCCGGATAGGGTCCGCTCCTCCGCCCTACTGAAAAAGCGTGACCCGACGGGGAACATGTGTTCCGCCCATGGGAACTTTCAGCCTCACGAGAATGTTTTTTTGAGCTGATACTCGTGAGATTCTGAAGCCCGGACGCAAGTCCGCGTTCCCCGTGGATCTGCGATCAAGTTGCGATCGAACGGGAACTAGAAGCGCCAGTCGATGGGAATTCGCGGGTCCGGGTTGTAGGAGATGAAGGTCCCGGTCTTGACGGTTGCATTGAGGTGATCGCCGAGCTTGGGAATCGCCTTGGCGATGTTGCGCAGGGCGATTCGAATGCGTCGCGTGACATTGACGCGCGCCCGTTCGCTGACGGACGCGGCCTTGCGATCCCGGCCGCCGAGTCCGATGGCGCGGGACAGTTCCTTGACCAGGGCGTCGATCTCAGCCTGAATCTTGGAAGATCGTTCGAGGTCGTTGAATTCGTTCGCTTCTTCGAGTTCTTCACGCAATTCCCGCAGGCGCGACCGGTACGCGAGCTTGGCCCGGGTGTCGAGCAGTGGGCCCGCGTCGCCGGCGGGTGTGCCCGATGGGGCCGCCGCATGGCCGCGAGCACTCGCGAGCAACACCGTGGCGTGAAACTCTTCGCCGGGGTGGTGAAGCAGCTCCGCCACGTAGTTGAGCCCAACCTGATCTTTGAGCCGCGCCGTCGCCCCGGCGAAATCAATGGTCCAGTAGTCGCCTTCCTTGACGAAACCACAACTGGCGCGATCCGCTTTGGCGACGGTGGATACGACGGGGGCGCGGGCCGGGGTCATGCGCCGCAGCAGCCGAGCCATGTTCAGCTCCTCGGCGGTTTCTCGGGCGCGCGCCATCAACACTTCGGCACGCTCCAGGTCGCCGTCTCCACGGCGTGCGCGGAGCATCTCTGCGAAACACACTTGGGTGTCGGCGAGCCACGGTCGCGCACCCATGCGGGTGTGCATCTCGAGTGCTCGTGCGAACTGCTCCTCCGCCACGTCCCATTGATCCATGAGGGTGGCGAGCCGACCGAGGTAGTGGTTGATGGAGCCCAGGCTCACGATCCCGAACCCCGGCCCGGCGTTCATTCCCGAGAACGGCTCGAGGAGTCGGTACAGGGTGGCGGCGCGTTCGGAGTCGCCGAGGTAGGCACACACTTCGGCAATCAGGGGCAGGGAGAACAAGCCGTTTCGATCGTCGCACAGCTCGTGGAAATCGTTGGAGGCCAAGCGTTCGAACTCCGAACGCGTGGCTTCCCGGTGGTCGAGTTCGCTTTCGACGAAGGCCAAGCCGCAACGCCAGCCAGGGATCGTCGGGTGCTCCGAGACGGCGGATCGGACCGATTCCTGGAGCTCCGCCAAGCGGCCCTGTTCACGCCGTACGAAGAAGAGTTGCGCGGTCAGTCCCTGAAGGGCTGCGCGGGGCCATAGCCGTTTGCTCAATTCATAAGTCCGCATGGCGAGCTGCTCGGCGGCGTCGAAGCGGCCGTCGATCAAGGCGCGAACGACTTCGAAACGCGAAGCCCACACGAGAAAACTCGGATGTCGCAACTCACGAGCTTGCGAGTCGAGGGCCTGAAACTCGCGATCGACGGCCGCGATGTCTCCGGAATCGAGTTGGGCGCACAGGCGCCACACGCGCCCGGACAAGGCGAGCAGCGGATCGCCGGCCCGGGTGGCGAGTTCGAGCAGTTCGTTCGCGCCCTGCATGCGCTCCTTGAGCTGTTCGGGGCGGGAATTGGTCCATTGGCGCTGTGCCAGCGTGTAGGCCAGAACGCCGGGGTCCCCGAGTTCGCGCGCGATGGCAATCGCCTGCCGGCCGAGGGCGTGTGCGCGATCGGGATCTCGCAAGAAGCTCACGGCGACGCCGAGTCGGGCCATCAGCTTGGCGCGAAGCGCGCGCGAGCCGCTCGGCAGGATATCGAGTGCGTACTCGAGGTCGGCGATCATCGCCTGGTCGACGATTTCGTAATCGAAGGTGACTTCGCCCAGGCCCAGTGCCGCACGACCCACGAGTTCGGGTGCGGAGCAGCGCTTCGCGATCTCTGAGGCGCGGTTGAAGGACTCCCGTGCGCGATTGTGGGCGCCCGAAAGCTCGGCCGCTTGGCCCAGCGAAAGGTACAGCTCGGCGCGTTCGATTTCCGATGCACCTTCGATCCAATCGAGGGCTTGCAGAGCGTGATTGTATTGTTCGACAGCTTCTTCGTAGGCGAGCATGCGCACGGCGGCCTGGGCCGCATGTTGCGCATAGTCGACAGCCTTGCGGGCGTCGCCGAGGGGCGCCGCCTGAAAGAAATGGTAGGCGAGTTCGGCCAGGGACTCGTCTTGGGCGGTGTCTGCCTGCGCTTCGATCACGCCTCCGATCCGGCAATGTAGATTGAGGCGGGCGACGGTACTCAGATCTTCGTACAGGATTTCTCGAATCGATGCGTGGGCGAAGCGGTAGCGTCCGGGAATCCCATCCACCTCTCCGATGACCTGCGCTTGGAGGGATTCGTCCATGGCGTGGAGAAGCGAATCGGCGTCGAGGTCCACCAGGCGTTCGAGGACGTTGAGGTTGAATTCACGCCCGATCACGGAGGATGCACTCAAGACCTGCATGCAGCCCGCGGAGAGGTTTCGGAAGCGCCGCCGGATGACTTCGCGTACACCGCGGGGGAGGGTGATCTTCCACGTGCTGGGGTCACCCGAGAAGCCGAGCTTCGCGTCGGACCCGATCATTCGCACGATCTCACCGATGAAAAAGGGATTTCCGTCGGTCTTTTGATGAATTCGACCCATCAAATCCGCTGGCAGCGAATGCCCCATTGAATTTGTCACGAGGTCGGAGGTTTCGTGCGCGTTCAAGCCGCGCAGGACGATCTCGTGACTGAATGGGCCGCGCCGAAGGGAATCGAGCAACGCCGCGCGGGGATCGGGGTCGGCGAGTTCGAGGTCGCGATAGGCACCGAGCAGAAGAATCTTGCAACCCGCAAGGTTGTTCGAAAAGAATTGCATGAGGTTGAGGGTCGTGGGGTCGGCCCATTGAAGATCGTCGAAAAACAGGAGGTGGGGAGTCTCGCCGCTGATCTCCTTGAAATAGGCCGTCACCCCGTCGAAGAGTTGGAAGCGGCTGTGATCGGATTCCGGAGTGGCTGGGAGCATCGGAGTTGCGGCGGTGAGTTCGGGAATGATCTCTCGGAGTTCCGCGAGGGAACTGCCCGAACGGTCGCTGGCGTCGCGCATGAGGCTGCGCAGAATTTGAATCCAGGGCCAGAATGGCGGAGCGCCACCGGATTCCTGGCAGCGCGCGAGATGAACCGCAACGTTCCGGGAGCGCGCGAGTTCGATCAGCTCCTCGGCGGTGCGGGTCTTCCCGATACCCGGCTCCCCGGCGAGCAGGGTGAGCTGGCCCCGGCCACCCCGCGCCGCTTCGAGGGAACTGCGCAATTCCGTCAGCGCGAACGCTCGGCCGATGAATCGGTCGGGATCCCTATTCGGTTCCGGTCGCGCCTCGGGAGTCGGCCGATTCAATCGCTCGGCCTGTACCGGGGACTCGAACGCGTCCGGGTGTGTAGCCGCGTCGTTTAGCACCCGCATAAAATCTGGCGTTAATCTGTCACAGATTAGGATTAGGTGGAAGTTTCAGAAGTTGTTCGTGAGTGTCTGAAAGCGTCGAAGTGCGCACGAAAGCAGAGTCCTTTCTGCAAGCAGAATCGGAAGTCGTGCACGCATCTACCGGGGATAAAACGAGAAGCCGCGGTGCTTTACGACCTGGAAAGTAGAATTTCAGGAATATTCAGAATTCGTAATTCGTCGGACATGAATCCGTCCAACTCCCCATGAAAGCCCCGTTTCGCCTCGAATCTTCCCCCGGGCGAGGGCTCGAGTGGGGATACAATGCGCCAACCTCGGAGGTCGAATGCTCGACGCACTGGATCGAAATACCCGCCTGACCCTCATGCGCTTTGTCTGCTCGTTCGCCTGGGCGGATCTCGAGATTCGTCCCGGCGAACGGGAATTCGTCGATCGGATGATGCGCCGACTCGATCTCGACCCGGCCGAGCGAGCGGAAGTCGAAGGCTGGTTGAAGGTTCCGCCGGAACCCGAGGACATCGATCCCACCCACGTCCCCCTCGACAGCCGGCGCACTTTCGTCGAAACCCTCGAGGGGCTGATTCGCGCGGACGGCGAGGTGGCGGATGAAGAACTCGAGAACCTCGAACTCTTCAAGGTATTGCTCAGCTAGCTTCGCGGCATCGGGCGACCCTCGCGGGCCAGCCGCCTATTGGCCCGCCAAGGGGGCGACCACCGCCTCCGCGAAGGCCTCCACCTGGTTGGGGTCGCCGCCCTGGACCACGACGTAGCTGATGCCCGTTTTTTCGCGCCGGGCCTGCAAGCGGTCTCGAATCTCATTCGCGGACCCGGTGAGGAACAGCGGGCAATCGGCCACCTGTGTCTCGGTCATGCCAGAAGTCTTGGCGAGGGCGGCGCGGATTCCCGCCGGTTCGTCGGTAATCGCCACGACGAACACCAGGGAGTTGAACTCGATCTGGTTCGGGTCGCGCCCGGCACCTTCTGCCGCCGAGAGCACCCATTCGATCTTCTCGAGAACCTTCTCGGGTGCGAGATCGGCGGCCGTGTCCGGTGTGACGCGTCCTTCGTGGAGGGATGGATTGATGCCCACGATATCTGCCAGTCGACCCGCAACGCCGAGCAGGCGCCTTCCGCCACCCCCGACGAGAATGCGGGGGACGTCCTCCGGGTCGAGGGGCGCGGCCTGGGCGATGTCGCGAATCTGATAATGCTTCCCCTCGAAACTCGTCGTCTCCTGGGTCCACATGCGTCTTGCGATTTCCAGCGCTTCTTCCAGGCGTTCGATGCGGATGCCGGGCCGGTCGTACGCGATCCCGGATTGGTCGTAGTCGCTTTGCATCCAGCCGGCTCCAAGGCCGAATTCGCAGCGCCCTCCGGAAATCAAATGGAGGGTTGCGGCGGCCTTGGCGTGGATGACGGGGTGGCGGTAGTCCACGTCGCAAACCAGGCTGCCGACGTGAAGTTTCTCGGTAACGGCCGCGGCCGCGGCGAGCAGCGCGATGGGGTCCCACTGGGTTCCGAAATGATCTGGGCAGAATAGCCCCGAGTACCCGAGGGCTTCGATCTGTTGGAAACGCTCGGTCCAGCCTTGGTTGGGCGGGGTCGAGAGTTGAATGCCGAATCGAAAGGGTCGTTGCACGCGGGTCTCCTCGCAAAGGGGGGCGCCCAGGATAACGCGTTTCGGATCTCGCTACGCGATCGGCTAGGCCGCGGATTTCAAGCGCGCGATGAGGTCCTTGCGTCCGGGGCCGTCGTTCGACGTATCGCGTTCGTGTCGCCGATTCCAGGCGGCCAATACGCGCTGCATCAAGTCCGGGCGTTGCATCAGGTTCGCCGCCGGTTCGAGCAAGTTGAACAACCGCAGGAACGCGCGCATCAGTTCCAGGTCTTCCCCCAGGCCCGGAAGTAGACCTTCGCGGATGATGGAACGCATGTAGGCCTTGGGGTCGATGGTGCCGTCCTCGCGTTGAAACCGGAGCGGGTCGATCCCGCTCTGCTCGATTTGGTTGGCCTCGATGACGTCGCGGTCCGAGATCCGCGATGCTTCGTACCACGGCACAATTTCGTGACGGACGAGCGCGTCGAGCGCCAGCGCCATGGCCTCCGGGTCCGAGGGGTGTTGGCGAAGGGCGGTGGCCAACAGTTCTGCGTTCACCCAGGCGAGCGTGCAGCCGCGCCCAAAGATCGGATTCGTGTGGATCAGCGCGTCGCCCACAGAAACGAAATTGTGCGCGCAGGCACGACCATTGCGAAGCGCGAAGTGTCGCGTGTTGCGCAGCCCGGACATCATGTGAACTTCCGAGATGGGCTCACTTCGGATCGGATCGGCCCATTCCCGAACGATCGGCAATTGGGCGGTTGCGGCCTCGAAGGCTTCCGGGCGCCGCAGGGATCGCAGGTCATCGTCGTCGGGGCTCGCCGCAAGGGTGACGGAAAAGATGCGCGAATCACCGGGGAAGACACCGAAACGGAGATACCCCAGGTCGGCACCGATGCCGTTGGTTTGCGGGCGCTCTTGCCCGTCACGCAGTCGGTAGAACCGCGAGCAATAGAAAATTCCACAGGGTTCGGTTTCGGATTCGAGGGCACGGCCTCCCGCCTCGAGCAACCATTGGCTGGCGTTCGAGCGTCGTCCGGTGGCGTCGACCACGAGATCCGCGTCGAGGGTCTCCTGGCGGTTTTCCCGACGCGTCTGAACCCCGTCGATCGCGGGCACGCCGTCGACCGTTCCCGAGCAGGAGAGACCGGTGACCTCGCTGCCTCCGCAGAATTCGGCGCGTCCCGTCGAGAGCAGGTAACGCCTCAATACCCATTCGAAGGTGATGCGGCGGCAGGCGAGTGCGGTGATTTCTTCATCTTCTGGTTTAAAGGCTGGATTCGCGATTCCTGGGCCGACCAGATCGGCGAAGCGGATCGGCTCGGCACCCTGAGCGAGCAGTTCCGCGAGCAGCGCGGGCTCGTGTTCCGCAATGCTGTTGTGGAGTCTTGCCAGGAAGGCGTGCGAGTGGCGCGTCTGCGGCGTCCCGCGGCGCTCCCAGGATTCGAAGGCTTCGACCGGGTTCGACGGGAGCGGTTCGCGATCGCGTTCGAGGATCGTTACCGCGTGACCGTCTCGCGACAAGGCGAGTGCGGTAGCCAAACCCGCGACACTGCCGCCGGCGATGCGAACCTGCTTGGACTTCATGCGGCGACGATGGGGAAACTCGCGCCCACTTGATAGACGGCTTGTAGGAGTCGGGCGACATCGAGGCTGAGGAACGGTTTGCCGCTCGTCAGGATGGCGACGGACAGTTCGCGATCCGGGTCCGCCCAGGAGAGAATGTTGGTGAGCCCGAGATGCCCGAATGCGCGCGGCGTTCGCCAGCCGAACAAACCCACGGGATCGCCCCCGAGCATGAAGCCCAATCCGTAGCGCAGGGGGATTCCCAGGGTCAGATCGAGCTCCCAGAACGTCTGCTCCGAGGTGGCGTGTTGGACGGTTCGCCGATCGAAGATCCGCACTCCGTCGAGCTCTCCTCCGTTGAGGAGGCATTGATAGAACGCACTCAGTTCATCGGCGGTCGAGACGATATTGGCGGCCGGCACGATGCCGCGCAGAAAGCGCGGATCCGATGCGAGCTGCACTGCGCCCTCGAAGCTCGTGCCGAGCACGCGCTGGAAGAGCCAAGAGAACGGCGGCCACACGGGCAGGCCCGTGAACGCATCCCGGGCCACTTTGGAAACGTCGGCATCCGCCACGCCAAAATTCATCCAGCGGAAACCCAGGGGGTCGACGACCTCTTTGCGGAGAACGTGGCGAATGTCCTGTCCCGTGACGCGACGAACGATCTCGCCCAGCACGAAGCCACCGCTGACCGCGTGGTAGGCGAGGCGGTGTCCGGGACGCCAGACCTTGGGGGCGTGGCTGAGCAAGCGGATGATCTCGTCGGGCCGATCGAGGAGTTCGAGATCCATGGTGCCCGGCGGGAGATTCGGAATGCCGGCTCGATGACCGAGTACATGCCGGATGGTGATCCACTCTTTTCCCTGCTGGGCGAATTCCGGGATGTACTCGCATACGCGATCGTCGAGGTGGAGCTTGTGTTGCTCGTCGAGTTTGTGGATCACCATGGCGGTGATGGCCTTCGAGGCCGAGTACAGTAGAAACGGGGTGTCGACGGTGGCGGGAATTCGGGGACTGTCGGAGGGGTCACCCGGACTATTCCCGGAGGCGTGGCCGATCGCCCTCTGCAGTGCGACTTGCCCGCGATGCCGAATGCTGACCTGGATCGCGGGGTAGAGGCCGGTCCGGTAGAGCGCTTCGAAAGATCGCCACAAGCGCTCGACGGAATCCGATTCGAGTCCGAGATCCCAGGGAGGGACCTCTTCGCCGACGTGGGTCACCGAACGCAAGTCGGGCACCGTGCGGCAGGTGCGCTTCACGGCTCTCGTCGGGGACAGCAACAGGTCCAGAACATCCACGCTCCGGAGAGTAACGTGCGAAGCCGCTATTCTCCCCCCACCTTGAATCCGCTTCTCGATGCCAAAATCCTCGGCTGGCTGCTCGTGGGCCTGGGCGTGGTTCAAATCGTCCCCATGTTGGCCGCGCTGCTGTATGGGGAGGCCTACATGGCGTTCGCGGCCTCCGCGATCACCGCTCTGGTGATCGGGCTGTGCCTTGCGTTGACGAGCCCGCCATCGCGTCGCGATCTTCGTCTGCGGGACAGCTTTGCGATCGTGGCCATGAGCTGGGTCGCCGCCTCGGCTTTCGGCTGCTTGCCCTTCATCCTGACCGGCGCCCTCGAACCCGTCGACGCGCTATTCGAGTCGGTGTCCGGGTTCACGACCACCGGCGCCACGGTGATGTCGGGGCTGGACACCCAGCCCAAGTCGATCTTGCTTTGGCGCGCCATTTCGCAGTGGATCGGCGGCATGGGGATCATCGTGTTCGCGGTTGCGATCGTTCCACTGCTCGGAATCGGCGGGATGCAGCTGCTCAAGACCGAGGTGGCGGGTCCCCGGGTCGACAAGCTTCAGCCGCGGATCGCGGCAACGGCCCAGCGCCTGCTCTTGATCTACATCGCCTTCACCGCGGCCCAGAGCCTTGCGCTTTGGATTGCGGGCATGAGTCTGTTCGACGCGGTTTGCCACGCCTTGACCACGCTATCGACGGCAGGGCATTCCACGCGCGACGGATCCATCGGGGCGTTCGATTCGGCGTGGATCGAGTGGATCGTGATCTTCTTCATGCTGCTCGGCGGTATCAACTTCGCGCTTCACTACCGCTGGATGACGGGCAACTTTCGGCGCGTACTCGGCGATCTGGAGCTCCGCTATTTCCTCGTCGTGTTGATTGCGGCCGCGCTGTTTCTGGTGGGCATTCTGATGAGCGAAGAGCCGGGCGGCGAAGGGCACGTCCGGCGTGTCGCGTTTCAGGTGGTGTCCCTGGCGACGACCACGGGCTTCACGAGCGACAACTATGCGGCGTGGCCAACGGTTTGCAGCGTCGTGTTGTTCCAGCTCGCCATCCTGGGCGGGATGGCGGGTTCGACCAGTGGTGGGCTGAAGGGGCTTCGCGTCCTGCTCGGATTCGCGATGTTGCGCAACACCCTGGCCCGCATGCTGCATCCGCGCGCCGTACCCACGGTCAAGTACGGGGAACAAACGGTTCCCATGGAGGTGGTGGCCGGCGTCTGGTCGTTCTTTACCGCGTACTTCGCTCTCGTCGTGGTCGCGGCCTGCGTGGTGGCCTTCGCGGGCTACGACCTGTTGACCGCCGCTACCGCGGCCCTCTCGGCGGTTGGAAACATCGGGCCCGGACTGGGCGCGGTGGGGCCTACTGAGAATTTCGGCCACATGCCCGGCTACGTGAAACTCGTGCTTTCGTTCTGCATGATCGCGGGCCGGCTCGAGCTGTTTACGGTTCTCGTGCTGTTTCTTCCGGCGTTTTGGCGTCGTTAGGCGAGGCGGGCCCGATCTCCAATCCGATCGAACGCATCAGGTCCAACGCGTTGCTCTTGGTCACGACGCCCGGCCGGACCCGGTAATCGAAAATCACTTTGCCATCCCGAATCGTGTCTTCGAAGTGAACGTTGCGCGCCGCTTCGCCCATGCGCTCCGCAATCTTCGCCAGGGCGAGGTCGTGGGTGGTGACGAGCCCGAAGGCGCCGCGGGCGATCAGAGATTCCACGACGGCCTCGGCCCCGATGCGTCGGTCGTGAGAATTGGTTCCGTGAAGGATTTCGTCGAGCAGGAAGAGTACCGGCGGAGAGGAGCCGGATCGCTCGACGACGGACTTCAAGCGCCGGATCTCGGCGTAGAAATGCGAGTGCCCTTCCTGGAGTGAATCTTGAATCCGCAAGGAGGAACACACGGCGACGGGTGCCAGGCGCAGCGATTGCGCGCGCACGGTTCCACCTGCCAGAGCCAGGGCGGCGTTGATTCCAATGCTTCGCAAGAGGGTGCTCTTGCCCGACATGTTCGATCCGCTCACGATCCAAAGTCGCGTGACTCCGCCGATTTCGACGTCGTTGCGGACGCAGCGCTCGTCGCGCAACAACGGGTGACCCAGGCCCCGAGCCTCGAAACGCGTGCCCGATTCCAGGATTTCCGGAAACGGGTCCTCGGGGCGCTCGAACGCGTGGGTGGCCAGAGAGGACAAGGCTTCGAATTCGCCGGCCGCCTCGAGCCATTCGACCAATTTGGGACCGTTCCGTGCGCGCCAGCGATCGACCGCCAGGGCGATTTGGGTCGTGAACAGCAACAGCGCGCCGATGGGTGCGAAGAACTGGTTGCGTCGCGCGTCCAACAGATCGCGAAAGCGGTGCAGTCGGGAAATTTCCCGCGATGCCGGTCGCTCCTCCGTCGCGAGCAGCGCGAGCAACTCTTTCAATCGCGGCGCGTTGAAACGTTCGCACTCGAGGACGAGAAGAATCTCGGACAACAGGTCGAGGTCGCGAACGGGTTGCTCGACTTCGCTCACGCAGCGGGTCACTCGACGTCGCAGGGCGAGTGCGAAGGCACTCTGTACGAACACGCAGGCGAGCAAAGGACCTAGGCCCACGCTTCCGAGGATCCAGCCCGTGAGGCTGGTCGTCGTCGCCGCGGGGATGAGCGCGGCGGCCAGGCGGACAGCCGTGCCCGGGGCCGTTGGCGCATCGGCGCCCCAGGCGGCGAGGCGTTCCGGGTGGAGGCCGGGGGCGGCTTCTTCGCCCGCGAGGGCGAGGCGTTCGCGGAGATCGAGCGCGGATCGCAGCTCGGCGACCGCCGCTTGGCGCTGCCGCAAGATCGCAGGGCCCGCGGGTTCGCACAGCCAGCGGGCCAGTCGATCTTCACCGGCTCGGGTTCGTGCGCGGCAAAGTAAGGGGTAGAGCCCGCCCGGGCCGAACAGGTCGAGGTCCGCCGCGTAATCGTGTAGCGGGTCGGCGAAGCGTTCACCGGTGGGTCCGTTTCCGCACTGGGGGTCCGTGAGTCGCGCGATGCCCGCTTCGTAATACGCCACGGCCCGGTCCGCGCGCCGTCTGGTGCGGATGACGTGATCGTGGACGACCATCAGAACCAGGAACGCGACGCTGGGGAGCCAGAGCCAGGCGCCGCGGATCGCGTCCGTCCCGAAGGCAAACCAGGCCATCACGAGTCCAGTGCCAAACACCGCCAGTCGCGCGTTGGAGACCCGCCGGTCGGTCTTCGCGCGCCGCGCGGCTTCGCGACTTCGCGCTTGCAGGCGTTCGGTGTATTCGCGATCGGGCACAGCTTGCGGGCTCACCGGTTGCCCCGCGCATCGTCGTGGGGGCTGCCGCTCACGTCCTCGTCGCAAATGCGATCGAGCTGCTCCTGGAGATCCCGTGTCTCGCTTTCCCAATATTGTTCCGTGCCGAAATGAGCGAAGGTGTCCGGGAAGGCCGGGTCGTCCCAGCGCCGCGCGATCCACGCGGCATAGTGGATGAATCGGAACGCGCGCAAGGGTTCTACCAGGTTCATCCAACTGCCGTCGAAATCCCGGAACTGGCGATAGGCGCGGATCAGTTGATCTCGGCGCAAGGCGTCTTCGCGCTCGCGGCCGGGCAACAACATCCACACATCCTGGACGGCGGGGCCCACACAGAAATCGTCGAAGTCGAGAAAGAACCAGCCCTCGCGGCCGTTCAACAGATTGCCCAGGTGACAATCTCCGTGGATGCGCAGATCGGGTACGCCGGCGCTGCGCTCGTCGTAGATATCTGCGATCTCGAGTGCCGCATCCGCAAAGCGATCCGCACATTGGGCCGGCAGGAATTCGCGATCTTCCAAGAATTCCAAGGGTTCGCGGACGTACATGTCACTCGACAGCCGACGTCGATGGGGTGCCTTCTTGAGGTCGCCGACGTTGTGGATCCGGGCCAGCAAGCGGCCGATGATGGCAATCTGCTCGTCGTCGAGTTCTTCGGGAGCTCGCCCCCCGGTCCGCGGCCAAACGGCGTAGAAGATTCCTTCCACGTCCCGAAGCGTTCCGCCGTCGGGAAACTCCAGGGGCGCACACACGGAGATTTCCGCCTCGCGCAGATCCGCGAGGTATCCGTGTTCTTCGAGGATGGACTCGCGGCTCCAGCGTCCGGGGCGGTAGAATTTCGCCACCACGTGCGAATCGTCTTCCAATCGCAGGTCGTAGACGCGGTTCTCGAGCGAATTCAGGGTGGTGATGTGGCCGGTTGGGAGAAACCCGGCCCGTTCGACCGCGCGAAGGACCCAATCCGGAGTGAGGCGAAAGAAGAATTCCGTCAAGCCGGAACAGTACGGTTTCGCCAGTACGAGGCAATGAGCCCGAGGCTCGAGATGATGGCAATCGCGATGCCCGTCTCGAACAGGTGTGGCGTGACGGGCATGAGGGCGGGATCGCGCAGGCTCTCGATGGCGACCTTGCTCCAGGCCCAGAACACCAGGCCCCAAAGGACCAGCTCGCCCTCGAAACGGCGGCGTTTGCGCATCCAAAGCAGGAACAATCCCAGGGCAAGACCCGCCAGGGAGAAATAGAGCTGGAGCGGATGAAGGGGGATCGTGGTCAGCCGGTCGGGTTCGAGCTGGCCCGCCAGGGCGTTGTAGCGGAATGCGCTGCTTCCGCGCGGGAACCGCATCCCCCAAGGGTAGGCGCAGGCGACGCCGAAACAGCAACCGTTGAGGAAACACCCGATCCGCGCAATCGCGATCGAGAAGCCCAGCATGGGGACGATGGTGTCGAGGAAACGCAGCGCCGGGACGCGGAAGAAGCGAAACAGAAACGGTGCGGTCAAGCCCGTGAGAATCACACCTCCCGGGAAGTGGAAGCCCACCATCATCGTCGTGTACCAGCCGCGGGAGAGGAAGGGCCGCGGATCCGCGAACCAGGCATGGATCTTCGTTCCCAGCAGAAAGATGAAGCCGATGGAGATCGCGAGCGGGAGCGCCTGGCGGATCGAAAATCCGTCTCGGCGCGCGAGCCCAACGCAGCCTGCGATTCCGACGGCGATCCCCAGACCCCAGAAGAGGAAGACGCTCGGTTGTCCCCAAATATGCGTGTGCACGCGATCCCCTTAAGCCGAAAGCCATTTCGTGACGTTGCGAATGGCTTCGGCGGGTAGCGAATCCTCGCGACACAATCGGGCGAATTCTTCGATTCCACAAGTCTGCGGGTTCTGTTCCCCCGGGTCCGCATCGAGATCGAAGTATTCGAAGTCCTGTCCCCGCCGAACCAACTTGTGGGAAGCCGTGATCGCGGTCGCCGCGTCGTGCCGGTAGATCGGCTTCATGGATTCGAGGTGGGGATAGTGGAAGTGCTGGGCTCGGGCGATGGGCTCCTGGGCGCGGAAATCGGCGTCGAGGAGGGTTCCCGTGGTTGCGGACGTACTCGCGGCGTTGCGCATCAGATCGAAGAGATGGCGCGTCGTCACCACGTCATCGACGGTCTCGGCCGGCAGGCTTGGATGGTGGATCCACAGCGGGACGTGGAGGTGGGTGTTGAATACCGATGCGTCGTGGAGAAAGAGTTCGTGTTCACCGAACGCCTCTCCGTGGTCGCTGGTCAGGATCACGAGCGTATCGTCGAGGGCGCCGTCGGCCTCGGCGGCGGCAAAGAATTCCTCGACCTTGCGATCCATCAATTCGATGGCCGCGTGGTAGCGCCGCTCGAGACTCGCACGGCTTCGCTCGCCGAGTTCGAATCCTTCTTGCAGATACGCGTGACGTCCGAGGTGGGCCAGGGCCCACGGGAATCGGATGTTGTCCAATGCCGCTTCGAGCGAGTCGAACGGCCGCAGGATCGATTCGAGGGTGGGGGGGTAGGGGGCGTGGACGTCGTA
>JAJDAL010000058.1 GCA_029261875.1 Deltaproteobacteria bacterium
CGCGATGTCGAGGATTCCGTAATTCGGCGATTCGAAGTGGCCGCCAATGAAGAGATCGATCCCCGAGGCGGCGATGGCCTCGATCTCGCCCAGTCCGGATTCGCTCCAGATCTCGACGCCGGTATCGCGATCGAGCTTCACGAGTAAGGTTGAGGAATCACCGCGAAGCGATTCGAGCTCTGCAACCAGGTAAACGTCTCCCGGCCCGTCTACGGCGACGACATCGGAAAAGTCGTTCTTGCGTACGGCCTCTTCCCGGACCGTCGTCCGCCACAGCTCGGACCCGGTGGTGCCGTCGAAACGGATGGCGGTGACGTCGTCCACGGTGGCGAGGTTGGTCAAGGTGCCGACGACGACGAGGTCGCCGTTCGCCGCAACCGCGGCTGCGCGGGCTGCGTTGCCCGAGGTCTCGAGCGGGTTACTCCCTAGCAGCTCGTGTTTCCAAAGCACGGTCCCCGTTTCGCCTTCGAGCCGCGCCACGAAGAATCGGGTGTCGTCGTCGGGGAGCTCGATGCTGCCGACCACGAATGCGTCTCCGCTTGGATGGAGGGGCAACGCGTGTACCCGCAGTAATTGCAGCTCGACGCTCCAGGCGTCGGCGCGCATCGGATACAGCGCACAAAAAACCGCCAGCCCAATCCACAGCCAAATACCGTGATGCCACCGCCGCATGAGCCCCTCCTATTCGGCTCCCATGCTACGCGATCGAGGCGCGCGAGTGGGCGGCGGCTCGCGACGAAAACAATTTGATAGGCTCTTACGGTATGACGGATCCGCTCAATCGATGTTTTGCGCCCGCTCAGCTGGGCTCACGAAGCCTCCGCAATCGCCTCATCAAATCCGCGACCTTCGAAGGCAAGTGCCTAAACGGAGTTCCAACCCCGGAGTTGGTTCGACTCCACGAGCGAATCGGAGAGGGTGGGGTCGGGATGACGACACTCGCCTACTGTGCGGCCGAAGCCGACGGGCGAATCCACGAGAACATGCTGTACATGCACGAGGGGATCCGTGGGCCGCTCGAAGAGTTGATCCGCCGGGTGCGCGCCACCGGGGCCCTCGTGTCCGGTCAACTCGGACACTGCGGAAACTTTTCGAAGAATCGCGCCTTTCAGGGGCGACGTCCGTTGGGTCCGTCCGCCGGCATCAATCCGCTCGGGCTTACTTACGGGCTGCCGTTCGCCGGAGCGCTCTCGAAATCGCAGATACGGCGTCGCGTCGAGGTCTTCGGCCAAGCGGCGGCCTTCATGAAATCCGTCGGCTTCGACGCGATCGAGATCCACTTCGGCCATGGCTATGGGATCAGCCAGTTCCTGAGCCCGCGCACGAACCGGAGAACGGACGAGTACGGGGGATCGCTCGAGAACCGCATGCGCTTCGGACTGGAGTGCTTGGCCGCCGTGCGGGAAGCCGTGGGGGACGGGTTCCCGTTGCTGGGAAAGATCAGCATGATGGACGGCGTTCGCGGGGGGATCGGTGTCGAGGATGCGCTCGAGATTGCGGCGGCGCTCGAACGCGAAAGCCTGGACCTCGTCGTTTGTAGCGGCGGAACGAGCAGCATGAATCCCATGTTGTTGTTTCGCGGCGACAGCCTGCTGCCGGGCTTGCTCGAACAGGAAAAGAGCGCGCTGATGCGCTTGGGCATGAAGCTTTCGGGAAAAAGGATGTTTCGGGAATACCCGTTCGAAGAAACCTACTTCTTCGACGCCGCGCGGCGCATCCGGGATCGCGTGAAGTGCGGCGTTTGTTACGTCGGGGGGGCCAACAGCAATGACAGCTTGCGCAAGCTGATGTCAGCCGGCTTCGACTTCGTGCAGCTCGGCCGGCCGCTGCTCTACGACCCCGATATGCCGAAGCGCGCCGCTTCCGAAATCGGCTACGCCAACGGTTGCAGTCATTGCAATCGCTGCGCGACGCTGATCGATGCCCCGGGCGGCATTCAGTGCGTCGAACGTCCGAAGAACTTCGAGTTGGGGACGCCGGACTAGAGGACCGTGACTTCGACGCGGCGATTGCGGTTGCGCCCTTTGGCGGTGTCGTTCTCGTCGGCCGGAAAATTCGTCGAGAATCCTTCGACGCGAAGGCGAGACGCGTCGATTCCCAATTCGCTCAGATAGGCGGCCGCTCGTTGGGCTCGCTCCATGGAGAGCGCCTGATTGGTGGGCTCGCTGCCCGTCGAATCCGCAAAGCCCTGGACCCGAATGATGGCTTTGGGGAAGGGCGCCGACTTTTCCGCAAACCAACGCAGCTCGTGTCGCGCGGCTTCGGTCAAGCTGCTGCTCCCGAGCGCAAAATAGACGACGGCCGCGTAGCGTTGCGCCTCGGCGTGTGCAGCCCGTTCGGCCGAATCGACGACCGCCTGTTCATCTTCGAGTCGGCCCAATTCCTCCGCGTACGTTGCATCGTAGGCGGAAGCGCAGCCGAGTGTCGCGATCGCCAGAATTCCGAACAGGACACGCATCAAGGCTCCTGGTTCTTTTGGTAGGCGGCGCTGACCTCCTCGAAGGTGAGGCGCCCGTCTTGATCGCTATCGCCCGCGCGAAACATTCGGAAGCGGCGCTCGACGAATTCGTGGAGGGAGATGCGACCGTCCCCGTTTCGGTCCGTGGCCTCGATGTTCTCGTGGAAGAGCGTCACCTCGTCGATTTCTTTCGGCGTCACGAAGCCGTTCTTGTCGAGATCGGCGTGGAAGAAGAGTTCTACCACGCGCAGGTGAAACTCCTCCCGGTCGATATGACCGTTGCCATCACCATCGGCTTCGGAGAAAGCGGTGCGAAGATCGGTGGCGGGTTCGTGATGATCGGCTGCCGCGGGCAGCGACAGAGCGAAAAACAATAGCGTTGCGGACGTCATGTGCTTCATGGTTTTCTCCTCAGCTCTCGATCTTCCAGGTGCCATCCGCTTGTCGGCAGGCGGTGCCAAAGGCCTGGTGGTCTTCGCCGCCGATTCGGACCGTTTGGGTGTATTCGCGGCAGTATTGGCCGCCGGCAAGTTGATAGGTGCGGGTTGGGGTGATCGAACCCGAGTTGCCCGAATCGGGATTCGTCCAGCTGGACGCCTGTCCCGCCCGGTTGGCTTCGAAGGCGCGCTGTGCGGCTTCGCGGGCCATGCGCTTGTCCCGGTCGTCGAGCTTGTTGCCGATCACACCGCCGATCAGCGCGCCGGCCGCGGCGCCGATGACCGCGTACTTCCCCCCGCCGGCCAGTCCACCGATGACTCCGCCGAGCACGGCTCCCCCCAGGCCACCCGCGGCCGCTTTCGGGTTGTCCTCGATGGTCTTCTGAAGCGATGCGCAGCCCGAGACCGCGATGACGCAAATGAGTAGAACACTGACCGCACGTCGCATGAAGTTCCTCCGACAAGCTCCGAATGCAAGGGCCGCAGCATAGCGTGGGCTGGATCCGTTGGGGGGCGAGCGCGAGGGAATTCGTAGTGCGCCCGCCCCAGTCTCCGCCTAGGGGTTCGCGAGGCGCTGGCCGATCGCTTCGAACAGGACTTCGTAGCCCGCGTCGGTGTAGTGGCAGCAATCGTCGCTGAACATATCGCGCTGGTTCTGGCCTTCGAACACCGGCGTCGCGTCGAATACTTCAACTCCCGCCGCGCGCAACGCGGGAATTTTCCGTTGTAGGGCGGGGTAACCCGTTGCGACCGGCTCGATCACCCATGCGTAAATGTGGTTCGCGTCGATCGGTTCGTAATTCTGCTCGACCGGATACCACGGATTGGGTTGCAGGATGTGGACGTAGCGCGCTCCGGTCAGCCGGGCGAGGGCATTCATGGCGAGGGACGAATCGAGCCAGCGCTCCGCGGTGTATTGGTGGATGCCCTCGTTCGGAGTCAAGGGAGATCGAGCCTCGGTCGGAAACAGCGTGCGGCGGATGAGGTCCGAAGGAACCGATTTCTTCGCAGATTCCTTGCGGCGGTGATACGCCTCGGCACCGCGCGCGACGAGAAAGCAGGCTGCGGTGCGGCAGGAATCGGCTTCACGTCGCCAATCGCGCGCAGCCAGGCGATGCGCCAGCGCCTGGACCGTCGGGCGCGACTCGATGTTGTGCGCGGTAGCTTCGAGGTTTCGTCCCCAGGCTCCCCACAAGGTATCGGCGGGAAAGCTCGGTTCCGCACCGGACTCCCAATTGCGCAGCGTCGTTACCACCTCGTTGAATCCATCGATGTTCAGCACGAGGTCGAATTCCTGTCGAAGAGAACCGAAATAGGCCAGGGTGAGGAGTTGTTGCGGTTGGCGATAGCCCGACATCGCGAAGTTGAGAATGCGAACCTCCCGTCCCCGGTACGCTGGAATCTGCTGGATCCAGCGCACGAGCGTCGGCGACCGCTGGGCGGCGAGGGCGAAGCCCAGCGCCACGGACCCCCCGAAGATCCCCACCAGGACTTCATCTTCGCGGCGTGCGCGCGGGTAGTCACAGCAATCCGGGATGGAATCACCGGTTTCGACGGCATATTGGAATCCTCGGTTGTTCGTCTGCCAGCGATCCCCCGTTCGTCCCACTCGATTGATGAAACCCAGATACGGATGGAAGACCGCTTGATTGACTTGCGCGGCGTCGGGTAGGGGAGTGGGTACGCGGTTCGCGGTGTAGAAGAACGCCCGCTCCTTCAAAGAAAAGACGACGTTGCTGGCGAACTCGAAAAGCAGGGCGGCGCTCAAGACGTTGATCAGCACAAGCTTCGTGTAACGCGAAATCGAGTGTTTCACTGATTGGCCCCCGCGCTCGTGATAGGGGCTTCGCCGTAGGGGCGCAAGCCGATGCGGGACGGGCCAGATCCTTGACTCAGAACGTCGTTACGAACCGCGGCGCGCTTGGATGCGTTCGGCGTGCACTCGCCCGTGAGACGCTCGACAGGGAACGCCTAGCAGGAAATCCGGCGATCCACTGGGAACGGACGGTCGGGGTTCTTTCAGACTGAACGCAATCGGGTTGCAATCCGATTGCGCGCCTCCTGTGCAACAAACAGCGGAAACGCGCGGTGCACAGGAGCGCTGCGCTTGCGCACACGGGGTCGGCACGATGTTTGCCTTTATCGAATTCGTTCATCTGTGAGAGGAAAGGAACCAGCCATGAAGATCGTAGACGTATCGATGGAATTTCCGAGCATGGGACCGCCGCTACCGCGTCCCGCTCACCCCCCGGCGATGTTCGAGTGCGCCCTCGACGACGCCATAGCGACCCCCGAGGCCGACCCGGGAGACGAGGCACTCGACGGTGCGATTCGCGAGATCATCGTACGGGGATTGATCGAGTTGTCCCGCGAACGGCGTGAAGATCGGATCCGGTTGGAGATGCGCGTCGTCGTCATGTCTGAAATGGGTCTGGCGGAGCGCGATCTGGCCTGTATGCCGCGTGAGACGTGTAGAGCCGTGGATGAAGAAATCGACCGCCGGGTCGAGCAACGGCTGCGGATCGAGATCGAGCAATCGGTCGACAACGGCTGGGTTCGCTCCTACTCCGCAGGGATCCTCCTGGCAGAACTCGATCATCCAGCGTCCGAGTGCGATGGGTGAGGGGAAGCGCGGGTGGGTCGGGTGGCCAGGATGGGGGCCGCCCGACCTCGGGCCGGAACTGCGGCAGTGACGTTCCTGTTCTAACGCGCGCCGGCGAGAATCCGGTCGAGCGAGGCCAATGCCGCAGTCGGGTCGGCTTCGACCAGGATGCCGCGGATGCCCAGACGCACTGCGGCCTCGACGTTTCCCGGGTAGTCGTCGAGGAACACCGTGTGGTGCGGTGCGATGCCGCCGAGCTGGGCGAGAGCCAACTCGAAAATGCGTGGATCGGGCTTGCGGACGCCGACTTCGCTGGAGTCGATCACGACTTCGAAGAGTTCCTCGACCGGGACCATGCGCCGCCAGGCGTCTCGGAACTCGCGGACGTTGTTGGTGACGAGGGCGGTTCGAATCCCGGCAGCGCGAATGGACCGGGCGCGGTCGACCATGTCGCTGCGGGCGCCTCCCGACGTGGCCATGCGTTCGAAGACTTTGAAGGGATCGGCGGGGACCCCCTCTTTCTCGCCGAGTGCGAGGATTTCGTTGCGCGCGCCGACGAGGTCCAATTCGCCGCGTTCGACGCGGTGCCAGGGATGGTCCGTGTCCTGGTCGTAGGGTCCAAATACGATTTCGAGTAGACGTGCGGGATCCGTGCCGAGCGCGCGGCCAAATTCTTCGGTCGCACCGAACGGCGAAGCGGTAAACACGCCTCCGAAATCGAACAGGACCGCGTCGGTACGCTCTTGCAAGGGGCCTCCGGGGTGCGGGAGTCCGCATGCTAGCTCGTGAACGCGAATGTGGAAGCGAGAGGGGGACGCGTTAGGATCTTGCGATGATCGAACTCGCCAAGGACGGCAACGTCTTCCTGTTGCGGATGGATGCGGGCGAGAATCGCTTCTCACCGGAATTTGTGGATCGCTTCGATGCGGCGTTGACTGAAGTCGAGCAAGCCGACGCGCCCAAGGCCCTGGTGACCGTCGGGTCGGGAAAATTCTATTCGAACGGTCTCGATCTCGAATACATGACGGGAGAGGGGCGTTCGCGTGCGGGAGACTATCTGGCGTCGGTACTGGGACTCATGAAGCGTCTCCTCACGTTTCCGATGGTGACCGTCAGTGCCATGAACGGGCACGCTTTCGGCGCCGGTGCGCAGGTCGCACTCGCCCACGACTTCCGACTGATCCGATCCGATCGCGGTTGGTTCTGTATGCCCGAAGCCGACATGCGGGTCTCCCTGCACCCGGGAATGACGTCGATCATCCGCGCGCGGCTTGCCCCTCAGGTCGCGCACGAGGTCATCGTCACTGCCAGGCGATATTCGGGGGACGAAGCCGTTGCGGCCGGGATTGCCCACGAAGCGGTGTCCGAAGCCGAGCTTCTGCCGCGCGCCCTGAAGCGAGCCCAGGAGGAGGCAGGAAAGGCGCACCCGGTGCTTTCGACGCTGAAGCGCGATCTCTACCCGCAGGTGCTGGAGGCCATGGACGAGCGCCTTTCCGGCATGTAGCAGCGGGTGGAGCGGGAAAAAACGGCTAGATTGATCGCGCCTCCCGCCGATAAGTCCCTGGAGCGTCGTTCAATCACCGAGCGAGACACACGGGAGTTTTCGTGAGTGAGACATCGGACAAGCGGGAACCCCTGATCCCCGCTTTCGTGCTTCCGTATTTCCTGCCCTACATCGCGTTCGGCCTGGCGTCGGAAGACTTCCTGCCGGCGGAGTGGGTGCTGCCGCTGAAGGTCGCGCTCCCCCTTGGACTCCTGCTGTATTTCGGTCTGCGGGGCCGTTATCCCGAACTGCGGGGCTTCCGTCTCGACGGAGGCGTCGCGCTCGATGTCGCGGTGGGGCTGGCCCTCACCGCGGTCTGGGTGGCTCCCTTTCTGTGGTTCGAAGGCATGCGACCCGAAGCGGCGGGCTTCGACGCCAATTTATGGGGTGAGGAGTGGAGTACCGAGCGCCTGGGACTGCGGTTGCTCGGATTTGCGCTCGTGACCCCTTTCATGGAAGAGCTCTTCATTCGAAGTTTCGTCATGCGACTGGCCGACGTATTCGCCGGCAAAGAGGAATTCGAAGAGATTCCGATCGCGCGCTTCACCTGGGCGAGCTTCGGTCTCACGACCATCCTATTCACGTTTACGCACGTCAGTTGGGAGTGGCCAGTCGCCGCCGTCTGGATCATCGCCACGAACCTCTGGTTCTACCATCGCAAGAGCATGGGCTCGGTGATCGTCGTTCACGCGGTGACGAATCTCGCTCTGTTCGCCTTCGTGGTCCTCGGCGATCAGTACTGGTTCTTCATCTAGGATCCAGAAATTCGCTGCCGCACTGGGTTCGCCGCATCCCTTGGATGCGGGGGGTATCCGTATTTCGCGCTAGCCGCGTCGGGGCTTTCCCTGAGTCGTTTAGCGCTCGCGGTCATCGTCCGATAAGCGGAGGATGATCGGGCAGAAAAAACCGGAGCCCCTCTACTCCACGCTTTCGCACGTATCCGAGCTTTCGGACCGCATCGACGATTTCATCGTCGGTCTGGCGGATCGGCTCGACAACCTCCAGGAAGCGGACAATGCGGGGGACCTGAAAGAGGCCAACCGCCTGGCGGAAGAGCTTGCCAACGAAGGCGTGGTGTTGGGTTTCGAGCCCCTGGCGGATTTCGCAGCCGCGGTGGTGACGGCCTGTGAGCGCGCGGACGCCGAGACGGTTCACGAACGGCTGCGTGCACTCACCGAGGTGGTTCAGCGCGTACGCCTCGGACACCGCGGCGCCGCATAGTTCCGGACCTGCCGGACTCCGTTCGGCTTCGCCTTACTGCGCCCGCTTCGCGCTTTCGGTTCTCTCTCTCTCTCTCTCTCTCTCTCTCTCTCCGGAATCAACGTGACTCAAGGGATTCTCGTGTCAGCTGGGAGGCCATGGCGCGTGCGCGCCGATGGCGCTCGGGCGCGATTCCGCGACCGAAATGCGCTTCACCGGGGGTCAGGAGCACGGCGCGTCGACCTCCGCGCTGGGCCAACACGGCGATGCTTTGCGAATCGATCTCCGGCAACGGTTCTCCCAGTGCGAGCAATCGATCCAGCAATACGGTGACGGGTTCGAGCGCCATGGGCATTACGGCGTTCGCGGCCCGTTCGAGGATCAGGTACGCAACCGTGCCACGTTCGAGGATCGCGAGGGGGCGCGCCGTCAATCGCCGGGTCCAAAGGGTATTGGCGACCGCCCAGATCTCGGATGGTCTTGCATCGGGGTAACGAATGATCCAGCGCGACGTCTCGGTGCGAATCGGGGTGCGGCCGCAGGCCTCGACGGAGTGCAGCAATTCCGTTGCGTCGACGCCCCGCCGCACGAAACCCGACCAGCCTTCGATCTCGACCGGCGAGAAACGCCGCCCGCGGCGCGTGGAGCTGCGCCGCATGCGGGCTAGGTCCCGGCGCGCCAGCTGGCCCAGGTAGGCCTCCAGGCGCCGCCACCACGCCCGTCCGCTCTCGGCGGATCCTCCGTATCCCTGGAGGAAGCGCAGGCGATCCGCACAGCTGGCGTCGAACAGCGCCCGCTCGAGCTTGGCGAGCATGAGGGTTCGGTTCGCCTCTCCGACTCGGCGCCGAATTCGAGCGCGCTCGTAGTCGATCAACAGAAACTTCGGCGGCTCGCCCCGCTGCACGAGAATGTTGTTGGGCGCGTAATCTTCCTGAAAGATTCCCGCTTCCTGTACCTCCCGGGTGAAGCGTCCCAGGGCCGGGAGCAGGGCGCGCCGTTCGGCGCCGGACAAGAGTCCGCGAAACCACAGTTCCCGCAGGTCGATCGCGTCCGGCACCATGGCGCTCAGCAAGAAGCAGCGCTCGAGGCGCCCGCTCAAGCGGCGCTCGCCCGCGGCGAGCGGGACCGGTGTGGCGACACCGCGGGCAGCGGTCTTTTCGGCGCGCCGCAACTCGGCGCGCGCTTTGGATCCACGCAGATCGCGCAAGGGGTGCCAGCCCTTCGGGTAGCGATTGATCTTGAGCAGGTGATCGATTTCGGGTTTGCCGGAGAGCCGCAGCGGAAAAAGTTGCTTGCGTCGGCCGGACTTGATGTTGTGGGTCTCGCCGCGCGCCATGGCGTCGAGGGTGCTCTCGACCAATCTGCGTACGTGGGTTGGATCCGCGCCGGAGCGAACCCACCAGCGAATCCCGCCGGCGGTGAAACTGTGATGCCTCCCCATGGGCCCAGTGTATCGAGTGTGGGGGCGGGGCTCAGCGGGCAAGCTGAACGAAACGAAGTTTTAGCTCCTCGCCGCTCGGCGCCCGAAGCAGGAGTGTGAATTTGCGCGGTTGGGGGAACTCGGCGAGCAGGCGGTGGGCGTCGGATCCCCGCTTAACGCGCTCGATTCGTGCGGTTCCCCCCGCCAGCGAGAGGCTCTCGGCAGGCTGGTCGGACGCGCCGATGGGCGCGATTTCGATCGAACCCGTGCGAATTTCGAACTCGAATCCGTTCTCGCGTTTCAGGGCGCTTTCGAAATCGCGCTGGGCGGTGTCGGGCCGCGACCGGCCGGGGAGCGCGAAGACCATGCTTCCGATCACGTTGCGTTCCTCGGTTCCCAGGGTGTCGAAGCAGCGGGTCGCTTCGCCGGGCTCCAGATCGATGAAGCGCATTCGGTTCGTGGGCCGCCCTCGGCTGGTGGGGCCTTTCTCGACTTCGATCCGGCGCAGGCCGCGTTCGGGACGCCCGTCGAACTCGCAGAGCAGGGGTGCGGCGAAGCTCCCCCGGGACCAGAGCAGAGCCAGGTCGTTCAGGTCAGGCGCTCCGCCCGGGGTCTGAGCCCAAGACACGCGCGCAAAACCGAGCAGTGTAAACCCGAGCAAGACCGCAAGACCCGTTTGACGGAGGCATCGCGTGACGTGCGGTTTCCCAAGTCGATCCATGGAATGAGGCTAGCTCAGTCGTTGGGCGCCACGAAGTTGACAAAAGTGCCCCCGGTGGATCACCGTGGGTGGCATGCAATGTTTCTCCTGCGGTGTCGCGGTGGAGTTGTCGGGCGGGGAACGCGTCGGATTCCGCGCTGCGTGCGAGAAGTGCGGGGTGGATCTCCACGTCTGCCTCAATTGCCGGCACCACGATCCGTCCGCCTACAATGAGTGCCGGGAGACCAACGCCGAGCGCGTCGGCGACCGCGACCGCGCCAATCGTTGCGATTATTTTTCTCCCGGAGACGGATCCGGCGCGGGCGGCCCGGCCCAGAGTGCGGCCAAGGACGCGCTCGACTCCCTTTTCAAGAAAAACTAGGCCAAAATCCGCAGTTAAGTATCGGTCCTGCGTATCCGATACGCATCGATGTGGTCGACCAGCATTCCAAAGATACGTGGATCATCTTCAAGATCATGGGCGAGTTCGTGGAGGGCTTCGAGACCCTGCGACCGGTTTGGCCCGCGGTCTCGATCTTCGGCAGCGCTCGCGTCAAGCCCGACCATCCCTTCTATAAGGACGGCGTGCGGGTGGCGGAAGCCGTAGCCCGGGCCGGGTTCTCGGTCATCACCGGCGGCGGACCCGGCATCATGGAGGCCGCCAACAAGGGGGCGCGCCGGGCGGGTGGCCGCTCGATCGGCTTGAACATCAAGCTTCCCTTCGAGCAGGCGCCGAACGAATACGCCGACACGCTGATCCATTTCGACTACTTCTTTGCCCGCAAGGTGATGTTCGTGAAGTATGCCTGCGGGTTCGTGGGGCTCCCCGGTGGATTCGGAACCCTGGACGAAGTCTTCGAAGCGCTGACCCTGATGCAGACCGAGAAAATCCGCGATTTCCCCGTGATCCTGTTCGGAACGGAATTCTGGAGCGGTCTGCTCGAATGGATCGACAAGAAACTCGTCGACGAGAAGATGATCTCGCGCAAGGACCTGCGCCTGTTCCGTGTGACCGATGACGTCGACGAAGTCGTGCGCGTGATCCAGCGCTACCACAAGCGTTTGCGACGCCGGCAGGGCGAAGGCGACGACGTTCGCGAAACGCCCTGATCGCGGCGCTTCGCGCGCGCTCTAGGTCGCGCGCTCCTCGGGCCAATGTTCGGCAACGATGGGGTCGAGTTCGGCCGCCGCCCCGACCAGCCGCGTTCGGGCCGAAACCACATCGTCATCTTCGAGGCGCGTGCTCAGGCGTACGAGGGCACCATCCGCCCGGCGATCCTGCAACCGGCCGAGGAGTCGATCGACGTTCTGATCGAGTCCACCGAGCATCCCCGTGCGGCGGTGGGAGCGGTAGTAGAAATGGACGAGCCGCTTCTCGCCCTTGCGCTCGACGATCCATTCGTTGACGCGGAAATCGCGGTCCGCATCCACCACCAGGGTGCGGGTGGATTCGATCCCCCAACCGGCGCCCGTATAACAGCCGCGGGGCGTGTGTTCCGGGCGGCCGCCGCGCGCCGTGCCGTAGTAACCGACGTAGAACCAGAAATACGCACCCGAGGGATGCCAGAAGAGGCGCTGGACGTGTTGGTCCGCGGACAGAATCGACTCGACCGAAGACTCCATGGGGAGGTCTTCGGAGCGCCAATCGCCGATTTCCATGGGGAGTCCGGCGAGCGCGGACGTATCGACGCGGAGGGAGGGGGCCAGCTGCAGCCACCACGCAAAAGCGCCAACGCTGACGAGGGCCAACGAAAGCAGGGCTGTGGTGGTGCGGTCCGATGTCGCCACGTTGATTCTCCTCGGTCGCCGGAGTCTATCATCGACTCGGGCTTTCCCCGGATATCCCGCTCTGGAACTTTGATTTTGCAACGGATGCGCGGCGGGGATTGCTCGAAGTTGCGCATTCCTGATCGAATCTCGGCGCCGTGTGGTGACAAGTCCGGAAAGCTATGCTCCGGGCCTTCCGAAACAACCTCTATGCAGCGCGACCTCCAAACCCTCTCCGATACGGAATTCGATCTCGTCGTCATCGGCGGGGGAATCTTCGGCATCAGCACCGCCTGGGATGCCGCCTCGCGGGGTCTGCGTGTCGCGCTGGTCGAGAAAGACGATTTCGCCCATGCGGCCTCGGCGAACTGTTTCAAGGTGGTTCATGGCGGGGTTCGATACATGCAGCATGCGGACGTCGTTCGGGTGCGTCAGTCGAGCGGGGAACGAAACGCCTTGCTGCGAATTGCGCCGCACCTGGTGTCTCCGCTTCCGATCGCGGTTCCCACCTACGGTCACGGCATGAAGGGGAAAGAGGTGCTCGGGGCCGGTCTGCTCGCCTACGACGCGTTGACCTTCGATCGCAACCGAGGGATTCCCGACCCGAAACAACACGTGCCGCGAAGTCGTTTCCTGAGTCGCCGTGAAACGCTCGAACGCTATCCCCGCATCGAAAGCCGCGGCCTCACGGGGGCGGCGATTCTCCACGATGGGCACATGCACAGCCCGCAGCGCCTGGCGCTGGCCTTTCTCCACTCCGCCGTTCGCGCCGGAACCGTGGCGGCCAACTACGCCGAGGCGACGGATTTGTTGCGCGAGGGGGATCGCGTGGCGGGTGTCCGGGTTCGCGACCGCCGGAGCGGCGAAGCGTTCGACCTGCGGGGAAGGGTCACGGTCAACGCAGCCGGTCCCTGGGCCGAGCGTCTGTTGCGGGAAAACGGTTCGCCCCTGAATCCGCCGTCGACGTTCTCGCGCGATGCCTTTTTCGTCGTCAAACGCCCCGTGGTGGATCACGCGCTCGCGGTTTCGGCTTCGACGCGGGATCCCGACGCGGTTCTGAGCCGAGAGGCACGCCATCTCTTCCTCGTTCCCTGGCGCGGCGTCACCCAGGCCGGTGTATGGCATGTGGTCTGGGAGGGGTCGCCCGACAATCCGCCGGTGGCCGAGCAAGAGCTTCAGGCGTTCATCGACGAACTCAATGCGGGCTACCCGGGCGCTGAGCTGAGTCTCGACGACGTTGCGTTGTGGAATGCGGGCCTGGTGTTGTTCGGTGAGAACCGCGCGGGTCAGGTACACCTGAGCTACGGAAAGCGTTCGCGTATCGTCGACCACCGGGCCGAAGGCGCGCCCGGCCTCATCACGCTGGTCGGGGTTCGCTACACGACGGCGCGATCCGAGGCGGAGAAGGTCGTGGGGCTGGTGTTTGATCAATTGGCCCGCGCGGGACCGGCCTCGAAGACCGACCGGACGCCGCTCTATGGCGGGAACTTCGAGCGCTTCGACGCGCTCTTCGAGCAGGCGAATTCCGCGGCGCCGACGGGGTTCGCGAAGCCGGTTCTCGAGGCCGTCCTGCACCGTCACGGCACGGCGGTGGACGCGCTGTTTGCTCACATGAAGTCCGAGGCCGGCCTGGCGGCTGTGCTCGGGGAGTCGGACGTGGTCGGAGCCGAAGTCGTACACGCAATTCGCTCCGAGATGGCGCTGACCTTGCGCGATATCGTCATGCGGCGCACGGAGCTCGGTACGGCGGGGCATCCCGGCGCATTGGCGTTGCAACAATGTGCGGATATCGCGGCGCGCGAACTGGGCTGGTCGGAAGCCGAGCGCGACCGGGAATTGAACGAAGTGGAGGCTGGGTTTCCGTGAAAGTATTGATTACCGGTGGAACGGGTTTTATCGGATCGCGACTCGGGTTGCGTTGCCTTGGGCGCGGCGACGACGTGCGCGTGCTGGGCGCAGATCGCGGGGGCGCCGAGGCGGAGAATCGAAAGCTTCTGGAAGAACACGGCGCCGAAATCGTGCTGGGCTCCGTAGTCGATCGCGAAGCCATGTTCCGGCTCGTGGAAGGCGCCGATGTGGTGTTTCATCTCGCGGCGGCGCAACACGAGGCCAACGTTCCGGACCAGGTGTTCTGGGACGTCAATGTCACGGGGACCGAGAACCTGCTCGACGCCAGCGTGGCCGCGGGCGTGCGGCGCTTCGTCCACGGCAGCACGATTGGCGTGTATCAGGCCGACACCGGGGCGACGGTTCACCCGAATTCGCCGCTGCTGCCGGACAATATCTACGGCACCACCAAGCTGAAGGGCGAGGAGCGCGTGCGCGCCTATCGTGACAAGCTACCGGTGACCATCGCGCGCATCTCGGAGACCTATGGCCCGGGCGATCGTCGCTTGCTCAAGCTGTTTCGCGGCGTCGAACGCGGCGTCTTCTTCAACATCGGGCCCGGTCAGAACCTCCACCATCTGGTGCATATCGACGACCTCGTGGACGGTCTATTGCGCGCCGCCGACTCGGATCGCGCGGTCGGCGAGACCTATGTGCTGGCGGGACCGCGACCGGTCTCGACGGACGAGATGGGTCGGACCGTGGCGGAGGTGTTGGCGGTGAAGCCGCCGCGACTGCGTATCCCCATTACTCCGCTTCTGTGGGTGGCGGCGATTCTCGAAACCGTATTGCGCCCGCTGGGAATTCAGCCGCCGTTGCACCGACGGCGCATGGATTTCTTTCGAAAGAGTTTTTCCTTCGACCCGGGTCATGCCGAGGAGCTGGTGGGATACCGGCCGAAGATCGAATTCGCCCAGGGCGCGGAAGAGACCGCCGACTGGTACCGCGCGCGCGGCGAGTTGGGCGCGGGAGGGCAGGGAGTCAGCATGCATTTCGAGCCGCCGGAAATCGACACTTCGCAGCTGCCGACCCTCACGGCGAAAATGGAGCCCTTCGATTCGTTTTGGGAGGGACCGGAAAACATCGAGAAGGGCTACGACTCCTTTCAGAAGTTTTACGACCACAATTACCTGCCCCATTGCCCGAAGGATCGGGGCAGCCGCATTCTGGTGGTGAGCTGTGGGCCCGGGTATTTCGTCCACAGTCTGGTCGAAGCCGGTTATACGGACGTGTTGGGGATCGATTCGGATCCCGAGAAAGTGGCCCACGGGGTGCGTCGCGGCCTCGACTGCCAGGCGCACGCCGCGTTCCCCTATCTTCAGGAAAGGCCGCAGGCGTTCGACGCCATCATCTGTGAACAGGAACTCAATCACCTCACGAAGGACGAGATGATCTTCTTCCTGGCCTTGTGTCGGAAGAGCCTGCGTCCGGGTGGCACGCTGATCGTCCACGGACTCAACGGCGCCAATCCCCTGACCGGGGCCGAATCCCTGGCTCAGAATTTCGACCACTACAACACGTTCACGGAATACACCCTGAACCAATTGCTCGAATACACGGGGTTCCAACAGATTCGGATTCTGCCCCTGGAGCTCTACGTTTTCTTCAAGAATCCCTTGAACTATGTCGGGATGGCGATCATGGCGATTCTGAGCTTCGCGTTCCGGGTCGGGTTCATCCTCTACGGGAAGAACAACAAGACCTTCACGAAGAAGATCGGAGCCGTCGCCAGCGTGGCGAAGGAGTAGGGCGCGTGGCGACCCCGCTCGCCCACACACTGGCGGGATACGTCGTCTATCGGTTTGCGGGTAGCCGCGACCGGACGCTGCTGGTGGCCGCCGTGGTGCTGGCGGTGTGTCCGGACTTCGACTTCATTCCGGGGCTACTCATCGATCAGCCGGTTCGTTTCCATCATGGAATCTCCCACAGTCTCGGTGCGGGAGTCGCGGTGGCGACCGCGGTGTGGCTCGCTCTGCCGGCGCTCCGGCGGGTCGGTGCGCGCGCCTGGTGGGTGCTGTTCGCCGCCTTCGCGACCCATCTCGGAATCGACTTCTGGGGACCCGACCAGCGGCCTCCCTACGGGATCCCCATCCTCTGGCCGATGGACGATACGTATCGCATGGCGCCGTTCCCGCTGATCCTGGGTGTGCGCCATGCAAACGAGATCACGGCGGATACCATGACCTGGGTCGGGCAAATACTGCACCCCTATAATCTTGCCGCCGTGGCGCTCGAACTCTTGTGGCTCTCACCGTTCGTGTGGGCGGCAAAGCGCCGCACCCGCGGCGGAACGGTCGGGGATTCGGACTGAATGTGTGGCATCTGCGGGGAGATCAACTATCGCGGCCTACGCGATGGGGGTGTGGCGCGGATGCTCGCCACGCTGCGGCATCGGGGCCCCGACGACGAGGGGCTCTGGAGCGAGGGACCCGCGGCTCTGGGCCACACGCGCCTCAGCATCATCGATCTCGATACCGGGCACCAACCCGTCGGCAATGAAACGGGATCGATCCAGGTCGTCCTGAACGGCGAGATCTACAACTACGAAGAACTCCGCCGCGGCCTCATCGAACGCGGACATCAGTTCAAGACCCATTCTGACACGGAAGTGATCGCGCACCTCTACGAAGAGCGCGGAGTCGATTGCCTCGCGGAACTCCGGGGCATGTTCGCTTTTGCCCTGTGGGACGCCGATCAGCAGCGCTTGTTCGCGGCGCGCGACCACTTGGGTCAGAAGCCGTTCTTCTATGTCGACGAGGGCCACAGCTTGGCGTTCGGGTCCGAGATCAAGTCCTTGTTGGCGCTCGATCCCTCCCTGCGCGAAATGGATCCCGAAGCGCTGAATCAGTACCTCACCTTGCGGATCATCACGCCGCCCCGCTCCATGTTTCGACGGGTTCGCAAGCTGCCGCCGGCCCATTTCCTGACCTTCGACGCCAAGCGGGGGCTCGAGATCCAGCGCTATTGGGATCTCCGCTTCGAACCCAAGATTTCCGGCAGCGACGACGATCTGGTCGACGCCCTCGAAGAGCGCATCATCGAATGCCTGCGCCCCCACATGGTGAGCGATGTGCCCGTGGGGGCGTTCTTGAGCGGCGGCTTCGATTCGACCCTGGTCGTCGCGATGCTGATGAAGCACGTGCTGCGCGAGCCGCTCCAGACCTTCACCATCGGGTTGCCCTATGGGGAACACGATGAAGCTCCCTATGCGCGAATGGTGGCGGAGCAATACGGCACCCTGCACCACGAGAAGGTGATGACTCCGTCGCTCGTCGCCCACTTGCCGGACCTGGTATGGCATCTCGACGAACCCTCGGATCCGCTCTCGGTGTGTTCCTATCTGATCGCGAAGATGGCCCGGGAGCACGTGAAGGTCGTTCTGGGCGGGGACGGAGGGGACGAACTCTTTGGCGGCTACGATCGCTATTACGGCAACGTGTACGCTGACTACTACGGCGCTCTGCCGCGATCCCTGCGCGCCCACGTGGCGGGCCCGCTACTCGGCATGCTGCCGGACGGCGGGTGGTACAAGAGCGTGGGGCACCAGATGAAGTGGCTTCACCGCCTTTCGTTCTGGGAGGGCGGGGAACGCTACGCGCGGAGTCTCGGCTATTTCTATTTCGACGAGGAACGGCGCGCGCAACTCTACGGTGACGGCATCGGCGATTGGCGCAGCTACGACCCGGATCGGGAATTGCGCGAAGCCTACGAGAACGCTCCGGCCAGCTCGCCCGTCGATCGGATGCTGTACGCCGACAGTCAGCTACGGCTATCGGATCATTCGGTCATGATTCTCGACCGGATGACCATGGCCCACGGTCTCGAGGCGCGAAGCCCCTTCATGGATCCGCGCCTGGCGGAATTCAGCGCTCAGCTACCGGTTCGCATGAAGGTGCGCGGGAGGAAGCTGCGTTGGATCCAGCGGCGCCTGGTGGAGCGATATCTCCCGAAAGCGGTGGTGGATCGCCCCAAGCAGGGTTTCTCGTCGGCGCTTCCCTATATGTTGCGCGACGAATACCGCCTGCTGTTCGACCGTTTCTTGAAGGATTCGCAATTGGCGCGGGACGGGATCCTGCGCGGGGACTCCATCGCCGCCTTCGTTGCCGACCATTCCGCAGGCCGGGCGGACCACGGGAATCGATTATGGCTTCTCCTGAACAGCGAGATCTGGTACCGGATGTTCATGGGTGGTGAGACGCGCGAGACGTTGCACGCACAAATCGCTGGAACCGATGCCCCCGAGGCCTCGGCTTGAGGGATCCGCGTCATGTCTTGATGGTCAATTACGAGTATCCGCCCCTGGGCGGAGGCGGCGGCGTCATCAACCAGCAGTTCGCGGAAGAACTCGCGGGGCGCTTGCCGGTGACCGTGCTGACCTCCGGCCGAGCGGGTTTGCCGCGGGACGAGCGCAAGGGCGATCTGCGAATTCACCGCATTCCCGTGCTGATGCGGAGCGCCGATGCGGTGGCGAGCCACGTCTCGATGCTGAGCTTCTTTCCCTCGAGCCTTTGGTACGGCCGGCGCATCATGGCAACGGAACCCGTGGACATCGTCCACTCGTTCTTCGCCATCCCTTCGGCGCCCAGTGGTTTGCTGCTGGCGCGCTGGGCCGGCTGTCCCCACGTCCTCTCGGTCCTGGGGGGCGACATTTACGACCCCAGCAAGAAACTCTCCCCCCATCGAACACCGATCTTGAAGCAAACCGTGCGCGCGATGGTGCACCGAAGCGACCGTGTCGTGGCCGAGTCGCGGGACATCGCCGATCGCACGCGAATGATCTACGACGCGCCGGAAGTGGACCGAATCCCCCTGGCGCTCCACCCGTTTCCCTACACGAAGATTTCGCGCCGGGAGTTGAATCCCGATTTTTCCGACGATTCGATTCTCCTCATCACCGTGGGGCGCTTGGTTTCGCGCAAGCGCGTCGACGATTTGATCGACGCCGTCGCCCACATCGACGACGAGCGCGTCCGGCTGATCGTGGTGGGCGACGGACCCATGCGTGGCGAACTCGAGGCACAGGCACGGGATCGCGGCGTCGAAGATCGGGTTTCGTTCGCGGGCTTCGTCTCCGAGGAGCGAAAATGGCAATTGCTGGCGGCGAGTGACGTGTACGTGTCCGCTACCTCGCACGAGGGTTTTGGCATCAGTTTCCTGGAAGCCATGGAAGCGGGCTTGCCGGTGGTGTCCCATGACTGTGGCGGTCACGTGGACTTCTTGAACGAAGAGGTGTCGTTTCTCGTCGAGTTGGGCAACAGCCTGGGGCTACGCGAAAAGATCACACGCATCTGTGGCGATTTCGCGCTGCGAACGCGAATGGGCGCCGCGGCGCGCGACGAAGCCAAAAAATTCCACATCGACGCCTTTGCGGATCGCTATCTCGACCTCTACCGCGAGTGCCTCGAGGAGCGCGCCCGTGCCTAGGCAAGAGGCCCAGGACCTCGAGAAGAGCAACTTCATCCGCAATCGCCTGGCGGATGCGGATCAATCGGATCTGCAGAAGTATCAATCTCTCATCATGGGGCGAACCGGTCTCGGTGCCCTCATCCACTATGAGGCGGTGACGGGTTTGCTGGGCGATCTGCCCGGCGGGCTTGGGCTGGTATTGCGGCGCCGCTTCTACCGTCCGTTGTTCCGCGCCATGGGGCGCGGCGTCATCATCGGTCGCGGTGTCGTGCTTCGCTACGCGGATCACATCCATCTCGGGGACAACGTGGTGCTCGATGATCATTGCGTGATCGACGGCCGCGGTTCCGGCGAAGAGGGTGTGCGAATCGAGGACAACGCGATCATCAACCGCGGCGCCATCGTGCAATCCAAGGAAGGCCCGATCCGCGTGGGCGCACGCACGAGCATTGGAGCGGGTTCGGTCATCGTCTCCATGGGGGGCGTCGATATCGGGGCCGCGGTCTTGGTGGCCGGGGGGTGTTACATATCCGGCGGGATGTACCACACCGAACGAACGGATATTCCAATCTGCGATCAGGGCGTGTTCAGCCGGGGTCCGGTGGAGATCGGCGACGGGGGTTGGCTGGGGATGGGGGCGACGCTGCTGGACGCAGTCCGTGTAGGGCGCGGTGCCGTGATCGGCGCCGGAGCGGTCGTGGCGCGGGATCTGCCGGATTTTGCGGTTGCGAGCGGAGTCCCCGCGGAATTGAAGCGCACGCGAGATCGTGAGACCTAACTCTCCCGTCGGGTGGAGCCGGTTGTGGTTGTGCGCTGCGCTGCTCGCGATGAGCGCGTGCCGGGGCTCGTTCGAATGGGAAGAAGCCTCACCCGCCAGCCAGGGGCTGCGCGAGGCGTCCCTCGAGCAGCTTTGGGAAGGCCTCGTTCCGTTTCAGACGCGTGCGCTGCTCGTCATCCGAAACGACCGTATCCTGTTCGAGCGCTACGCCGCGCCTGCCCACGAAAACACCCTGTTTTCGGTTGCCTCCGTGTCGAAAGGCACGGTGGGGGCACTCGGCGTTCTGGCCGCCGTCGACGAAGGGCTGATCCGCATCGAGGACCCGGTCCACCGCTACGTGCCGCGCTGGATTGGAATTCCCGGCAAGCAGGACATCACGATCGCGCAACTCCTCAAACACACGTCGGGGCTCGAGGACAGCGAGGAGGGCGGGGCTCCCCACTCGGAACTGACGGGCTGGAAGGGCGAATTTTGGAGTTATGGGCGGGACCCCCGCCGTGGCCACATCCCCTATCTGCATGCGCGCGACAAAGCGAAGCTCCTGTTCCCGCCGGGAACCCGTGCGCACTACAGCAACCCCGGCTACGCGATGCTGGGCTTGGCACTCGCCAAAAGTCTGAAGCGGTCGCGCTATTTCGATCTGGGACATCTTCTGCGCGACCGCGTGATGGAGCCCCTCGGCGTTGGGGCGCACGAGTGGGAACTCAATCGAGACCTGATCTCCGAATACAACGGCTTGCGACTCGTGATGCCCTGGGGAGGCGCCCGCTATACGGCTCGGACCCTCGCGAAGCTCGGGCGATTGTTGCTGCGAGAAGGAGATTGGGACGGAAAGCGGGTTCTCTCGAAATCCGCGCTGTCCCTGGCACTGACGGATACGGGGGATCCGGCGGGCAAGCGCCGGCCGGGGGTACCGCAATGGGTTCCAGGTCTGGGGTTCTCGCTCAACACGATGCGCCAGCTGGGACGTCTTCCGAGTGACGCATTCGCGAGCATGGGGGCCAATCATCAGGTTCTGTTGGTCGTCCCCAGTCAGGAATTGATCGTCGTGCGTTTGGGACGCGCGTGGCTGCGTGACCCCGACGGCGGAAACAAACACGCGGGGCTGGTTCGATACTTGTCGGACCCGCTGATGAACGCGATCGAGACAGAGAACGCTCCGATTCCTGCGGGTCCCGCGGCGAGCGCGCTTCCCGTCGGAACCGAGCGCGCCGTGCTGTGCTGGCCCGCCCGGGCGGGGACGCTCACGGAGATGCGGAGTGGGAAGAAATTCGCGCGGGGTTCCCTGTCGGGAAATCCCCTGCGGCCGGTTCGCCGGGCTCTGATCGACGACGGTGAGGCGAACGCCGTTCGCGCCGAAGCGCAGTTCGAAGTCGATCTCCCGCTGGCGGGCGATTGGTACTTGTGGGCGCGCCTCTTGAATCCGGGCGTCAAGCACAACCCCGAATTCGCTCCGGACTCGTTCTGGGCACAACTGGATTCCCATGACCAACGCGTTCTCGGCAACATGCCGGGTGACTGGGAGACCTGGCAGTGGCGCGGAACCGGCCCCCACCCGCTGCTGCTTGCCACCGCGCAAGCGGGCCCCCACACGCTGCGCATCAAGAACCGCGAGGTTGCCGTCGACTTGCCCGCGGATGCGGCGCCGCGGATCGACGTGCTGCTGCTCACCAACGACCCGCGCTACGAACCCGCCGATGAGGACTGCTTGCCGCAACTCGACGCGCGCATACCCGCTGCAGCGCCGGTGCCCCAAAGCCAGCAGATCCGCGGAATCACCTGGGATGAGCCTGCTTCGGTTCGCCGCTTCGGTCGTCACGCGGACAATTGGCCCGCAACCGCGGCGGGTGAAGGAGTCCTCTACACCGCTTACGGGGATGGCTGGGCGTTCGACGATTCCGAGTCGGCCCCGAAATTGAGTCTCGGCTTCGCGCGGTTGTCCGGATCGCCGCCGCACATTTCTGGCATCAATCTATCGTCGCCTTCGGGCGAAGATCGTGGCGACGGAACGCGGGGCAAGAAGGCCAGCAGCCTATTGATGGTCGACGATGTCCTCTATATGTGGGTCCGCAACGCGGCTGCCAATGGGCGCGCAGCGACGCTCGCCTGGTCGGCGGATCGCGCTGCGACCTGGAATTGGGTGGATTGGCGGTTCGACGAATTGGGATATCCCGCGTTCATCCAGTACGGCGCAAACTATTCCGGCGCCCGCGACGACTACGTCTATTCGGTCTCACCGGACGGACCGAGCGCATACGAACCCGCGGATCGCATGCTCCTGCTGCGGGTCCCGCGCGAGAAAATTCGCGACAAGGGGGCGTACGAATTCTTTGCGGGATTCGATGGCCATGAGGCGCCGCGCTGGACGAATCGCTTCGACCAACGGGAGGGCGTCTTCGCGTTCTCGGGCAACTGCGCGCGCTCGAGTGTCAGCTACAACGAGGGGCTCGGCCGCTACCTGTGGTGGCAACAGATCCCCAGCGGACTCGGAGGCGTGGATACGCGTTACGTGGGCGGGTTAGGGATCTACGAAGCGCCGGAACCCTGGGGCCCCTGGCGCAGCGTGACGTACGTCCGGCGTTGGGACATGGCGCCCGGTGAGACGGCCACGTTTCCGACGCCGTGGATGCGGGACGGAGGGCGCCGGGCTTACCTGCTCTTTTCCGGCGATGGAGTGATGTCGCTTCGAGGCGCAACTTTCGAACTTCCCTGAGCCGCGATTGGACGATTTCAGAAAAGCTTTCCCCGGTGGGATATTCCCGTCACCTCGGGGAGGGCTGCGATCCCCCGAAGGTGCCGCTCAGGAACTCGAGGACTTTGGCCTTTTCTCCCTTCAGGAGTTCGGGGTCCACGCGAACCGGAGGTTCCGCAATTTCTTCGAGGCCCGAGCGCGTCAAGAGCGCCATGCGTTTCGTGCCGGTGGGCCCCTTTACCGCAACACGTTGTCGAGTACGTCGAGCGTCTGGCGTGCGCACTTGGGCCAGCTGAATTCGCTCGCTCGGCGATGCCCGTTTTCGATCAGGGATTCGCGCAGGGCCGGGTCGGTCGCGATGCGTCGAATGCCCGCCGCGATGTCATCCACTTCGTCGGGATCGACCAGAACGCCGGCGTCGCCGGCGAGTTCCGCTGTCCCGTGGCGATTCCCTGCAACCACCGCGCAGCCACTCGCCATGGCTTCGATGATGGGCAACGGGCAGGCCTCGTAGAGCGACGGCATCAAGAGCGCGTGAGCGAGAGCGAAAAATCCCGGAATCGCATCCCGGTCGATCCAACCCGGACGGATCACCCAGTCCGCGATTCCCAGGCGATCGATCTCGCCGACTTCGTCTTCGCACAACCAAGTGTGTTTTCCGGCGACGACCAGGGGGATACCGAGCTCCGGCCCGACTTGAGCATAGGCGCGCACCAAGCGACCGAAGTTCTTCGGCGGGTAGATCTGCCCCGCGTAGAGGAAGAATTTCTCCGGCAGCTTGTAGTGGCTTCGCACACTCTCCAGTTCGGCTTCAGTCTTGGTGCGGCGGAACGCTTCGTCCACGCCCAGGTAGATGGTCTGCACTTTGGATTCCGGCAAGCCGAGAAATTCGATCAGGTGGTTCCGAGTCGTGTCCGAGACCGCGATGATGTGGTCGGCGCTGCGCGCATAGCGGGGGATCAGGTGGCGGTGACTCATTCGGTCTGCCCACTTGGAACCCCACGGCATGACGTACCAATCCATGCCGTGACTCACGAAAACGGTCTTGCAATCGGCGTAGAGGGGAACCGAATACTTGGGATTGAAGATCAAATCGAGTTTCTGGCGCCGCGCGATCTGTCGCATGGACCACTGATCCCACAACAGAATGTGCGGCGATTCGACCAGAACCTCCTCGACGCGATCCAGGTCGCCGAAACGCCCCATTTGGCTTGCATCGCGATACAGCAGGACGAACTCGTGGGGCGACTCGAGCTCGAGCATTTCCCGCAGCAGGTTCTCGGTGTAAACCAGGACGCCCCCGCCGTGCTGCGTCATATGTCGGAGCATGATGCCAATACGCATGGAGTTCTCTAGTGATCCGTCCCATCGGCCAAATGAGGTGCCTGCGTGAGCGCGGAAGCGCGCCGTGCCACGTGGCTCGCGATGATGCGGTGTCCCAGGGGATTGGGGTGGCCGTTCCCGTTCTCGAAGTAGGTCTGTGCATCGCTCTCGCGCAGGGCGGGAAGCATATCCAGCTGGGCGATGCTCCGCTCCTCCAAGAATTTCATCAAATTCTCCCGCAGCGCCGTCTCGTCTCGCGTGACCTCGAGCAGCTTGGGGTGGAGGGCAGGGTCGGCGATGCGGGGTAGGAAGACACTTTCTTTGGTGGGGAGTAGCACCACTAAAAATCCCACACCGCGTTCTTCGCAGCGCTGGGCAATTGCGGCGAGGCTGCCGCGAATCACTGCGAGACCCGCTTGGATTCGGGGATCCCCGCGTTCCAGGGCGCGGCTGCGGTAGGGAGCCGTCAGGATCGTACGCCAATCCCCCCCGTCGAAAACGCTCGTGTGCTGCTGCTTGGCCGGACTCAAGGCCTTCACCGCATCTTCGAATTTAGGAGCCAACAAGCTGGGCTCGTTGCGATTCTCCAAGGCGTAGCGGATGCCGCGCGCCAGTCCGTAGAGATTCGAATGCGCTTTGATCCAGTCTTTCCAGCCCGGTGTGTTGGATGTCGCTTCGCCTTGGGCTGCGCGATCGGGGCGAAACAGCTCCACGATGTCATGCGCGATCGGGCGTTCCGCTTCGAGGGCTTGAGTCTCGGCCAAAAGCTCCGGGGGGACGAGAGCCGCGATCTCTTTTCGCCGCCTGGCGGCGAGAAACGAATCGAAGAAGTCATTGCCGAAATAGACGGAAACGAAGATTTGCTGCGGTTCGAGGGCAAACGCTTCGTCGAGCTGGGCCAGGCTCTGAGCCGGTGCGTAACCCCGCATCGCCATGTTGTAGACCGTTCGCCCGCTCTGTTCGGCGTATTGCATGGGCCAAGCCGCGTCGGGTGGAACCGACGAACCATAGGTATGGGAATCACCGAGGGTGACGACGTCCGCGCGCTCGAGCACGCGATCGTTCCGGTAGCCCCGCTCATCGTGTTCGTGGAAGAAAGGGTTTCCCCGTGTGCCCAGGAGGGCGTCTGGAATCTTCGGCGGTGTTTGTTCCCAGGGCGCCGTCAAGGCCCGGTCGACGCGGAAGGACACCTGTCTCGCTGCAAACAGGGCGGCCTCGATGGCGAGCAAGCACACCAACAGCACCGCGATTCGTCCGAGGATCGATTTCATCGCTAGGGTAGGTAGCCCAACGCGCGCAGGCGTTCGATCTCTTCGTCCGACAACTCGTGCTCTTCGTGTTCGCGTGGATTGGAGGAAAGCCAGCCTTCGATCTGTCCGCGCAATTCCCGCACCACGTCGGGATGCTGGGCCGCCAGGTTCTGGCGTTCTCCCGGATCGCGCTGCACGTCGTAAAGCTCCGCCCGCTCAATGGGAAAGTGTCCCCGTTCCGGGTCGACACAAAGCGGGCGGAAGGCGTCGGGGTTGTGGACGTATTTCCATTCCCCCGTTCGCACGGAGAAGACCTGCTCCTGGACTTCGCCGTAGGCGAGACGTGGCGCGTCCGCTCGCCCCTTCCAGAGTCCCACCGCACTGCGGCCTTCGAAGCTGTCCCGAAGCGGCAGGTCCATGAGTTCGAGAATCGTCGGAAGGATGTCGATGCTCTCCACCTGGCTTTCGACGACAACCCGCTCTGGGATTTGACCCGGCCAGCGCAAGCTCCAGGGAATTCGCAAAGCGCCGTCGTAGATCGAACAACCGTGCTCGAAATAGCTCTGGTGGTCGTAGAGCTCTTCCCCGTGGTCCGAGGTAAAGACGATGAGTGTGTCGCGGGCGAGTTGATTTTCGTCGAGCCAGGTCAGCAGTCGCTCGACTTCAGCATCGGTCTGGCGGATCTCCGCGTCGTACAGTGCGTTGATGTGGGCCAAATCGCGCGGCTCGAGTTCGAGTCGCTTGGAATAGATTTCATTGAGGGATTCGTGGCTCCCGTCGAACCGCCCGGATGGGTCGCTGACGAACATCTCCCGATAGGGCGAGGCCGGGTCATAAGGGGAATGGGGGTTCAAGTAGTGGACCCAGGCAAAGAAACGTTCGCGCGCGGGGTCGATGCCCTCGAGCCATGCCAGCGCCTGGTCCGTGACGGCCTGGTCGACGGGGCGATCCCCCATCCAGCCCTGTTTGACGTCGAAGCCGCGATTGGGCGCGTGGAAATAATTCGATAGAAAGGCAGCGGTTCGATAGCCCTCGTTTTTCAAAATCTCCGGGAGCGTCACATTGCTTCGGTCGAGTGGCGTTTCATTGCGTCGGACGCCGTGGGTCTTGGGATACAGGGAGGTCATGATCGAGGAGAGGGAAGGCCAGGTGAGTGCCCGCTGGGCATAGGCGTGCGCAAATCGGACACCTTGTTGGGCCAGGCGATCGAGGGTGGGGCTGGTGTTGCGCTCGTATCCGTAACAACCCAAGCGATCGGCGCGCAGGGTATCGATGCTGATGAACAGCAAGTGGGGGCGATCGATGGGCGCTTCGCGACTTCGCAGATGCGCCGACCCCACGAGACCCAGCCAGGCCAGAACCAACAACGCAAGAACCGGCGCGGCGTAGAGGCGATCGAAAACACGACCGAGCCGATCCGCCGACGGAAACGCGCGGGAGCCCATGGCGCGGTAGAGCCACGCGCCGATCCCCCCACACAGGAGCGCGATCGTGAGGAGGTAGAGACCGCCCCAGCCCTCGCGCACGCTCGGGAACCACGGCTGGCTCCACGCCCAGACGCCCCCGGTCGCGCTCGCGACGAGGGTCAGAAACGCGATTCCGCGGGCGCGGCCCGGATGGCGAGGCGTCCCGGTCCAACGGAACAGCAGATCGCAGCCGGGAAACAGGCCGAGCAGGAGGACGGCGGTGGGGAGTGAGACGGCCGCCACCCAGTACGCCAGATGCCGGTGCGCGGTATTCGTGAGGCCCTTCGCGATCTGCGCGTCGGCGATCGCGATCTCGAAACTCGCGATCGCGCCACCGACGAGAAATCCCGCCACCAACCCCCAGTAGATTGCGCGTCTGGTCGAAGTCATCCGAAGTTGGTATTCCTTGGGATCCCCGCGGGGAGGGCGCCATGCCCACCGCATGGGGTCACTATCGGAAAACTGTGGCGCGTGGAGTATCGAATTTGGCCCTCCGAAAGCTAGCCGTCGGGCTATTGGTAAGCGGCGTTCTGGGCTTTCAGCTCTACTGCGTCTTGCCCATCGGACCCAAGTACCGCAACTGGTACTGGCCTTTCGTCAACTTCCCGATGTTTTCGACGCCGGTGGAACCGGGCAGCCTGATTTCCGCCTGGGAACTGCGCGCGCAGCCGTGCGCTGCGAGAAGCCAGGTTCAGGTTCTCACTTTTCGCGACCTCGGCGTGCGCACGTTCAATTTCGTCGCGCTGCTCCGCAACGCCGGAAAAGTCGGAAATCCCGAACCCCGCGATGTCGAAAAAGCGCGCAACGCCCAGTCCGCCTTGAGCGTTTTGTTGAACCAGCGTTTTCCCGGCAGGTTTTGCAACGCCGAATTGTGGCGCAAATCCGTCGTGCTCGAAACGACGATCGATACCCGCACCCAACCGCCCTGGGAACGCGTTCACATGTGGAACCCGCGAAGTGAATCCGCGACCGGCGGAGGGCCTTCGTGATGGGGATCCGCGAACGCCTCGACCGACATTGGTTTCACCCGATCCCGGCGCGCGACCTCGCGATCGTTCGAATGGTGGTGGTGGGAACGCTGCTCGTCCAATTGGTGTTCCCCGGCATCGCCCACAAGCTCGGGATCGCGGGGTCCTACGGTTTGGCATCCCAGGCCTGGCTGCTGGGTTTGAGCTCCGACCAGTTCATTCCCATCCCGACGTTCAAGCTCTTGCTGCTGCCGTTTGCAGACTGGGGCCAGCGGCCGGAATTCATGTTCCTCCAGGCGATCTGGGTTGTCGCCGTGGCGAGTGGCATGGGAGCGTTCGTGGGCCTGTTCACGCGTCTGTCCATGTTCGTCTTCGCGGCCACCACGACGCTGTTGGCAGCACACTCGTACTCCTACGGCGAATTCCATCATCCCGAAACGATCCCCACCATCGCCAGCTGGATCCTCGCGTTTGGCCCCATCGGAAGCGCGCTGTCGATCGACGCCCTGCGCGAACGCGTCCGACTTTCCGTCCACGCCATGCGCTTCGAACCCCATCGAACCCAGAATCGTCTCGACCCGTTCGCGCTGTGGCCCCTGCGGACGGTTCAATGGATATTCGCCCTCGCGTATCTGTCGGCGGGTTTCTCGAAGATCTACTACGGGGGTGCTTCCTGGTTCACTGGCCTGGCCATCGCATCGCCCTTGGCGCGCGATTGGTTGTGGTATGACCGGGCATTGCCCGCGATGGTTCTGGAGATCCCTTACGTCCTTTCGGTATTTGCGATCGGGACCGTCGTCATCGAACTGGGTTTCGTGCTCGCCATCCTGGTTCCCCGGCTGGTGTGGTACTTCGTCGTGGGCGCAGCCGGGTTTCACATCAGCATCTTCATCCTGCAGGGTGCGGACTTTCTGCAATGGGTGCTCTTGTACGTCATCTTTCTACCCTCGCTGCGCGAAAACTGGCCCCTGCCGCGGTTGCGAAAGCCGGCGCCGCGAACGCCGCCGGCTTGGACCGTCGTATACGACGGGAAGTGTCCGCTCTGTGTGCGCAGCATGACGACCCTCGACGCGTTCGATCTACGTCAGCGCATCGCGTACGTCGATCTCGAGGACCGTGCGGATTTCGAAGCGCTGGCGGCGAACATCTCCGCCGCTGAAGCGCGACACGCGATGCACGTGCTGGGTCCGGACGGCACGCTCGATCGCGGATATGACGCCTGGGTGGCCCTGGCGGGACCGATTCCGTTGCTTTGGCCCCTTCGCCCGCTCTTGGCGATCCCTGGCGTCGGGAAGCTCGGCGCTGTGATCTACGACGCGGTGGCGCGTCGCCGCGAGCGTCAATTGTGTCGCGCTGACAGCTGCCCGCTCTAGTGGGGAACCACTCTTTCGCGATGAGGAACGCATGAAACTGCAGCCCATGGCGATTCTCCGGCAGGCGGGGAAATTCGTCCTCCGTCCCGAGGATCGGCGTGACGTGCTGCACGAATGGCGACGGCGCGCTCGGGGAACGCCCGATCTGCCCCCGCGTCTCGAGCGCGTGCTCGTACTCTGCAAGGGCAACGTGTGCCGCTCTCCGTACGCCGAGCACTGCCTCGCGTCGGCGCTGCCGGACGCCGAGATTCGATCCGCGGGAATCGATGCGAGCGGGAACGATCCCGCCAACCCCGATGCGATTCGCCTGGCGGGAAAACGCGGCGTCGATCTGCGGCAACACCGAACGCGGCGTCTGGTTTTCGAAGACGTCGCCTGGGCGCAGCTCGTGCTCGGCATGCAGGGACACCACGTCACCGCGGTGGGGGGACGTTGGCCCGAAGCGCGTTCGAAGATCCGCTTGCTGGGGGATTTCCTCGAAGCTCCTCCCTTCGTCATCGTCGACCCATGGGGGTGTGAGGATGCGATATTCGAACGGGTCTTCGACCAGATCGAAGCCGCGGCGCGCGCCCTGGCGCAGCTTCGGAACCGGGGTTAGCGCCGTGTGTGGCATCGCGGGTTTTCTCGAGCGGGATCCGGCCGCGCCGGCCGACGCCGCCTTGGCGAAGCGGATGGGGGACGCCCTCGTTCACCGCGGTCCGGACGGCGAGGGATTTCACGTTGCGGGTCCCGTGGCGCTCGCCCATCGGCGCTTGTCGATCATCGATCTGGCGGGCGGGGCTCAGCCCATGCACGCGCGCGCGGGCGAGGCGTCCATCGTCTACAACGGGGAGGTCTACAATTTTCGCGAGCTGCGCGCGGAATTGAAAGCCGCGGGCATGGGTTTCGAGACCGATTCGGATACGGAAGTCGTGCTCGCCGCCTATCTGCATTTCGGCAACGACTTCGTCCAGCATCTGAACGGCATGTTCGCCTGTGCGATTTGGGATGCCCGCCAACGCCGGCTCGTGCTGGCGCGGGATCGCTTCGGCATCAAACCGCTCTACATCGCCGAAACCGCCGATCGCTGGGCGTTCGCCTCGGAGATCAAAGGCCTGCTCGAGGTCCCGGGCGTGGATCGGGAATGGAATCACCAAGCGCTTCACGACTACTTTCACATGGGATACACGCCCGGCGAAGCCACCGCCTATCGGGGAATCCGCCAACTCGGTCCCGGGAAATTGGCGGTGATCGAAGGCGGAGCGCTGCGCGAAGAAACCTACTGGGAACTTGCGCCCGCGCCTTCCCTCGGCGCGTCCCAGGACATCGAATCCTTCGAAGCCTTGCTCCAGGATGCGGTTCGAATGCGCATGGTGGCGGATGTTCCCCTGGGCGCGTTCCTGTCCGGTGGCGTCGATAGCGGTCTGGTGGTTGCGTACATGAGCCAGGCTTCCGAAGGGCCGGTGAACTCCTTCACGGTCTACGACCCGAATGTTCCCTACTACGATGAGCGAACCCCCGCTGCGGAAGTCGCAGCCCGCTATTCCACGCAGCACCGCGAGCTGGCGGCCGCGGCCGATGTCGATGCCCTGATCGGCCGGATCGTTCCCACCTTCGACGAGCCCTTTGCGGACTCCGGTGCCTTCCCCAATCTCGTCGTATGCCGCGAGGGAAGAAAGCTCGTCACCGTGGCCCTCTCGGGCCTCGGCGGAGACGAGTTGTCCGGGGGCTACGTGCGCTATCGCGGTATGGAGTGGCTGCGTGCCCTGGGATTCCTTCCGGCGGGCTTTTCCCGTCCCCTAAGTTTCCTGGCGGATCGCTTGGGGGAAGGGCAGGGCCTGGCGGGCAATCGCATCAAACGCCTGGCGCGTTTGGTGGGCCGGGACCCGGCAAGTGCATACGCGCGCATGGTCGGCATCGTCGGACGTTTGGACACGCCGCCGCTGGCCGCCGCATTCCTGCGCGACGTGGATCCCGAGTCTGCGCAGCGCCGCATCGCCCAACGCTTCGATCGCGCCAAAGAGATGGGTCTCGATCGGGTCAATCAGCTTCTGTACACGGATCTCACAACCTATGTTCCCGATGACCTGCTGCGGCTAGCGGACCGAACCAGCATGGCGGAGAGCCTCGAAGTTCGGGTTCCCTTTCTCGATGATCGGTTGGCAGAACGCGCCCTCGCGATACCCGCCGCGCAGAAAGTGAATCGACGCGAATTGAAGATCTTGTTGCGCTCCCTGGCGCGGACGCAACTTCCGGCTTCCGTGGTGGACGGCGCAAAGCGGGGTTTCAGCGTTCCCATGGCGGAGTGGTTGCGCGGTCCCCTGGCTGCCGTCACGGATCGCGCGGTTCGCGAAGTGGGCCCCGCAACGGGAGTGCTCGATCGCGACGCCCTGGTGGCCGCGTGGGACGAACACCGCTCGGGAACGGCGAACCACGAAGAAACCCTCTGGGCCAGCCTGATGTTCAGTATGTGGGCGGAAGCCCAATGAGCGCGCCCGCGCGGCGGATCTTGTTGGCCCTGGAATCGAGCGGGCCCGGCGGGGCAGAACAAATGGTGCTCCACCTCGCCCTGGGACTGCGCGAGTCGGGATTCGACCCCGTCGTGGCGTCCCTGCGGCCCGGATGGATGACCGAGCGCGCGGAACGCGAGGGGATCGCGGTCTGGTTCGTCCCCCAGGATCGCGGTTTGGCGTTGGGTTGGATCTACTCCTTTGCCCGACGCATGCGCGCGGCACGAATTTCCCTGCTTCACAGCCACGAGTTCGCCATGAACGTATACGGCGGCGTCGCGGCGTGGCTCGCCCGAATCCCGAGTGTCGCGACGATTCACGGACACCATTGGGTCACGGCGCGTCCGGCGCGGCGCATGGCGTACCGCGTCTTGCGTCGCAGTGGGATGCCGCTGGTCGCGGTTTCCCAGGATCTTTCGCGCTTTCTGGCCAGTGGCTTGGGCATCGGATTGGAGCGTTTCCACGTGATCCCCAACGGCATCCCCGTCGGATCGGCTCCGCTACGCGACGCCGAGACGATGCGCGCCGCGCGCGCTAGCGCGGGCTTGCCCGGAGAAGGCCGTCTCGCGTTGGCGGTGGGCAACCTCTACCCCGTCAAGGGGCACGACACGCTGTTGCGCGCGGTTGCGCAACTTCCCCTCGTCTCGCTCGCGATTGCGGGACGCGGAGAAGAGGAAGAGCGCCTGCGCGGTCTGGCCGCAGAACTGGGGATCGCGGATCGGGTTCACCTGCTGGGCTTGCGCGACGACGTTTCGACGCTGCTGAGCGCCGCCGACGTTTTCGTGCAACCGTCGAATTCCGAAGGTTTGCCCCTCGCGGTGCTCGAGGCGATGGCCCATGGGCTCCCGGTGGTGGCGAGCGATGTCGGAGGAATTCCGGAGGCCGTTGCGAATGGCGTCACAGGAATTCTCACCGCTCCACGCGATCCGGAATCCCTGGCCCAAGCCCTGCGAAGCGTGCTCGAGGAGCGCAACGACCGGGGGGCCGCGCTTGGAATCGCGGGCCGCGAACGCGTCCTCGCGGAGTTTTCTGCGGCGCGGATGACGCAACGTTACGCCGCGTTGTACGCGAAACGCGGAGGCTGGTCGTGAGCCTGGCGTGGTGCTTCTCCATCCTCGCCATGGCGTGGATTGGCTTTGCCTATCTGGGCTACCCGCTGGGTCTCTGGCTGCTGACCCGCTTGGGCGGGCGGCGGGATTTTCCGCCGCTGTCGGCACCGCCGCCGATTTCGATCGTGATTGCGGTTCACAACGGCGAGCACGAGTTGCGCGAGAAATTGGAGAGCACGCTTTCGCTCGCGTATCCCGGCGACGTCGAAGTCGTCGTCACGTCGGACGGTTCGACGGACGCCACCGAAAAAATCGCGGAATCCTTTGCTCCCCAGGGTGTGGTGCTGGTTCGCCATCCCGAGCAGCGCGGCAAGGAGGCCGCCCAGGCTGAAGCGATCCCCCACGCGTCGGGTGAGTTGCTCGTGTTCACGGACGTCAGTGCGCGGCTCGAGCCCGATGCCTTGACGGAGATCGTCAAACCTTTCGCGGACCCGAGCGTGGCCTGCGTGAGCAGTGAGGACGTGGTCGAAAGCGGGGGCGGGGAGGGGGCATACGTCCGTTTCGAAATGGCGTTGCGGCGCTTGGAGAGTCGCGCGACGACGTTGATCGGTGTGTCGGGCTCGTGTTTTGCCGCCCGTCGCCACGTGTGTGACCCTTGGCCAAAGGACCTGGCGAGCGACTTTCGAATTGCCCTCGAATCCGTGCGGCGGGGGATGCGTGCGGTGTCCGAGCCCCGCGCCCGGGCGCGCTTCGGCGCCACGCACGACACGGGCGCCGAGTGGACGCGAAAAGTACGAACCGTGCGGAGAGGGTTGGCGGTCTTGACCGCCTATCGCGAATTGTTGCATCCGAGATTCGGGCGCATGGCCTACACGCTATGGGGACACAAGGTTGCGCGTTTCACCTCGCCGTTCGCCTTGTTGCTCTTGCTGGGGGCGTCAGCCTGGGGAAGCGCCAAGGACCCGATGCTGCTCGCGCTGTTGGTTGGTCAGGCCCTGTTTTACGTCGGCGGATGCGCGGCCATCGGGGTGCGCGCTGCGTCGGCCTGGCTGCCCTTGCGATTGGCGGGATTCTTCTTGCTCGTGAATGCTTCCATTCTCGTTGCGTGGACTTACCACCTTCGCGGCGACCGGTCTGTCCGATGGCAACCGACCAAGCGCTAGCCCGCAGCGCCGGGACACCTGCGCACGGCTGGTATCGGGTCCCGCCGGCCGGAGAGCGCTATTCCCTCGATCGACTGCGCGCCTTGCTGCGGACGAACGACCCGGACGCGGTACTTCGGCAAGAACTCGGATCCTGGCTCGAATGCGACCGCCTGAGCTGGCATCGTTCCGGACGCGAGGCCTTGCGCGTCGCCTTCCTGGCGCTCGCGGCGAAGACCGGCCGCCGGGAAGTCGTCGTTCCCGCGTATACGTGTTTCTCGGTTCCCGCCGCCGCGGTCGCCGCAGGGCTCCGGGTGCGGTTGGTGGACGTCGACTCGCGCGGTTGGATCGATCCCGCAGCCTTGGCGCGCGTCGACCTCTCGAACGCGGCCGCAATCGTGATCTGCAACCTTTTCGGATTCGCCGAGCCGGCGATAGCCACACGCGAGATGGCGCGCGCGGCGGGCTGCGGGGTGGTGGATGATGCCGCCCAGGCGTACGGCGCGACGGCGCGCGACGGTCGCGCCGGGGGCCGCGGCGACGTCGGCATTCTGAGCTTCGGGCGCGGGAAGCCCCTCTCGGGTTTGGGAGGCGGTGCGGTGGTCTGGAGCCAACTCGATCCGCCCGAAACGCACCCGGCACCGCCGGTGCGGCGAAGCTTCGGCATCTTGCAGGCGCTGGGCTACAACGCGGCACTCTCGCCCTGGATTTTCGGCGGGCTCGCATCCATCCCGTGGCTCGAGATCGGCCAGACCCCCTACGACACCGAATTCCCGCGCGGCGCCATTCGCGGCGACCATCTCGGCCTGGCGGCCAGTAGGGCCCGTGACGCCCGCGAAAGAGGGACCCGGCGCCGCGAGCGGGCCCTCGACCTGGCCAATCGCGCGGGAAACGGGGCCCTGGAAATGCTGCTCGATCCTTCCGGGGGACAGGGTGTCTTTCCGCGCCTGTTCGGCCTGGCGGAGGACCGGGACGCGGCCGCGGATTTCCTGGCCCGCTGGGGGAAGCTGGGTGCCAGTCGGCTGTATCCCAGCTCGCTCGAAGACGTCGGGGACCTGCAGTCCCAACTCGCGCACGCCGATGCATGTCCAGGGGCCCGAACGCTCGCGGACCGTGTGATCTCCCTCCCCACCCACCCCGGCGGGGGGGAAGATTCCCGGCGCTTCGGACTCGGCTGATTCGTGGTAGATTCACCGCGAAAACAATCCATGGTTTCGGAGATGCGATCGATGGGTGGCGGGAACAATCACAGTCTACCTCGCGTGTTGTACGCCGCGGCCCTCAACCCGTCGATCAAATTCGGGTCCCTGGAGGAGCAGGCCCTGGAACTCGCTTTGGCGTTTCGCGATTCCGGGGGGCTGTTTCTACCGCTCTTCGAATCTCCACCCACAGGCGATACGGCAGCGGCTTTTCTCGAAGCCGGCGTCGAGGCCGACGGCCTGGATCTGCACGACTTTTCGTGGAGTCGTCTATCCCAGCTCCTCGCGTTGATTCGCAAACACCGAATCGATCTGGTGCATTGGAATTTCTACCACCCCATGAATCCCTACGTGGCGGGCCTTTCCCTGCGCGCGCCGCACCTTCGCCACGTCCTGACGGATCACAATTCGCGCATCGCTTTGGACGATTCCGCGAAAACCGGTCTCGGCGGACGCCTGCGCGAGCTGTTTCTCCGACGCTACGCGAAGGTGTTCTGTGTCAGTGAATTCGTCCGGGACGCGCGTGTTCGGGAAGGCGGCGGGGATCGCGAAGTGGTTGCCACGCATTTCGTCAATACCGAGCGCTTCCAGCCGTGTCCCGAAACCCGGGCGCGTTTGCGGGCGAATTTCGACGGCGATTTCGTCGCCCTCGTCGTCGCTCACCTGATTCCCGAAAAGGGCGTCGACGTCATGCTCGAAGCCCTGGCGAAATTGCCGCCGGAATTGCGCGTCTGGGTGGTTGGCGAAGGCGTCTATCGAAATACCCTCGAGCGCATGGCGCGCGAACTCGGCGTCCGTGACCGAGTCGATTTCCTGGGATCGCAGGTCTACGTGGAGCCCTTCATGCAGGCCGCGGATTGCCTGGTCTGTCCGTCGCGCTGGGCGGAAGCCGCGGGTCTCGTGAACATCGAGGGACTGGCTTGCGGCCTTCCCGTGGTGGCCAGCCGCATCGGCGGGATTCCCGAAATCGTCGCTCACGATCGCAACGGGATCCTGGTCGAAGTGGGCGACGCGGGTGCGTTGGCGAATGCGCTGCAGCGCCTGATCGACGATCCGGTGTATCGGGGGCGATTGGCGCAGCAGGCCCGCGTCGACGCGCTGGCAGCCTTTTCCGCCGAGGGTCGAATCGGGGACTACCTCGATCGGTATCGCGCGGTCGCACCTTCGTGAAAACGGCGGAGTGGGTTGCGGAACTCGAACGCGATGGTGTGATCGTGCTGCCGGAATTGGTGCCGCGCGAGACACTGGCCGCCATACAGGCCGCATTCGAATCGCGCTTGGAACGGCTGCGCTGGAACGACGTCGACGGCTATCAGAAGACCGAGCCCTACCGTCACATGCTTCAAGATCTATTGACTCTGGAGCAGGGATTCCTCGACGTCGCACTCCATCCCCTCGTCACCGAAATCGTGCGAAGTTACGTGGGTGATTCCTTTCAGCTGGTGGAGGCGAAAGGCTGGCGGTCGATCGCAACGCGACAAGGATTCCACGGCTGGCACGGCGATGCCTGGTACGACCCGACGCGCGTGCCCGGCGTCCCGCGCGAAGTCAAGCTGGCGTTCTACTTGACGGACGTTTCGAGCGGTGAGTTTCAATATTTGCGCGGGAGCCACCAGCGCGAACATCCGCGCGTGATTCCCGATCGCGAAATCGCCGCCGAGGATCTCGCTCGCATCGCGCGGATTCAGGGGCCGGCCGGTTCGGCGTTCCTGTTCGACACGACGGGGTGCCATCGGCAAGGCGAGCCGATCCTCGAAGACCGCAACGCGTTCTTCTTCTGCTATCACGACCCCGCGATCCCGCTGCAAGCGGAGGATACGGCCTACAACCGCTACCACCCCTTGCTGCTGAACGCCGCTTTTCTCGGAGGTTTATCCGAGGAAGATCGCCGTATTCTTGGATTTGGCGATCGTCGCAACTACATTCCCGGCTTCCAACGGGGGCGACGATTCGCGATGCAAGAAAAGCTGCAGAGAGGCTGGCTCGACCTCCAGGTTCGAATCGACGAAGTTTGGGGTCGCGTCCAGGCGCGACTCCGCCGCTCGTAAGCAAGGCCGCGCCGTGCCATGAAGCTTCTGGTCCTCTCGCACCTGGTTCCCTATCCCCCGACCTCGGGCGTGGTGGCCCGTTGCTACAACCTGCTGCGCGAAGTCGCGCAACATCACGAAGTCCATCTCCTCGCGTTCAATCAGAGCCTCATGTTGCCCGGCCCCGAGCAAGTCGAAGCCGCCACGGAAGAGCTGCGGCGGTCATGCGCCAGCGTGCGCGTTTTCGCGCTGCCCCACGATGCGACGCGCTGGCAGCAGGCCGCAATCTACGCCCGCAATCTGTTGAGTGCGGAACCCTATTTCTTTCCCCGATTCCGATCCGAGGCCTTCGCGCGCGCGGTCCACGACGTGATCGAAAAGCATTCCATCGACCTCGTCCAATGCGAAACCATCGCCATGGCGCCCTACGCCGAGGGCATCGCGGATCGCCCGACGCTCCTCGTACACCAGAACGTGGAATCGGATCTGTTGCGCCGCCGCGCGCGAAGCGAACGCAATCCGGCGTTGCGGGCGTTCTTTGGCCTGCAGGCCCCGCGCGTCGCGCGCTACGAAGACCGCTACCTGAAATCCATGTCCGCGCACGTGATGGTTTCGGAGGACGATCGATCCCTGCTCGTGGGGCGCGCGCGGGGCGCGCGCGTGGTGGTGGTCCCCAACGGCGTGGATACCGCGTATTTTGCGCCGGGGCGCCCGGCCGAAGCGGCGGCGCCAGAGCTGATCTTCGTGGGCGGCATGTCGTGGTATCCGAATTCGGATGCCATCACCTGGTTCCTCGACTCCATCTGGCCCGAGATCCGCCGCCAACGCCCGGACGTGCGGTTCACGGCGGTGGGGTCCCATCCGTGTCCCGCGCTCCTGCGCGCGGCCGAGGAGGACCCCGAGCACGTCGCCGCCCCGGGACTGGTGCCCGACATCCGCCCCCTGGTGGACCGCGCGGCGTTGTTCGTTTGCCCGTTTCGCGTCGGCGGTGGAACCCGCTTGAAGATCCTCGACGCCTGGGCGATGGGGAAGCCCCTGCTCTCCACCGGGGTCGGATGCGAGGGGCTCGGCGCCGAAAACGGTCGCGATCTGGTGATCGCCGATGAACCGGGTGCGTTCGCGAACGAGGCCGTCGCACTGCTCGGCGACGCTGCGCGCCGCCAACGGCTCGGGGAGCGCGGACGCGAGCGCGCCCTGGCAGAATACGCCTGGCCCGTGGTCGGCCGCGCGCTGCTCGATCTCTACGGCGAACTCACCGCCCGTTGAGAACCCCGGTCGCGAAGGGGAACCGAGACCTGGAGTCTCGGGTTGACACCCGTGGGGGCCGGGGTAAACCTGCGCCGGCAAATGGGCGATAAAACCACCACTGCTCTTGCGATTTCGTACCCCTCGAAGTACGGGGAGAGACAGCACGTCTAATCGATCGAGCACACCGACCCCGGCTGGGGTCATCGAGGCCAGCAGGCAATCGTGAGCGCGACTTCGACCCTGGCACCGGGAAGCATCCCGCGCGAGCCCGCCGAAATCCCGGCGGGGAAGCGCCCCGCCAAGGCTCCGTTTCTCTTCTACGCGCTGCTCGCTTTCTTCGTGATGGACTATGTGCGGCCGCCCGTCCTGTCGGCCCTCAAGCTCCAGATGCTCTTCATCCTCGCGGTTCCCGTGCTCTGGCTCGGTGCCCGCGAGCGCCCCTGGTCGAAGAGCTTGACGCTGACCGCCGCGTTCATCGCCATCGGGAGCTGCGCGATGCCCTTCGCGCACAATTATTTCAGCGTCTATATCTCCACCCGCATCATGTTCGGAAACATGATGGTGGCCCTCGCGATCACCTGGGTGCTCGGTGACCTCGCGCTCTTCAAGAAGGCCATGTGGTTCTACGTCGGCATGATGACATTCCAGGCCCTGTACGCGATCGCAAGCGGCGGCCATGGTCACGGCGACTTCATGGGCGACGAAAACGACCTGGCGCTGGGCCTCATTACCGCCTTTCCGTTTGCGTTTCGCGGTCTCCAGAACTTCTCGGGCAGAGCGCGTTTGTATTGTCTGGCCTCCACGGTATTGCTGGCGGCGGGCATCGTGGCGAGTAGCTCGCGAGGCGGTTTCATCGGCTTCGTCGCCGCAGGGGTATTCTGCGTTTTGGTCGGAAAGGACCGGGGGCGCAACATCGCCATCGGTTGCGGGGCTGCGCTGATCTTCTTCATCGCGCTTCCCTCTACCTACAAGGAAGAAATCTCCTCCATCCAGGAAACCGATACCGGTACAGCGGAGACGCGCCTCTTCCTCTGGACCGCGGCCATCAACATGTGGAAGGATTACCCGATCTTCGGCGTCGGTCCCGGCAACTCCAAGTGGTGGGTGGGAACCTACCAGCCCGAGCCCACTGCGGGCGGGCTCTTCAAGGCGCGCCATTTCACCGAGCGCGATTGGACCATGAAGGCGCTCCATTCGGTCTATTTCGAGCTGCTGGCGAGCCACGGATTGGTGGGCGTGGTGCTCTACACCTGGTTGGCAGTGACTTTCTTCACGGGGCTGGGATCCCTCCAGCGCCGAGCGCGGGCCCGCGGTCGGCCCCCAGATGTGGGCGAGGAGGTCGAATTCTACGCCCTGGCGGTCAAGGGCTCGATGGTGGGATTTATGGCCGCCGGAAGCTTCTTGTCCGTGCTCATGTACCCGTATTTCTGGCACCTGAGCGCCATGGCGGTGGCTCTGGAGCGCGCCGCGCAGAAAGAATTCAGTTCCGCTGGCCCGCTGCAACGAAAAGACGATGCTGCGACCGCCTGAGCGACTCGGGGTTTCCACCCAGGCGCCCGGGCGTCGTGATGCAAATCACCCGGGCGCGAGGCGCGTGTCCCGATGCGTAGAAGGTCCGTCGCGACCACGATGAACCCATGCGGGTTGAAGTCCGCGCCGGTTGTCGATTTTGAAGGAGGAAGTCACGGTGATTGGTTCGAAGACCACGGCTCTTGCCGTTCTTGGGGTGTTGGGGATCTGCGTTGCCCCGACGATCGCGGCCGCAGCCGCCGAGGAGCGCTGCAACGCCCTGGGCCCTGCCTGCGTCTGTTCCGAGCCCCTCAATGCCAACCAGGACGTCGAAACGATGATCCACACCGACCCGGTGGACTCCGTGGGCGCCAAGCAGTGCCTGGGTGAAACCGGCGACGGGCGCGCGGTGTACTTCAAGAACGGAAGTCACGCGGTACGCCCCACCGGCGAAGCCGCTCTGCCGCCGGGACACACGGTGGACTGGGTTTGGGCCAAGACCGGCAAAGGGATCGCCCACGTCGAGGGCATCGACCAGACCTGGCGCCACGGCACCATGTGCATGCGCAGCTACCAGCGCTGGTCGCAGAATTACCAGAACCCGGGCCCCGGTGACCGCGTGAAGATCATCGCTTTCGGCGACACCTCGACGTCCCACGTGTTGGTGGTGAACTTCGAGTGGAATCCGGCGACGACTCCCAACAAGCTCCGCGGGGCCTTGACCTATGCGGGGTGGGGGGCCGACAAAGCGGTCTACATGAACGATTTCCAATTCCAGGACTGCAAAGACGCCTGGTGTCGCTTCGAGATCTGTCTCGACCACCGGGACGATGACACGATCGTTGCCCGCCACCGGATCAGTCAGGTGGGATCCACCAAACAGCGCACGGTCACGAACGTCGTCGAAAACAAGATTCCCGAGATCACCATCGGAAGGCCGTGGATCGCCGATGCGTTCACCCAATTTCCCGACGGGCTCCCGATGAGCAACATTCGTTACCTGTCCCATCAGATGCAGGCGCTCACCTATCCGGCCGACTCGAATTTCTGGATCGGACCCGCCCAGGAAATCGAGGGCAACATGGGTGACGTGCCGCCGTACATCGAACCGCCGCCGCAACCGGATCCGGAACCGGAGCCCGAACCCGAGCCGACTCCGGACCCCGCACCCAACCCGTTGGGTGCACCCGGGCGCCCGTACCTGGTGCGCTAGCCGCGCGGCGATCCTTTCTTCGCGGTGACCTCCGCGGTCGCCGCGAAGTGCCGCCGGCCCGCGCTATGGTGAACCCGGGCGGTGGTGTGCGACACATCGGGTGGGGGGCGTGATGGGGTATCGCGAGGGTCTGGCTTGGTTGGCTCTTGCGTCCGCCTTCTCGCCAGTTCTCGCCGATCTCGCGCAAAACCTGATCCAAGACCCTGCGGATCGCAGTAGCCTGCTCGCGCCGCTGTGGGTCGCGCTGTGCGCTGCGTCCTTCCGCGGGCGCGGCCCCTCGCTTCGAAGTGGCGTCTGGTTGATTCTCGCCGGCGTGGCACTCGAATGTCTCGGCATCACCGGGGACATCTGGACCCTGGCGCGCCTTGGACTTCCGATCGCCGTCATAGGCATGGCGCGGTATCTGGGGCGGCCGGACTTTGCCGTCGCGGCGCTCGCCTTGTGGCTGGTTCCGATTCCCGACGCGTTCTACGCCATGACGACACCCTGGCTGGAATCCGCATTTGCGCAGGCCAGTGTCGCGGTCGTAGAGGCCTTCGGTGCAGAGCTGGGTGGGGCCGGGCCGCTGCTCCTGCACGGCGATCTGCGGCTCGAATTCAAACCCGTCGATGGCGGTCTCGGTTTGGCCTACATCCTGGTGGGCCTCGGCTGGTACGCCGCCGTCCGCCGCGGTCGCGGCTGGTTCCCCCTACTGGGCTACGGACTGCTGGCCCTGATCGCTGCGGCACCCCTGCAATGGTTGACGGGGGTCGTGTCCGTCGGTCTATTGGCTCTGGGCTTCGAATCCAGCGCGCATGGGTTATTGCGCTACGGCGTCTGGGCGATTCCCAGCCTGGGGGTGATGTTCGCGGTCGAACGCGCGGCGCGGCGAGGTGCGCAGGATGCGGATCGTCCGTTCTTCCAGGTCGCGCCTGAAACGGGGGAGGGCGATCGGCCCCGACGATTGCTGCTTCTGAGCTATCACTTTCCGCCCGGAGGAGCCGCGGGGGCGCTGCGCTGGCAAGAGCTGTCCCGCTATGCGGTGGATCGCAATTTCGTCCTCGACGTCATCACCTTGGACCCCGCGGACCTCGACGCGCGCGAGCCGTCGCGCTTGGACCGCCTACCGGCGGGAACACGGGTGTTCGGGGTGGCGGATCCCGCGCTGCCGCTCGAGCATTTCGAACGCTGGGCCTGGCGAACGCTGCGCTGGCTACGCCCCCGGCCCGCGCGCCCGGCGCAGCGATCGACCGCGGCGGCCTCCCAACCGACCGCAACGCGTACGGAATCGCTGGGCCGTGCGGAGATGCGCTGGCCCGGGCTCGACGTGCGAAGCTGGCGCCGCGCCTACTACGCGGTGGCGGAATACTCGCGCCATCGCGCCTGGGCGCGCGACGCTGCGGACCTCGCCGTTCGGCTCGCCCGCGCGAACCCCTATGCGGCGGTGATCTCGTCGGGCCCGCCGCACCTGATTCACGCTGCGTCTCGCTGGGTATCCCAAACCGTTCAGATTCCGTTCGTGGTGGACATGCGCGATCCCTGGAGCCAGGTCGAACGCCTACCGGAGGTCAGCGCGAGTTCCATCAAGCTGTGGTTGGGTGAACGCCAGGAGCGTTGGGCCCTGCGGGATGCGGCACTGGTGGTCGCCAATACGGATCCGCTGCGACGGGCCTTGTCGGACAAGTATCCCGGGTCCGCGGAACGCATCGTCACGGTCATGAATGGCTTCGACGACGAGCCCGTCGCCTCGGCCCCGGTTCGCGACCGCTTCATGATCGCCTACGCGGGCACGATCTACCTCGATCGGAGCCCCGAAAACCTGTTTCGCGCCTGCGCGCGGGTCGTGCACGAGTTGCATCTCGCGCCGGAGCAGTTCGGAGTCGAGTTCATGGGGGATGTGCGCGAGCTGGATGGCGTACCGATGGAGGCCATTGCCGCGCGCTGTAACTTCGAGGACTACTTGAAGATTCACCCACCGGGGCCACGCCGGGCGGCCATGGAATTCTTGGCGTCCGCCAGTCTCCTGGTGGTCTTGCCCCAGGACAGTCATCTCGCGATTCCGTCCAAGGTGTTCGAGTACATGCGGTTCGCGGCTTGGGTCCTGGCCCTGGCCGATCCTCGCAGCGCCACGGCCACCTTGCTCGACCGAACCCATGCGGATGTGGTTTCCGCCGACGATGTCGACGCCATGTCGGATGGGATTCGCCGCCGCTATCAGGCATTTGCGGCGGGGGAGTGCGCCGAACCCATCGCGGCAGACCCGCGTTTCAGCCGACGCACGCAGGCACAGCGGTTCCTCGATGCCCTGGAGCGGGCCATCTTCCCCGCTAACAGTGATTCGCCCGCAGCCTGACGTCCGTCTAGGGGCTGGCCTCGGCGTCTCCCGTCGCCAACAGCGCGGGCTGCTTCGCTTTCAACCGGTCGAAATGGTGTCGCTTCAGGAAGAAATAATTGATGCTGCGGTCCCCCGGTTTCCGCCGCCGAAGCTTCGCGCCGTCGAACCACCACGCCTCGTAGTCGTTCGCCAACATCGCTTCGAAGACCTGTTGCGACGGCGATGACGCTTCATCCGGGTTTCCGGGAATCTCGATCAGCCAAGCGCAATGCGTGCATGCGAGGAACTGTTTTCCGCCTCGGAGACACGCGAGTTCGTGGCCTTCGACATCCACCTTGATGAACGAAATCTCACCCTCGAGAGCCAGAAACAGATTGTCGATCGTGTCGGTTGCGACGTCGACGCGATCGAGGTTCGAGTCGTCGCTGGGTTCTCCGACGATGCGGGCTTGATAAAAGTTTTCCAGTCCCGATTCGTAAGTGGGAATCTCCATCAACTGGCTTCCCTTGATGTCCGACAACGCACAGTTCATGAACTGCAGATTCTCGAGCTTCAATTTGCGAGCGACCTGGGTGAGTAATTCGAAGGTTTGAGGCACCGGCTCGATGGAAAAGACGCGGCCTTCGGGGCCGACCGCGTGGGACAGAAAGCTCGAATAGTCCCCGACGTTGGCCCCGATATCGACGGTCGAATCGCCTGGATCCACGAGCCAACGCACGACTTTGAGGTCCGGCTCACTATCCAGCGATTGGAGGGGGAGCGTCCTGACGTAGTGCCGGATTCTCAGGAATTTCAGCACGGGCGGGGGCACGAAACGCGACGCAAGTCTCTTGAGAAGGTGCATCCGGACAGTCTAGACCGAAGCGGCCAGAATGCGACGGC
>JAJDAL010000059.1 GCA_029261875.1 Deltaproteobacteria bacterium
CGGACGCAATGAAGCGACTGGCGCATCCCGCCGCGCATTGCCTGAACTCGCCTGGTTGCGGCGAGCCCTTTTCACATGGGTTGCACCCTGCTAGCGCGCATCTGCACTTCGCTCGCTGCTCAGAAAGAACTTGCAAACCACTCATCAAAAATCGTTAGAATAGAGTCATGAATTCTCAAGGGACTCACACCTTGCAGTGAGGATTCAACGCTCGGTTCTGGCGGAAACCGGGTTCATCTGTTCTGAAGCTGTGCTGTATATGCTGGGAGTTGGATCGAATGTTGCGTACACCTTTCCGATCGATTTGGATTGTCATGGGTCTATTGGTCTGGGTTTCGGCTGCGGACGCAGCGCCCGTGACCACCGGACAAATCATGCAAATCGCCGCCCCGGCCAGCTTGAAGGGCGGGGATGCCACCACCGGGCCCCGCTCGAGCATTGGCATCACGACCTACACCGCACTCTTGATCCGAGAGCAGAACAACATCTTTCTCAGCCGGGATATTCCGGTCAATGTGGTGCTGCCGGGCGTCTACGACTCACGCTCCGACATGCCCAGATTCAACAGCCTCCCGATGATTTCCGCGGGTAGCCATGCGACGTCGTGGATCATCCACATGGATGCCGCGCCCTCCCCCGCCATCCTCGTCGGGAGCGTGACTTTCGAGCGCGAGATTCTGGGACTCGTGATCCGAAGCGGCGTGGCGGCCGCGTACAAGACGTTCGAAATTTCCGACGCCGAAGTCGGGCTCCCGTCGACCCTCTATCCCTCCGGCCTCGGTCGCGGCATGGAGCTCAACGAGGGCGACGAGTTCACCCTCTCGGCAGATCGACGCACGGTCAGCTTCCGCTTCCGCGCCCGACACGTGCTCGACGAAATGCGGATCATCACGGCCCCGGAACCGGGCACCTTCGCCCTGCTGGGCGCTGGCCTGGTCGGAATCGTGGCTCTGGGCCGACGCCGGTCTACCTCGCGTTAGAGGAATCGATCACCGGCGTAGCCGCTACGAAACGCGCCTACTCGAGGTGGCTGCGCAGCATCCAGGCGTTCTTCTCGTGGATGTCGATGCGGCGCGTGGCGAGATCGGCGCTGGCGGCGTCTTTGGCGGACTCGGCGGCTTCTACGACTTTGCGCGCGGCCGCCACGACGGTTCCTTGATCCGCGACCAGGTTGCGAATCATGTCCGTTGCGGCAGGGACGTTCCGGTCTTCCTTCACCGACGCCAACTCTTCGAACTGGCTGTAGCTGCCCGGTGCGGGCGCGCCCAGGGTGCGAATTCGCTCCGCGATCTCGTCGACCGCCAGAGCGAGCTCCGTGTACTCCACTTCGAACAAAGTGTGGAGTGTCGTAAACATCGGACCCGTCACGTTCCAGTGATAGTTGTGGGTCTTGAGATAGAGCGTGTAACTATCGGCGAGTAGGCGCGATAGCGGTTCGACTACGGGGCTTTGTGCCATCCTGAATCCTCCTGAGGTTCCTGGCAGGCCATGATACCGCGAACTTCGGAGAAACAACGCGCGCTGTAGACACACCCCGTCTCGAACTAAACCGCGATCAATTCCGCATATTGGTCGAGAATCGGCGCCATCGCGGCCGCGTCGACGGACGGGGTCGGAAACAGCACGCGCGAAATTCCCGCGTCCGCACAGCGTTGAACGACATCGCGAACCGGTGGGCAAAAATAGATACTGACTTCGAACGCGCTCTCGTCGCGTCCGGCCTCACGCAACGTTTCGCGCAAGCGCGGCATCAACGCCACGGGGTCGTCTTCGCCACCGCCCATGAGCGGAACCCAACCGTCGCCGTAGCGCACCGCGCGGCGAATCGCGCGCAGGCCGGCACCACCCACATGAATGGGCGGGTAGGGTTTTTGCCGCGGCTTGGGCCAGGCGTAGGACGGGGCGAGTTCCACGTACTTGCCGTGGTATTCCGCTTTCTCTTCCGTCCACAATTGCTTCATCGCTTCGATGGACTCGCGCAGAACGGCGAAGCGCTTGTCGTGGGGCGTCCCGTGGTGTTCGATTTCGGGACGGTTCCACCCGCCTCCGATTCCAAACAGAAACCGTCCCCCGGAAAGCACATCCAGGGTCGCGACCTGCTTGGCGGTCTGGATCGGGTCGCGCTGGGGCACGAGGCAAATCCCCGTAGCCAGTTTGAGCCGGGTGGTCGCGGCCGCCGCGAAGGACAGAGCGACGAAGGGGTCCCCGGCGGAGTAGTACTCCCGCGGCAATCCCGGCTGTCCGGGCTCCGGCGGCCCCGGCGTCGCGGGCGAAACCGGAATGTGGGAATGCTCGGCGAACCAAACCGATTCGAAGCCGCGATCCTCGGCGGCTTTGGCGAAGCGGCCGGGATCGATCGAATAGTCCGTGGGAAAGTAGGTGAGTCCGTATTGCATGGGGAGAGCATAAACCAGGATGGCGGGCGCGCGAATTCGCGCGTCGCCCGGCCCGTCAGCTCGCGGAGTTTCCGAAGTCGAGGGGTAACGCCACGCCGTTGATGGAACGGGCGGCATCGGAGATCAAGAACACCAGCGACTCCGCCACTTCCTCGGGATGGGTGAACTTCATCACGAGTCCGAAGCGCGCCATCAGGTCCGGATCTGCATCCGCTGGCGGAAGCATCTGCCCGATGAGCGGCGTCTTGACGCCGGCGGGACAGACACAGTTCACCCGCAACCCGCGCTTGACGTACTCCACCGCCAACGCTTTGGTGAGTCCGACCACGCCCCACTTGGAAGCACAATAGGCGGCGCTATAGGCCTGGCCGTTCAGCCCCGCAATCGATGCCACGTTGGCGATCGCACTGCGGCGCTGTTCCAGCAAGTGGGGCAACGCGGCTTGGCAGACCCAGAACGTTCCGTTCAGATTGACGCCGAGGGTCCGATTCCAGTCTTCCTCGGAAACGTCCGCGGTGTGGGCCAACTTCCCGGTGCCCGCAATGTTGAGCAGTGCGTGCAATCCGCCGAGTTCCCGGGCGGCGTGGTCCACGGACTCCTTCACGGCGTCGCGGTCGGTGACGTTGCAGGGAAGTGCCAGAACCCGCCCGCCTGCATCCTCGACGAGACCGACGGTTTCTTTGAGGGTCGATTCATCGATTTCCGCGCAGGCGATGGCAGCGCCTTCTTTGGCGGCCAAGAGCGCGGCGGCGCGTCCGATTCCCGAGCCTGCGCCGGTGATGAAAATGTTTCGATCTCGAAGCCGCAATTGAGGATCCTCCCGTCGCATTCGTCCTTCGCTGGCCGAGCCTAGAAGCCCGGCTCCGGATTCACAAGAGCCCCGGCGAATCCCTTTCCCGAGCATCCTGCGGCCCCTTTGCGCGACCCTTGCGCACCCCCTGCCGCTGTCTCGCGGCGGGCCTGACGCTATCCTCCGGAACGCCACCGGACCCGCACTCTTGTGCACTCACTCATGAATCACTCGGTTTTCTGCTGAAGCCGTCAAACGGTGCTGGAGATGTTGAATGCTGCGTTGGATTGCTGGACTCGCTGTGTTTGTTTTGTGCGGTTTTTCGATCCCCGCGGCGGCGTTCGAGCTGAGCGAATGCTCGGAGACCGCGATCCCTTCTCGGTTTCCCGCCGCGCCGCCTTGCCCCGCGAACGCGCTCACCACGCTGGTTTCCAACGCGGCTCAGTTCGATCACTGGCAAGCGAACCCCACGACCCACCTGGACCTCAAACGCGATGTCGTCGTAGCGCCGGGAACCGTCGTCGCCACCCAGTGCGACATCCGCGTACGCGCGGGCGCGGGCCTGCGCGCGGAGGGCGACCTCTCCATCGCCGCACGTTCCCTCGAGCTGCGTGGCGACCTCGACGTGGGCGAAGCCGACTTGGTCCTCTACGCAACGGGACTGCTGCGCACCGCCCGCAGCAGCCAGATCCGCTCCGGGGGAATCGGCGCACTTGCGCCTCGCATGATCCTCGACGGGAACACCCGCACGGATGACAGCGACGCCTGCTACCTCGGTGGCGCCCTGCGCTGGGTCCGACACGCCTCCAACTCGGTCGAGGGGAACCTCCAGGTCCAAGCTCGATCCATCGACGTCGCGGGCGACTTCGATGTAGATCGAGATGCCCGGCTGTTGGGCGCCCGAGCGATTCACCTCCGCGGTCCGTCGAGCCTCGACAGCGGACAGACGACGTTCCTCGAAGCGCCGAAGCTCCGGATATCGGGCAATGTGAGTGGATCCGACGTGGAGATCTACGCGGAAGACGCTTTCGTGACGCAGAGCGCGGTCTTGAACGCTGCGGGAAATCTGAACTTCAACGACATCGCCCGCTTCGAGATGAACGGTCGTCTCGACGCCGGCGGTGCCGTGCAATTGATCGGCGGCGACCTACGGCTTCGCGGTCCCAGCAACGTGAAGGCCGAGGACCTGGTTTTCATTTCCGCTTCGGGCTTCCTGGATCTGCGCGGAACCATCGAAGACGGCGACGAGGTCGAGATCGAAGCCTCTGGGATGGAAACGGCACCCAAGGCGGCAATCGTTTCGAATTTCGGCGTATCGATCTCGGTCTTGCGCCATTTCACCCACCGGGGTCGGATCGATCGCAATGTGGAAGTCGATATTCAGACGGATACCTACCGCTTGACGGGCCACCACGTCCTGAACGGAAGCGATTGCGTGATCTCGGGAGTGCCCGCAGCCAATTCCCAGCCGGCGACGGGCTGCAGCGAGCAGCCGTAGGCCGCGCGCGCCTCACGCGGTACGCTCTCCTTCACAACACCTGGAGGGCGGCAGGATGGGAATCCCGGATCTCAGCGGAAAAGTTTGCATGATCACCGGTGCCACCAGCGGTATCGGCAAGGCCGCCGCCCTTGCGCTGGCCCCCATGGGGCCCGAACTCGTCCTGGTGGCGCGCGACCGCGAACGCGGCGAAGACACCGTGGATGAAGTCATGCGGGCCAGTGGGAACGAGCAAATCGACTTGATGCTCGCGGACCTCTCCTCCCAACAACAGATTCGACAACTCGCCAAAGACTTCCTGGCCAGTGACCGCCCGTTGCACGTGCTGTTCAACAATGCCGGCGCCCTATTGCGCAGTTTCCAAGAAACCGAGGACGGCATCGAGACGACCTTTGCGGTGAATCATCTCGCCTACTTCCTCCTGACCGAGCTCTTGTTGGATCGGCTGAAGGCCAGCGCCCCCGCGCGCATCGTCAGCACCGCGTCGGACGCCTACACGGCCGCGGGCGGTCGCCTCGATTTCGACGATCTCGAAAGTCGAAAACGCTATTGGCTGATGAAGGCCTACGGAAAATCGAAGCTCGAGAACATTCTGTTTACGCGGGAACTCGCCAAACGCCTCGAGGGGAGCGGTGTCACGGCCAATTGCTTTCATCCGGGATTCGTTGGAAGCAACTTCGCAGCCAACAATGGCTCCGTCGCAAAGCTCGCCATGCGCTTTCTCGGCTTGTTCAATCGCTCCGTGGAGAAGGGAGCCGAGACCGGCATCTACCTCTGCTCTTCGCCGGAGGTCGAGAACACCAGTGGCCTGTGCTTCTTCGACGGGAAGGAAATGCCCCTCAAGGATTTCGCCAAGAACGACGAGGACGCACGCCGCCTGTGGGACATCAGCGAGCAGATGACGGGGCTCGTCGCCTCCTAGGCGATTCCCCGACGCCGTAGCAGCATCGCACCGGCCCCCGCGAAGAGCAGCGCCAGAAGCGGAACGCCCCAGAACGGAACCAACGGCACCTGGAATCCCGGCACCGAGAACGGATCGTTGGGGTCCGAGCCCGCGGCCACCTCGACACCGTCGTCGAAACCGTCGCCGTCGGTGTCGGCGTTCGCGGGACTGGAACCGGTATTCGTGGGCGACACGAAGGTTCCCGTATCCGTCTCGTGGCCATCGAGCAAAGTGTCGAGGTCGCGATCGATGCCCAGGCGCTGCCCGGATCCCGGCGGTACGCAGGTGTAGGTCAGCGGACCTTCGCTGCTCGCCAAGGCGCGCAGCGGCGCATCGGCAATCAGATTATTGAGGTCGTCGCGGAATAGACCGCCGGATTCCCGCACCCAACCGCGCGGAACGCCTCCCACGGTACCCTTCACGATGAGGTCGCACTCGGTGACCGTCCCCCCCAACACGACGGACACGAATGCGGTGCCCGCGCGCGCGATCATCGTGTCGATGCGGCCCCCGACGGCGGCGCTGTTGGTCGCGGACAGGGTCACCTGCTGGCCCACGATCGGCGCCAGATCGGTCGGGAACGCCAGCATGAATTGCTCCATCTGGCGCCGCTTCACATCACCGCCACTGGGACCGTCGAAGCCAACACCGCCGGAGTTGTTGAATACCGTCGCGTTGAAGAAGCGGAACAAGGTGTCGATCGCACCGTCGTGCAGGAATCCATAACCGCGAATCTGATCGCCCAGATGCGCGTTGTTGCCCGATTGAATGAAGGGCGTGTTCGGCATCCCGAACATGCCAATCTTCTGGTAGGCGTTGCGGAGGTGGGGAATCTTCACGATCTGGGTTTCGTTCTCGAAGCTCGCGCGCTCTCCGCTCCCGAAGAATCCCTGACTCGCGTCGAGGACATGGCAACCGTTGCAGGTGAAACCCAGGTTCGGGAGATTGACACCGTCGGATTTTCGCGTGCCGAGATAGAAATCCGACCCACCCTGCTGATCGACGGTGAGCGAATTATCCAGGTTCGCCACGGGATTCGGCGGCAGCAGAATCTGCAACGCGAAATCCGTGAACTTCTGCATGTCCCCGGAACTGATGGGAGTAGCGCGGCCCACGAGCCCCTCGAACGCCACGATGAAGTTGTTGAAGGAAAGCTCCTCGTCCGTGGCGCTCACGCCAAAGAATCCATTGGCGCGGTCGCCGCGCCAATGCATGGCCCCACTCGTCACCATTCCGCGCAGGGTCTGGGTCGTCATGGGACCCTTCATGGGATGGAATTCCGCGATGCCGGCGCCGCCGTTCACCTCCGAGCCGGCCCCGATCGCGAGGTTGATGGGAATCGGGTTGCTCGTGACTTCGTCGTCAGGGTTGCCGAGATCCCAAGCCAGGTGGTCCATGTCGCCGAAGATGTGGCAGCTCGAGCACGAGGCCTCGCCGTTGGCCGATGTCTCGAAGGCGTCGTAGAGGAACGGACGCCCTTCGACGACCGAATCGGGCTCCGGATTGTGGAGCGACAGGTGCGCCTCTTCGAGCCCCGTCGTCGTGCTCAGGACGGAGACCGAGTTGTCGAAGCGGGTCAGCACGTAGAGGCGGTTGTTCGTCTCATCCAAGACGAGACCGCTGGGGCCACCCCCGCTGACGGAAAGGTAGTTGGCGCTCTCGGTGGTGGGGTCGAAGGTATTGTTCTCGAGTGTGTTGGTGCTGAAGACGCCGACCTGGGCCGACCCGAACGCCGTGACGTAGAGCGTCTGCCCCAACGAATCGATCGCCATTCCCAACGGCGTGGCCAAACTGTGATCGCGCGCCGAGGCATCGAAGCCCACGTCGTTCGCCAGCGTGTTGTAATCGATGTGCTTGTTGAGGTGGCGCACGTTGACCGCGGAACCCGTCGTGCCCGGCACATCGATCACCGTGACCCGCGATTCCGCGAGGTGCCCCTGCACCGTGCTCCCCGCAAAGGTACCGGGTCCCTCGAATCGGACTTCGTTGATCGATTCCGTGTTCGAGACGTAGAGCTTGCCGGAAACGGGATTCTCGATCATGTTGAAGAGCGTGGTCCCGACGCCCGTGTGGACCGCGGTTTCGTTCAACGTGTCGGCGTCGATGGCAAAGACATCTTCATCCGGAAGATCGAAGCGCACGCCGTTGTTCCAATTGCGCCCGAGTTCATCTTCCCATTTTCCGGTCGCGTTGTTGAACTTGACGATGAGTCCGACTTCCGGCGCGTCCACCCCGTCGTGGTCCGTGGCGGGGCCCGGATTTCCGCCCGGTAGGTTTCCACCCGCCAATCCGCCCGGCGACGTGATGCCGTCACCCGAACACGCGGACAGGCCAAAGCCGTTGCAAACGACCTCCTCGCCGACCACGGTCGTTTGGTTCCCGGAGTTGAAGACCGCCGCGTAGACGGTGTCGCCTCCGTCACCCACCGCCAACGCGCGCGGGGTGTCTCCAAACAGCTCGATGATCTTGAGGGGCGTTCCGCCGATGGTGGTTCCCAGGCTGGTGGCGTCGAATACCCAGACATCCGCGCGACCGATGCCCTCGTCGAGAAATTCCGGATCTCCAGCGCCCGCGACCGCGCTAATGGAAGAGTGGGTGCGGTGCTGACCGCGGTGGGCAGTGGTGATGAAGGCGCGGTTGCCACCGGTTCCGGCGAATACAATGTCGCGCGGCTCATCGCCGGTGAGAAGCGTACGGATCACCTGCGGTGTCCCGGACAAGTCCACGATGCTGATGGAGTCCGATAGGTGATTCACCACCCAGACTTCGGTGTTGGTGCGCGCGGCGACCGAGACGGGTTCCATCCCGACCGGAACCGAGCCCGTGTGGAGCAGTCCGCCGGCGCCAACGGAGAAGATCTCCAACCGGTTATCGGGCGTATTGACCGCGAAAAGGCTGTTTCCATCCGGGGAAAGCGCGATAGGCCGGACTTGGCCACTTTCGAAGGTGACGAATGAGGTCTGTGCCGTAGACACCCCAGTCCACAGGGAAATCAGGAATACCGCACCCAGAACTTTCGCCGCAGAGCACCACCGCATGAGCACCTCCATCCCGTCTAATGAGGGACGCCCATTATGACGGCTGGTAACTTCCGCGAGAAGCGCCTTTTTCAACTGTTTCGAACCCGTTGTGCGGCCTTGGGCTGCCTCCTAGGCTTCGCGGCCAGGAGGACCCAATGAGCGAAAGACGGGACCGGGGCGCAAAGATGATGACCGAGGTCTATGGGGGCGATGTCGCGGTGCCGCCCGAGGGTGCCAGCCCGTTCGCGGATATCATGCTCGAACAACTCTTCGCCGAGGTGTGGACCCGCGAGGCCCTACCGGTTCGGGACCGGCGCCTGCTCATCATGGGCGTGATCGCGGCGCACGGAGAAGCGACGACGTGGCAGATCCAGGTGCGCGCCGCCATCAAGAACGGAGAGCTGACGCCGGAGCAAGTCCGCGAAGCGCTGATTCACCTGGCCCAATACGCGGGCTACCCGCGGGCGGCCGGATTGATCGGCCCAACGGAAAAAGTGCTGGCCGAATTCAAGGACGCCTAACAACGACGAATCGCTTCGCTTCGTCGAAGCTATGCGCTTCGCTTAGTCAAGATAGAGTCCGCCGTTGGCCTGCAGGACTTCGCCGGTGATGTAGCCGGAGATCTGCGGATCGGCGAGCGCACAAACCACGTTGGCGATGTCCGACGGCTCCGCGACCCGACCCACCAGAGTCGCGGCCCCCATGGCCTTGACCCCGGCATCCCCGACCGCTGCCAGCATGGCGGTGTTGACGGGTCCCGGCGCCACCGCATTGACGCGCGCGCGATAGCTCGAAAACTCCCGCGCCGTGGTCTTGGTGACGGATTCGATGGCGCCCTTGGCGGCGGTGTAATCGATTTGTCCGATGTTTCCGTTGCGCGCACTGACCGATGAGAAATTCACGATGAAGCGGTTCACGCCGTCCGCGAGCGGCTGATTCCCATTCTCTTTGAAGAGCGGGTGCCAATGTTGCGCCGCCACCTCGCGCGTAAACAGAAACGTTCCATACAGATGAACCGCCAAGACGGCCTTGAAATCGTCGAAGGATTTCTTGGCGATCCGCGCATCGCGCGTGATGCCCGCAACGTTCACGACACCGTTGATGGCACCCGTCGCCTCGAGGGCGCTCGCCACGGCGGCCTTCACGTCGTCTTCCTGAGCTACGTTGCCCGCCGCCACCAGGGGCTCCACGGCGGAAACCTTCGCGATCTCGGCCTTCGCTTCTTCGAGCTTGCCCGCGTCGAGGTCCACCAACACCACCTGGGCGCCGTGCTCCGCCAACGCCGTCGCAACCGCGTTTCCGATGCCCTGGGCGGCTCCGGTCACGATGTGGGTTTCGCCTTCGAATGCTCCCTCGCGCAATACACGGGCCATGGCTTTGCTCTCCTTCGCTGACGTTCGGGCGCGCGAATATGGCAGGGAATGCTGGGCGCCGCACATTGCGTGTCCTGACCGCCGCCTCGATCGGCGCCGGAAGAAAACGAATAACGACACCTCAAGCCACTGATTTTGAATGGTTTTCGTGGATCGCGGCCGGGCTGGCACGAGCGCTGCAATCGCTAGCGCATCCATCCACTCGAAAGGGAAATGCCATGCACAGCGAAATCCACCTCGACCGAAGCGACGATTCCACCGCCCCCCCGAACCCCGGCGTCATCGGCTGGCTCGCCAGCGAACTCGGCCAGACCTGGGCGCAGTTCGAGGCCGAGTTGTCGCGTCTGCCGGTGATTGCGCGCCTGGAGCGCGGCGAACTCGAACTCGACGATTACCGCGCCATTCTGTTCGCACTGCGCCAGCAAGTGGTCGACGGTTCGCGCTGGATTACCCGCGCGGCGTCCAACATGACCCAGGACGCGGCGGAGTTGCGGTCGTTCATCGTGCGCCACGCGACCCAGGAGCACCGCGATTTCGAACTTCTGGAACGCGACTACGCATCGGTGGGGGGCGATTTCGGTTCGATTCGCAACGGTACGCCGAACGTCGGTAGCGAGGCCCTCTCGGCCTGGATGTTCCATCGCGCGAGCCAGGAAAACCCCCTGGCCCTGCTCGGCGCCCTGTTCATCATCGAGGGGCTCGGCTCTCGCATCGGACGACGTTGGGGCGAATCGATCCGAGACCAGCTCGGCCTCGATGAATCTCAGGTTTCGTTCTTCCTCCACCGGGGTCGAAGTGACGAAGCGCACCTCGAGCGACTGCGGGTGGTGCTCCATTCCGGCGTCATCGACGAGACCATGGCCCGAGAAATCGTTCGCACCGCCCGGGTCACCGCACGCCTCTACGCCCTCCAATTCGAAGAGATCGGACGAGGACGTGGATCGGGTGTATAAGTAGGGGCCCGAAAAACAGGGAGTTCGCCGTGGTCCTGCTCAACCCCAAGCATCTCACCAAGCCCTACGCGGACGAGCGCTCGTCCGAGGTCATGCGCAAGACCGTCGAGTTCTTCGAGTCCAAGGGCAAGAACCGCCTGAAGCACGACTACCACGCCCAGGAATGGTACGGCGATTTCCTCGCGTTCGTCGAGCGGGAGCGCATCTTTTCCACGCTGTGCACTCCCGCCGGTTTCGGCGCCGCGGATTCGCGTTGGGACACCTGGCGCATTTGCGAATTCGCAGAAATCCTGGGCTTCTACGGACTCCAATACTGGTACACCTGGCAGGTCAGCGTACTCGGGCTCGGCCCGATTTGGATGAGTGAGAACGAAGGCCTGAAACAGCGCACTGCGAAGCTGCTCGAGGAAGGTGGCATCTTCGCCTTCGGCTTGTCGGAAAAGGAACACGGAGCCGACATCTATTCCACGGACATGATCCTCACCCCGGGCGAACAGCCGGGCCAATATCGCGCCAACGGACGCAAGTACTACATCGGCAACGGCAACAAAGCCGCGATCGTCTCCACCTTTGGCAAGTTCGCCGGCGTCAAGGGCAAGGACGATTACGTGTTCTTCGCCGTCGATCCGAAGCACGAATCCTACGAGTTGGTGAAGAACGTCGTGGCGAGCCAGAACTACGTCTCCGAGTACGCACTCAACGACTATCCCATTACCGAAGACGACATCCTCGCCGTGGGCGAGGACGCCTGGAACAACGCCCTCAACACCGTGAACGTCGGAAAATTCAATCTCGGCTGGGCGAGCATCGGCATGTGCACCCATGCGCTCTACGAAGCCATCCACCACGCCGCAAACCGCCGCCTGTACGGGATGGCGGTGACGGACATGGACCACGTGCGGCGCATGTTCCTCGACGCACACGCGCGCCTTTCGGCCATGAAGCTCTTCGCCCTGCGCGCGGCGGATTACATGCGCGCGGCAACGCCGGACGACCGCCGCTACCTCCTCTATAACCCGATGGTGAAGATGAAGGTCACGACCCAGGGCGAAGACGTCATCAACCTGATGTGGGACGCCATCGCAGCCAAAGGCTTCGAGAAAGACATGTATTTCGAACAGGCGGCGGTCGACATCCGCGCCTTGCCCAAGCTCGAAGGCACGGTCCACGTCAACATCGCGTTGATCGTGAAATTCATGCCGAACTACTTCTTCAACCCCGAGGAAAGAGACATCGTCGCGCGCCGCGACGACCCGGTGAACGACGACTTCCTGTTCGACCAGGGCGCCACGCGCGGCCTCGGCGCGATCCGCTTCCACGACTACCGCAAGACCCTTGCAGAATGGGACCTGCCCAACGTCGTGCGCTTCAGCGAGCAAGTGGAGGTGTTCCGCGAGATGCTCGAAACCGCACCGCCCGGCGACAAGCAAGCCAACGATGTGGACTTCCTGTTGTCGTGCGGCGAAATCTTCGCACTCGTGGTCTACGCCCAACTGATCCTCGAGAACGCGCGAATCTACGAAATCGACGCGGGACTCGTGGACCAGATCTTCGACGTCTTGATCCGTGACTTGTCACGTCATGCGGTGGAACTCCACGGCAAGCAGGCGAGCAACGCCACGCAAATGGAATTTGCGCTGCGCATGGTTCGCAAACCCGTCGCCGACGCGAAGCGCGACGATCGCATCTGGAACGAATGCGTGCTGCCCCTCAAAGACGCCTACGCGATGAACCCCTGATTCGGCGCACGCCGGCGAGCCCCAAGAGCGCGCTGGCGAGCATCGCCCAGGCTCCCGGTTCCGGAACGTAGCTGCGGTCGAGCTCCGCGCCGATCCAGGTGTTGTAGACGACCGCCTGTGCGTCGAAGTTCGCCAGGATGTCGTCCTCTGGATTCTCGGGCGTGAGGTTGTCTCCCGAAAACCGCGTCGCCCGCCCGCTTGGTCCGTTCGCAATGGACCAAAGCGGCAGTGGCCGATCCTTGGGGGAGCCATCTTCGCAGCGTGGCCAGCCCCCGGGAGGCGCGGCCAGGGAGCAGATCAAGGCGTTCCCAAAACAATCCGTGCACCCGAGGGTCGAGGATTGATAGGGCAGCGCCGGGTTCCACTTGACCCGGTTCGCCGCAAGCGTGCCCGTCGATCCGCGCGCCATGCTGACCGATAGATCGCTGTGGGTCGTGGAAACGCCGACCGCCAGCACCTCGAAGACCTGTCGCATTTCGGCTCGAATCAATTCGACCGGACCGTCGACGATGGACTGGGTGTCGGGATCCGCGCTGTACTCCACCTCGACGATCTGCGGGGTATCGGTGATCACAATGGCACCGTCGGAGCCTTCGTTTTCGACGCACATGTCGAACACCTGATTTCCCAGACCGCTTTCGGTTCCGGTGATGGCCTGGACGAAGCGTCCGCCATCGGTGCATTCGAGACTGTAGGTAACAACCACTTTAGGCGGATCGAGGGCCTCCGCCGGACTTCCCATGAACGCCACACTGAGCGCCATGAGCCATCGATTCCATCGCATGTTTCTCTCCCTGGGCAAGGGTCGCACCCAAGGGCTTCGGAACACTTCGAAATTTTGTTCGGGACGATCGCAACCGACGGATCCCCAGCAAGCCGGCCAGGGCGGAAGCGAGTAGCGCCCCTTCGCCGGACTCCGGGACGAAGGTGCGGCGGGTCTCGACACCGATCCAGGTCGAGTAGGTGGTCGCCTGCGCGTCCATACTGGCCAGGATATCGTCGGTGGGATCTTCGGGCGTCAGGTTGTCGGCCGCGAAGCCCGTGGCGCGGCCCAACGGACCATCGGTGATGCCCCAAAGCGGAAGCGGCCGGTCCAACGGGATGTCGGGCTCGCAGCGCGGCCAACCACCGGGTGGCGCGGCCAGGGAGCAGATCACCGGGCTCCCGAAACAATCCGTACAGCCGAGCGTCAAGGATTGGAACGGGACGCTGTTGTCCCAGGTCACCACGTTGCCCGCCAGGGTTCCGATCGCGCCTCGAACTGCGACGGAGGTGAGATCGGAATGGGTCGTCGCGGCGCCGCCGATGGCGAAGACCTCGAAGACCTGGCGCGTTTCCGAATCGACGAGTTCCACGGGACCGTCGACGATTTCCTGGGTGATGGGGTCGGCGGTGTACTCGACGGTTCCCACCTGTGGCGTATCGGTCAGGACATCGGCGTCTTCGGATCGATCGTCCGCAACGCAGACGTGAAACGTCTGGTTCCCCAATCCCAGGGGCGTGTCGGTCACGATCTGGATGTAGGCTCCGCCCTGGTCGCATTCCAGGCTGTATTCGATCACGACTTTGGGCGGGTCGAGAGCCCGCGCCTCCGAAGGTGCGAGGAAGACGATCGGCAGGACGGCCGTCGACGTAAATGAGATCGACCGAAGCAAGACGAACCCCGTCGCGCCCTACGCCTTGCCCCGAAAGCGGCGCACGCCGGCAAGACCCAGGAACGCACTCGCGAGCAACAACCATTCGCCCGGCTCCGGAACGAACGTGCGGCTCGTCTCGTTGCCGATCCATGTGTTGTAGGTGGTCGCTTGCGCGTCCATATTGGCCAGAATGTCGTCGGTGACATCCCCCGGCGTAAGGTTGTCGCCGGCAAACATCGTGGCGCGTCCCGCCGGTCCATCGGTGATGCCCCAAAGCGGCAGCGGCTCGGTTTCCGGCACGTTCGGCTCACAGCGCGGCCAGCCACCGGGAGGCGCTGCGAGCGAGCAGATCACGGCATTGCCGAAACAATCCGTGCAACCGGACGTCTGGGATTGGAAGGGAAGCGTTTCATCCCAGGTGACGACGTTGCCCGACAGGGTCCCGATGCTCTTGCGGGCATCCTGGCTTGTGAGGTCGGAATGCGTCGTCGCGGCACCGTTGATGGCGAAGACCTGGAATTCGTGCCGCGTGAAGAAATTCGTCACCTCCACGGGCCCATCGATGATCTCCTGGGTATTGAGATCGGCGGTGTACTCGACGGTTACGGTCTGGGGGGAATCGGTGAGGACCGCTGCATCTTCGGTCTGATCATCCGCCACGCAGATGTGAATCGTCTGATTCCCCAGTCCGAGGGGCGTGTCCGCGATGGTCTGGATGAAATCTCCGCCGTCGTCGCAATTCAAGCTGTATTCGATCACGACTTTGGGCGGATCCAGGGCCCGGGCGCGCTCCGCGCTCCCCATGGCGACCACGGTTAGAATCGCGATCCACGAGAGTTCCGATTTACGCACCGACAGCTCCTCCTTCTAGACCTGGCGTCGACGAACCGCCCCCACACCGAACAGCGCGCCGAATCCCGCGGCCAGCAACGCGATCTCTCCGGGCTCGGGAACGAATACCCGGCTCGTCTCCACGCCGTGCCACGTATTGTAGACCGTGGCCTGGGAGTCCATGTTGGTCAAAATGTCGTCCGTGACATCACCGGGCGTCAGATTGTCGGCCAGAAACTCCTCGGCGCGGTTGGTTCCGTTCGTCACCGTGGTGAGGGGAATCGGGCGATCCTTCGGAAGTCCGTCTTCGACTCGCGGCCAGCCACCCGGAGGGGCTGCGAGTGAGCAGATGACCGCGTTTCCTGCACAATCGGTCTGCCCGGTCGTCATCGATTGGTAGGCGTTGGCCCCCTGATCCCAGGTGATCAGCGTGCCCGCCAAGGTGCCGGCGCTCTCCCGGTGCAGGGACACCACCAGATCACTCAAGGTCGTCGAAGCGCCATTGATGGCAAAAACCTGAAAGGAATGGGCGAAATCCGTCGTGATCATCTCGACCGGACCGTCCACGATGGCCTGGGTGTTGGGATCCGCGGTGTACTCGATCTCGACCACGTGGTCGTTGGTGAGAACATTGGCATCGTCGGAGCCGTCGTCTCCGACGCAGATCCGAAACGCCTGGTTGCCGAGTCCCAGCGGGGTGTCGGTAATGGTCTGGACCAATTTCCCGCCGTCTTCACAATCCATGCTGTAGGTAACGACGACTTTGGGGGGCTCGAGTGCCTGTGCCCCGGAGGCCAACAGCAGCACCGAAAACGCGGCGAAGAATCGGGGAAATCTCGAAGACACGGTGGATAGCCTCCCACGGGCGTAATGCGTCAGCGAGTTTAGGAATCAGGGACCTGGGGGCGGGCCCTGGGTTCGGGATTGGACGAAAACAACGGCGCCGTGACGCAACTCAGCAGCAGTTTTCCCGAGGGTCGATTGTCCCACTCCCGGGTCCCCGAAGTCAATCGCAACATGAGCCAGATCCGCGAAATCCCAAGGGAAATCTAACCTTCCCGGGCTCGATTTGGATTGACAAAGACGTGCAACATCGCCCACGATACGTGCACTTCAGCAGACTTGGATCGGGGTGTTGCGACGCGGTGAAGATGCTTTTTTGGCATCTTCATTTCTGGGGACGCGGACGCAGCCGTGGACCGAGAATCGGGGGCGTTCGACGCGCTCCCCGATTCACGGTTCCGAGAATGCGTCCCCATCGGAGGGGATGTGGGAATCGAAGCTCGAGTGGACCCGACCCGAGTCGTTGCGCGCGGATGTGCAACTCTGCTCGGTCTGCTGGTCGCCTGGTCGCTCATTCCTCTGCACGCGAACGCCTTCGAATTCTTCGACGGCAAGATTCAAGTTCACGGTTTCTACGAGATGCAGATCCGCAGCCTGAGTGCGGATTACAGCGACGACTGGGATCTCGCCCAGTGGTACCACGTGCTGAACATCGAGACCGAGATGGACGTGCTCGAAGAGGTCGGGCCCTTCAATCTCGTTCAAGCGTTTCTGCGCGCGGAAGTTCGCTTCGACTGCATTTACTCCCTGGGCTGTTCGATGTTCCCGAGCGTGAACACCTACGGCGACCGGGCGGACCGCTTGCCCGAGCGACTGAGTAATTCCACGGACGTCGATGGCGCGGGAACCTTTCCCGTCTATACCGACGGAAAGATCGATTTCACCGACAAGCCGCGCAGACCCCACGGGATCTTCGAACTCGCGGGGCTGCGCACGTTGCAGGAACAATCCAAAGGCGCCGACGCGTTTTCCGGTCGACCCGAGGAGTCCGCCGATTGCATCGCGCGCTACGGCGCCAATGCGTGTTCCTACATCGCCGGGGGCGCCAACAGCCCGGTCACCACCCTGGACGACCCCTTGCCTCCGCTGTTCGACCGCTTCGCAGATTGGCGCTTTACCCAGACCCGGGAGCGCGGCGGATCGAATTACGGTCGCGCGATTCTCCCCATGGGTCCGTGGCTTCCCAAGAACCACATCGAACCCATCGCCCTGTTCGCCGATATCGCGAACCCCCTCGACAATTCGAAAACCACCCCGCAGCTCGTCGCCAATACGTACAACGGCGAGCTCATCGCCAACGGCTACAACGCCTACATCAAAGGTCCGCCACAACGGGCCGTCGGATTCATCCCGCAATCGCGAATCGATACCAATGTCGCCACCGCAGTGGGGCGCATCGTGGGCGTTACCTACGACGGCGCCCGACCCTTTCGCCCCATTCCCGTTGCCGAGGAAGGAGCATCGGGGGTTGGCGACGAAGTCGCGCGCGGCCTCTATCTACCCGCGGCCCCCCTGCGCAAACTGATTCGCAGCAACGACCTGACCGATCTCCCCTTCAACTACAGCGAATCGGACCGCGCCTGGAACCGAGGTCAGAGCCAACAACAGACCAAAGAACTCAAAGAGTTCTATTTCGACATCGAGATGATGGACGGCGACTTGTGGCTGCGTCTCGGTCGCCAAGCGATCGTCTGGGGCAAGACCGAGCTGTTCAGTCCCACGGACCAATTCAATCCCCAGGACCTCGCCCTTTCCAATCTCCCGAGTCTCGAAGAGACCCGCATCCCGCTTTGGTCCCTGCGCTCTACCTACTCCTTCTACGAAGTGGGCGAGCTATCGGACGTGCGACTCGAAATGGGTTTGATCTTCGACGCCTTTCAACCCGCCGACCTCGGCGCCTGTGGCGAGCCCTTTACGCCGGATCCCGTATGCGCGGCGTCCTTCGGTTCCGTGTTCCACGGCATCACGGGCCTGGGTGTCGCGGGATTCGAATATCCCGAGCAGCCCTGGGATTCCCTGTCGGGTCTCCAGGGAGGCGCGCGTCTCGAGTTCCGTTGGGGTCGCTACACCTTCGCGATTTCGGATTTCTACGGTTTCGACGACTTCCCGCACCCGCACCGCTTCGCCACCTTCGAGCGCAACGTAGACCCCAATACGGGGCTACCGCGCATCATGGATGCCCGCGGACCGTGCAATACCGCAGACCGTTCGAATCCCGCGTGCCTACAGCCGGGTCCGACGGACCGATCCGGCGCGGATTCCAACGCTGCCTTGGCCTTCACACCCAACAACGCCTTGGACTTTCACCATTCCAACCAGACTATTTTCGCATTTGCGTGCGCGACGACAGTCGGTATCGCACGCGGCAACGCGCCATCGGCCTGTGGTCTCAACGCCTTCAACGCCCAGTCCCCTCCCCGCGGCAACTCGTTCACCGTGGCTCAGATCGTGGGGGCGACCCTGGCGGGGTCCATCAGCTCTTCCTCCGTTGGGCTCTTCGCTGTCGCAGACGAACTTGAACTCGACACGAATACCTTCAACCTCAACGCCATCCTTGGGCACTACACGCCTGTCGTCACATTGAGTCGCGATCCCATGGATCTTTCGAATCACCTGATCACGGGCACCGATTCCGGCTGTACGGACCGGCTCTACTACGACAACCCGTTGATCTCCACGGGTACAATCAATACCGAGCGGCTATTGCAAGGTATCCCCACCTGCGGCGGCGACGGCCACACGCTGTTCGACCTTCAGCCGGGATTCAACCCGCCCGGCGGCCCGGGCGAACTCTCGCTGAGCGAAACGCTGACGCCGGAACAGGAAGCGCTTCTCGGTTGTGGTCCTTTTTACGGCGTCAATTGTGACGTTTCGGGAATTGATCTCCTCAACGCCGAAGGCAGCGTATTCGTTCAATCGTGGCCGGGCATCGAGGGAACGTACGAAGGCTGGCGAACCGATGATGCAACCGTGGCCCAGCCGGGCACCATTGGTTTCTTCGGTCCGCCGCGCTGCACGACCGGCCACATCGGCGGCCCCCAAGACCCCGCAGTCATGCTGCCCGGTTGCCGTGGCCCCGGCGACATCGGCTACGACATCAACGTCGACGGAGATCCCACGGGGTTGGTCACCGCCTTCGATCTCACTTCTTTGGGGATGCAGAACGCTGGCGTCTCGGGACATCCCTTCACAGGACAGGCCTGGCAGAATGAACTGGCAGCGTTCTCCTGGAACTTCCTGGTGCTGGTCGTCAATGGCAGCGACAACTTCAATCCTGCCGAGGCGTATACCGCCGGCGTATGCAGCTTCATCACGCCCCAGTTCTGCAACTCCGTGCAGGGCATCTTCAGTTTGATCGCCGTCAAGCGAAACGACGTGCGCGCGGGCGGGAGTCGGGATTTCGGCCGGCGGGATTTCATTTGGCACAGTGGTGGTGCGATTACGCTCAATTACGAAAAGCGCAACGCGCTCGGTTTCGCGATGGACTTCGCCGAGGACACCACGAAATCGAATTGGGGGATCGAATTCACCTGGCTCAACGGCGTACCGGTGATCGACAACAACTCGCGGTCGAACATCTCGAAGGTGGATGAGTTCAACCTCACGGTCTCCGTGGATCGGCCCACGTTCATCAACTTCCTCAGCCCGAATCGCGCGTTCTTCATCAACAGCCAGTGGTTCTTCCAATACCGCACCGGCTACAACAGCGGTTGGTGGAACAACGGGCCCTGGAACGTGCTCGGGACCCTCACCATCGTGGGCGGGTATTTCCAGGACCGTTTGTTTCCGATTTGGACCCTGGTCTACGACGTGGGCTCGGGTTCCGGCGCATCGCTCATGACGGTTCGTTTCTCCATCAACGCGAACTTCTCGATGACCTTCGGTTCCTCGATGTTCTTCGGCCGCCAGCAATTGGTGGATGTCCCGGTCAACGAGATCCGGCCGGGCGCAAACCGCGCGGGTTCCCATCCTTACAAAGACGCGGTCTCGAACGGACTCGCGGTGATCCGCGATCGAGACGAGTTCTTCGCGCGGATCCGATACACCTTCTAGGGCGTTACGGGGCTCCCGGGCCCCTCACCGCCGACTCCACCTGCTCGAGCGTGCGGGCGTAGACGGAGTTGCCGGGCTCCAACGCGACGGCTTTGCGTAGGCGCACGAGGGCTTCTTCCCAATTTCGATCGTCCAGGGCGATCACCCCCAGACCGAATTGAATCTGCCCGTGTTCGGGAAAGCCCAAGACTGCACGTTCCAGGTAGGGCCGGGCCGCCGCGTAATCCCGCTCCCGCATGAAGTAGATGCCGAGTTGCGCCGCCACCAGGGGCACGCCGGGCGCGATGCCTTCGGCCTCGCGAAAATACGCGAGGGCATCCGAATCGCGCCCATCCCCCAAAGCCAGCATCCCGAGAAAGACCGACGCACGGTAATTGTGCGGCACCACCCGATGGGCGTGGGTCCATAGCGTCTCGCTGTTGTGCCAGGTCTCGACTTGGCGCCGCGCCAAACTCGCGAGCGGAACCAGCGTCGCACACGCCACGGCAACGGCGATTGCCGGTGCGAATCGCGACCCCCGCTGCTGCAACGCCCGCACACCCGCCGCCGCCAACCACACGACGGCCAGAACCGGGCCGATGAGGGGGAGATAGGTGTAACGATCCGCCGCCGCCTGGGCGCCGACGCGCACGACGCCCGAGACCGGAAACAACAAGACGAGGTACCACGCGAGGCCGACCCACAGCGCGGGGTGCCGACGGCGCAGTGCGTAGGCGACCCCCGCGATTCCCAGGAGAGACAGCGTCGACACGACGGTTCGACTGCCCCATTCCGCGGCCCCGTAGACGAGCGTCGGGTAGGGGTAGAAGGCCGCGAGGTCCGTCGGCAGGAGGGTTTTCTGCAGATAGAATGCCGCGGCCATGATCGATGTGGCCAGACGCGCGCCCAGCGAAACCTGATCGAGACTCGGCGCGGCGTCCGCGCGCAACTGCGCGGCGAACGCGACCGCGGCAACCGCGATGCAGAGGGCGAGCAGTGGCAGTTTCTCGAGCGCGAGCGTCTTCCAAGCATGGGATCGATGCCGTTCCAGCGGCCAGACATCGAGACACAACAAGAGCAGCGGGACGCTCACCAAGATGGGCTTTGCGAGCAGTCCCGCGAGCAGCGCAACACACACGCCGAAATACGCCGCGCGGGTCGGCTGCTCCGCGTAGCGGGTATAGGCGATCAGCGTCAAGAAGAAGAACGAACCCGCCAGCAGACCTTTGCGTTCGGATACCCAGGCGACCGATTCGGCGCGCAGTGGATGGAGGGCAAACAAGAGCGTCGTGAACGCGCAAATCGCCAACAGGGATCCATCGCTCCACGCTTGCGTTCGCCTCGCGCGTTTCCCCCGAAGCAAGCCGAACAACGCCGTGAACGCGAGCGCGGCATTGGTGGCGTGCACGATCAAGTTGGTGCGGTGATGCGCGCCCGCCGCGCGACCCCAAAACTCCACATCGGCCATGTGGGAGAGCCAGGTCAGGGGATGCCAATTCCCGATGTGGAGCTGCGTGAAGGCCCAGCGCGTGCCCTCCCAGGTGATTCCCGCGAGGACCTGCGGATTCTGAGTCACATAGGCGGCGTCGTCCCAGAACGGGAGAAACTCGAAACCCGTGGTGGATCGGAACGCGATCAGCACCGAGAAGAACAGCGCGGTGGCGATCCACCGGGGGGCGCGCGTTTTGCTCGCGGTCATCGCAGCACTAGTTAGCGCATCGCTCGGGCGAGGCCGTAGAAAAATGCTCGCAGTCGCTGCGGTGCGGGTCTGTTACTCTGATGCCGTGTCGAAGCGCGGACGGCTGGGGGGACGCACGCGCGCAATCGCGGGATTCGTCCTGGTGTCGATTGCGATCGCGTTGCTGTGGAACACCTGCGGGCAATGGCGCGCGGAGCGTTCCTTTCTCGATCCCTTCGCCGCCGGCACCTGGATCGTCTTCCCCTGGGCACCGCGCGCATCCAATCACGTCGTGCTCCCACTCGTTACGGAGTTCCGCCAGCGCTTCGCCATCGAAGACGTTCCCGAGCGCGCCCAGCTCGACTTGCGCGCGTTGGGCACGGCGGAGATTCACATCAACGGCCAGCGCTATTCGCCGCCCGAAATCACCCAGCGACACCGCAACCCCAAACACGCCACCGAGCGAATCCAGCTCGACATTGCCAGCCGCCTGGTGGTGGGAGAGAACGTGCTGACGTTTCGGGTCGAGCGCAGTCGAGGCCCCGCCGCCATTGCGTTTTCCCTGCGCGGCCCCGGTCTCGAGGTCGAATCCGGGGAAAGCGCTGAGGTTTCGCTGGCGGGATCGGCGCACGTCGCCGCGCGTGCAGCCAACCTGCGCCCGGTGATCGATCCACGCCTACTGGACGAGCGCGCTCGCCACACCCCCGACGCGTTGCGCGCCAACGCGATCCCGCTGTTCGTCATGGCGCTTGGATCCGCAGCCTTGGCAGCGCTATTGCTGCGCAACCGCGACGCCGCGCCGGCCGCACTGCGGATCGGTTTTCTGCTGGTCGCCGGTGCCTGGGTGGCGCTGTTCTTCCACAACCACGATTCCCTCCCGCGCGACGTCGGTTTCGACGCCGCGCACCATTGGGATTACGTGACCTACGTGGCGGAGCGCGGATCGCTTCCCCTGGCGACCGAGGGCTACCAGATGTACCAGCCCCCGCTCTACTACGCGCTTTCCGCCACCGCGCTGACCGCGTTCGGCATCGACCCGGGACTCGCCCAGGCGGATTTCGCCATGCGGATCGTGTCCGTGGTGCTCGGCATTCTGCAGGTCGGCTTGGTATTCGCGTTCGCGCGCGCCTTCGTACCGCAATCGATGTCCGGCAGTACCGCGACGCTGTTGTTCGCGGGCTTCCTTCCGGCCCAGTTGTATCTATTCCAGTTCGTCACCAACGAGTCGATGGCCGCGGTCGTATCGGCCCTGGCCCTGCTGCTCACCGTGCGGATGTGCGGCGAGGCCGCCCCTCCCCTGCGCGCCTACCTGGCGTTGGGCTGCGCGCTCGGAATCGCGCTGCTCACCAAAGTCTCCACCCTGGTCCTGCTGCCGACCTGCTTTATCGCCCTTGCCCTGCACGAATGGAACGCGCGCTCGCGTGCCCTGCCCGCCATCGCCCTGCGCCTCGGCGTGTGCCTGGTGGCGATCGCGGCGGTATCGGGCTGGCATTATCTGCGGGTCTATCGCGCGTTCGGCGATCCCTTCGTCGGAAATTGGGATGCCATCTCGGGCTTCGGCGTTTGGCAGGACCCCGGCTATCGGGTGTTGGGCGATTACTTCCGGTTCGGCGGTGCGCTCCTCGAGCCCTTTTACGCATCGTTTCGAAGCATCCCCGATGGAATCTACTCGACCCTGTTCGGTGACGGACTCGGCGGCGGCGCCACCAACCTGCGCGCAGGCGCCCCCTGGCGTTACGGGCCCATGTCGGCCCACTACCTGCTCTCGATCGGACCCCTTTGCGGGGTCGCCATCGGGGGCTGGGTCGCGGTTCGTCGATTGTTTCGGGAGATCACGAGCCACGGTGCCCTGCTGGTCGTGCTCCCGGCCTTGCTCGCCCTGGGACTCGTCTACATCACCCTGGTCGCTCCGACATATGGGGCCGTGAAAGCCTTCTACCTGCTTCCCGCCATGGCGTGCTTCACCGCGCTGTTTGCCCTGGGCTATGCAGCCGTCGAACGGCGCAGCCGACTTCGCGCCATCGCGCTCGCGTGGATGTTGCTGTGGGCCGCCAACGGCTTCTACTCGTTCTGGGTCGACGTGGACTCGCCGGAAACCCTGTTCCGCGCCGGTGCACGCCAATACGCCCAGCGCGAGATCGAGACCGCGGCCAGCTTCTACCGGAACGCGCTCGAAATCGACCCCAATCGCCATTTGATTCGGGCCGAATTGTGCCGCGTCTACTACGAGCTGGGGGAAATCGAACAGGCGAAGCGCGAATGCGCCTACGTGCTCGAGCGCGACGCGGACCAGGTCGAGGCGCTCCTGGTCGATGGCGCCGCCCACTTCTCCCAGGGCCAGCTCGATGCCGCTGACGCCGCCTTCGCGCGCGTCGCGGCGCTGGTTCCGCGCGATGAACGGGGGCTTCTCGGCCTCGTCCTCGTGGCGACGAAACGGGGCGACAGTCGCGCGCTGACCGAACGGATTCGCGAACACCTGCGCGTCAACCCCTGGGTACCCGACGAACGCGTGCTGCTGGTCGAGCACCTGATTCGTTTGGGCGACCAGGCACAAGCCACGGAGCAACTTCAGTACCTGCGCCACATGGCTCCGCGCGATCCGCGTGTCGACCGCTTGCGCGAACAATTGGCGCGCGCCTTCTCCTATCCACGCCCCGCCGAGGCGGAAGCGACCGGTCCCTAGGCATCGTTTTCACTCGTGATTTACGCAATCTCGGGCAACGCCACGCGGGCTTTGCGCCCGATTTTTTCCGATTTTGTTCTAGCATGCGTCCATGTTTTCAAAGGCTGTTTGTCTGTTCCTGCTGACCTCCGCCCTCGCCCTTACGGGTTGCGGGGATTCCCCCGATCGCCGCGTCGTTGTTCTGGGGATCGACAGTCTCGACCCGGAGACGATCGACTTGCTGGTCTCCGAGGGACAACTCCCCAATCTCGCCAAGCTGCGGACCGGCGGGGCCTACGGACGCCTTCGCAGTAGCCGACCGATTCTGAGCCCGATCATCTGGACCACCATCGCCACCGGCAAATCCCCCACGGAGCACGGCATCGGGCATTTCGTCGCCTCGAGTTCCAGCGGCGAGCGACTCCCGGTCACCAGCCAGATGCGCAAGGTCGAAGCCATCTGGAACATCGCGTCGCGTGCGGACAAGCAGGTCGGTGTCGTGGGCTGGTGGGCATCCTGGCCCGCAGAACGCGTCAACGGAACGTTGATCAGCGATCATGCGGGATACCATTTTCTCTTCGAGGAAGGCCTCGGGTCCGGACCGAAAGACGACACCGGTGTGGTTCACCCGGCGGAGCGCACGCAGAGTCTGCTCGAAAAGATGAAGCGACCGGACAGCGTCCGCTACGAGGACATCGTCCCCGAGTTCGTCCATATCGATCGCGAAGAATTCGCGCGCCCCTTCGACTTCAAAGACGACCTTTCCCATTTCAAATGGGCCTGGTCGACGGCCGAAAGCTACCGCGGTCTCGGACGGCACCTATTGGAGAACGATCGGCCAGACCTCACAATGGTGTACATCGAAGGCGTCGATTCGAGTTCCCATTTGTTCGGCCACTTGTTCCGCGCCGAAGGGCTCGAGGGCGAGCTCGCGGAACAACACGCTCGTTACGGCGGAACCGTGGAAGCCATGTACCGCTACGCGGACTCGATCGTGGGTGAATACCTCGGGCTGATGGACGAAAACACCACCCTGGTGGTGCTGTCGGATCACGGATTTCAATTGGGCCTGCTTCACGACGACCCCAGCAAGACCCGCGACCTGAGACGCGTCAGCGAGAAATACCACCGCATCGAGGGAATCGTCTACCTCTACGGAAACGGCGTCGTACCCGGAACGACGCTGCGCGAACCGGAACTACTCGACATCGCCCCTACCCTCCTGACCCTGCTCGATCTTCCCGCCGCCCAGGACATGCCCGGGCGCGTCCTCGCCGAGGGCCTCGCGTTCGAAGTCCCCGCGCGCAGCGTTGCGACCTACGAAGTCGAAGCGCGCAAAACGGAAGTCGCGCAGCGCGATTCGGCCGTAGACCCCGCCATCGTCGACCACCTGGCCGCACTCGGATACATCGACACGCCTTCCCCGCAGAACGAACGTAACCTCGCGAACATTCATTTCGCCGAGGGGAATTACGAAGAGGCCCTCGCGGCCTACCGCGCGATGCTCGAAGCCAGGCCCCAAGACCCGAGTCTGCATTCGAGCCTGGCCGGAACACTGGGCGCATTGGGTCGCTACGACGAAGCCCTCGAGGCCATCGCGGTCGCGGTCGAGCTCGACCCCATCAACCCGGAGCCTTATCACAACCGGGCCGTCATCTACGAACGCCAGGGAAAGCCCGGCTTGGCGGTGCAGGAGTATCGAACCGCCCTGCGCTATCGCCCGGACTACGAACCCGCGCGGAATTCTCTGGCGCGACTCGGAGCCCCGCTCGAAGAGAAACGCGTCGCGACACCCGAACGCAGCAAGGCGCGCAAATTGGTCGATACCGCGAGTTTGGCTGCACGGCGGGGTGCCTACGAGGAAGCCAATCGCCTACTCGATGAAGCCGAAGCCCTCGACCCCACGTTTGCCTTGGTGCATCACTACCGCGCGAACGTCGCGTATCTGCGCGGCGACCGCGAAGCCGCCGCTGCATCGCTCGCCCGGGCCATTGCGCTCGAACCCGACAACGCGCTGTTCCGCGAGAACCTCTCGCGCCTGGGTACGGCGCCGGACGCGGATTAGACCTCGAACAGCGACGCCAATCCCTGGCCACCGCCGATGCACATGGTCACGATCCCGTAGCGCTTGCCCTGGCGCTTGAGTTCGCGCAGCAGCGAGCCGGTCATGCGCGAGCCCGTCATGCCGAAGGGGTGTCCGATGGAAATCGATCCACCGCAGGGATTGATTTTTTCGTTGGGAATCTTGAGTTCGCGTTGGCAGTAGAGCAATTGGGATGCGAAGGCCTCGTTGAGTTCCACGATATCGATGTCGTCCATCGTCAATCCGTGGCGCTTCAGTAGCTTCGGAACGGCGAATACCGGGCCGATGCCCATTTCCTCGGCGCCACAGCCGGCGACCGCCGTGCCCCGATAGGTTCCCAGGGGCTCGATGCCGAGTTCCTTCGCGCGGTCCGCGCTCATGAGCAGGGTGGCGGACGCGCCATCCGACAGCTGCGACGCGTTCCCTGCGGTGACCGACCCCCCTTCTTCGGCGGGCTTGAAGACCGGCTTCAGCGAGGCCAGCCCCTCGAGGGTCGTGGTCGGTCGATTGCACTCATCCTTTTCCACCACGAAATCTTCGTCGTAGGGCTCCTCGCCCTTCTTCATCACTTTGCGCGTCACCTTCATGGGAGCAATCTCTTCGGAGATGCTTCCGGCCTCGAAGGCGGCGGCGTAGCGCTGTTGACTCTGGAGCGCGTACTGGTCTTGTTGTTCGCGGGTGATGCCGTAGCGCTCGGCCACGATTTCGGCCGTCACGCCCATGGGGAAGTAGAGGCCCGGAAAGCGTTCCTTGGCCGCTTCGTTGACGAGGCGGCTCGTGTTCTGGGATCCGTCCTGCATCATCGTAATGGTTTCGACGCCGGCACCAATGGCCACGTCCGCCCCTTCGTTGAGGATCGAATGGGCGGCCATCATGACGGCCTGGGACCCCGAAGAACAGAACCGGTTCACGGTGGTGGCAGCGACTTCCTTGGGAAAGCCCGCCGCCATGGCGGCGATCCGGGCGGCGTTCATTCCCTGGCAGCCTTCGGGAAACCCACAACCCAGAATGATGTCTTCGATCTCCGCCGGATCGAGCTTCTTCTGGCGCGCCACGACTTCGCGCAAGACGTGGGCGGTGTAATCGACGGGTTCGGTGTTGTTGAAGGATCCGCGGTGGGCTTTGGTGAGTCCGGTGCGGAGTGAATCGACGATGACGGCTTCGCGGGCCATGGGGGAACCTCCAGTCATAAGAACGAATCGATCCGGGGCACGCCTGTACCCCGAATGCGGCAGACCGTAGCAAGCTCTGCCCCGGGTCCGACCCTCTTCCGCCAACTATCCGATTTTGCTTACAAAACCGGAACAGCTCGAGTTCCTCGACGGAAACGCGAAACGCGCGCTCAAGCTCTCGACCAAGGTGTGCGATGGAGAGATCGGAGGGGACTCAACAGCCCCGCCCGTCGAGAGGTTGCCCCCGCGCACCTCTTCCCCCCCAACGAGTCGATTCACAGAGAGGTCGAATCCGCCGGAACGCGGTTCACGGCCCAAGCCAAGAGGGGACGTACGGTGCGAGAGAGTCACGATTTCAATTCGACTTCATGGGTTGCGCGCGCGGTGGGGATCATCGCCGCGGGATCCCTGCTTTCCGGTTGTGTATCCACTGGAAAATTCCAATCCGTGGTCGCCGAACGAGACCTTCTGGTTTCGGTCAAGCAGCAACTGACCGGACAGGTCGAAGGGTTGGTGGCCCAGACCGTCGCCCTCGAAGCCCACAACGAGGCGGCTCTGAACACCACATCGAGCCTGGAAGGCCGCGTCGACCAACTCCAAAGCGAACTGTCGGAGTACGAGAAGATCAACGGCATGCTCGATGCCCAACGCATCGACCTCGCTCAGCTGATCCAACAACGCAATGCAGACCTCTCACGCTTGCGCGGAACCTACGACGATCTCTTGCTGGACTTCGCGGCGGAGATCGAAGCCGGCCAGGTCCACGTCGAGGCATTGGCCGTGGGAATTCGCGTCAGCCTGAGCGACCAGGTTCTATTCGACACGGGATCGGCGGAGCTCAGCGAGGACGGCCAAACGGTGATCGAGCGCGTGGCCGTTCGCGTGGCCGAGGTACCGGACCGTGTGGTGGTCGAGGGGCATACGGACGATCGACCGATTCACGGCCTCCTCGCCAGCCGCTATCCGACCAATTGGGAGCTGGCCGCCGCCCGGGCAACGCGGGTCGCGCGAATCCTCGCGGAAAACGGAACCCACCCCGAACGCATCGCGGCCACTTCGTTTGGCGAGTTTCACCCGGTGGCGTCCAACGCCTCCGACGAAGAACGCGCGCGCAACCGCCGAATCGAAATCCGCCTGCTTCCGGCGACCATCGACGAGCGCATCGCCACCGCGCAACCCGTGACCGAAGAAGAGCCCTCCGCCCAGGAGGAACCGGCCGAAATCGAGCCCAGCGAGGCTACCGAGAGCCCCGAGTCCTGGGAGGGTGTGGAGCAGAAGTCGACGCCGGAAGCCGCGGAGCCCACGGCGACGAAGACCGGCGAGGAAACCAGCGTCGAGTCCGCGGCAGCCGATGCGCCCGCGGTCGCCCCCGTCAGCAGCGAGCCTCCGCCCGCCAAGGCGGCGCCTCGGGACAACGAGGAGCTCGATCTGGTGCAGGAGACGGAGCAAGCCGCCGAATAGATCGACTCTCGAACGCAAACGGGGAGCGCCTTGCAGCGCTCCCCGTTTTTCTTGGACCCACAGGGATCCGGCCATTCACAGCGATCAGACGCAGGGCTCCGACTGTTCCCCCGGGATGGTTTCCGGCTCCGTATTGTCGTCCCGCACCGGATTCTCGGAACAGACCCCGTCGTTGTCGAGAATCATCTTCAGTTCCGTGGATATGGTCTCGCCCGGGTTGCCGAAGCGGCTCGGAGGATCGCAACAGGTCTGGTAGTACATCCACCACTGATCCCCGACCTTCTTGCGCGCCTTGCAGCTCTTGCCGTTCAGGTCCGTGATGAAGACCCCCGCACTCTTCAGCGTGCGGGCGATGGTGTTCACGTCGTCCAGCGTGCCCAGGGTGCACAGCGGAACTTTCGTCCCGCCGCCCTCGGGCTTGATGCCCCGCACCTTGTACACCGCACTACAGGTGGTCTGCCCATCGGCGGCCGGGATCGGGCAATCGGGATTGGCGATCTGATCCACGAGGGTGACGACGTTTCCGGTCGTGTGATTCGTCACGACCATCACCAAAGCCTCGAGTTCACCCTTTCCATCCTTCTTGAATTGCCCGTACTGACCCTTGTCGCTTCCACCGAAGGTCCGGCAGTCGCTGGCCCAACACAGTCCACTTCCCCCGCCAGGGTTCGGCGGATTGCAGCGAACGCAGTTCACCGGATCGCCGGACGGGTCTCGATCGCAAACCAGCTCACCCGGCTGGCAGGGAATTTCTCCCTCTTCCTGAAAGATGAGCTTGTGAATCGGTTCACACGCACTTGCATCCAGACCGACGAACGCCGCGAGCACCACGGCAATGAGCATCACACTGCCCTGCATCATTTTCCCCACCTCCCTCGCCCCGAGGGCGAGACGCATCCCAGAAGCCACCGCACATTCGACTCGACTCGTTTTGACCCCGCTCACAGGCACGGCTCCGGGTCGACTTCCGGAATGAATTCCGGCTCGGTCGCCTGTCGGACGGGGTTCTCACTGCACACACCGTCCTTGTCGAGAATCATCGAAAGCTCGGTGATCAACTCGTCGCCGGTGTCGCCGAAGTCCTCGCCGGGCTGGCAGCAGGTCTGGTAGAACATCCACCATTGATCCCCGGCCTTCTTGCGGGCCTTGCAGGACTTTCCGTTGACGTCCGTCAGGAAGAGTTTTGCAGTCTTGGGCGTGCGGGCGATCGTGTTGACGTCGTCCAGATCATCCCAGGTGCACAACGGCGCGCGGACGCCTTCGCCGTCGGGCTTGATTCCGATCACTTTGTAGAGTGCAGAGCAACCGAACCCCGTGGTCGATGTCGGAAGCGGGCAGTCGGGATTGTCGATGGAATCGACCAACACCGTGACATCTCCCGTATCCACGTTGGTAATCCGCATGACGAGGGCTTCGAGTTCGCCCTGCCCGTCCTTCTTGAATTGCCCGTACTGACCCTTGTCTCCGCCGCCAAAGCTTCGACAATCACTCGCCCAACACAGACCGCCCCCGGCACAGGTGCGGCAATTGATGGGGTTCTCGTTCGGGTCGCCGCCGGTTCCGCCGTCTTCGCAGATCAATTGATCCGGTCCGCAGGTCGACCCGCTGCCGTCGAACAATTTGAGTTTGTGAATCGGTTCGCACGCAAATGCATCCGAACCCGCTAGCGCCGCGACCAGCACCGCGACAATGAGAACATGCCTATGCATCATTTCTATCCCTGCCTCCGTCGCTAGCGGGGTGAAAGCCTCGGCCCCACCCCGTCCTTCCCAAGTCAACAGCCCCAGGGACGTCATTCGTCCCTGAAACCAGGGGTCCTCTACGCACGGGATGCCGGAGTGAAACGGTCCGCGAAAAGGCGACGGTGGAAGCGATTCCCACGCGGGTGAATCGGTTGGTCGCTACCCCGTTTTCGATCGCAAAATCCGCACCGCTCTTTGGCCGCCACCGCGAGAACGACCCAACCGCACAACGAACTCCCTGTTCGATCCAAGAACTCACGAAGCGCTCGGATAAAACTCTTATAGGCCTCAGATTCTGGAGGTGTCTAGGCTGGAATGACGAATTCGTGATATTTCATGACGATTTCAGGGGGAAGGAAACGTCAGAAACGAAGCAGGCGTCGCTACACAGAAAAGCGAGGGGGAAAAACAGCGATCTCCGCGTCGCCGTCGCGACACGGATGGGGAGTTTTTCCGATCCGGACGCGCTTAGGCGCTGGGCTCGGCGGTACTGGGCGTCAAAACCATCACCGGGATGCGGCGTTGGGTCGCGCGCGACTGGTAGGCGTCGAAGCCGGGGTTGTATTCCGTAGCGAGGGCCCAAAGACGTTCGCGTTCCTCGCCCTCCGCTTCGTGGACCGAACAGGTCACGCTTCTTCCACCCACCAGGATGCTGGCTTCGGGTTTGTGGCGAAGGTTGTGATACCAGGCCGGGTGCTTGGGATATCCCGCTTTGGAGGCGATCAACACGAATCGCTCGCCGTCGGGTCGATACAAGAGCGGCGTCGAGCGCGGCAAACCACTCTTCGCGCCCGTCGTCGTGAGCAGCAGAATCGGCGCCGTCCCCCCGGTGCTGAAGCGCCCGCGCGAAAGGCGCAGCAGCAGGCGATCCATGGGCGGCGCCACGCGGATGAAAAACCAGCCCCCTGCGCGCGTGGACGCCAATTTCAATACGAATTTCATGATGGGGGACATGCGGTGCTCCTCGCGGGCGAATGGACTCTCGCGCCCGCCCCGTTAGATGCCATCGGACGGCAAGCGCTTTTCCGCCGCCAGCGCCGGCACCAGGATGAGATTGCAAAGCAGCGTAAACGCGACACCGAGCGTCAGCAGTTGCCCCATGCTCGCCATTCCGGGATGAACCGACAAGCCCAGGGTTCCGAAGCTCGCGATGGTGGTGAGACCACTGAAGAAGACGCCGCGCGCCGTGCTCGTGCGCAGCAATCCCGCGCTGCCGGCCACGTCGCGGTAGCGGTTCACCAGATGAATCCCGCTGTCGACCCCGATTCCGAGCAACAGCGGGAGCACGATCACGTCCGCAAAATTGAAAGGGATATCGAGGATCACCGAAGCGCCAGCGGTCAACAGAGAGGCGAGAAACAGCGGCGCCAGCACCAACCCCACGTCGCCCAACCTGCGCCAGAGCACGATCAAGAGCAGCGAAATGAGCACCACCGCGTAGGTGAAGGCTTGTTGCAATGCGCGCACGATGGCGCGAGCGGCCTCGAGGATCTGCACCGCGACGCCGGTGACGTCCGGCGAGACCGTGCGGGCCTCGTCGACGAATCGCGCGAGCGCCACGTTTTCCGCCAGGCTCTCGGCGGGAATGGCTTCGACGCGCACGCGCCCGTCGGACGCGACGATCGTTCCGAGCAGATCCCTTGGCAGCGATTCTGCGGTCACGTTACTTGCACCGAGGGCGACCTGGAGGCGGTGCAGCTGCTCGGGGAACAGACCCAGCAAACTCGTTTCGAGTTGAGCGAGTGTGGGCCCCGGGTCGAGACCGTCGGCTTCCGCAACCAACGACGCCAGCGCGTCGCGCAATCCGCGGGCGCTGGCCGCCTCCGGAGTCGAGTCCGTTTCGACCACCAGGCGATCGACCGTCGCCACGAAATCCTCGATGGCGGCGAGTTGCACCGCGGGATCTGGTGGGTCCCCCTTCGCTTGGCCCGTTTCGGGCACGAAGAGCGCCATATCGCCCAGGATCGCGAGCTTGGTCTCCTGCTCGGCGGGGACGTAGTCCGAAAGCGTAATCGCATAGTCGACCGGCCCAAGGGCTTCGAGACGGCGTGCCAGGTCATCGGCCGCATCGCGATCCTCCGCCAACACGTGCAGGGTCCAGGCGGACGTCGCGCGTTCCGCGAGCAACTCGTTGAAGGCCGTCACCGACTCGGTTCCGGGGACGCGCAGGTTCAACGGGTTGTGATCGAATCGGACTCGAGGGAGAAGGGGCAACATCGCGCAAGCCAGCAGAGCCGCGCCCACCTGGGTCACTCGGCGATGGCGCACGGGAAAAGCCAGGAAAAACGCCAAGCGGTCGCCACCGACGCGCGAGGGTGCCGCACCGGTGGGTAGCGGCCAAAGGGTCAGGAGAGCGGGCAGTACGGTCAAGCTGCAGAACAAACTCACGAAGATTCCGGTTCCGGAAATCAGACCGAGTTCCGCCACGCCTTCGTATTCCGTGGGGACGAAGGCGTAGAAACCCACCGAGGTGGTGAGGGCGCACAGTGCCAAAGACTTTCCGACATCGACCGCGGTGGTGCGCAGGCCCTCGTCCAGGCTGCGTCCGGCGGCGAGGCATTCGGAGTATCGCAGGCAGAAGTGAATGCCGAAGTCGACGCCCAGGCCGATGAAGAGCACCGCAAAGGCGACAGAAACCATATTGAGATGACCGATCGCGGCCGCGGCAAAGGCAGCGGTCCAGATCAGGCCGATCACCAGCGTGATACAGGTGGCCGCCATCAAGCGCACCGAACGCAGGCCGACGAACAGAATCCCCATCACGCAGACGAACGACAGCACACCTGCGAGTGCCGAGCCCTCGCTCACCGCCTCGAGTTCCTCGGCGGAAAGCGCCAACTCGCCGGTAACGCGCACGCGAAAGCCGGCCGCGGCATCGAGACCGGTTTCCGCGGCCAGACGGTGCACGGCCGCAATCGCAGCCTGGACCGGGATCAATTCCGAGTGATCCACACGGGGCTGGACCAAGATCGCACTTTGCGGACGCGCTCCGGTCTCGGGTGTGGCGAGCAGGACCTGCTCCCAGGAAAGCGAATGGGGGCGACCCGCGCGGACCGAATCCACGGCGTCCCGCAGGCGATCGAATATGGGAGCGAGGTCGAGGATCGTGGCATCGCCGCGCGCGACCCCTTCCATCGCCGTACCGAGGAGCGAGAAGAGTCCACGCAAGCTGTTGTCGCGCCCGAGCTCCGCGAGATAGGGCTGCACCGTGGCCAGGTGATCCGCGAGGTTCTCGAGCTCCGCGGGCGTCAGATAGAGCAAGCCGTTGCGTTCGAAGAACGGCCCCTCGCCCGGGACGTAGATGTCCTCGAAGAGCTGGGGCTCGGATCGCATGCGATCGGCCAACCGGCGCGCGCCGGATCGCGCGTCCTCAGGCGTTTCGGCATCGATCAACACCAGGGTCGGGTCCGCGACCATGGGGAACGCCGCCAGGAAATCTCTCCAGCGTTGTTGATGCGGAAGCTCCTGGGCGATCATCGCATCCGTATCCATGTTGACGCCGAGGTTGCGCACCGTGAACCCGGCGAGGGCGACGGTGACCACCGCGACCAGCAACAGGACGCTGCGCGACGCGTGCGAAACCGCCCCCACCCAGCCCGTCAAGCCGCGGGACAGGAGTCCATCCAGATGTGTCCAGAGCGCATTCATTCGCAGCACACGGACAGCCTATCCGGGCTGCCCCTGACTCTCCACTCGGGTATCCGAGCGCAACCCGCGCGCTCGTTTCCGATCCGCTCGATGTTCCAGTACGTTTGATCCCCGATGTGCGCACGACAGAATGGACCCCAGCGATGAATCGAAGTTCCACTCCGAGAAGCAGGACTCCCTAGTGCGACGCGCGTCCCGCTTCTGGATGTTTGTCGCATTCCTTTCGCTCGCCCATTGCGGGCCCACGGACGAAGCGGGCCGGGAAGGTCCAGCTTGGCCCGCCGCCACCCGGTCCGTACCCACTTTTGGATACGACGCCCTGCGCACGGGATCGACCCATTCCTCTCTGACCGCAGACCACTACACCCCGCTGACCGTCGAGCGGTTGCCCCACTCCGAGCAGTCCCAAGCCCCCATGCCCCTGTATTGGAATGGCGTGCAGGATCCGGTGGAGGGCTTCGAATCACGTCGACTGTTGTTTTTTGGAACCTATGGCGCATTCAAGGCTGTCGACATCGAGACCCACGAACTCGTGTGGAGCTTGGAACTTCCGTGGCGTCGCTCGCGCGGCACCGCGGTACTCGACCTGACGCGCGGAAAAATCTATTTCGCGACCTCCTTGGCCCGAGGCGAGGCTCCGGCCCCCTGGGCCAACGCTCCGTTTCGATTGCGCATCCACTCCGTCGATCTCGACGGATCAAACCATCGCCGAATGGAATTAGACCTCGACCGCCTCCTCGCCTCGGAGCCAATTCCTTCCACCATCCCTCCCTCCTCGATGGTCCACTGCAATACGGCGTTGGGTTTGAACGACCGGCCGGGCGCCCACTACGTCTTCTTCGGTTGCAGCATGCAAAACGGGCAAGGGGGCCAGAACTACCGAAACCTACGCGGCGCTCGGGGGATGGTACTTGGCGTGCACCTCGATGCGGCGGGGGATCTGATACGCGACGCGGCCGTGTCGACTTTCTTTCCGAGTCGCGTCACGGACCACCCGGAGACCGGCTTCGATACGGGAGTCTGGTCGTCTGGCGCGGCACCGGGCCTACTGCCGGACAATACGCTTCTGGTTGCGACGGGGAATGGACCGTTGATCCCCGCCGAGGAGAACTTCGGTTGTTCGGTCGTCCGGATCGACGGAACGACCCTTCGCCCCAAGCCAGGTCGAAGCGGCCATGCGTTCTATAGCATCGACGACGGCGAGTTTCGCGAATGCCACGCCATGAATATCGACATGTCGTGCTCCGGTGTGGCGTCCCTCGAACACCAGGGCCAGTTCTACTCCGTCGTCACCGGAAAAGATGGCACGCTCAAGTCTTTCGACCCGACGGACCTGCCCGGCACCGACGCGTCCAAGAAGGTCCGGTTCCCCAACGAGGGCGCGGGCTGCGGACTACCTTCGATCTACCGCACCGCGGAGGGAAGCCTACGCGCCACGGTCGTGGGCCGACGCGGCATTTCTTCGGTTCGGCGCACGGGCGATTGGACGGTCGAAAGCGACGCGCGCGCGGCGTTCCTCGAGCGGGCGGGTTACCGACGCGGCGCTTGCGTGGGTTGGATTCAGCGTACGCCCGAAGGCGGCGGACGTCCGTTCGTCGCCCACTACTCGGGTCCGTTCCGCGCCGACCGGGTGACCCTCACCGAGGGTTCACGTTTCACGCGGCAAATCCGGGCGGGCGGAATCCGCTTCGACGCCCAGCGCGAAGCCGCCGGTGCCTGGTCCACCGGCCGGACGGCGTCCTATCTCCCCACGGATCTCGTGGGCTACACGTTCGAGGGGGCAAAGAATCCGCCGCCGGGATTCGAATTCTCGGAACTTCGCGTCTACGCGAGTGTGGACGGCGGGCTGTACTCGCTTCCCGAGGCGATTCCCAAAGCCGTGTTGTTCGAAGATTCGGACTTCCGAGCACCGCACCGTCGGCAGCAGCTCTTCGGAGAAAGGTTCCTACCCCACAATCAGGGCATGGCATTGGTTCGATCTCAACCGATTGGACTCGATTGGTGCGGGGAAGCCGACGAAACGAACCGGACTCGACTCTTCGCCTGGGTACGCAGGGGAAAGGCGGATCCTCCAGGTTGGCTCGCCCGCGGTTTCGAAATTGCGCCGGACCGATCGCTTGCGCCGCGCTGGACCTATATCGAAGACAACGACGAGACCGTTTTCCGCAATTCCAGTCCGGTCACGACCACCGCTGACGATGGCGCGGGTCTCGTCATCTTTGCGGTCCAGGGAGCGGCGTCGTCGTATCTGATTCTGCTGAACGCGGAGACCGGCGCCCGGGTCGACAAGATCGCGTTCCCCGGCGCGCCCCATTTCACGATGCCACTCGTGGTGGGCGATCGAATCTATTTCGCGACCCGCGGAGAAGGAATCTACGTCTTCCGTTCGAAATCCGCGACCGGCGGTTAGGCGGAAACGGATTCGTCGATCAGCGTCGCCAGACCGCCAGCGCAGCGCACCCGGCGGCCGCAGCCTTCCTCTCGCGTGAACGCCAAGGCGGTAGCGGCATCGGTGTGCGCGATAGTGCGCCGGCCGTCTTCCAGATCGCAGAAGAGCACCGCGCGCTGGGGCTTGTCGTCTTGATAGAGCACCGTGTAGCTCGCCACGCGCCCTTCGCCCGAAGCCCGGTCGACGACTTCGATGGGATCGTCGCGATCGCGGGCGATCTCGCCGACCTGCTCGTGGGCAAAGGTCTCGTCCGCAGCCCGGGTCGACCAAAGCGACACGCCCTGCTTCATGAGAATGCCACTCACCGCCGTGACGAGGCCGAGGCTGCCGGGATCCGCGCGCAGGATCGCGAGCATGCGGACCAGGGCCTGGAGGACGAAATTATTGAGCGGCCCCCCCGCGAACGCCATCCCACCTGTGACCGTCAACGCGCGGCTGGCGTCGATTCCCAATTCGCGCAGCTGAACCCGCACCGCCGCGGGAAAGCAGCTGTAGAGTTCCAGGTGGTCCAGGTCTCCGGCGCCGATCTGATGGCGCGCGAAGACCCGCTCGGCCGCCGCCGCGAACCCCGGGCTGCGGTGCAGCGCGCGCCGCTCCGACAGCGGCCGCATGTAATTCGAATCCGCGACCGTCCAGGGAAACACGTAGCGGTCCGAGGGAATCCCGAGTTCGCGTGCAACGGCGATGGAACAGAAGATGAGCCCCGCCGCCTGATCGACGTTCCACTGGGAAGTCGCCCGTTTCGTGTAGGGGAACGCGAGCATGCGATTGTTCGCACTGGGCTCGCGAATGGCGTCCGCGGAAAGCGGTTCGCGAACCCACGCCTCGGGATTTTCTGCTGCCACCTGACTCATGGCAGACCAAAGTTGCGCGACTTCGCGCGCGTGCGCGTCGATGTCGACTCCCTCGTCGTAACGCAGGGCATTTTCGATCATGGAGAACTGATTCACTGGCATCGCGATCCCGGCTTGGATTTCGAGGGCTGTCAGAACATCGGCTTCCGGGCGAAACACACGATCCGGCACCGCACCGGTTTGTTTCGCGAGCGGCGCTTCGACGCCTAGCTTTTGCGCGCGCGCCGACCGATACTTCGCCTCGCCGCCCGCCACGAGGACGATTCGCGCCCGCCCCTGGGCGATCTCCTCGGCGGCATGACCCAACAAGGTCGTCTGCAGAACGCCGATCTCCGCCAGCAGCGTTTTGCTCCGGGCCGCACCGACACGCAGGGCGATGCCCCGTCCCGGATCTTCGTAATCCCAGAAACCGCGCGGAACACAGATCCAATCAGCGTCCGTGAGCAAGGCGCGGCTGCCCGCGTCCTCCGCCGCGCGCGTTAGCGCCCCAACCATCAATTCGAGCGGCTCCGCCGCCCGCGCCGGGTCCTCTTCGCGCTGAGAGACCGCGCCGACGCCGACGCAGACCGGGGTATTGGGATCGAGTTCCGTCACGCGACGAGGGCCGCCATGTTCTCGCGCATGATCTTGCGTTCGTGTTCGGGACTGAGCCCCTCGAGTTCCTCGACGAATTCCGCGGGCCAGAGCAGTCCTTCGGGATGCGGATAATCGGAACCGTTGAGCACGTGGTCCACACCGAGGGTTTCGACCAGGGCCGGCACGTCGTCCTCGAAGAAAGGCGCCACCCACACGTTCTTGCGGATCATCTCGCTGGGGCATTCGGGCGGCGCCCCGAATCGCCACATGTCCTTGCTGAACAGACGCGCGATGTGGTCGAGCTTGCGGGCGAGCGGCGCCACCCAGGTCGAGCCGTATTCGATGCTGAGCACTTTCAGATTTGGAAAGCGTCCGAATACGTTGTCGGACACCAGTGCCGTGACCGAGTCGGCAATCGGGCGATCGGTGAACGACAGCGCGTACTCCATCAGCGAATGCCGGTGGGACGGGGGATGCGGCCGCAATCCCCAAGGCGTGTTGTACATCTCACTGAAGGGGGTACGGCCGATGTGGTAGACGACGTTGATCCCCGATTCCTCGCAACGCGCCCAAAAGGGATCGAAATGCGGGTCGCCCGGAGAGCGTCCTTCGACGGGACCCGTGGTCAGTACGATGAAGCGCGCGCCCAGGTCGAGCACGCGGTCGAGTTCGACGATCGCTTCGTCCACGTCGACGAGGGAATTGATCGGCGCTCCGTAGATCCGCCCATCTCTCCCGTATCCCCAATCTTCTTCGAGCCAACGGTTGAAGGCCCGCACACTCGGATAGAGTGCCTCCCGATGCTGAGGTTCGCGCAGCTGCGTCTCGATTCCGACGCCGGTCGTCGGCAGGATCAGACACGCATCGACTCCCTGCTCGTCCATTCTCACCAGGCGCGACTTGCGCTCGACGAACTCCGGAACCGCGAGGCCGTTGATGGGATTGAGACTCGGACTCCCCCCGTCCTCGGTCGTTCCCCGCAAGAACTCTTTCATCACGCCGGGCGCACCGATGTTGTCCCCGGTTCCGACGCTGAAGAAATGACAGCGCTCGTCGCCCACATACATGCGCCCGGGACCGTCGCTCTTGCGATCGATCCATACCGTTCGCTGCTTGAACTTCGACTCGATGTGTCGTGTGAAACAATCGTCGGGTTCGTAGTAGTGGTTGTCGGCGTCGAAGATGCCGTAGTCGAGTTTCTTCATGGAACTTTCCTCTCGTTTCGATTCACGCCGGCGCTCGCCACACGCCTTCCCATAGCTTCCGCATGAATTGCGTCTGTTCCCGCAAGGCCTGTTCGGAAAACGGGTCGCCGCCAAAGGCCGCCGCAACCCCGGGAGCCAGGGAGAAATAACCGGTGAACAGGGTCGCCATGGCGAACAACAAACGCGGCAGTTCTTCGTCCTTCCAGGCGCCGCGGAAGGGGCTTCGTTTCAGGGTCTCGAGTCCGCCTCCGTAGAGCGACGCGAGCCAGGACCGCAGCACGGCATTCATGTGCTCGCCGCCCGCGAGGGTTTCGTGGTGGAGCAGACGCGCGATGGCGGGTCGGCGCGCGAGCAGCGCCATCATGTCCTCGACGATTCGCGGCTCGCGGTAGGCCGCATCCCCCGCGGCCAGAAAGGCTTCGATGACTTCCAACATGGGGCGCAGCGCCCGTTCGAGTACCGCCTCGTAGAGGGCTTCTTTGTCGGGAAAGTGGTTGTACAGGCTCGGCGCCCGCAGGCCCGCGGCGCGGGCGACCTCGCGCAGGCTCGTCGCCTCGAGCCCGCTTTGGGAAAACAGCCCCTCGGCGGCATCGAGGACGCGCTCGACGGTTCGCTCGCCCTGGGGCGTGCGCTGGGGGCTCGGGGCCGTTTCGATCGCCATCGCACAAAAGCTTACTATCGTTCGTTAGTATTGTCTAACCCTCTGCACGAATTATCGAAATTCACGATGAAAGCGCGGCCCCCCAGTTCGCCAGGTCCTCGGCGCTGCGCCGAAACGCCTCGACGTCGCCGTAGCGCCCGGTCCCGAGCACGAAGCGCGTCACACCGATCTGGGAGAGCTGGGACAGCTGCGCGCGGGCCTGGTCCGGAGCATCGAGCGGGAGCGCCCCCATGGCGACCACCTCGGGCGTCGTGCGCCCCATTGCCTCGGCGCGCCGCTGCAACTGCGCGATCGGCTTCTCCAGGGCGACCGGGTCGGCCCCCATGGGCATCCACCCGTCGCCGAAACGAAGCGTGCGTTCGAGAGCGTGTTCGCCTCCCCCGCCCACGAAGAGCGGCGGCGCTTTGGGGCGTGGACGAAACAGCAACGGCTGCCCGTTCATCTCGACCGTGTCCGAAGCAAAGCAGCATCGAAAGGCTTCGAGCATCGCGTCGGTCAAAGCACCGCGTCGCGATCGATCGACGCCCAGCGCGCGAAACTCTGCCCCCATCCAGCCGACGCCCACCCCGAGAAGCAACCGCTCCCGCGACAGCTCTTGCACGCTGGCGATCCACTTGAGCGTCGGAAGCGCGGGCCGGTAAGGGAGGATCAAGACGCCCGTGCCGAGCCGAATGCGCTCGGTCAGCGCCGCAAGGTGCGCCAGGGTGGCAAGGGGATCGAGATAGCGTCCATTCGAACCTTCGGCGTCCTCCGGAGGAATCGCCAGATGATCCGCCACCCATAGGGATTCGAGGCCCGCCACCTCCGCGGCGCGCGCGCACGCGACCAACAGATCGGGTTCGGATTGCGGCCCGAAGTTTCGGACGACGATGCCGAGTTGCATGGGGCGAGCATAGCGGGAACGGTCCGAGCGGATGAGTTAGACGGCTCCTCTCCCAGGCCTGTCGGACGCGCGTTCTCTGGGAGGGTCGAAACGCTGCCGAGCCAAGGAGGCTCGCGCGGTCCGACACGAGGGGGTCGGTGACGGTCCCCGTCGCTGTCGACGTGGCCGGCCGGTGGTCCCCTCATCCTCTCCTACACTTTCGTGATCGGTCCCGGACACTGAAGGAGAAGAGCCGTCTGGCCAGACGTATCGACCGTTTGCCTCGGAGACTCAAGGAATCCCCGGAAGCCCCGCGTCGATTCTACGCTTCGAAAAAGGCGGAGCCCCTCCCACCGGGAGGGCCTCCGCGTCGTAGCTAGGGGGTGCTGGGGCGCGTACCGTGAACCTTCAACGTCCCCACCAACGACGTGGCACCGGGACCGGGCAGATTGGCGGAGAAGTTGATCAGCGGCGCGGCGGTCACCGGAACACAGAAGGTCGACGCCAGGGTCACGGGCGTGGCGACGTCGTCCACCAGGGGGCCCGCAGGCGACCCGGTCTCGTCGAATTGCCGGGTCTGAATCCGGCCGAGGCCTCCGGCATTTCCAAAGCCCTGGCCGGGACAGAAGAACCCCCGATCCTCGGCCTTGGACACCGTGGAGGTCGTGAGCGGCGTCAGGTTGACGGGAAGCGTCCCGAGATTGTGTTCCGCGTCCGGCAGACAATCCTGACTCAAGCCGATGGAATTGACGCTGCGACAGGCAGAACCCTCGTTCTGCCCACTCGTACAAACGCCGATCCCGGGATTGTCCGGGGATCCCGAGGCCGAACACACACTGCACGGCGAATCTTGATTCCCGGTCAGGAAGACCTGCGACGTCAACGAGATGTTGAAGCTGGCCTCGCCGGTTTCGAGATTCAGGGTTCCGCTCGCAGGCTCGGCCAAGGTGTTGAAGACGCACGTCGAGGCACCCGCTGCGGGGAGCGGCACCGGCGTACCGAAGTTGCACCCCACATCCGAACACTCGAAGTCTTCCGATTGATTCGAGATCGGCGTGATGTTGCAATTCGGCCCATCGCAATCGAGGCCAAACCGATTGGGAGCACCGTCCGGCGTAACCGAGGGGGCCAAGATCGCACCCCCTCCACCGATGTAGAGCAATCCGCATTCGAGATCGCGAATCTTGTTTCCATTGGTGTCCCGCATCGCACCGCACACCGAAGTCGGACTCAACAGCGGAGCAAAGTCCACGTAGGGGCCTTCGATCGGCGGGTTTTCGGGATCTTCGGGACGACCCACCTTGATGGTTCCCACGATCGACGTCGCCCCCGGCCCCGGAAGGTTGGCGGAGAAGTTGATGAGCGGCGCGGCGGTCACGGGAACACAGAAGGTCGACGCCAACACGACGTCTGCGGGAACGCCTTCGGTGAGCGGCCCACCCGCTTGACCGATCTTGGTGATCTCTCGGCAGGTATTGCGAGTGAAACATCCGGCACCGCCAAACCCCTGGCCCTCACAGAAGCGACCGTCGACCGAGGATTGCGAGACCACAGAGGTGGAAAGCGGTGACAAATTCACCGGCAGCGTTCCCAGGTCTTCATCCCTCGAGGGCGGGCACTGGCGCGTCAGCCCCTGAGAGTTGGCACTGGTGCAGGGCTCTCCTTCGTTCTCACCCGAATCGCAAACGCCAACGCCCGGGTTCTCCGGCGTACCCGACGCCGTACAAACCGGGCACGGCTGTTCATGGATTCCGGTCAGGAACACGTGCGAGGAGAGAGGGACGTTGATGTTCGCCGCTCCGGTTTCGAGGTTGAGGGTTCCGCTCGCGTCCTCGGCGAAGGTGTTGAACACGCAGGTCGAGGCTCCGGATGCGGGGATTGGTACCGGCATTCCGAACGGACAATCCTTCTTCGTACACTCGAATTCGTCGCTGAGGGTACCTACGGGAGTAATGGTGCAGTCGGGGCCCGTACATTCGAGACCGAATCGATTCGGCAACCCATCGGGCGTACCGCTCGGCGCGAGGATCGAACCGCCGCCACCGATGTAGAGCAAACCGCACTCGAGGTTTCGCAGGAGCCTGCCGTCGCCATCGCGCGCGGAGCCGCAGCTTCCGCTCGAGTTCACCGCGGGGGCGAAATCGAAGAAGAGATCCGGCAGGGGCGGGTTCTCGGGATCCGGCGGATCGACGGGGTCCAGGTCGAAGGGACAATCGATGCTCGCCGGGTCGAGAGAGCGGCGTCCCACCAACTTCGCGCGATTTCGGGACTTTCGGTACTTGAAGATCTCGAACTGCGCACAGGTCGTCACGCTACCCATTTCGACCTGGACGCCAATCTTGCCCTTCGGACGAGCGGTCAGATCGAACGTATCGGTATCCCCCAATCCCCGCGCCCGGAAACTCGCTCGGTGATTGGCGTCGAAAATCGATTGGCTTACCTGTGTCCCTTGGCCGTTGCGCGCGAATCGATTGCGGTACCAAGCGCGATCCGAACGATCGACGCGCCAGCCCTTTCCCCCGCGATAGCGTCCGCCCGGGATCTTGTAGGTGGCCCGATTCTCGATATCGGCCGTGTCGAAGACCGTGATCGTCACACCCTCACGGGTCGGTGCGCCGGGGTCCAGCAACACGCTCGCGGCCCGCCGCCCAATCGATTTGAAGTAGACGCTCGCGCCCAGGGTCTCGTGTTGCTTCAGATAAATCCGATTGCCATGAATCGCAACGTCCTCGGCATGGGCCGGAGGGGAGACGACAAAGCCGCTCGCGATCAACAATGAAAGCGCGACGTACCACCATTTCTGCATTTCTACCGTCTCCTGCACAACGACTCGCTCTGTAAAACAGACCGAGCCACCGCTCAGCAATCGCACCCGATTGAAATTGTTCTCGCGGAGTACGAGAGGAAATCGCGCCGATCTTATTCGACGGATTTTTTTATGTCGATCGCAGCTTCGATCAAGCCGTGCGCACGCGAGATGCAAGTGTTGGGCTAGCGCTCGGAATCCAGTCGCGCTTCGCGCGCGAATGAGCGCTGTGTGAGGATTTCCTGAGGAATTTGGCTTCGAAAACCGGCGCGGACGAAGATTTCAGTACCCGCCGGAGAGCTTTCGATGGTCCCAACTCATGATCTTGTCGGGCTTGATGAAGACCGCCGTTCGCTTCGCGGCCAATTGTTTCGCCGCGCCTTCGAGCGCATCGCCTTCGAGTCCCGGTTGGTATTTCTTCATCACCTCGCGCGCGACACCGGTGACGGCCGCCGGGTCCGCATCGAGCTCCGCGGTGCCGTTGATCGATACGCCGCGCAATTCGCCGTAGGAGTCTCCGGTTTCAACCAAAACCGCGACGCGCGGATCGCGTTCGAGGTTTCGGATCTTCTGGGATTTTTGATAGGTCTCGAAGGCGATCCGACCGTCGACCAACGCGTACCAGAGCGTCGTCAGGTGAACGGAACCGTCCCGATTCAGCGTCCCCACTTGGAGGGATTTCTGCTCCGCTACGAAAGTCTCGCGTTCGGCGTCGGTCATTCGAATCTTGTCGCGTCGGTTTGCCATCCGGACATTTCACACCGGGCTGCGGTCTCCGGCAAGGGGTGTGGGTCAGAAATTCCCGGGTCAGGAGCGGAAGGCGGCCTCGAGGGTTTCCAACACCCGCGCTTCCTCACGCGAAATGGCCCCGAGCCCCATGAATCCACCCGCCGCTTCCGCAACGTCGCGCGCGCGGCCCACGATCGCTTCCCGCAAGCGCGCCCGTCCCTCGACCGAGAGTTCTTCGCAGATGGCCGCGATGAACTCCGCCCAGGCTGCGAGCATCTCGGTGTCCGGCCGCTCATCGAGCCATACGCGAAGCAATCCATGGCTCGGGCTCCCGGCCACGATGCCGCTGGCTTCGGCACCGGCCAATACCGCGCGCTGCTCGTTCTCGTCCATTCGACCGTCGGCCCAGGCCACTTCTACCAGCGGGATCAATGTCAGCGCCGCTAACGTATCCGGCCGAATCCCGAGGCCCGACAATCGATTCGAAACTTGCGACCCCGCGGCGCGATCGTCGCCCGCGCGACCCACCAGCTGCGCGCGATAGGCATCGGCCTTCTTGCGGAAGAACGCGTCATCGAGTGTGCGCCCGCGGCGCGCCAGACTTTCTTCGAATGCGGCGCGCCGCTCGCGGTGAGATTCGGCATCGAGGACCCGGCGCTTGCCCGCGGCGGCAACATGGTGAGCGAGAGACTCGCTCAAGTTCGAATACACGACCGCAGCCACACGTGGATTGCGACGCCCGAGATGGGTGATGGATTTCTGTGTAAAACGCAGCAAACGCGTGTCTTCGACCACGTCGACGTCCGCCGTGCGCTGCGCGTGAAACAAACCGACTTCGCCGAGGATGCTGCCGCGCCCATGGGTGGCGAACTGGCGCGTCACGCCGTCCTGTTCGATGGAGACCTGACAACGGCCACTGATCACCACGTACATCGAGTCGCCCGGTTCCCCCATGTTGAAGAGTCGCTCGCCGGCGGGGACATCCAGAAACCTTCCCGTCAGAGCGACCAGGCGCGCCTGGGCGCGCGTCAAACCGTGAAAGAGCGTGATGGTCTTCTGCGGGTTGGGTCCCAGGTCGATCGTGAGAAAGTCCCACAACGTCGCAATCCGCAAGCGCGCGCACAGAGCGGGAGTCAACGTGAAGTCCGTGAGCCACGCAAACCCCAGCGCGAAGGCCGCCATGGCACCGAGCTGACCCTGGGTCTCGATCTCACTGAACTGCAGGGTGGAGAACCCAAGACACAGGGCCGCCGTCGTATAGGTCACCGGACGGCCCACGGATTGTAGGGCCATCACGGTCGCCCGACGCTCGTCCCCGGTGCGCTTGGCGTCTTGAATGAAGCGGGCGAAGTAATGGATCGTGTCGTCGACCGCGATCCCAAGAACCATCGGGGCCACGAGACTGGTCCCGGGGCTCAGCAAGACCCCCGTAATCCCCAGCGCGCCGAAGTAGACCGCCACCGGCAGAACGTTGGGGATCAACGCAATCACTCCGATTCGGAACGAAACGAAAAGCGCCGCGAGGATGATGTAGATGATCCCGAGCGCTGCGAGGACGGAAACCGCTTGCCCTCGAATGATGTCGTCGAGCGCGCGATTGAACACCACCGACGTCCCGGTCACGGTCCCGCGCAACTGGTTGGGCAAGGTGGCCAAGCGCTTTTCGATGCGCTCGGTCAGCTCCGCGACTTCCGCGGAATCGATGGCCGTCGAGCGTACGCGAATGCTCGAAATCTGATACGTCCCATCGACGAATCGGTCGAGCTCGTCTCCGCCGGCGAAGAACAGGAGCTGGTTGGTCAGGCGCCGCGTGTCGGGAATCACGAAGGCCTCGGAGGCATTGTTGTAGAATCCGCGGTGCACCAATTTCACGTAGTCCGCGAGAGACGTGGTCCCTCCGATCTCCGGTTGCGCTTCGAGCCAACGCTGCAGGGATTCCATGGCGCGCAGATTCTCGGGCTCTTTGAAGCCGTCCGTCACATCCGTTTCCAGCACGACGAAGAACAAATTCGCGCCTTTCAGATGGGTGTTGATGGCTTCGAAGTCCACCCGCACGCGGGCGTCTTTGCGAAACTTGCTGACCTGCTGGGTTCCGATCTTCATTTCCGAAACGCCGAACAACGCCAATCCGAAAATCGCGATCGAAGCGGCGAAAACGACCCCCCGGTGGTCGAAGTCGAAGCGGCCGATTCGTTCGGCGATGCGGTCGAAGCGGATCCAGCCGCGCCCACCGGAATCCGATTCCACCATTTTCCCGGGACGGGCAAAGATCACGAGCGCAGCCGGGGCGAAAGTGAGCGCCGCCACCACACTGCACGCGACACCGATCACGGCCAGCAGTCCGAATTCGCGCACGGCCCCCAACGGACTCAAGCCCAGGGAAGCGAAACCCGCTGCCGTGGTCAGGCCCGTGAGCGACACCGGGAGTGAAACCCGCCCGAGGACTTCCTTCACCAGCGCCGCACCGCGGGCGCGCGTCCCCTCGCGCAACAGCGCGTCGTACTCGGCCACGACGTGAACCGAGTACGAGAGACCGAGCGTCGTGAGCAAGGGTGGAATCAAGACGGTGACGGCGTTCAGGTCGTACCCGAGCAGCATGACCAGTCCAAAAGTCCAAACCACGCCCACGACGATCGTCAGCGCGGGAATCACGACACCCCGCACACTTCGAAACGAAATCAACAGAACCAGCGAGATCGCCGCCAATGCGTAGAGGGGCAAGGTGACGGTTTCACCGAGCAGGATCCGGGCGGAAACCGCGCGGATGTGGGGCCCGCCGGTGATCCACGCCTCCGCGTCGCCGCGCTCGGCGGCCACGATCTCCGAAATCCGGTCGTCGATCCCCGACGATTGGTATTCGCCGTGGGACATGTCGAGGAAATAGACCACCAACGCCGTGGTTCGGGCGTCGCGCGAAACCAGCTGACCCGCATACATGGGGTTGGCCATCACGTCTCGCCGTAGACTCTCGAGTTCCGCGGACCCGCTGGGCACCTCGTCCATGAAGGGCCCGATCACCAGGTCGTCGTCCACGCCGCGAACGTTGACCGCGTTCGTAATCGACAAGACGTGATGAACCCCGTCAACGGCCTCGAGCGCGCGGGTCATCCGCGATACGCGCTGGAGGCTCTCCACGCTAAAGACCGATTCGCTGCGCAGCGCGACGACCAGGGTCTCGTCGGTACCGAACAGACGCCGAATCTTGTCGTAGTAAGCCCTGGATTCGTCTTCTTCGGGCAGCAGGCGCTCGGCGGACGGATCGATGTGGAGCTGAACTTCCCCGGTTCGCAGGTCGACAACCTGGGAGACCGCGGCCGCGACGCAAGCCAGTGCGATGCCCAGGGTCAGGACCGCGTTGCGGGGGATCCAGTGGATCAGGCGGTCCACCTAGCGAACCTGTGTACGCTCCAAGCTGCTCGAAGTAAACAGCCGGTTCGACACGTCGGCGCCGAGCTCGATGTCCTCGATCAAGAGGTCCGTAGCGGTCTGGTCCTTCTTGTCTTCCATCCGAAGCTTCAGCGGAATCCGGACGCCTTTTTCCTCGTGCACCGAATCGCGGTCCGCGGTCAACACCTTGCGCAATCGCGTATCACTCTCCCACATCTCACTCTTGAGGGGAATGCAGCGCTCTTTCTCCACGTAGGAGACGACGCGCTGGTAGGCAGAGCCCACATCCTCCGCGGGATAATGCGCCACGACGTCGACCGCGACGTCGTCCAGCGTGGCATCGTCCAGCTTTTCCGAACGCCCCCCGACGGCCATGCCCTGGATACGCGTGAAGTCTTCGTAGGTGAAGTCACTTCCAAACAGCGATCCCGCCATCATGTGGGAGGTCACGCGTTTGACCTTCCGCAGATCCGGCAGGTAGACGAACATGTCGGTTCGCGAATCCTTTTCGATCAACAGCAAACCCGCGCCCTTGAGATCCGCGGGTTCGAAAATCTTGATCAAGGCCTTCGAGTTCCCATCTTCGCCACGCTTCCACCAGAGCTTGCCCTGAATGGTGCGCGCTTGACCGAGACGGTCGGTGGGACGGAATTGAACGCGCTGGATGCTCGAATCCACCGGAAAGTTCTTCTGAACGCATTCGCGCACGGCTTCCGCGCCGGCCGCGTTGTCCCCGGGCACGGCATCCACCGCTCGGGATTCTCCGGCAGCGAACGCCAGACCGACCCCGGCAAAAAGCGCAAATGAACTTCGAAACCACCGCCAATTCAGGCGAATCATCGCAAATCCCCCGTCCCCGCCATCTCCCTTATCATAGACCCATGAAGCACTTCACAACCCCCTCGAGGCGGATTCTCACCGGCCTCGTCGCAATCGCTCTGCTGACCCTCGCCGGCGGGATGCTAGCGATCTCTGCGGCGGCTGCGGACCAGGCAATTCTGGGCCGCGGACTGTTGGTAAAAGACCCTGTGGTGGACGATGCCACGCGCCGCAAGCTGATCGCGAGCGCACGCGAATCCGACAGCCCGGACGTCATCGAAGGCGACCCGACCCTCCAGGGGGGTGGCGGCGGCGCGTTGCTGTCCATCGACCTCCGGGGCGACACGCCCAGCCGCCAGAGCTTTCCCCTTCCGCAGGGACTCTCCTCCCGCGGCAAGCCCTTCTGGGAAGCCACGCGCACGGACGGATTTCGCTACCGGGATCCCAAAGGGGAGAACGGTCCCGTGCGGTCGCTCGTGGTGCGAAAGAACCGCAACGCATTCCTCTTGAAGGCGACGATCCTCGGTCGCAACGGTCCGGTCGAACTCGCTCCACCGAACCTGGGCAACGAAGCCTTTTTGACATTGCAGCTTACGGGCGGCGATCGCCTTTGCGTTCAGTTCGGGGCCGAATCCACCGCAACGCGCAACGACGCGCAAGTATGGCGCCTCGCGAAAGTCGTCGACGAAGGTTGCCCGAGCGGAGAGTCCGGCGAGTTGCTCGCCCTCGCCTACAACGTGGCGGGTCTGCCCGATATCCTTTCGGGTTCCAATCCGGCGGTGAATACGGAACTCATCAGTCCCCTGCTCAACGCCTACGATTTGGTCCTGGTGCAGGAGAGTTGGCAAACCCCGGATCCCAATCCCCTGGCTCCCCTGCGCCTCTATCACGAGATCCTCGCCGCCGATGCCCTTCACCCCTTCCAATCCGTGTCCGCGCCGATTCCCCTCGGCAACGACCCGCGGCGGCCTTCGGCGCAACTCAGCGATGGACTCAATCGCTTCAGCCGCTTTCCCTTCGAAGACGTCCTGCGCGAAGCCTGGGAAGATTGCGACAACAGCTCCGCGGATTGTCTCGCCCTCAAGGGCTTCAGCATGGCGCGCACGACCCTGGCCCCCGGAGTCAGCGTCGATGTCTACAATCTCCACATGGAAGCCGGTGGCACCGAAAACGACGAGCAATTGCGAGAAGACGGTGTGACCCAGATGGTCGAATTCATCAACACCCATTCCGTCGGTCGGGCCATTCTATTCGGCGGAGACTTCAATCTACACACGGACGAAGAACCGGATTCGACGACCTTCAACCGCCTGCTGTCCGAAGGCGGCCTGACGGACGTTTGCGCCGCCTTGGCTTGTCCAGAGCCCGGACGCATCGACAAGATGCTCTTCCGGAGCAACGCTCAAATCACCATCACACCGCTATCGTGGAACTTCGAAACCGACGTCTTCATTCGCGACGATTTGGAACCTTTGAGCGACCACGATCCCCTGGCGGTTCGCTTCCGTTGGACGCGTACGCCCTAGATCTTTCCGAGACGCTTCAATCCGCGATCGAGGGCGCGGCGCTGGCGCAGACTCGGCACGGCGTCGCCGCGATCCTTGAGTCCCAGGTGGTGAAACGCGCAATCGTCTTGGGTTTCGAGAATCATCTCGACCGCCAACAGCCCGGCCGACGCCGCACAGCCGAGAACGGCCGCAAGTAGACCCACTGCGTCCCAGGCATCGACTTCGAGTTCCAGGCAACCGCCGAAGGACTTGGATTCGCGGAGTTCACAATCCAGGAGTGCGGGTTCGACGACGGGCGGGCGTACCTTCGAGTAGATGGCGCGCACGAGCCCCTCGGGTCCCGCCGAATCGGCCAGGCTCTGCTCCACTTCGAGCTGAACCGTCCACTGGTCGGAATCGATTCGACGTGCGTAGCCGTTCTGCAGACTCACTCCCCGCGCCGCAAAGTCGCGCGACAGATTCACGCTCCAATCCGCAGGCAGTGGCCCCGTCAGCTTCATGTCGCTCCGGCGGCCGCCGAGCGATTCCGTGCTGATGACGAGTGAGGATGCTTCGGCATCCCCGGCATGAGCGAAGACCGGGTGGATGTAGCGCGTCATGGACATCGGGAACTCCCTTACCGGGGGAGAGAGCAAATCCCGTGCCGCCTCCCAAGCGACGCGGAGTCACTCCCGACGCGGCGCTGCACAAACGGGAAGCAATCGAAATCGCGAATGAACAACTCATTGGCAGAGCGACCGGTAGAGCGCGTCGAGGCGATCCATCTGAAGCGCGCGATCGAAACCCGGAACGCGAAGAGCGCGACCTTCGACGGCGCGGGCGAGTGCGCCGGCCAGGGCATCGACATCACCATATGGCACACGTGTGTCACCCGTGAGCCACTCGGCGATCCCGCCGGAATCCCAGGCGACCACCGGAACCCCCATGGCCAGGGCCTCGAGGCCCACGATTCCGAAGGGTTCCTGCCAGCGCGGTGCCAGGATGACCGCACGCGCCGCGCGGTACAGCGACGACAAGCTTTCGTGGGACAGCCAACCCAAGACCTCGAAACCCGCCGCCTCGAGGGATTCGCGTTGCGATCCGGTTCCCGCAAAAACCAGGGGCAACCCGACGCTCGAGCGGCGCCAGGCTTCGACCACATCGGTGACGCCTTTGGCCGATACGAGCCTTCCAACGAACAGGACGCAGGGGGGTCGATGGGCTTCGGCATCGGGAAGCAAGCCGTGTACGAACGGGGGAATGACGTGGATCTTCTCGCCTTCGATCCCCACGTCCGAAAGCTCGCGCGCCATGTAGTGTGACAGCACGGTGATGGCCCGCATTCCAGACAGGGCATCCCGGCGTTCGACCGTCAAGCGAAGAATCCGCTGGAAGTAATCCGCATCGACGAAGCAGCCGGTGCACACTTCCGCGGAGAACGCATCCCGACACGCCCGCCCATCCCGGGTCAACTTCCCGCGCCCGGGACAGAACGCGCGATGATCTTGAACCGTCGCGATTCCGCCGCGAGCCGCAACCCAATCGAGCGCATCGGGGTTCACGACGTTGTGCACGTGAATCAAATCCGGCGAAAACGCGTGAGCGAGTGCATCGAGCTGCGCTGCAACGGGTTTGCGCACGGGAGAATCGAGCCCCGAGACGAGCGCGAACGCGCACGGCGAGTCGATGGAAGCGTCCCGCCGCCCGCACGCCAACTTCACTTCGTAGTCCGCGTCCGCGAGGCACGAGAGAACGCCGCGAAGGTGCCAATCCGCCCCTCCGCGGTCACTCAAACGATCGGTTAGATGGAGAACCCGCAGGGTGTCAGGACGAAAGCGGAGAGACCTGCCCTTCGAAATAACGACGGGGGTTCTCCACGAAGATCGTATCGATGTCGCTTTCCGAAACCCCTTCGCCGCGCAATTTGGGAAGCACGTTCTCGAAGATGTGCGTGGGCGACCAGAAGGGAATCTGCTCCGGTTGCAGGACGATGCTGCCATTGAAGATCGGACGCCCGAGCCAGGACGCGCAGATCGAGTCGTGGGAAAGGCAAATGGAACGCGTGAAGCCCGCTTGGACCATGGCGAGTACGGACTTGATGCGCTCGGAATCCGGTTGGAGGGTCTCGATACCGAAACGATCGAACCCCACATAGGACCCGGCTTCGGCCAACCCGCGGTGGTAGTCGTGATCGTTGCGCCCGTCGGAATGGCCCACCAGGATCCGATGGGCGGGAACGCCCTGCGCCGTGAGAATTTCGATCTGTTCGTCACCGCAGCGGGCATCGTCCGTATGGGTGATCACCGGACACCCCACTTGCGCGGCAGCCCGTCCCGCCGCCGTCAATACCTTGCGTTCGTAGGCCGATACCTCGGGAGCGCCCGTGGCCACTTTGATGAGGCCCGCGCGAATCCCCGTATCGTCGATTCCTTCGGTCAATTCCTTCACGTAGATTTCGGTGATCTCTTCGACCGGGAGAGCGCCGAATACGTAGGTCAGGCCCTCGTTCTCCTTGTAGACCCCGGTCGTGCACACGATCTGCACTCCCGAACGTTGGGAGACTTCGGCCATGAATTCGACGTCGCGTCCCAGATCCATGGGACAGGGATCGAGAAACGTCGCAACCCCGTAGTCGCGCAACTCCTGCAGGCGATCCGTACCGCGGGCGAGGGCTTCGTCGCGCTTGAACTTGGGTGCGATCTTGTCCATCTGCCAACCCGGATAGCCCACCAGCAAGTGCTCGTGAACCAGGGTCTTGCCGAGCTCTTCGGGGCGGCAACGCCCGGTAACCGTCGGAATCCAATCCATGCGGGCTCCTCCTCGGCGGCTGGAAGGGCCGCCATTATACGCATGGAACCCGGGCGGCGGCGACGACTAGTTGGCGAAGTAACGGCGCAAACGGGCCCCGACGAAGTTCGCCAGGGGAACCGGCATGCGGGTCCAAAGTCGCGACAAGCTCTGCAGGGCCGAATGATCTCCGGACAACACCGCGGCGCGGACCTCGCCACCGGCGCCGAAGCGCGACCAATGCAGGGGCTGCTCGACCGCACCCCAGCCGAGTTTGAAGCGATGCGTACCGCTTCCCACGGGCGAGCGTCCGAAATCGAAACCGCTCGCCTCGCGCGCGTGGGCCCAACGCAGGGCTTCCCAGTAGATCAGGTTGTTGGGACAGCGGCGGCGTTCCGAACGCAGCGTCGAAGCCCAGGGCACGGTGACCGTGTCGCCGAATTGAATGGCGACCAATCCCCCGACAGAGCGCGAACCATCCCAGGCGATCACGAAGCGAAGGCGTTCCCCGAAGTGCTGCGCCGCCGCGGCAAAGAACGCCCGCGAATGCACGGGCGAGCCGAGGTCCCGCATGTTCACACAGAAGGGTTCGTAGAATGCCCCCAAACCGTCGACGGAATCCGGAGGCAACAACAAGCCTTCGCGTTCGGCCTTGCGGGTTTGGTTGCGTACCTTGGCCCCCACGGCCTTCCACTGGGATTCCTCGTCTTCCGCGAGTGCCAGCCGCAGGTCGACGCGCGGCACCGACTCTCCGGTCTCGCGACAGCGCAGTGGTGCTTCCTGTCGAAATTCCAAGTCGACGGCGCCCACGCGTTTCGCCAGTGCGAAGGCCGCATCCACCAGCAATTCTTCGCTGGCCTCGTCCCGGGCGATGACGCCGGCGGAATCGAGAAACGGCATGGAGATCAACTCGCGGCGGCCACGCAGGGTCTTGAATTCGGCCAGGGGAAGCGCGCCGCAGATCTCGCCCTCGTCGTTTCGTAGCGCGAGATAGTGACTGCGGATCCCATAGGCGTCGCGCAGGATGTGGCACCAACTCGACGCGTGGCCCAATCCGAAGTGGGGTAAGGCCGCGACGGCTTCGTCCCATTCCTCGCCGGGATTCTCGATCTCTTCGACCCGCATGCTGCCTTTCTTGGAGAATCGTTTAAGGGGCGGCGGGGTAGGCTTTCGCCAAACCACCCACAACGTCGAAGAATTCGTCGGCAATCTCACCGATGATCTCGGCCACGGGTCGTATTCGGTCGATTCGGCCGGCTACCTGACCGCAGAGTGCCAGACTCGCGTTCATATCCCCGCCGAAATAGAGCTTCATCGCGTTCCCGAACTCCCCCATGGCGTTCACATCGGCGTATTCGAGGGATTCGCTGTGTTCGGTGCGCAGGGCCCGCAGGCCCGGGCCAAAGCGACGATTGAGGAAGATCGTGTCGGTTTCGGCCGCCTCGACGATGCCGTTCTTCCAATTCTCGTGTACCGGAGATTCCGTGGCGGAAACCATTCGCGTACCCATCTGAATTCCCTCCGCCCCCAACGCGAACGCGGCCGCCATAGTGGCGCCATCGAGCATCCCGCCCGCGGCGATGATGGGGACCTCGACCTTCGACCGCACCAGGGGAAGCAACACCATGCTCGCAACGTCGCGCGGATTCTTGAAGCCCCCGCCCTCGCCGCCCTCCACGATCAATCCGTCGACGCCCGCTTCGATGGCCTTCAAGGCACCGCGCAGCGTGGGCACCACGTGGAATACCGTGAGCCCCGCGGACTTGAGCGCGCTCGTGTACTTCATGGGACTGCCCGCCGACGTCGTGACGAACTTCACGCCCTCGGAAACCACGAAGTCGACGATGTTGGGATCGCGCACGAAGGCCTGGGCGATGTTGACGCCAAAAGGCTTGTCCGTGAGATCGCGCATCTTTCGGATTTCTTGTTTGACAACGTCGAGCTCGCCCGATGAAGTTTCGATGATCCCCATGGCGCCGGCGTTGGAGACCGCCGAGGCCAGCGGCGCCCGGGCGATCCACCCCATCGGGGCTTGAACGATCGGGACCTCGACTCCCAACATCTCCGTCACGCGGTTTCGGAAACCCATCGTGCATCCTCCGTTCCAGAACCGGCCCAAACATAGCGGGATTCCGTCCCTTTCTTGGCGGGTGCAAATCGGTCCCCGCGATCGCGCCGCGATGGGCCCCATCTCGCCGGTCGTATCGCTGCCCCCAGGCGGTCTTTCCCCGCTGGCCAGGCGCTGCCGGGCGGGGCACAATCGAGCAAAGCGCCCGGGAGGAAATCCGGTGACTTCCAAGACCAGCTACGGAATCTGCATGCTTTGTGAAGCGGCCTGCGGGATCGTCGTCGAACACGACGGCACGCGGGTAGAGCGGGTGCGAGGCGACGAACGCGATCCCTTCAGCGCCGGTCACATCTGTCCCAAGGGCGTGGCCCTGGCGGACCTTCAAAACGACCCCGATCGCATTCGCCGCCCGCTTCGAAAGCGCGGCGACGAATTCGTCGAAATCCCCTGGGACGAGGCGCTCGAGGAAGCCGCCGAGCGCATTTGGCAAATTCAGTCGCAACACGGCAACGATGCCTTGGGGGTCTACACCGGCAATCCGACCGGCCACAGTTACACCGCAATCCTATCCGCCGACCACTTGAACAAGACGCTTAAGACCCGCAATCGTTTCTCGGCTGGATCCGTCGATGCGCTGCCCCGCTTGTTGGTTTCGCGCTTGATGTACGGGAATCAGGCGATCCTCCCGATCCCGGATTTGGAGCGCACGGATTACCTGCTGGTACTCGGCGCCAACCCCATGGTTTCGAACGGCAGTGTGATGACGGCACCGGACATCGCCGCAAGGCTTCGCGCCCTTCGCGCGCGCGGCGGAAAGCTCGTGGTGATCGACCCCAGGCGAAACGAGACCGCCGAGGTCGCCGACGCCCACTACTTCATTCGTCCGAGCACGGATGCGCTGTTCCTGGCCGCCATCCTGAATACGCTTTTCGCCGAGAACCGCACGACGCTCGACCGGGTCGCGCCCATGCTCGAAGGCGCCGACGCGCTACCGGGCCTGTTCGAGGCCTTCACACCGGAGCGCGTGGCGGCTGCGGTGGGGATCGACGCGGACGACATCCGAAAGATCGCCCGCGACTTCTCCGACGCGCCGACGGCGGCCTGCTACGGGCGCCTGGGAACCTGCGTGCAGGATTTCGCCGCACTGTGCAGCTGGCTGATCGACCTCGTCAACATCGTGTCGGGCAACTTCGACCGAAAAGGCGGCAGCATGTTTCCGGCACCGGCCACGGATCTCGCCGCGCTGGCCGAAACCATCGGCCAACGCGGAGAGTTCGACCGCTGGCGCAGTCGGGTGAGCAACCTGCCGGAGTTCAACGGCGAACTTCCGGTGGCCGCTTTTGCCGAAGAAATGGAGAACCCGGGTCCGGGACAGATTCGCGGCCTCCTCACCCACGCGGGCAATCCCGTGCTTTCGCTCCCCAACGGGCGCCGCCTCGAGCGCGCCTTCGCGAAGCTCGAATTCATGGTCTCGATCGATATCTACCGCAACGAGACGACGCGCCACGCGGATTTGATCCTGCCCCCGACCTTCGGCCTGGAGCGCGAGCACTATCCCATCGTGGGACACGCGGTCGCGGTCCGAAACACGGTCCACTACGCGCGGCCCGTTCTCGACAAGCCCGCGGACAGCCTCGACGATTGGGAGATCCTGCTCGATCTCGCTACCCGCATCGAAAAGAAGCGCGGCGGAATCGGCCGCTACCTCGCTCCCGCCAAGCACGCCGTGTTGCACGCCCTGGGACCGCGCGCGCTGTTGCGGGGATTGCTGCGACTGGGCCCCTACCCGCTCAGCTTGAAACAGCTCGAAGCGGCCCCCCACGGAATCGACCTGGGTCCGCTGTCCCCCCGGCTCCCCAAACTTTTGGGCAAGCAGGGACGCATCCAGGTCGCTCCGAAAATTCTGACCCAAGACCTGGATCGCCTCGAAGCGAGTGCCCAAACGCCGGGCCCGCGGCGCCCGCCCAACGGGTTGCTCCTGATCGGTCGCCGTTCGCTCCGCAGCAACAATTCCTGGATGCACAACAGCGAACGCCTCGTGAAGGGACGCGACCGTTGTGTGCTTCTCATGCACCCGCTGGACGCCTCCGAGCGCGGCCTCGAAGGGGGCCAATCCATCGTCCTCAAATCCGCGGTGGGACAGATCGAAGTCCCCCTCGAAATCAGCGACGAAGTGATGCCCGGGGTGGTCAGCCTGCCCCACGGCTGGGGGCACGGGGGCGCGGGGACCCAGCAACGCGTCGCCAACGCCCACGCCGGCGCCAGCGTGAACGATGTCACGGACGACCGCCGCTTCGACCCGGTCTCGGGCACGACGAGCCTGAACGGCGTCCCGGTTTCCGTCAGCGCTGTAAGTGCCTGAGAGCGGGCAAGCGCTACCCGGAGCGCCTCAAGTCGACGTTGACGAGTGCCGCTCAGTAGGGATACGCTAGAGGTCACCATGTTGCCGATCGATTGCACCCAAACGCGCTATTTCGCCTTCTTCTTTACCTACCCCTGGTTCGAGACCAGGGCCGTGGGGAGTTGCGCCGAATAAGAGCGGCACCAACGATTTACCCGAGGCCCTGGAGAAATCCGGGGCCTCTTTTTTTTGTCCGAAAGCAAAGTTCCATTGGAGATCGAAATGCAGGATTCCCTCGAAAACAAGAACGTCGTCGACGTTCGTCCCCTGATTTCGCCAGCCGCCGTCAAACGGGACCTCCCCGTGCCGGCGGAAGTCGCAGCCAGCGTACTCGCCACGCGAGCCGCGGTGCGCGACCTGATTCACGGGCGCGACAGCAAGCGGGTTCTCGCCATCGTGGGGCCGTGCTCGATTCACGATCGGGGGGTCGCGCTCGAATACGCCCAGCGCTTGAAATCCGTCGCCGACGAGATCGCCGACAGCGTGCTGGTGTTGATGCGGACGTACTTCGAGAAACCGCGCACGACCGTGGGCTGGAAGGGGTTGATCAACGATCCGGCGCTCGATGGGTCCTGCGACGTCCAGCGCGGGCTCTCCTTGACCCGTGAGATCCTGCTCGAGGTGGGAGCGATGGGCCTGGGCTGCGCGACGGAACTTCTCGACCCCGTCACGCCGCAATACGTGGGCGACTTGCTTTCCTGGGCTGCCATCGGCGCCCGCACCACCGAGAGTCAGACCCATCGCGAGATGGCGAGCGGCCTGTCGATGCCCGTGGGTTTCAAGAATGGGGTCGACGGAGATCTGCGCAGCGCCAAGAACGCCCTGGCGTCGGCGCGGTCGTCCCACAGTTTCCTGGGCATCACGGCCGAAGGCGCCACCGCGGTCATCGTCACGCGAGGCAATCCCGACTCGCACGTGGTGTTGCGGGGCGGAGCCAGCGGTCCCAATTACGCCGCGGATTCCGTGCGCCAGGCCGCGGCGGCGCTGGCGGAGCCCGCGATCGCGCGGCCGATCCTGATCGATTGTTCCCACGACAACTCGTCCCAGGACTTCACGCGCCAAGGCGCCGTGTGCCGAGCGGTAATCGATCAAGTTCGCTCGGGCTCCAACTCGATCCTCGGTTTCATGCTCGAGAGCAACCTTCATCCGGGCCAACAGAAATGGCATCGCGATTGCGATCTCGCCTATGGGGTTTCCATCACCGATGGATGCATCGGCTGGGAGGAAACCGAAACCCTTCTGCGCGAGGCCGCAGAGGCGGTGCGCAACCCGGGAATCCACTCCGCCGCTTGAGCGGCCCTGGCGACGGGGCTCCGCAGTCCTTGCGCCGAGGGATCGATCTCCCCTAGAGAGATTCGCTCGCGAGTCGCGCGTCGAGTTCCGCCCGCACGTGCGCGTGGCGCTCGCGCGTCAGGTCGTAGCGGCCAAAGATCCACAGCGAGGCCCCGACCAGGATGGCGATCGCGCAACCGCTCGCGTACCCGAGGTTGTGCACAACCGCTTCGGCGACGCTTTCCGGAGCCGCGCCGGGCGCGAGTCCTACGGCGTCGACCACGATCCCCGCCACCAGGCTGCCGATCCCGAAGAACGCCTTGGCGGCGAACGAGATGGCGCCGAAGAAGACGCCTTCGCGCCGACGACCGTGGACCAGCTGATCTTCGTCCGTGATGTCCGCCATCATCGAGCGCGCGGTCACCATGGGAGCCGCAATTCCAAAATTCGCGACCAGGCCCGTGGTGAAAACGTAGAGCGGGAGATAGAAAGAACTCGAAAGACCGGGCCAGAAACCCGCGATCTTGAGAAAGATCGGGATGACGGTAAACAGCGTGAAGATCTTCATGCCGCGGATGAACACGACCTTCTTGTCCAAGCGGTAGGCCTGGCCTCGCCAATAGCCCAAACCCGTAAAGATTCCCGTCCCCGAAGCCACGCCCCAGATGAAAAGATCCGCCGTGCTCACGCGCCAGAAGTACGTCCCCATGTGGAGCCCGAGGGAGACCGCGATCCCCCACGCCACATAGGTGACGAGGGTTCCCCAGAAGAGAGCCTGGAACGAGCGAAGTTTCAGGGCTTCGCGCATTCCGCCGAGCATGCTGCGAAAGATCGGTTCTCGCGCGGAATCCGCGTCGGCCTGCGGAAGCTGCGGGATGCACCAATGGGTCTTCGCGGCGGAAAGCACGATCAAGCTGAACATCAGGAGTGACATCGTGAGGGCAAACGGCGGGTAGGCGCCGGGATTCAATTGTCCGTTGGGAAAGGCATCCGTCGGCCGCATGAAGACCAATAGGCCGAGTGTCCCAGCGACGGCGTGTCCGATGCGGGTCAGGACCATTTGGATCGTCACGATGCTCGTTCGTTCCTGATAGTCCGTCGACAATTCCGCCCCGAGCGCCAGATGGGGCACGTGAAACAGGGTCATGGAAAATCGCGTCAAGACCGCAAAGACCGCCAGCCAGAGAAACAAGCCGCCCTGGCCGAGACCCTCGGGCGGCGCAAAGGTGAGATAGAAGAAGACGGAAACCGGCAGTGCGGACGCATACAGGAACGGGTGGCGGCGCCCGAAGCGCGACTGCATTCGGTCCGACAACGCACCCGCGAAAGGATCGGTGATCGCGTCGAACAACAGCGCGATCATGATGGCCTGCCCCGACAGGAAGCCCGACAAACCCACGACCTGGGTGTAGTAAAACAGCAGGAACAGCGTGTAGGACTCGTTTTTGAGCCCTTCGGCGGCCTGGCCGACGCCGTACCAGATCTTCGTGGGGGTGGGGACCGTTCCATTCATCGCTGGCAAGCCTACCCCGTTCGACACTCGGCGACGCAATCCGGTTTCAGGCCCGGGTGGATTTCCCCGTGGTAAGCGTCGGGCGCTATTCCACGTAACCCAACGCCCGTAGGGCTTCGATATCTTCGCTTTCCATTTGAATCCGTTGCTTGGGGTCGGACCGCCCCTGCTCCAGGGCGCGACGGGCCACTTCGCGCAGGGGCGCGAGTTCTTCCGACAGCGCTTCCGCCGGATTCGCCTGTTCGCCCGAATCCGCGGCCAGATCGAAGTACGCTAGGGGGATTCGACCCGCTCGACTAGTGCGCCCACAGTCCTCGCCGGTGGGTACGCGCTTCGTTCTCCGCCGCTACGAATTCTTTTCGAAATCGGCCTTCGCCGTATACGGTCCAGAATCGAGACCACCCGTTGCGAACCATTTCGACGTTGAGATTGTCCCCGTTGACGTAGACATAAGCGAGCAAACGACCGTGATCCCCGCGCTGGGGTCTTCCGGGCACTTCGAAATCCAAATGGACCGGCTGCCCTCCGATCAGCTCGCGCAGCCGATCCCGGGCCTCCTCGTATCCGGCTTCCTGGCGCTCGGGTGTATCGATCCGAAGCAGTCGCACCCGGTCACCACCGCTGCCTTCACACACGGCGTACAACGTATCGCCATCGATGACATCGGTGACCTTGCAGGGACCGGCCATCTTGTTGGCGGCAACCGAGGGGAGCGGAGCATCGGCGCTGGCACGATTTCGAACGGGTTTCGTCGGAGCCGGAACACTCACCCGCCCGAGGGCGAATCCGACACCGAGGGCCACTACAGCGATCCAGATGGAATGACGCATAGCGGGGCAGTTTACCGCGAAAACTCGCACGATTGTTCGACTCGATTCCCCCCTGAAGCGAGTTTTCACAGCGGCCGTCGGCCCCCAGCCTCGAGCCGCCGGATCGCATCCCGCCGCACGCCCACCGGCAAGGCCGATGCTTTCGAGACGCCTAACCGCCCCTAACTGCTATAGTTCGAGCCGATGAAATCTCGACCCTGCAGCATCGTCTCGGCCCTGGCAGCCACCCTTTTCATGGGCTGCGCGACCCCACTTCCCCCTTCTTCTCAATTCGATTTCTTTCTGCCTCCGCCGGCCGACCACCCCTGGTCCGACCTGGTCGATGGCTGGCAGCAACGCACCCGCGAAAGCCTGGCTTCCCGCTCCGAATCCCCGCCCGAGGCCCTCGGCATGCGGGCCGCGGAACAGACCGGACGCCTGCGCGAGAAGTTCGAAGCCTTTCAGATGGTTCAGAAGCGCATCCTCGCCAAGCGGTTTGCCGAGTGGGCGCAGGTCGAAGCGCGGCGCCACTACCGTTCGGATCACGAAACCAGCCTGGCCGACGACCACTGGCCCAGTCTCGAGGAGCTGTTCGAAACGAACGGCGACGACTGTGACGGTCTCGACCTGCTCGCCTACCACCAGCTTCGCGACTTGGGTTTCCGCAAGGATGAGCTCTACCGAGCCCTGATCCGCCGCGAACGCGATGGAAAATTCCACATGGTTACGCTTTGGTTCGAGACGCGGGACGATCCCTGGGTGATCGATGCGACCGGAGCCATTACCTTTACGATGCGCCGGATGTCGGAGCTGCCCGGGTGGGCGCCGACCCTGGTGTTCAGTGAGGACGAGCAGTTTTCTGTAGTAGAGCGAACGCCTTTCACCAAGGTCATGGCCGCGGAGTAGCGACCGTGGCGGCCCGAGGGGACGTTGGCTCATTAATACTCCTAAGGAGGGTGGGAATGTTTGGACGGATGATCGCAATCGCTTTGGCCGTAATGCTGGTTTCTGCAGGTTCGGCAATGGCCGACGACATGGGGGGATCAGACATCATGATCCCGAAGGCGAAGGCCAAGGCTCCGGCCCCGGCCCCGGAACCCATTACGGCCCCGCCGCCGCCCTTCGTCGAGCTGCAGAGCAAGTCGGTGGGCGCTGGCATCGGCCTCAGCTGGGGCCAGGGAACGCTGTTGTTCGAAGGCGAGCAGCACCCGTTCTCCGTGAAGGGACTCGGCTTGGGTGACGTCGGTATCGCGTCGCTCGTGGGGTCCGGTCACGTAAAGAACTTGAACAGCGTCGCGGATTTCGCCGGTAACTACGTCGCCGTAGGAGCCGGAGCCGCGGCTGGCGTGGGCGCTTCCGTCGTGTCCATGCGCAACCAGAATGGTGTGGTGATCAACCTGAATGCCGAACTCAAGGGCCTCGCCCTGAACCTCGGCCCCGAAGGGTTCCACGTCAATCTGCAATAGTGCGAGTTCGCAGAGGGCGCGCCTCGTGGCGCGCCCTCTGCGATATCCGCTTTCCCTCTCGCTTCCCGAAACACCATGACCACATCCAATACGACACCGGAGGTGGGCGAAGACTTTACGCCCACAGAGCGACTCCTGCGCATCTTCACCGATGTACGGCCGGGAGAAGGCCGCATCGCGGTGCTCATGTTCCTGAATATTTTCCTGGTCCTGTGCGCCTACTACTTCATCAAGCCGCTGAGGGAAGGATGGATCTCCATCTCGGATCTGGGGTCACTCTCCAAAACGGAAGTAAAGGCCTACACGAGCTTCGGACAGGGACTGCTCCTGATTCCGATCGTGAATCTGTATGGACGACTCGCCTCGAGTCTGCCGCGCGCCGTGGTGATCACGCGCTCCACCTTGTTCATGATGTCGAACCTGGTCGTGTTCTGGCTTTTACAGCCCGAGCTCTTTTTCGGCTACCTGCCGGGAACCGGAATCGCGTTCTACGTCTGGGTCGGCATCTTCGGCGTCTTCGTCGTCGCGCAATTCTGGGCCTACGCGGCGGACTTCTACACCAACGAGCGGGGCCGCCGCTTGATCCCCCTGATCGCAATCGGTGCGACCGCGGGCGGAGCCATGGGGTCCAACCTCTCGAAGGCCTGGCTCGGAATGGGTCTGTTCGGGATGGAATCGTTGTTGCTGGCGGCCTTGATCCCGCTCGCTCTCGCCCTACTCCTCACGCGCTACACGGATTCCCGCGGGCCCCTGGGAACCGGCCGCCCCGATCCCGTTTCCGAGCCGGAACCCGCCGAGACGCCCGCAGAGTCCCGCAAGGGTGCGGCGGCGCTGGTGCTCAAGCACCGCTTCCTGTTCGCCGTAGCAGTCATCACGCTCCTATTGAACTGGATCAACACGAACGGCGAAAACCTTCTATTCAATTTCCTGCAGTCCTCGATCAGCGAACAGATCGCGGAACAAAATCTCGTCGGCGCGGCGGCGGACGATTTCCGTCTGCAAGCGGGGTCGATCTTTTATGCGGACCTCTATGGATGGGTGAACTGGATCGCCCTGGCCCTGCAAGCCATCGTCGCGTCGCGGCTGCTCAAGCATGGCGGGTTCGGTGCCATGTTGTTGGCCATGCCGATCATTGCTCTGGGCTCTTACGCGATGATGGCCTGGCTTCCGATTCTCGCGGTGATTCGCTGGATGAAGATCGCGGAAAACGCAACCGACTACTCCATCAACAACACGGCGCGCCACGTTCTTTGGCTGCCGGTTCCCAGGAGTATGGTGTACAAGGGGAAACCCACCGTCGATACCCTTTGGGCCCGACTCGGCGACGGCATGGCGGCACTCTCGGTTCTGCTGGTGGACCGGATCTTCGATCTCTCGCTTACGACCTTTGCGTATCTGAACATTCTCCTCGTTCTGATCTGGCTCCGCTATGCTTTCCGCGTGATCCAAGGGCACAAGCGCTTGTCCGCCGGAGAACCCGCTGATGCGCTGGCCTAAGCTCCTTCCCTTCCTTCTTTTCGTTTTCGTGCTGGCCGTCGATCCCGCCCGGGGCGACGGAACCGAGGGCGACACGTCCGACATCGAGATCATCCAGGATCCCGTACTCGAGCAGATGCGACGACTGGATGCGATCGCACCGTTCGAAGACAAGGCGCCTCTCTGGAACCACATCGATCCCGCGCTGCAAGCGTCGGTTCGGCAGATTCTCAAAGAGCGGGGTTACGAAAAGGCAATCCGGCGCAACCGACTCGCCGTCGTGCTGGTGGACATCTCGGACGCGAAGCAACCGAAGGTCGCCGCCGTCAACGGCGACACCATGATGTACGCCGCGAGCCTGCCGAAGATCGCCGTCCTGCTGGGCGCGTTCGAAAAAATTGCCCAGGGCGAGATGGAATACGACCGAAGCACGAAGCAGAGTCTGCATCGCATGATTCAAGATTCGTCGAATACGGCGGCGACGCAGATGATGAACGAGGTGGGCAAGGCGTACATCGCGCGCGTCCTGATGTCCCCGCGCTACCGCCTCTACGACCCCAAGCACAACGGAGGCCTCTGGGTCGGAAAGGATTACGCCAAAGCCGGACTATGGCGCCGCGACCCGCTCCACAACCTCTCCCATGGCGCGACGGCCATGCAGGTCGCACGTTTCTACTACCTCCTGCGCAACGGCGACCTCGTCACGCCCCATTACAGCGAGCAGATGAAACAGATCATGAAGGGATCGAATCTCGAACACAAATTCGTGCGCGCCCTGCGCCAACTGAATCCCGCGACGCTGCTGTTTCGCAAGTCGGGATCCTGGCGAACCTTCCATTCGGACTCGGCTCTGGTGGAAAAGCGAGGCTACAGCTACATCGCCGTGGTGCTGTCGAACAGCGCCGAAGGCAACAAGTGGTTGGGGGAAATCATCGTGGCACTCGACGGAATCGTCGAGTCGAGCTGACCCCGACCCCGCCGCCTCAATTCCCTTCGGCGGCGTTCAGCAGTTCTTCTTCCGAAATCTGCGGTTCGGCCTTCGGCGGCATCCCCACCGAATGGAAGGACTCCACCAATCGGTGAATCCGCGTGGCGAGGGTTTGATGTTCGACGGCGGAGTTCTTTCGCAACACATTCGAGAGCACTACGGAGATGTAGTGGAGCTCAGGCTGCTCGTCGTAGACCTCGACGCCCGCCACGGAGTTCAAATAATTCAGCCGATTGCCCTGGTATTTCTTGCAGGTAAATCCTTCTTCCGGCTTGCAGCTATAGAGGGACCCCGACTTGAAATAGACCGCCGCGTTGGCGAGGGCCGGCGACGAGCCGTAGCGAATTCGGCGGTCCGAAAGATAGAGGAGCCGCTTGATTTCGAGGCTCGAGAACGGATCCACCAATTTTCCCTGCTCCATCTTGAGCATGAAGCGAAGCAACTCGCGCGCCGTGGCGTGGCTCGAGGTTCCAGGCACGCGTTTCTTCCCCTCGCGCGTAAAGAAGCTTCCCTGACGCAGGGCCTTGAGGTCGAGCCCGTTTCGGGTGACGGGAGTCGTGATGGCGTCCAGGAAAATGCGCTGTAGGTCCGTCTTCTTCGAATCCGCGAAAAACGCGTCCGCCCGCGCTACGGGAACCGGGTACTCCGTCCCGAAATGCTTCAAAAGCACGAGCTGCGACATCAACATGGCCGCCGCGGCATTGGAGCTGCTGGAACACATCCAATCCAGGTAGGTCCACAGGTTCGCGGTGTCGCCTTCTTGGATCGGGCGTTTACGAACGCGGTCGCCGCCGATTTCGTAGAAGGGAACGACGTGGGAATCTTTGCGAATGAACCCGTTGGCGGTGAGTTGGGTGTTCTTCAGAATGGCGCGCCGCGCGTCCAGGTCGTCGGGATAGACGTCCGCCAGCGCCTGGAAGATCCCCAAGGCGACGAGGACTTTCCCGACGGAACCGGGATTCTGGATCTTATCCGGATTCACCGCCGCGTACTTGGGGTTGGCGGGATCCGTGATATCGAGAACGACGACGCCGTACCTCGACTTCTCGGATTCCAACAGAGCCGCCACCTTCGCGGAAAACGCGGCGTCGGGCGCGGGCAAGGCGAAGTCCGGATTGCCGAGCATGCGCAGCGTCACGCGATCGCTGGGAAACGTTCCTCCCTTCGCGAGCCGTCCGGCCTGGACCAGGGGCTCCATGGCCAGGCGATACCCTTCGAGGCGCGTAATGCCCGTCCACTCCATGCCATCCAGGGGATACGCGTGCGTCCCCCCAGCGGAAAACGCCATGGCGGCTGCGAGCAACAGGGAAACTGCGGAAAGACTTCGGGAACGATTCATCGGCTGGACACCTCGGGGACTTGGAACAACGAGACACGTTGATCGCCGCGCTGCTGGAATTTCTGATCCAATTTCGAAAGGTAAACACTGGATTGAGCGCTTCGGCTCTCGACCAGTGGGCGGATCTGGAGCAAGGCGAGCTTACCATCACGGAAGGCGAATTCGATGTCTGCCGGCGCCGCATCCCCGTCCACCGTCCGCAAGGTCGGGAAACGTGCGGGGGCATCCTTCGCAATCTCGATCAACTGCGCGATCTCTCCGGGCTGCAACACCGCATCGGTCCCGGTCGCGCGAACCCGCTTCACTCCACCGTGGGGCGAAAGAATCGCCCGCGTCGGCGCCGTGGACTGGGAGAGAAATCGGACTTCGCCGGTCTTGGAACGAATCCGCAGGGATTCCGTGGCCTGTCCGTCGACCGCTCCGCCGACGCCTTCGCTCACGGCGACCGAGAGCCAGCCCGATTCACCGCTTTCCAGGTCCGTCGTCACCATCACGCCGGATTTCTCCGCCGGGAAGCTGTACTGGACCACCACGGCGGGAAACACGTATTCGGGCTGATCCATATGGGCCTGGCGCCAGCGATAAGCGCGTTCCGTAAAGGGCGACGACCAAACCTGCTGCACCGCCTTCGCGATGTTGTCGAAGCCCACGACGTTGGGAATCGTCAGGTTGAGGCCTGCGCCCGTAAAGCCCGGTAGGTCTTCCACGTTCGTGTCGCTGCGCACGAACGCGCCATAGCTGCCTTCTTTTCCGAAGCGCTGCTCCAAGGCAACGCGAAGCTTGCCCCGAAACTCCGGCCCGGGATCCACGCTCTGAATCCAGTCCCGTAAGCGATCCAGGAACGCGCGGACTACTTTTTGTCGCTCGGCACCTTCGAGCTTCGCGATGGTGGCGTAGCGCTCCTTCATCCACGCGAAGACCGGAGGTCCGCCGGCTTCGAGGGGTTGGTCGAGCAGCGCGCGAAAGACACCGAAGGGGATCACGAACCCGTCGGGAACGATATTCCCGAAGTGGTGTTTCAGTTCTCCCAGGTTGGCGCCTTTCGGTCCCGACACGCGCCCCGAATCCGTCGCGCGCAATTTCGAAAGCGGAACGAATTTCGTCTCGGTCAAGTCGAGCTTTTCGAGATCGGGTTCGATCACCACGTCTTGAACCTTCTTCTCTTCGCCAAACACTTTGGCCCAGCGCGGCCCATCTTCGTCGAGCTGCACCACGCCGTTGGGGCTCACGGCCATCACGACGCGCTTGCCCACACGCTGGCGCACGGAATCGAGAATCTCGTCCCCCACCACGACGTTGGGGATACCCAGGTTGCGCGCCAGGAGTTGAACGTGGGAAAGCGAACTGCCCTCACCCTGGGTGAGAATGCCGCCAACGGGCGGCAGATCTGAAACCGTCTCGGGCAAGATGTAGATGCCTTCGCCATCCACACTCTCGGCGATGCCCTGACGAGAAGGCGAATACAACGCGCCGCGCGCCATTCCGGGGTTCAAGGCGCGCAACCCCGTACCGGCCCGGGTACCGAACAATTCGTGCTCGATCCCCGCAATGTGATTGGCGTCGCGAACCAGGCTGTCGACGACGGCGCCGACGACGAGCAAAGGACTTCCCCGCAAACGGTCCTGGGGAAAGAGGTGGGCCATGGGGTCGAGGGCGGAGAACATCACCACGGCGCGGTCGAAGTGAAACGCCATGGCGCGCCCGGACCATTCCGCCATGCGGCCCATGTAGCGAACCTCTTCGCGGTATTGCTGCAACACCAGGGGCTCGGCGGATTCGAGACGTGCGACGCTCTCCTCAGCGCCCGCTCGCTGTCGGGCACTGATCAGGCCCGACCCGTACAGCGAGAGAATCCCCCCCTTGAGCCAATAGAGTCGATCTGCACGAGTCGTTTGGTCGAGGGAGGTAAGCGTCGTGTTTCCCGAAGCGTAGGATTCGCGCTCCACCGCAAGGCTTGCCCGCAGTAGCAACAAGGCGTCTTCGACCGAAGGCGTTTCTTCCAGCCGCTTCCTCAAGGCCGCCATCCACGCGCTGGCCACGACGAAGCGCCGCGCGGCGGTCTCCGCCCCTTGAATCTGCTCCGCCGCGCGACCGAGTTTCTGGGCGAGATCGGCGTCCTGGGTTTCCGCTGCGAGCCGGGTCAAGGTCTCCTGGGTTCCGGCGCTGGAATAAAGGGACTCGATTCCCGTGGCGAGGGTTTCGAATTTGTCCGACAGGGACGCCTTTCCCTTGCCCGACGCGTAGACCCGAACCGAAGCCGCATCGCCGGCGTCCGGAGAACCGTGGATCTTCGCGCGGAGCGATTGAAAACCCGGGTCGGCATCGGCGATGACGACGGCGAGCTGTCGAACCTCGGTGGCACCCGCCGCATCCTGCTGAATCGGGAGCAGGCGCACCGCCTCGCGCAACAAGAGAAAGCGCGCCGGTGTGCGCCAGTCCGGATCCGCCAACAGGGCGCGCACGAGGGCGGTCGCACCGGCTTCCTCGTCCTCGGCCTGGAAGGCACCGCGGTAGGTTCGCGCGCGGCGCAAGATCCAACCGTCATCCGCTTGAATGAGGAATCGCTCGACCAGAATCTGGGCCAGGGTGTCGAGCTGCGGATCACTCCCGGTGAAATCGGCCGGGTCGAGGGCCCCGATGACGTTCCCGACCGCGTAGCCGTTCTTGCGCATCTCGCGCGTGCGCGCGCTCCACAGACCGTGTTGGATTCCGCCTCCGTGATTGCGGCAGGCGTAGGATTTTGGCGGCAGGACCGTCCCATCCTTACAAAACCACCGAATGCCCTCGAACGGGCCCTTGGGCTCGCCCTTCATGGCGGCGATCCAACCGCGGTATTTTTCCACCTCTCCGGGTAGTTCCGTTCCACCGCCGGATGCTCGCGCCGAAGAACCGGCCAGCAGCACCGCGGTCGCCCAGACCAAACCCAGACACACTTTGTAAGCCCATCGATTTCTCTGCGAGTTCATGGAAGTAGGATAACCCAAGGGGGACGGAGTAGAGTCGCAGAACCATGTGGCGTCGCCTCGGAATCGAGCCCACCGAACGCAAATTGTTCTTTTGGGCCGCTGCAACGTTGTTTCTGATTGGTTGGGCGGACGTCTCGGTCAAGAACGCCTCGGAGACCCTGTTTCTCAAGCGGGTCGGGGTTTTCTTCCTCCCCATGGTCTTCCTCGCCGGCAGCCTATTGCTGGTGGGGACGACCGATGTGGCGGGCCGCCTGGCGAGCCGCTTCGACCGGCTCCGCCTGTTGCCCGCGGCCCTGCTCGTCCTGGCGCTGCTCCTGCTCCCCTTGTGGGTTCTGGTCCGCTCGAACATCGACGGCGTCTACGTGGTCCTGGTGATCGCGTCGAAACAGATCCCCTCCGTCGCGTTGCTGGTGTTCTGGGTTGCCATGGGGGACCTGCTTCACGGGCGCCAGGCGAAGCGTCTGTTTGCCCCCCTGATGGCGGGCGTCACTCTCGGAACGATCCTGGGCAGCTTCGCGTCGGAGCCGATCGGGCGCGTGCTCGGCATCGACGGCCTGCTTACCTCATCGGCTCTCGCCCTGGCGCTCGCGGCCTGGGTCTCCACGCGTCTGCGCAGCGCCGCACCGCTGCGCCTGCATTCGCCCGGAACCTTCGCGACCACGCGGCGCGAGCAGTCTACCGTCACGTTTCTCGGGCTCTGGCGCGACAACGCGCTTTTTCGAATCCTGCTTCTGGTCGGGCTCGCAAGCGGGCTATTGGGTCCGATTCTCTATTTTCAGTTTTCCTACGTCGCCGACCTGGCTACCGCGGGTGCCGACGGCGAGGAGCGTCTACTCGCCCTCTACGCGCAAGTTCGCGGTTGGCTGAGTATCGCGATTCTGATCGCCCAACTCGTCGCCACTTCCCGGCTCTTCCAGGTGATTGGGATGCCCCTGGCGCTGGGAATCTCGCCCATTGTCTACGCCATCGGTTTCTTCGGTTTGAGTATCAACCTGAGCCTGCGGGTCGGTGTCGGGGCCTTGGTGGGGACGAAGATTCAAGACAACGCGGTGTACGACCCCGCCATGCGGATCCTGTTCAATCTATTTCCGGAACGCATTCGCTCGCGCGCCACGACACTGCTCGAAGGCCCGGTGAAACGCAGCGGCGGCGTTCTGGGAAATCTCGTCGTGCTACTGGCCCTCGCGGTGAGTACGCCGGTGGTGGTCGGATATGTGGGGTTGTCGATCTCGATCGTATGGTTGGTGATCGCCATCTGGCTTTGGCGCGCCTATCCGACCCTGCTCCTCAAGGCCGCGTCCAACGCCGGGCGACATGGAAAAGCGAATCTCGAGTTCGATCAGTTGCTCGATCCCGCGACGTTGCGAAGCCTCACGAACGAGCTGGCCAGCGACGACATCGATCGATCCCAAGCCGCAATCGCCCTGGTCTGCGAAGCCTCCACCGCCGGCGCGATCACGGCCCTCGCCAGCGCATCCCTCCGAGCCCCGGCGAACCACCGGCCACACCTGATCGACGCCATGGATGCCATCTTGGAAAGGCGGGTCGATGACGTGATCGACAACGCCGCCGCCGAAAAGGCCCTGTGTGCGTTGGTCGAGGAACGCGATGGCTTGCGACCCATCGATCGCGCCAACGCGGTCCAGGCCGTCGGAAGAATCGCGCGCAACCGTCGCCCTCGTGATGCCGCTCGCCTCGTCCTCGATCGCACCGCCGAGGATCCGGAACCCGCCGTGCGCCTGGCCGCCATCGCCGCCCGCTGCCGGCGGGGACTCGCCCCCCCCGAGGGCCAATCCCTCGATGCTTCACTCCTGGCGGCGGTCAACAGCGACGACCTGGCCCTGCGCCAGATCGCCCGAGAGGAACTCCGCTTCGCACTACTCGAATCGACCATCGATGAAACGTGGAACACGCGTCTGGTGCTGCTGACATCGATGCTCCGCGACGAACCCGATCGGGCGCACGTCGCTAGCGCCATCGCCGAAGTCGCGGGCCGGCACGGCCCCGCGACGCGCGTTGCCGCGGACGCCATGTTGGCACTGCGCGACTGCGGAGACCTCGCCGTGCTCTGTTCGGTCATGCGCTTTGCGGGTCGCGCGGACCTGCCGAGCGAAGTGGATTGGTTGATCGACGGATTGAGCCACCGCGACCGGGATGTCTCCGCCTCCGCGGCGCTCGGTTTACGGGCATTGGGAGTCGGCGTTGCGGACCGCTTACTGCAGGAGCTCGCGTTTGGGAAACGCAGAATTCGCGATCCGATTCTCGAGATCATCCGCGATCTCGATGTCGACGAGAAGGCACTGGAATCCCTGTACGAACGCGAACTCGAGACCATTCCGCGCCTGGCCGCGCACTCGCGCTCCCTGATGGGAGTTCGCAATTCGGGCATCCTGATGGAGCGGCTGCAGGAACGCATCGAGGAAAGCGGGCACACCGCCCTGTTGATGCTTGCGGCCTTGCGCCGGGACGGCCGCATGGCGGAGTTGAGCGATCACTTGAAGCGAACTCGAAGCCGCCGCCAACGCGCCATCCTCTTGGAAGCCCTCGAGGCGCTCTTGGATCCCCGGGATCAAGCGCGGGTCATCCCCGTGCTCGAAGACCCCGCCGGGGCTTCCGCCTCGCAAGCGGAGGTCGCCGCCGAGGACGTTCTCGAAGAACTCCGCCAGGACCCGGACGAACTCACTCGGCTCATCGTGGCGGAGCTCATCCGAACCGCGGACGTCGGCCCGCTGGCTGGCAACGATACGATGAGTGATGATGGCAGCGTGCTGAGCCCTGTGGAAATCGCGATCCATTTGAAGACCCTTCCGCTCTTCGAACCGCTTACCACCCGCCAGCTGGTCGATCTCGCCAAGGTCGCCCGCGAAGTGGGTCACCCCGCTGGAGTCGAGATCTGTCGCGAAGGCGACTTCGATGACACAATTTTCCTGATCGTCGACGGACAGGTGACCATTCAGCGGTCCGGTGCCGTACTGACGGAGCTGGGGCCGCGGGATTTCTTTGGCGAAATGGCGGTCTTCGACGGTTCACCGCGATCCGCCGATGCGGTGACGAAGACCCGCGTGCGACTTCTGTGCCTGAAACGGGATGACCTCTTCCGCTTGATGGAGGACCTGCCCGCCATCGGCATCAGCATCTGCCAAACCCTCTCGCGGCGCGTTCGCGACCTCAATCAGCAGCTATCGGCGCGAGAATCTTCTCGATGAGCGAAGCGGCTCACGCAAGCGTCGAGCTCGTGGTGTATTCGGATTTCCTCTGCCCCTGGTGCTACAACGCAGCGGTTCGTTTGGAGCGCCTCGAACGAACCCTGCAGGGTGCACTCACCCTACAGTGGAAGAGCTATCTCCTGCGCCCGAAGCCGCGCTCCGGACGCAGCCTCGAGAAGTTTCGGGCCTACACCGAGAGTTGGTTGCGGGTCGCGGCCGACGAACCCGAATGCAAGATGACAACCTGGCAGGGCGACGCGGGACCGCCCAGCCACAGCGTTCCTCCACACCGTCTCGCCAAACTCGCCGCCGCGGTGGCGCCGGATTCGCTTCCGGAGCTGCGGCGGCGTCTGTTCGAAGCCTACTTTGCCGAAAGTCGCGACATCAGTAACCCCGAAACCCTTTCCGACGTATGGAGTGAGACGGGGCTGGCATCGGAACATCTGAAACTTCTTGCCGATGGCGAATTCGAGAAGCGCGTTTTCGACGATCATCGGGAAGCACTCGAACTCGGAACCTCGGGCGTGCCCGCCGTGCGGCGGGCGGATCAGACTTTCGTGCTGGTGGGTGCGCAACCGCTCGAGACCTACCGGCGCTGGGTGGAACGAATCTCGCGCGAGACTTCGGACGCAGCCCCGTCCGCCGCGGGCTGAACGAGGAGACCCGTGGCCGAGTCATCGCATGTTCCCAGACCTCCGGAATACGCCATCTCCATCGAACTCACGGACCGCCGCGTGAAGGTGGTGTTCAATGGTGAAACGGTTGCGGATACGCGACGGGCGCTGATCCTCCACGAGACCCGACTTCCTCCGGTGTACTACCTGCCGCGCAAGGACGTGCGCATGGACCTCGCCTTTCCCACGGAGTACCACACCCATTGCCCCTTCAAGGGCAACGCCTCCTATTGGACCCTCAACGTCGAGGGGCAAGTCGCGGAGAACGGATTGTGGTCCTACGAGGACCCATTGCCCGAGGCCGAAGCGATTCGCGGCTACATCGCGTTCTACCGCAACCGCATGGATGCCTGGTACGAGGAAGACGAAGAGGTCAGCATCGACCCCGTCACCGACACCCATACCCATGGCAATCCCCTGGTGGACTGGCTGATGCGCGATGCCTGGGAGGCTTCGAGCATCGCGGAGTTGTTGGCGCGCTTCGCACGCCAACTTGCAGCGGTCGGCGTTCCCGTCACGCGAACGAACCTCATGGTTCGCACGCTTCACCCTCAGGTCATGGGCATCGTCCACGTCTGGGAACGCGCGGAGGACCAGGTCCAAACCATCGAACTATCCCACGACCGTGCCGACGAAGAGCGTTTCCTCACCAGTCCCCTGATCCCCATCTTCGAAGGCCGAGGCGGCGTTCGCCGTCGCCTCGAGGCGGAAAACGCCGTGCTCGACTTTCCGATCCTGCGCGAGCTGCGCGATCAAGGCGCGACCGACTACGTCGCCATGCCCGTACCCTTCAGCGATGGAAAGATCCACGCCATCACGTTGGCGACCGACCACCCGGGGGGGTTTGCGACCGAAAGCCTCGGCCACATCCACGAAATTCTCCCCCTCTTCAGTCGCCTCGTGGAGGTTCACGCAACGCGACGCATCGCCCGCACCCTGCTCGACACCTACCTCGGCATTCACACAGGCGAACGGGTACTCGAGGGACTCATCCGGCGCGGAGACGGCGAGGAGATTCCCGCGGTCATCTGGTGGTGTGATCTGCGGGGTTCGACGCAGATGACCGAGCAGCTTCCGCGTGTCACCTACCTCAAGTTGCTCAATCAGTTCTTCGAGAGCACCGCGGGTTCGGTGATCGACCACGGCGGCGAAGTGCTGAAATTCATCGGGGATGCGGTCATGGCGATTTTCCCGCTTCGCGGCCAACCGGACGCGGCGGACCGAGCGGTGGCAGCGACGCGTGAAACACTCGTTCGCCTGGAGGAATTCAACTCTTCCCGGGAAGGCAGCGCGATGCCGGCCGTCGACATCGCGCTGGCACTCCACGAAGGAGAAGTCACCTACGGGAATGTCGGAATTTCAGGGCGGCTCGATTTCACCGTAACGGGCCCGGCCGTCAACGAAGTCTCGCGCCTCGAGACCCTGTCGAAATTCCTTGGGCAGCGGGTCGTGGCTTCCGAAAGTTTTGCGCGCCTCGTACCCAACGAACTCCGGTCCCTTGGGCGCCACACTTTGCGTGGAGTCAGCGAGCCCGCCGAAGTCTTCACCCTTCGGGAGCGCGACGGGGATGACGGAGATCCGGGTTGAGGATCACCGGGACAACGCCCCAAAGTTCTCACCGGTGAGTTCTTCCGAAACACTCCACAACTTCTTGGCCATCGCCTGATCGTAGGAGCGCGCACTCGACCGCGTCTTCTTTGGACTGCCGCTCATTTCTCCGAATCCGTCGGGTCCGATGTAGTCGCCGCTTCGTACGTCCGAAGAGGTAGCCGCGTACAACGTCGGCAACGCACCACTCGCGGGGCTCTGCGCAAAGATCTTGTTGGACGCAAGTGAGAGCCGTTCCATGATCGACGAACCCTCCATCCGCGGCCCGGCCATCTGCAGATCGGTCGACGCGTACCCGGGATGGCATGCCACCGCCTTCGCCAGACTTTCCGCTTGGGCGAGACGTCGCTGCAATTCGTAGGTAAAGAGAAGGTTGGCGAGCTTGCTCTGGGCGTAGGCGCCCCACTTTCGGTAGCGACGTTCCGAATGCAGGTCGTCGAACGCGATCTTGCCCGCCCGGTGGAACTGGCTGCTCACGGTGACGATCCTCGGTTCCGGCGCTTCCAACAAACAACCGAGCAGTAAACTCGTCAGCGCGAAATGTCCGAGATGGTTGGTGCCGATCTGCATCTCGAATCCGTCGGCCGTCTTGCGATAGGGAAGCGCCATGACACCGGCGTTGTTGCACAGAATGTCGACGCGGCCCGGGCGTTCGAGAAACGAGTCGACGAACGCGCGAATCGACGCCAGCTGCGCCAGGTCCAGGGGCATGGCTTCGACTTGCGCATCACTTGCCGACGCGCGAATCCGTTCGAGAGCCGCTTTGCCCTTGGCCTGATCGCGACAGGCAATCACCACCTGCGCCCCCTTTTGCGCAAATCGCAGCGCCGCCTCGTAGCCGAGACCGCCGTTACCACCGGTTACGATTACGGTCTTCCCGGTCAATGAGGGCATGTTGCCCGCGGTCCAACGTTCCATGCTGCGTCCTCCGTCGATATCAGCAAATTATACGCCCCCCCATGACACCAATCGGTGACATTTTTCGTCACCTCGGGGGCAATTCACGGCACTCTATTGTGGGAATCCAACTCTCGGTGTGAGCCACCTCCGCCACCCGAGCGCAACGAAAGTGCAAACACGATGCTCACCCCCCTACGAAACCTTCTGATTGCCCTCCCCTTGCTCGCCGTGGTCGCGTCGCCCGCCGTTGCGTTCATCACGCCGGTGATGGATGCAACCGGGGATGGCCAGGGCAATGCTCTGGATGTGCCGATCGCCATGACGGCGGACGCCCTCGGAAACCTTTTCGTGGCCGGATTCCAGAGCAAGAACGTGTTCAAGATCGACGATCAAGGCGTGGTCACGCTGTCGATGGATCAAACCGGTACGCCCAACAATCCCCTCACGAGCCCCTTCGACATGGCGCCCGACGGTTTCGGGAACGTCTACGTGGTCGGAGGCAACCTGTTCCTGATTGCCGCAAACGGCCAGGTATCGGTGAAGTACGACACGAGCGGTGGCCCTGCACCCTGGGGAGACCCCAATGCCATCGCGGTGGATTCTGCGTCGAACATCTACATCGCCGGCAGCGTCACGGGCGTGTTCAAGTTTCCGCCCTCGGGCATCATCGAAACCATCATCGACGCCAGCGGTGACGGCCTGGGCAACAACCTGCTCGGCCCGTCGTCCATTGCGGTCGACGCCAACCAAAACGTCTACGTGACGGGTCTGTTCAATTTCAACACCTTCAAAGTGGAGCCCAACGGAACCATCACCAAGATCGTGGATCAAGCGGGCGCCGGTCCGGGCCAGGAACTCGTGTTTCCCTCCGATGTGGTGGTCGATTCCGCGGGCAATGTGTTCGTGGCGGGCCAGACCAGCGACAACGTGCTCAAGATCGACCCCGATCTCAACATCACCGAGATCATCGACGCGAGTGGCGACGGAATCCATCCCCTCGACCAGCCCCAGAACCTCGGTGTCGACGCAGACGGCAACGTGTACGTCAGCGGCACCCTCAGCGGAAACGTGTTCAAGATCAGTCCCGAGGGTCACATCGCTCGCGTCGCCCATGCGGGCGGCGGCGGCGGCCAGGCACTGATCGCGCCGCGCGGGATTGCGGCGTTGCCGGACGGAACGATTTTCGTCGCCGGTGCCGGTTCCGACAACGTGTTCAGCATTCATCCCACGGAATGCATGGACGCCATCGACAATGACGGCGACGGGTTGGCGGACTACCCCCACGATCCGGGATGTGCCGCGCCCTTCTGGTTCGAGGATCCCGAATGCAACGACGGCATCGACAATGACGGCGACGGTGGAACTGATTTCGGTGACGATCTCGAGTGCTTCGCACCCTGGAACGATTGGGAAGCGGGCTTCTATTGCGGGCTGGGGGCTGAACTCAGCTTGATCGTTCCGGTCCTCATGTCCCTCCGACGGCGAGCACGCCGGCGCCGCGCGTAAGGCATCTCCCGTAAAGTCCCCACCCGGGCCGACCGAGCGACCCGTGTGTATAGTTTCTCCGTGAACCAAACGGTGAACAAAGGTGTCGCGCAACTCATGCGCCTGGGCGTCGCGGCCTCGCGCATGGGAGGCCTCGCCGACCGTCAGGCCCGGGCGGAGATGCGCGGACTCCAGGGCGTCCTCAACATCGAATTCACCGGTCCCGACGGCGGGGGCTGGCATCTGGCCTTCAACGACAGGGAGCTCCGGCTCGCCAAGGGTCTCGTCTCCGATCCGCGCTCGACCGTGCGCGTCAAACCCCAGGATTACCTCGCGCTGTTGGCGGGTGACCTCTCGCCCAGCATCGCGCGCATGACGGGCAAGCTCCGCGTGATCGGGGACCCCAATCTGGCAATTGCATTCAGCGCATCGCTGGGCAACCTGCGGGCGCTGCAGCGCGCCCGGGGCCTGCGCGGTTTCGTGGGACGACGCATCGTGGGACGCGCACTGCGCGCCGGGAGCTACGAGACGCCCGCGCCCAAGGCGAACCCAGAGGCACCGGAGACCAGACCGTGAAGTTTTCGCGCTTCGAAGAGATCGGCGTCGATGAACGGACCCTGCTGATGCAGCTCGGCAGCGTGCCCCACGGAATCGCAATGGAGGCGATCCGCACCTTCGCGGACGAAGTCATGCCGGACTTCGGCGCGCCGTGAGCGAACGCCCGGCTCTCCCGAACGGTCTCGTGGCGTTCGTGAAGCGCGACTGTCCGACTTGCGTCCTGGTCGGGCCCGTATTGGCGCAACTCGCCAAGCACGCCGAACTCACGGTCTACACCCAGGACGACCCGAGCTTCCCCGAAGGTGTCCCCGCCATCGACGATCGGGACCTGAACGTTTCCTGGCATCACAAGATCGACGCCGTTCCGACGCTCGTTCGCGTCGAAGAAGGACACGAAACCGAACGCGTATTGGGTTGGCACCGCGGCGATTGGGAGCGTGTATCCGGAGCGAGCGGATTGGGTGAGGGGCTTCCGGCGTTCCGTCCGGGTTGCGGTTCCCGCAGCGTGGAACCCACTCTGGCACTGGACCTCGCCGCACGCTTCGGCGGCGCCGCGCTGCAATCGCGTCGCGTGGAGCTGGGCGAGGACGAAGACGCCATCGAAGCCCTGTTCGCGCGGGGCTGGAGTGACGGACTCCCGGTGGTCCCGCCCACCGAGCGCCGGGTTCTCGCCATGTTGAATGGGACCACCCGCCCGCCCGACGAAGTGGTCGCGGTGGTCCCCCCGGACCTCGCACCCTGCAGCGTGGAAAAAGTCGCCATCAACGCCGTCATGGCGGGGTGCAAACCCGAACATATGCCCGTCGTCCTGGCCGCCCTCGAAGCGGCCTGCACCGATGAATTCAATATCCACGGCTTGCTGGCGACCACCATGGGGGCGGGACCGGTGATCGTCGTCAACGGACCCATTCGCAAGCGCCTCGGCATGAACTCCGGCAAGAATGTATTCGGCCAGGGCAACCGCGCCAATTCCAGCATCGGGCGAGCACTCGCTTTGATCGTGCGCAACGTCGGCGGCGGTCGCCCGGGCGAAGTCGATCGCGCAACCTTCGGAAATCCGGGAAAACTGAGTTTCTGCTTTCCGGAAGATGAAGAGGGATCGCCCTGGACGCCGCTCGCGACGGACTTCGGCGCCGAGGCCGGCCGCGACACGGTGCTGCTGTTTCCCGGAGAAGGTCCGCGAACCATCGTCGATCAGATTTCGCGCGACCCCGAATCCCTGGCGCGCAGCTTCGCGGTCAACCTGCGAACCGTCCATCACCCGAAACTCCCTCTGGCATTCGATGTCATGCTCGCGGTGGGCCCGGAACACGCGCGGGTGTTCGCGGAAGCAGGTTGGGACAAGGCGCAACTCCAACAGCGTCTCCACGAATTGCTGCTGATTCCCGGACGCGAATTGGTTCGCGGTGCCGATGGAATCGCCGAAGGCATTCCCGAAGGCCTGGCCGATGCCACCTTGCCCAAATTCAAGCCGGGGGGAATCTTGATCGTGCATTGCGGTGGCGGCGCGGGCTTGTTCTCCGCCATCATCGGAGGCTGGGTCAACGGCGAAACCGGAAGCCAGCCCGTATTGAGGGAGATCCGCTCGTGAGCCAAAACCAACGCGTGCTCCTCGACCCGACCTCCGAGCGGGAACTCCCGATTCGCGCGCGCCTGCCGCGCCTGGCGGATCTTTCGGGTGTCACCGTGGGATTGCTCGACATCTCCAAAGCCCGCGGCGATCTTTTCTTGAACCGCTTGGCCGAGCTTCTCGAAGAGCGCGGTGCGACGATCAAACGCTACGCGAAACCCACCTTCACGAAACCCGCCCCCACGGACCTGCGCCAACAGATCGCAAGCGAGTGCGGCGCGGTGATCGAGGCTCTGGCGGACTGAGGAAGCTGCACGTCGTGCAGTGTGCACGACACGGTCGATCTCGAGGATCGCGGTGTACCGAGCGTATTCGTCGCCACCACGGAATTTCGCGATGGGGCTTTGCGCCAGGCTCAGGCGATCGGAGCGGACCCGGCGGCGGTCTACGTTCCCCACCCCATCCAGGACCGGACCGACGACGAAATGATCGCAATCGCCGACGCAGCCAGCGCGGAAATCATCGATCAGCTCCTCGTGAAGTAAGGGCATTCGGGGCAGCAGAAGCCCGATCGCGGAGAACACCCAGAGGCGCGAAGCGAAGCTATAATCGCGCTCCGAACATGCAGGCCCCCACCCCGATCGATTTCCGCGCATTTCACGAACACGATCTCCCGCGCCGACTGGCGGCGGGAAACGGCCTGCTCGCCGCGGAAGCCGCACGATCCCTGGCACCCCTGGCCTTCCGCGTGGGCGAAGGCGCGGCGTTCACCTATCTCCCGAAGGAACGCGGTTTCGAAATCGCTGCCGGGGAAGAAGCCGCCCATACGGTGATCGAACTCGATCCGGTGGATTGGAGCGGCTTCGCCCAGGAATTCGAATCGGCCCCGGGCCTGCTGTATTCCGGTCGGGCCAGCTGCCCGCGCGGCAAAGCGATGCTTTGGCTGCGCTGGGAGCCGGTGTTGCGCGCCATGTTTCACGGACGGCCGATCTACGATCCCGAAAACATCGATCTCCGCGATGCCGCGGGCCAGCCCCTCGACGTGGGACGCGCATTCGATCTCGGAGACGACGACGTGGAGATGGCCCATTTCCTCCGCACCACCGGTTATCTGATGGTCAAGCGGGTCTTCTCCGAGGCGGAAATCGCGCGCTTCCTACAACACGCGGAGGCCTTGCGCCGCGACGCTCGCCCGGGCGACAAGTCTTCGTGGTGGGGAAAGAACGCCGAGGGCGAGGAAGTGGTATGTCGGGTGATCCACGCCGGAACCATCGACGAGCTGGGCGCCCTCTACGGCAATCCCCACATCCGCCGGATCGCAGGACTGTCGGACGAACGCCTGGAAGCGCGCCAGCCCGGCGACGCCGAAGGGGTATCGGTCCTGTTCAAGAACCCCGACATGGTCGAAGGTTTGTCCGACCTTCCGTGGCATCGCGATTGCGGCATGGGGGGCCACGCGAGCGTTTGCCCGATCTTGATCGTCACCGTCTGTTTGACCGACGGATCCCCGGAAGCCGGCGAGCTGCGGATGCTGCCGGGTTCCTGGAAATGCGGGTACAACTACATCGACGCCAACCACGCAAGGGCGCCGCGCGGCGTGTCGCTGCCGGTTCGAGCGGGTGACGTCACGTTCCACTACGGCGACGTCATGCACGCGGCTCCACCGCCCACGGGCCCGCCGCCGCATCGCATCAGTTTGCTCTTGGCATTCGAACGCGAGGGAGAACGTCATCCTCGCGGCTCTGGAAACTTCAACGAAGTCCTGCTGGGGCGGGACGATGGCCAGGTCGAGCACCTGGCAAAGCTGGTGGAGAAAGCCTGAACTATGCGCACCGAACTCTGTGAAAAAATTGGTATCGAGTTTCCGATCTTCGCCTTCACCCACTGTCGCGACGTCGTCGCGGCCGTCAGCCAGGCGGGCGGACTCGGCGTGCTGGGCGCGGTGGGGTTCACGCCGGAACAGCTCGAGATCGAAATGAAATGGATCGACGAACACGTGGGCGACAAGCCCTACGGCGTCGACATCGTGATCCCCGGCAAGTACGCGGGCCAGGGCGAACTCGACGTCGAGAAGCTCGAACAACAACTCAAAGACTCGATTCCGGTTCAACATCGCGAGTTCGCCGCGAAGCTCTTGACGGAACACGGTGTCCCGGAACTCCCCGAAGGCGAGCAAGCGCGGGAGCTGCTCGGCTGGACCGCGGCCACCGCGGGCCCGCAGGTCGAAGCGCTGCTCCGCCACGAGAAAGTTCGCGTGGTCGCCAACGCCTTGGGGACGCCTCCCGCCGATGTCATCAAAGAAATCCAGGCTTCGGGCCGCTTGGTGGGGGCGCTGTGCGGCAGCGTCAAACACGCGCTGGCCCATAAGGCAGCCGGTGTCGACTTCATCATCGCCCAGGGGGGCGAAGGCGGCGGACATACCGGCGACGTCGGAAGCATCGTGCTCTGGCCCGAGGTCATCGACGCCGTGGCACCGACGCCGGTGCTGGCGGCGGGTGGCATCGGTACCGGACGCCAGGTCGCCGCGGCCCTCGCCATGGGGGCGCAGGGCGCGTGGACCGGTTCGCTTTGGCTGACGGTCGAGGAAGCGGAATGCCCGCCGGCTCAGATGGAGAGCTACATCAAAGCCACGTCCCGCGACACGGTCCGGTCGCGTTCCTATACGGGCAAGCCCTGTCGCATGTTGAAGAACGAATGGACCGAGGCCTGGGAGGCCGAAGACACGCCGGATCCCCTGGGCATGCCGCTCCAATTCATGGTGACCGCCAACGCGGTTTCGCGCGTCCACCGCTATGCGAACAAGGCACAAGCTGTCGCCTTCAATCCGGTCGGACAAATCGTCGGGGCGATGAACGAAGTTCGCCCCGTGCGCGAAGTCGTGATGAACCTGGTCGAGGAGTATCTCGATTCGGTAGAGCGCCTCGAATCGCTCGCCCCCAAGGAATAGGCCATGGCGCAGTCCGAAGCGGCCGATCTCGAACTCTCGGAAGAAGCCCTGCTCGAAGCGGCCCGGAATCAAACGGGGCTCGACGACTTCGGAGACGACCGGTTCCGGGAAGGCTTGGGCGTTCTGATCGAAACCTACGAGGCCGCCGGCCTGCGTCCGGGAGGCCGCAAGCGGACGCGCGACCGCTTGATCATGTTGCTCGCTACACGTCTGCGCGTCGAAGACTCCTGGAAGCGCTACCCGGAGATCCGCGAACGCGAGATCCGGCGCCCGGTGATCCTCACGGGGCTTCCGCGCACCGGAACGTCGGCGCTCTTCAACCTGCTCGGGGCGGACCCGGACAGCCGCCCACTGCTGTTGTGGGAAGCCATGAATCCCACCCCCCTGGAGGGACTCGCCCCCGGACAGGAAGATCCGCGCCTGGCCGGCATGAAGGCCCACTTCGAACGACAGCGTCAGGAGAACCCCGCCTTCGACAAGATTCACCGCGTGCGGGCGGACGGCCCCGAAGAGTGCGTATTGCTGACGGCCCACACGTTTTGCGACGTACAACTCGGGATCGAAACCCTCATGGATCCCTACCGCGCGTGGTTCCTCGAGCAGGATCTACACGGGACCTACGCCTACTACGCGGACCTGCTGCGCATGCTCGACTTTCAGCGGCCCGGCAATCGCTGGCTTCTGAAATCCCCGGCCCACCTTTGGGCGCTCGACATATTGACGGAACTGTTTCCGGACGTGTGCATCATCCAGACCCATCGAAATCCGATGCAGATCCTTGCCTCCTATTGCAGCATGATGGAGGCGTTGATGAACACCCGTGAAAAAGTCGACACCAAAGAGCTCGGCGCCTCGGTGCTGGAATATCTCGCCCTCAAGCTGGAAGCGGGCTTTGCCGCCCGGGACCGCTCGGACCCGGGGCGTTTCTTCGATGTGGATTACCGCCGTTTCGTCGAGGATCCGCTGGAAACCGCGCGCGGAATCTATGCCTACTTCGACCTGGACCTACGCCCCGAAGTGTCCCAAGCCCTCCAGCAACACGTTCGCGACAATCCCCAGAACAAACACGGTGCACACACGTATTCCCTCGACGAATACGGACTGTCTCCCGAGCAGGTTCGCGAACGCCTTTCGGATTACATCGAGCGCTTCGACCTCCCTACGGATTTGTAGACCCATGTGGCTCCGGGGAAACGGGCAAGACAGTCGACGCCCGTTGCGCTGGATCGTCGCCGCAGCCGCAATCCTTCTCGCCTGCAGCCGCGGGGAAGAGCGCTATGAGTACGTCGCACGCCTCGGTCCGCGCGGCGTGTCGGAAACCCTGGGAGACGAAACCCGACCCAGTCTGCAAAGCTTTCGCAGCACCACACTCCTGCTCGAGCGCGGAATCGAGATCCCGGAAGATCGGACGGTCGAGCTTTCGATCCAGGTCCCGCGCGCGCTGCGCGATGCGGGGAAACTTCTGGTTGCTCCCTATTCCCGAACACGCCAGTGGAATCCGTTGCCCGCATCGGTGCTGTCCGTCGATCCCGAAGGGCGCGTTCGCGTCGTCGTGACACCCCACGCTTCGGCGGATTCCCTGGAGCTATGGGTCAAGGCCTTCGTTCCGCCGCCCTCACCCATCGCGGTCGAGACGACCCGGGCGGTTGAAATCCCCCGTGGAGCCGCACTCGAAATCGGAATGGGTGTCCTCGAAGCCGCCCGGGATCAGGGCCCGGTCCAGTTTCGCGTCGAGGTTTGCCGCGACGACGAGTGCACGCACCTGGCCGGATTCGAGCTCGATCCCCGCAGCGAGACCCGCTGGCGGGACGAGCGCATTTCGCTGGCGGACTTCGCGGGCGAAGAAGTTGCGTTTCGCTTCGAAACCCGGGTCGCGACCCCGGGAAACGTGAGCTTGCCCGTCTGGTCCGCACCGGCCGTGGTCCGCCGAGTACCGAAACGATCCGACACGCCGAATTTGATCTTGATCTCGCTCGACACCCTTCGCGCGGACCACACGACCTCCTACGGCTACGCGCGCGACACCACGCCCTTCATCGACCGCGCTCTGGCACAGCGGGGAACCGTCTTCGAAACCGTCGTCAGCTCGATTCCCCTCACCTCGCCTTCGCACATGACGATGTTCACTTCGCAATTGCCGTCGGTTCAATCCGAGGTGACGCGCCGCGGGTTGGGGCGCGTCCTGTCGTCCGACATCCCGACCCTCGCCGAGGTACTCCGAGATCACGGTTTTGCGACGGGAGCCGTCACGGAGAACGGAGCCCTCGTTCGCACGCGCGGCTTCGACCGCGGCTTCGACGCCTATCGGGAGAATCACACCGAAAAGACTTCGGGTCCGCGCAAGCCCATGGACACCTCCGTGGACCGCGCCCTGGACTGGCTCCGTCACCACCGGGACCGACGCTTCTTCCTCTTTCTTCACACCTACCAACCCCACAACCCCTATCTCCCGAGCGCGGAGTATCGCGAGCTGTTCGTCGACGACGGGGTTCCCGTATCCCCAGACATCACGCCGCGCTGGCAGCCCGCACTCTACGACCGGGAGATTCGGGGCGCCGACGATCGATTGCGCGGGTTCTTCGACGCATTGGAGGCGCTCGGAATCCTCGAGGAGACCCTCGTCGTGTTGACGTCGGACCACGGCGAAGCGTTCCTCGAGCACGGTTACCTGGCCCACGGCGGGGACCTTCACGAGGAAGTACTGCGGGTTCCGTTGATCCTTCGCGGCCCCGGAATTCCCGCCGGGCGGCGCATCCCGGTTCCGGTGGGACTGGTGGACCTCATGCCCACCTTGCTGGACCTCGCGGGTGCACCCCATCCCAATGCCTTGATGGGACGCAGCTTGGTTCCGCTCCTCTCCCAACCGCCGGATGCCAGTTGGAACGAGCGCCCGTTGTTCAGCGAAACCTGGTCCCCGAAAGCGCTTCGCGCGGACGGACCCGAAACCCTCACACCGCCGTTTTTTTCGGTGCGCATGGGGACGCGCAAGCTCATCCGAAAACGCCGCGGCGGTGAATACCGGTACTACTACTACCAGCTCGACCGCGATCCGGGCGAACAGCACAATCGCTATCCGGAATCCGCTGCCGAGGCACAGGATCTGCGCGCGCTCCTGGACGGCTACGAGGAGATGACCGAAGCGCTTCGCGCCAAGCGTCAAACGGGCCCGGCGGGCGAGCCGGATATCGACGACGACACGCTCCGCATGCTTCGCAATCTGGGCTACATCGAGTGAACGCCTAGAGGACGAGTTCCGCCATCGTGCGCATCATGTCGACGTCGGGACTTGCCAACAACAGCGTCGTCACCGGCGTCTCGCGCCAGGCCGCGAGTCGATCCCGAATCCGATCCACGGATCCGCACAGCGAGATCTCGTCGGCAAACTCCGACGGCACCGCGGCCACGGCTTCACCGCGCTTCCCTTCGAGGAAAAGCTCCTGGATCTTGTGCGCTTCGGCTTCGTAACCCATGCGACCCATGAGTTCCATGTGGAAGTTTCGCTTCTTCGACCCCATACCCCCGATGTAGAAGCCGAGCATCATCTTGACGGGCATCAGGGCCTTTTCGACGTCGTCCTCGACGTTCGTCAAGACCATCTGCGAGATTTCGAAGCCGGGCTTGGCGCCGCGCAGGGAATCTTCGTAGACGTCGGGACGATACGGGGAGAAGTAGAGCGGCAACCATCCGTCGGCGATCTCCGTTGCGAGCGCGACGTTCTTCGGACCTTCGGCCGCGAGGAAGATCGGAACGTCGGCGCGCAGTGGATGGGTGATCGAACGCAGCGGCTTCCCCATCCCCCAGGCGTCTTCGCCGTGATAGGGCAACGGATAGTGGGGCCCATCGTTGCGGACGGGTTTGTCGCGCCGCAGGACCTGACGGATGATATCGATGTATTCGCGCGTTCGCGCGAGGGGTTTCGAAAACGGTTGGCCGTACCAGCCTTCGACCACCTGCGGACCCGACACGCCGAGACCGAGGATCACACGTCCGTTCGACAAGTGGTCGAGTGTGAGCGTCGCCATGGCGGTGGCGGCGGGGGTTCGCGCGGAAAGCTGAACCACCGAGGTTCCGAGTTTGATCTTCGATGTGTGCGCGCCGATCCATGCCAGGGGGGTGAAGGCGTCGGACCCCCAGGCTTCGGCGGTCCAAACCGAGTCGTAACCCAGGCGTTCCGCCTCGACGGCGCGTTCGACGAAATTCGGCGGGGGATCTGCCTGCCAATAGCCGAATTGAATTCCGAGTTTGAGGTCCTTCACAGCGGTCTCCGCGATTCTGGGGTTCCTTCGCCGCGAACTCTATCACAAGCCCCCTTGTCAGCGATCGCACCCGGGTAGAGAATGGCGCCATGGACGTCTCGGTTTTTCTCGACGAGTTTCGACCGTTTCGTCGGGGCGAGATCGCCCTGGCGCGCCGCGCCATCCTCGAACCGATGTTCCTTCACCCCCGCGAACTCGACGTGCTTCGCTACGCAATTCGCCTGGCGCAACTTTCCAGCATCGGATCCGAAAACGACGACCTCGTGTACCGCATCGGGTCGTATCGCTTGCGCCTGCTGCAACTCCTCGCCCCCATCTTGCCCACAGAGCCTACGGAGATCGATCCGGTAAAGCTCCATCAATCGATCCCCAAGGTCGCTCAATTGGTGGAGCGCGCGCGCAACTCGATCGTCGCGGGGGAGCTCGCGTCCGAAGCGCAGATCGATGCGGAAGTCGCGCACAAGCACCTGGTTCTGGTTCTCGGAGGAGCCGCGGGCGCGGGCTACATCTTTCTCGGCGCCCTCGAACGCCTGGAACAAGCGGGCATCGCCCCCAGCTACATGGTGGGCTGCAGCGTTGGCTCTCTGCTCGCGGTCATTCGCGGACGAGATGCACGCTTCGAACTCGCCGCCCTGTTGGAAGACGTGAAACGCATTCGCGAAGTGGGCGTTTTTCGCCGGCCCGACTTACGGCCCGTATTCGGGCTCCCCGCAGCCCTGCGCTTGGATCTGCGCGGCGCGCTCGGCGATCTCTTTCAGAACGACGCCGGGCGCCCCTTGCGACTGGGCGAACTCGCCATCGCCACGGATGTACTCGCCGCGGGCCTGGGCCCCGGTGCTTTCGAGGAGAACCAGAAAACGTTCGCGTCCCTGGTCGACCAGGATCTTTCGGCGGTTCGATCCCCCGCCGACTTGCGCGGCAGCCGCATGGCGCGAGCGGTCGCGGCTCTGGTCTCACTGGCCATGAGTCGCCGCCTCCTGGTCCCGATTCTGTTCGGTTCCGACGCCGAAACCGCCGAAGTTCCCGCCCTGGACGGTGCCGGTTTCAGTGCCGCCATCCCGTCGGTACTCCACTACGAAGTTCCCGAGGAAGACGTCGAGACGACGCGCATCTTGCGCGGCATACTCGATCACCACGGTCTCGCCGGCGTCGTCGACGGTGCCCTGGCGAGCCTGCTTCCGGCTCGATACGCCTGGGAGGCCATCGAAGCCGGGCGGATCGGGAGCCGAAACACCACCATCGTTGCCCTCGACGCCCTCGCCGCGCCCAAGGGATCGAACGCGCTCTTGACACCCCTGTTTCGCGTCACGTCGGCCACGGCACAACGCGACAAAGCATTCTGGGACCTGCACGTGGTTTTCCGACGCGCTCCGCCGTTCATGGATCTGTTTCCCACGGACGCGCGATTGCGGCACGCCGCCGCCACGGGAGTTCGCGAATTCGAGAATACGGCGCGGCTCCTGCGCCAGCTGATGGCTCCGGTGGCGCGTTGGAAGGAACTCGAGCGCCACCTTTCGCCGATCGAACCGACGCTCCGAAGCTAGTGGGAAGAGCGCGGGTGCGCGCGGTAGCGGCCCGCGTCGCGACCGGCAAACAACTCGTCCACAAGCGGGTGCCGGCAAGGCTTCCCGGTTTCGTCCGGCAACAGGTTTTGCTCGGACACGTAGGCCTCGTAGGTATTCTTTTCGTTCTCCGCGAGAAGGTGGTAATAGGGCTGTTCTTTGTGGGGACGAACATCTCGCGGTATGGATTCCCACCATTCATCCGTGTGGTTGAACTCCGGGTCTACATCGTAGATCACGCCCCGAAACGGGTGGATGCGGTGACGCACCACGTCACCAATCGAAAATTTGGCCAGCCGGTCCGTCGACATGGGGACAGCATACCACCGCCTTCGTCCCAGCGCGTGCGTCCCGATCGAGGTAACGTCCAAGCCCATGCCGCAACTCGTATCCGCCGACGACACCGCTGGCATCGTCCACGCCATCGAGGAGAACCAGTTTCAGTTCTGGAAACGCCTGGACGGTGTGCTCGGGCTGGAACTCCACTTTGGCGAAGAATCCATCGGAACCCGCAGCCCGGTTCCGGTCCCGCTGTTCAATTCCGTGCTCTGGGCCGGACTGCCTCGGGATCCGGGAAACATGCTCGACGCCATTCTGGAAAAGTACGCGTCGAAGAATCTACCGACCCTTTGGTGGGTCGGACCGCGCACGCAGCCGCCGGACCTGGCCGCGCACTTGCAGAAGCGAAATTTCCAGCATCAAGCCTCGGTCCCCGGCATGGCGATCGATCTCGCAGCCCACCCGCTGTCACCCGACCTGACGAACGGATTTCGCGTGGAGCTCGTGTCCAGTGCAGAAGATGCGAAGGCGTACGGCGAAACCTGTCCCAAGGGTTTCGAGCTTCCGCCGGCCTCATCCATCGCGTTTCAGCAGATCGCCGAACGCGGCATCGAAAGCCGCGATTTTCGACACTACGTGGGACGCCTGGATGGCGTTCCCGTCGCCACGTCCAGCCTGTTGTTGGACTCGGGTGTAGCGGGGATCTACAACGTCACCACCCTACCCGAAGCGCGCGGGCGCGGTATCGGGGCCGCCATCACCGCGGCTCCCCTGCGCGATGCACGCGCAATGAACTATCGGGTTGGGATTCTTCACGCCAGCGCCATGGGCCAACCGGTCTACGAGCGATTGGGCTTCTCCACCCATTGCAGCATCGAGCAGTACGTACGTGAATCCAGCGGCGCCTAGAGGGCCGCAATCCGCTCGAAACACCAGAACGCGGCGAGCGACCCCATGGCGTAAACGGGGAGTTTCTCGAGCCAGGGCGCGGTCGACACACCCGACTTCCTCCACAGTGCCCGCAACGCGAGCACGGCGACGACGAAGGCGATCTGTCCGACTTCGATTCCGACGTTGAAACTGAACAGCGCCTTGGGGATCTCATTCTCGGGAAGCCCCGCTTCCCGCAGGGCCCCCGCAAAGCCCAAGCCGTGCAGGAGACCGAACGCAATCGCGACCCGCCAAGGAAAGCGGCGAATCCAACCCTTCTGCTCGGGACGCACGTTCGCAAGTTCGACCGCCATCAGGAAGACGCTCAGCGCAATCGCGACCTCGATCGGCCCCGTCGGGTACGCGACGAAGCCGAGGGCGGCGGCGGACAACGTCACACTATGCCCGAGGGTGAATGCGGTCACGGTCTTCACCAGCGCGGAAATGCCTTGCACCAACAGCAGGAGTCCGAATACGAACAACAGGTGATCGAGTCCACCGAGGATGTGTTCGAATCCGAGGGCGCCGAAACTCCGCACCACATCCAGCGGATTCTCCTGCGCGGGAATCGCGAAATGCGTTTCCCCAGCCCGCACCACGCGCTGGATCTTCCGACCGTCCGCGAACAAGACGCGGACCAGGGCGTCGGTCTTGGCTCCGCGTAATCCGTCGACACCCACGGTTTCTCCCACCAGCGCAGAACAACGGGCGCGGAACTGCGTCGTCAGACTTTCCGCGCCCTCGGTCCGCTCCGGCAGGCCGTCGACTTCGCAGCTCGCGGGAAGTCGCGGTTCCAATCGCGAACCGGGGATGCGCAGCTTCGAGGTCCGCCACAATACGTGGACGACGTCCGAGTCCATCTCGCGCAATTCGAGCAGCGCTGGCGAAAGGGGGTGCGCTCCTGCGGAGCCCGCGAACCCGAAGACCCAAATCAGCAGCACCCAACGCCAAGCCTTCACGAGCCGGTCTCCGATTCCACGTGGACTTCGTACAACCCGCGGAGTTCGTCGATCCGGTCCGCGAGACGTTGCTGGGCGCGCTCGGCGCGCAGCCTCTGCTCGACCTGGGACTGCACCGCGGAAAGCGGGGGCCAACTCGCCTCTCGCTTCTGCTCGACCCAAACGAGATGCAGCCCGTACACCGACTCGAGAGGCTCGCTCCAGCGCCCGGCCTCGACGCGAAAAACCGCTTCAGCGAAGTCGCCTCCGAAGATCTTGGCGACACTGCGCGGCGAGGCCCCGCGCATTCGCGAATCCACGGGTAGCGGATCTCCGCGGCCGGCGGCTTCGGATGCAGAGGCAGCGCTCGCAATCAGTTCTTCCCGAACCCGTTGGGCATCGCTTCGCAGTCGGGCGCCGCGAAGGTCCGAGCTGAAGAACACCTGGGAGAACGTTCGGGTCGGGGGCTGAAGATAGGCATCGCGATTCTTCCCGAAGTAATCCTCCAACTCGTCGAGCGTCGGTTCCGGGAGCCCGGCTTTGATCAGCAGTTTCATTTTCTGGACGAGGATGCGGCGGATCACGATGTCGTCGCGGTCGAGCCCAAGCTCTCGCGCTTGGCGGACCGACGCAAGATCGTCCTCGTTTCCCGACGCTTCTTCCGCGCGCAGAAATTTCATCTTCTGCGCCAATCGGAAACGCACGGACGGGTCGAAGCGATCCAAGCCCAGCGCCAACGCCTCGCGGTAGAGAATCTCGTCGTCGACGAGCCCTTGAATCAACGCCTGTTCCTGAGCGCCCGTAGGAGATCGCCCGGATTGCCGGGCGAAATCGCTCCGCAATTGCTGCTGCTGTTCCAGTTCGATCACGATGGGAGGCCGGACGGCTTCCTCTGGCACCGCCCAGGAATTTCGCCATTGCGCCAGAGCAAAGAGCACCGCGCCGAGGGCGATGAAGTGCAGCGCGGGATGACGGAAGACCAAATTCCCTTGACTCCAACCGGAAGGTCGCAGCTACAGTCTAGAACGACCCGTCGAGAGGAGCGATCATGAATCTGGCAGACATCTGGGAAGCCCTGGCCGACCGCATCGGAGACCACACAGCGCAAATCCACGGTGAGCGGCAGACGACGTTTCGCGAGTTCGAGGCCCGAGCGGCAAAGCTGGCCGGCGCCCTGGCGGCGGCGGGCGTCAAACCGGGCTCCAAGGTCGCGATGTTCCTCTACAACGCCAACGAATACCTCGAGACCGCGTTCGCGGCCCTCAAACTTCGCGCGGTCCCGGTGAACGTCAACTACCGCTACCTCGAAGATGAACTCCACTATTTGCTGGAGAACTCGGACGCCGAGGCCGTCGTCTATCACGGCGCCCTGGCGGGCCGCATCGAGACCGTGCGCGAACGTCTCCCGAATCTGAAGTTGTTGGTTCAAGTCACCACGCACGACGACGACCGGCGAGACGTCTTGGCCGGAGCGCGTGAGTACGAAGCCCTGCTCGCCGAATCCGAAGCCGCCGCGCGGATCGGGCGATCCGGCGACGATCACTTGTTTCTCTACACCGGCGGAACGACGGGAATGCCCAAGGGCGTGATGTGGAGGCAATCCGCGCTCGTGAATCAATTCTCCGCGGGGTATCAGCCCCTGGGAGACGTGCAGCCGCAAACGCCTGCGGACGCCGCGGAGGCGGCAGTGAAGCTTCACGAAATGGGCGCTTCGGGGCCCAGTCTCGCCGCCGCGCCGCTCATGCACGGAATGGCGTGGTTCACCTCCATGGGAAAGTTGATGACCGGCGGTTCCGTGGTCAGTTTGACCGAGCGTTCCTTCGACGCCCACGAATTGTGGACGGCGGTCGCGCGGCACAAGGTCACTTCCTGCACCATCGTCGGAGACGCCTTCGCACGCCCCATGGTGGAAGCCCTCGACGAAGCAAAACGCGCGGGCCAACCCTACGACCTGTCGTCGCTTGCGGTTTTGATTTCCGCCGGTGTGATGTTTACGGCTCCCTTCAAGCAGGCCTTCCTCGATCGGGGGGTCGCCATGGTGATCGATGGATTGGGTTCGAGTGAAGCGACGGGCGGCGGCTTCATGGTCGCCACCGCGGGCATGGACCCAACCACTGCGCGCTTCCAACTCGGCCCCCATACCAAAGTCCTGACCGAAGACGGTCGCGAAGTCACGCCGGGCTCCGGGGAGATCGGCGTGCTCGCGGTCGGGGGCCCCGCAGTCGCCGATGGCTACTACAAGGACGCGGCCAAGAGTGAGGCCACCTTCCACGTGATCGGCGGCGAGCGCTATTCGATCGCTGGGGATTACGCGCGGGTGGAGGAGGACGGAACCGTCACCCTGCTGGGTCGCGGATCCGTTTGCATCAACACCGCGGGAGAAAAGGTCTTTCCCGAAGAGGTCGAAGAGACCATGAAGCTCCACCCGGATGTGGTCGATTGCACGGTCGTTGGCGTTCCCGACGAGAAGTGGGGCCAGGCCATCACGGCCGTGGTCGAACTCCGGCCCGATGCCCAAGCCGATCCCGCGGATCTGATCGGTGCAACGCGCGGCCGGATCGCCGCCTACAAGTCTCCCAAGCACGTGGTCATCGTCGACAAGGTGCTGCGCAGCCCCGCGGGCAAGGCCGATTACCGTTGGGCTCTCGACACGGCCCGAGAGCGCCTCGGACGCGCCTGACGGGAATTCTCACGCACCCGGCCAACGGCCCGCGATTTTTTGGGACTCGAGAACCAAGCCGCGTTCTCCGGCGTGTATCATGCGCCGATGGTCAAAAAGATTCTCCTGGGGTTGGCAGTCCTCCTCGCCGTCGTCTTCGTGGGCATTCTCGCCTTGGGGCGCGGCTGGTTTGGCGAGCACGAGGGGCCCGGCACGAGCAGCGATGTTCCGCGCCCCGCCGAAGTGATCGAAGCGGCAACCGCCACACAGCAAGCCGCGGGACGCTGGTTGGGAATCGGCGAACCGAAGCAGATTCTGTTCGGCGACCTCCACGTCCACACCACGTTCTCCACCGATGCCTTCATGATCAGCTTGCCCCCCCAGGGCGAAGGCGCGCACCCGCCCGCCGACGCATGCGACTTCGCGCGCTACTGCTCGGCATTGGACTTCTGGTCCATCAACGACCACGCGGAAGGACTCACGCCCCAACATTGGAGGGAAACCGTCGATTCGATTCGCCAGTGCAACGCGACCGCGGGAGATCCCGACAACCCGGACCTCGTGTCGTTCCTGGGCTGGGAATGGACGCAGGTCGGTGTAACGCCCGACACACACTACGGACACAAGAATGTGGTGCTCGCGGATCTCGAATCCGACAAGATCCCCACGCGCCCCATCGCGTCGGGCGGCCTGACGCGTCAGGCGATGGCGGTTCCGCCGGTGCATCTGCGTGCGCTGCTCGCCCTGGCGGGTCGGGACGAACGCTTCTCCGACTTGAACCGCTACTTCCAAGAACGAGCGGGTCGCAGCGTATGTGAAGACGGCGTTCCCGTCAGGGAACTACCCGACGACTGCACGGAATTCGCCGACACACCAAAAGACCTGTTTCGCAAACTCGACGAATGGGGCCACCGCTCGATCGTGATTCCCCACGGCACGACCTGGGGCTTCTACACGCCCCCGGGCTCCACTTGGGACAAACAACTGACCTCCGCGCAGAACGACCCGGACCGCCAGACGCTGGTCGAGATTTTTTCGGGTCACGGAAATTCCGAGGAATACCGCGATTGGCGGGCGGTGCGCTTCGACGCCAACGGCAACGCGCTTTGCCCGGAGCCGACCGAGGACTACACCGCGAGCTGTTGGCGCGCTGGAGAGATTATTCAACAGCGCTGCACGGAAGCGGGGTTCCCGGAAAGCGAGTGCGAAGCGCGTGCAAAGACCGCGCGCAGCAACGCGGCCGCGGCGGGCGTAGCGGGCCATCACACCGTCAGCGGCGAAAGTCCGGACGACTGGCTCGATGCGGGTCAATGCCGCGATTGCTTTCAGCCGGCCTTCAACTACCGGCCCGGCGGATCGGTTCAATACATGATGGCCCTGGGAAATTTCGACGATCCCGGGCAAGCCCCGAAGCGCTTTCGCTTCGGCTTCATGGGCTCGAGCGACAACCATTGGGCGCGGCCGGGCACCGGATACAAGGAATTCAGTCGGATCGGCATGACGGAATCGCGTGACGGCGCCCCCGGCTTCCTCGCGACGCCGCCCGGCGAGCCGCTGGCGGAGTCGGTTCCCTTCGACCCCCTGAACACGAAACTTGCGGGTTTTCAGCTGGTGGAGTTCGAGCGCCAGGCTTCCTTTTTCCTCGCGGGCGGATTGGTTGCCGCCCATGCGTCGAGCCGCAGCCGCGAAGACATCTGGGAGGCCCTCGATCGCAAAGAGGTCTACGGAACCAGCGGCCCGCGGATGCTGCTCTGGTTCGACCTCGTGAACGCGCCGCGATCCAAGTCGGTTCCCATGGGTGGAGCGGCGGCCATGAAGACCAACCCGCGCTTCGTGGTACGAGCGGTGGGCTCCTTCGAACAAAAACCCGGCTGTCCGGAATACACGGTGCGCGGCTTGAGTGAGGAACGCATCGGAAACCTGTGCCACAACGATTGCTACCACCCTTCGGATCGACGGCGCGCGATCACGCGCGTGGAAGTGGTGCGCATTCGCCCCCAGACCCGACCGGACGAGCCGGTCGCGGGCTTGATTCAAGACCCCTGGCGCGTCTACGAATGCGCACCCAATCCCGCCGGTTGCACGATCAGCTTCGAGGATCCGCAATACAAGGCCGGCCAGCGCGATAGCGTCTACTACGTGCGCGCCATCGAGGCCGCAACGCCCGCCATCAACGCCGACAATCTCCGTTGCGAACGCGACGAGTCCGGGAACTGCACGAAGGTCCATCGTTGCGGAACCGACGCGACCCTCGGCGACGACTGTCTGGCGGATACCGAGGAACGGGCCTGGTCCTCGCCCATCTTCGTGGACTGGTCGAGCTGATGCGCCGCCACCAGAGAATCGCGCTGCTTGCGATTCTCCTATTGGCGCCCCACAGCGCCGCCGGCAGCTCCCGGGACATCCGACTCAACGAAGTTCAGGTGCTGGGCTCGCACAACAGCTACCACATCCAACCCGAGGATCGAATCCTGACGGTGCTCGGATTGTTCGACGCGTTTCTCCCCATCTCGCTCGAGTACACCCACGCGCCCCTGCCCGAGCAGTTTTCGAATCAGGGTATCCGTCAGATCGAGCTCGATATTTTCGCCGACCCCGAGGGCGGCCTGTACGCCAACCGGGGCGCGTTCCTCGTGTTTCAAGAAGATCCGGCGTCCGGAATTCCCGAACTGGACGAACCCGGCCTCAAGGTTCTCCACGTTCAGGACGTCGATTTCGACACGCGCTGCCTGACGTTCGTGCTGTGCCTCGAAGACATCAAGGCGTGGTCCGATGCAAACCCCAAGCATCTACCGATCCTGATTCTCGTCGAAGCCAAGGACGACGTGATTCCCGACCCACTGAATCTCGACTTCGCGATTCCGATTCCTTTCGGGCCGGCGGAACTCGACACCATCGACAGCGAAATCCTCACGGTGTTCGCCATCGAACAGATCATCACCCCCGACGACGTGCGCGGTTCGCATGCGACCCTGGAAGACGCCATCCTCGAAGACGGCTGGCCCACCCTGCGCGAATCGCGCGGCAAGGTGATGTTTGCCCTCGACAACGGCGGCGGTGTGCGGGCGGATTACGAGGCCGGTCATCCGTCACTCTCCGGTCGCATCCTCTTTACGAGCGCGCCCCCAGGCTCCCCCGAAGCCGCCTTCCTGAAACTCAACAATCCTTTCCCCGACGGCCAGGAGATCGCCATGCGGGCGTCCCAGGGATATCTGATCCGCACGCGCGCCGACGCCGACACCGTGAATGCCCGGGAAGGCGATACCGCCCAACGCGACGTCGCTCTGATGAGCGGCGCCCACTTCGTCAGCACCGACTACCCGGTTCCCGACCCCTTCGGCATGGGTTACGTGGTGGCGATCCCCGGCGGAAGCCCCGGTCGCTGCAATCCCGTCACGGGCCCCCGTCACTGCCGCTCCGAACACCTCGAGAACCTGACCGGCGAAGCGGGATTGCGGGGCAGGCGACTCGTCGTGCGCGATCAAGCGGGCGATGTCACGCGCCGCAAAATCGTCGCCGCCAGCAGCGACCCGGCCCTCGAAACGCCACTCCCCGGCTCCCCGAACGACCCGAGTTCCGTCGGCGCGCAGATCGAACTCCGCAATCCGGTAAGCGGCGAGTCCGCGCGTTTCTTCTTGCCCCCGGGTGACCATTGGCGCGCATTGGGGAACGGGGATCGCGGCTGGATGTATCGGGATCGCTCCGGAGAAAACGGTCCCTGCGTCCTGCTGATCGCGAAGCACGCCAGTTCCCTTCGCGTCACCTGCTCGGGAAAACGCGGGCCGATTCCGTTTTCCCTCAACGAGCCCAGTCAGGGCCAACTCGACTTCAGCCTCCGCTTCGGCGAAGACACGCTCCACTGTTTGTCTTTCGGAGGCGATATCGCAAAGGACACGCCGGCCGCAGACGATCTGCGGGGCATCTTCGTGGCCCGCAATGCGCCGCCGGGCACTTGCCCAACGCCCGACTAGGGCAGAGCGAATGCGACGAGCGCGTCGCCCTGGGTCGTCCCCAAGGTGGCGTGTCCGCCGGCGGCAATCACGACGAACTGCCTTCCACCCGGAACCGCGCGATACGTCATGGGCGTCGCCTGACCGCCGCCCGGTAAACGCCCCTTCCACAACTCTTCTCCGGTTTCACTGTCGTAGGCGCGCAGGTAGTCGTCCATCGCAGCGCCGATGAAGATCACACCGCTCGCCGTCGCGATCGGCCCTCCCATGTTGGGCAGTCCCAGCGGCAGCGAAATCGGGACCGGCGCCAGATCGCGCGTCGTGCCCAGAGGTTCTTCCCAGGCCAAGCGCTCCCGACCCAAATCGAAAGCGAGAACGGTTCCCCAGGGCGGTGTGGTACAGGGAACTCCGAGGGGAGAAATCAGAACACCCTGCGCGACCGCGTAGGGTGTCCCCTCTTGTGCGAAATAGATCAGGAATGGAGGGTTGGCCTCGACGGAACCGACTTCGTCCTGGGGAATCAACGTCAGCACGTTCGGCATCTTGTTCAGGTTGGTGACGAGCAGGCGCCGCACGGGATCGTACGCGATTCCGCCCCAGTTCATTCCGCCCGCAGTTCCCGGGAACTGCAAGGTTCCTTCCAAGCTCGGTGGCGTGAACATGCCCTCGGAACGGTGCTGCTCGATCAACCCACGACAGATGCTGCGATCGAGGGGAGTGAACCCCCAGGCGTCGTCGGTAGTCACCTGCTTTGGATGCAGCGGAGGGGGATAGCTGGGAAAGGGCTGGGTGGGGGACAAGGTTTCGCCCGCGACCGCGCCCTGGGGCACAGCCCGCTCTTCCACTGGAAACAGGGGTACCCCGGTCTCGCGATGCAGAATGAAGATGTGCCCCATCTTCGTGCCCTGCACGACCGCCGGAATCCAACCGCTCTCGGTTTCGACGTCGATCAGCAGCGGTTGCGATGCGACATCGTAATCCCACACGTCGTGATGCACGGTTTGGAAGTGCCACACGACGTCGCCCGTCTGCCCGCGCAGGGCGACCACGGAACTCGAGTAGTAATCGATCCCGTGGCGAAGGCCGCCAAAGAAATCCGGGCTGGTGTTGCCCGTCGGTACGAACAGGAGATCCCGCTCCGGGTCCGCGGAAAAAATCGACCACGCGTTCGCGGTGCCGATGTGGTAGCTCGGTTCGCCGTTGGGTCCGGGCGGACGCGGCGGTGTACCGGGCGGGACCGGATCGAAACTCCAGCGCAGGGCTCCGGTTTCGACGTCGAACCCGCGCACCACACCGCTCGGCGCGTCCACGCGTCGATTGTCCGCCACGAGTGCACCCACGGCGACGACGCCCCCGATCACCGTCGGCGGCGACGTGACACCGTACTCGCCCGGATACACGTTCGAGACTCCGACCGTGAGGTCGACGACACCCGCAGCACCGAAACCGCCACACGGCACGCCCGTGCGCGCATCGAGGGCGATCAGGCGAGCGTCGTTGGTGGCGGTAAAGACGCGTTCGGAACAAGCACTCTTTTCATCGGAGTCGGGCCGGATCCAGGTCGCAACTCCGCGACAGGTAAAACCCCAAGGGCGCTCCTCGCGAATCTTGGGATCGTAACGCCAACGCTCCTCGCCCGTCTGCGCGTCGATGGCGAATACGCGATTGCGCGGCGAACAAAAGATCAGAACGTCGTCGAACAGGACGGGTGTCACCTGAAACGCGCCCATGGGGCGACCGTCCTTGCCATCCACGAAGTCGCCCGTATGGAAAGTCCACACCGGTTGCAATCCCGAAACGTTGTTGCGATCGATCTCCGTGAGTGGGGAATAGCGGGTGCCGGCGGCGTCGCCCCCATAAATGGGCCATCCGGCGACGGGTGCTTCCGGAGACCGCACGAGGGGCGGAGGCTCCGCCTCGCAACCGACAAGGCCATAGCTCCCCAACATTCCCACCCCGACGAGGAAGCGTCGCAATCGCGGGAAGGCGCGCAAGGTTTATCGGCGCGCCAGCGCGGTCGACGGGGTGAGTCCCTCGGGGTCGAGTCGAATGATGCGCGGCACACCGCCTTCGATCTGCCAGGTGGGTGCGTTCGAATTCGAGGTCCACACGCCGCCCGCCTTGTCGAAATCGATTTCGCGCGTGTAGGTGACCCGCGTGGGAAGCGGATAGACGGTGAAACGTTCGGACTCGGGCTCGAAGCGAATCAAACTGTCGCTGTTCGTTCCGCACACCCAAACCGTATCGCTACCGCGCTCGACGTGAAGCGCGTAGGGGGTCTCCCCCTCGGCGGAGGGGATGGGGAGTTTCCAGGATTCGAACGTTCGCGTGTCGGGATCGAAGCGCGCGATCAGACTCGCGGAGAAGCTGGGGATCCAGAGCTTGCCCTTGGAGTCGAACCGCAAACGGCGCGGCGCCGGAAACGGCACATCCACCATCTCGACTTCGAAGCTGTCGGGGTCGACGCGACCGATGCGGTGCTCATTGAGCTGACTGAACCAGACGACTCCATCGGGCGCGATGTCGACCCCGTAGGGGATCGGCATGGTAAAGCCGTCGCTGTTCGCAGCGGCTCCGCGCAAGTCCACCTTGCTACCGAGCCAGAGAAAGAACGGCATCATGCGCAGCACCACTTCTTGGCCGAAGCTGCCCGCGGGAAGTCGGATTTCGCGCTCTGCACCGGTCTTCGGGTCGAACATTCCCAGGTGGTTCGAAGCCGCGAGGGTGAACCAAATGCGTCCGCGGGCATCGAAGCGCAAAGTATGGGGGTAGTAGCCGGCGTCGAGTGGATGAAGGGTGAAACGCTCGGTCTCGGGGTCGAAGCGCGCCAGGCGATTCCCCAGGGCCAGGGTGATCCAAACGCTTCCGTCCGGTGCAATCTGCAGCGAGTGGGGGCCCACGTGGGAGTTCGCGTTCGGCGCCAAGGGGGGCCCCGCCGACGCGAACGCACCGCCCAGGGGCAAACCGTCGTTGGGAATACTCCAGGTTTCGCGTACCGCACCGGTCGCCGCTGGGTCGAGGCGGTAGAGCTTGTCCTGGGTCATGTCGACGGAATAGATCCGGCCCTCGGGGTCGACCGTGATGTCGTGTTGCATCGAAGCGCGCCCGCCCAGCTCCCATTCCTCGACGATGGCGCGGCGCACGACGGCATCCGGCGGTGGAGCGAAATCGGGTTCATGCATGCGGGCCGTCAATGCGGGAACCGCGTGCTCGAGGTCGTAGGCGGTATTGAAGAGGTCCGGGACCTTGGCGCGAAGATCGTCGGAAAGCATCCCCCCCATGCGCCCCATCAGAGCCAACACCTTCCCCCACTCCTCTTCCGTTCGAATGATGCGGGTGTGGCGGCTCCCCTGTTGATGACAATAGGTGCATTGGCGTTTGAGCTCTTCGCGATGCGCGGGTTCCTCGACGCTCGCGAGCAACAACGCGTACCAGCGATTGGCGGGCAATTGGGCGGCGAGTTCCGCGGGATCCGTCTCGCGCTGCAAACGGATTTCGAGTCGTTCCCCGGGACGCCGCCCGAGCTCGACGCGATCCTTCCAGCCGATTCTTCGCACGCGAATCCGATACTCGGCCTGCGGGGTCAGCGGAGGCGTCGAATAGCCTCCGTGTTCGTCACTGAATACCGTGATGGAGTAGCTGGGGTCGCCGTGTGAAAAACTCACCATGGCGCCGGCAATCGCTTCGCCGGAGGCAGCACCCAACACGCGCCCGCGGAAGACCGCGGGATCTTCCGCCCGCACGTCGGTCGCGAAGGCCCCGATCGCCATCCAGGTCAGTGCGAGCCAGACTCGATGATGCGCTGCCGAAACCATGCTGTTCTCCCTTGGGCCGGGAGAACTATAGCGCCGCAGGCGATCAGGAATCGCGTTCGGGCATCAGGAACCAGAGGAGGATGTAGACCAGTAGGCCCGGAAATGCGGCCGAAACCACGGAGCCCACTACGTAGAGGATGCGAACCGAGGTCGGCCTCCACCCCAACCATTCCGCCAGACCGCCGCATACGCCGGCGATGATGCGATTCTCCCGAGAACGTTGGAGTCCAGGGCGGGCTCCGGCCATCGTTGTCTCCTTCCTTGCACGTCTCCTCTATTACGCGCGAAGGAGCAGGAAGGTTCGAGCCGATCTAGGCGTGCCGGGTGCGGCCCCCGGGGCGCCGGTCTCCGTCGCTGCGGCCCATGGAATCGCCCGAAGCCAATTCCAGCTTCGAATCCCCCGTCGGCGCAGCGGGCCCGGTCGACACCCCCCCCAGCCCCGAGAGAACGAAGGCCGCGGCGAGGAGGGCAATCACCTGGGCACCGAGCTTCTGCAAGCGTGCGCGGCTCGCCCCCTGGGCGACCCAGCGCCCGGGTCCTTTGCGCCAGGCGTCGGTGGTTCGCAGCCAGCGGTACTTGGGATTTTCACGCAAGCGACGTTCGATGTAGCGGCGATCCTGTTGCGTCAATCGACCGGAATTCTGTTGGTCGCCGAGAAGTGCAATGAAGTGTTGTGCGCTCGGGTAATCGCGGGCTTCCGAAGCGGCGGCCAGCAGGTTCATGAGCGGCGTGGGTGCATCGGGAACCAGTTGGTTGGCGCGCAGCCAGAGATTCGTTGCCTCTTCCATTTCGCCTTCCTCGTCCGCGAGATTTCCCAGGTTGTTGAGAATACGTCCCCGCACACTCGGTGCGTCTGCGCCGACGAGCCCCCGCTCGTATAGATTGCGCGCCTCGTTGAAGCGACCTCGATCCGCGGCCAACAAGCCCGCCAGATTCAGCCAGTGCGGGTCTCCGCCGTATGCGTCGCGGGTTTTCTCGAGCGCACACGCCAACCCGTCGAGATCCTGGCGCGTCCACAGGTCGCGCAACGGAGCGATGGCGGCGGGCGCATCGCCGTTGAGGGGAGACGGTTGAGCCTGATTGAGTTCGTGCACGATGCGGAGTAGGACTTTCCGCGCGCGCGCAACTCCGGTCCGAATCGTCGCCAGGGGTTTGCCTTCCCGTGCCGCGATGGCGTCGTAGCTCTGGTGTTCGAGGCGTGACCGGTACCAACCGAGATTTCGCGCCAGCGTTCGATTGCCCTCTAGCTCGGCCAGAGACACGGCGCGCGTCAATGCCTGTTGCCCGACTTCGAGCGCCGCGGGGTCGAGCCCACTGCTCTCGGCGCTTTCGACGGGCCGACCGTCGGCGTCGATGAAGACGCCGAGCCAACCACCGGTGAAGTGTTCCGGGCGATCCGACGCGCTGCTGCGAAGTCGCTGACTCACCGCCGGTTCGATGAACTCGCGCAGACATCCCTCCGCCATCGCGCGCTCGAATTCCGCCGGATGTTCCGCCGCCGCTTCACTGCCGGCGAGGAACGCCTCCCCCATCGACTGGGCGCGACGTTCGGGATCCCGAAAAATCTCTCCGACGATCTGGGCAACCGCACCGGCGAGAACGGTCTGCGGGTCTCCCTGGGTCATCGCGCTAGGACTGGCCATCGATCGCACCCCCTATTCCCATGGGTTGGTTCCACCCTCTTAGTCTTAGGCGAGCCCGCCGCCAAGCTTATTCGATCCCAACCCCAGCCCCCTGCAAACCGTCTGGCTCGTTTCAAAGGGGCCTGAAACGCCCATTTCCGGGTCCCCTGAGGGAAACGTCTCCGAACCCCGTGAAGCGCCACAGACCCCATTGAAAGTCCTAAATCGAGGAGGACCTGCCGTGAGAACATCCACCCGAACCCATCGCCCCCGACACGGGCGCGTTCCCGGCATGGGCCCGGTTCGCGCCCTGGCACGAGCGGGGTTAGTGGCTCTCCTCCTGCTGGGAACCGCTTGTGCGGGCGCTCGAGGCCCGGTCCCCGAACCGGATCGAAGCGCGCTCGATTCCGAACTCCGTTCGGCCCAGCAGCTGTACGAATCGGGAAACTTCAGCTTGGCGGCGCGTCGATTCGAATCCGTGGCCCGTGGGGCGGACCGCATCGGCGATCGCGAGCTGCGAATTCGCGCAACCGCTGCGGCGTGTTGGTCGTGGATCGCCGACCGCGACCGCGACGCGGTGGTGCGCTGCACCGAACGGCTCTCGGTGTACGAAGCGCGCCAAAAACGACCCGACCCGCGTATCAGCACTCTGCTCGCCATGGGGGCCATCGCGGCGGACCAACCCCTGCCGCGACGAGCGCTTCCCAACTCGGTACGACCGGTACTCGAAACGGCTTCGGAGGCCAAACGATGAATTGGAACCGAATTCGCGCAAACTTCCTTTCCGCCGCGGCAACGTGCCTCCTGGCGGTGCCGGCGGGCGCGATCACGCCACGCGAGCGCGCAGAGCAATTGATTCCCGAACTCATGGGTCGCATCGTCGAAGCCCAGGAGGAGATCCGGGAACGCGAGGGCGAATACTCGCCGGTCATTCGCCAATACGATGACCAGCTGGGTTCCCTGCGCGACGGCATCCATCAAGCCGAATCCGAGCGCGACCAGCTCGAGCGCCTGGCCGACTACGTGGAAACCTACGCGACGCGCTTGGAGGTCCAAGAGGAAGGCCTGCGCGCCATCGAGAAGCCCCTCCTGCGCATGCGCGCGGACGCCCGCGAATACGAACGCGCCGCCTCCCAGGCCCGACGCGCGCGGACCGCGCCCGATGAACAGCGAGAATTCTTCGAACACCAATTTCAAGGCGTCGCGGGAGCGTTGTCGCGGTTGGGCGAGCGCCTGGGTCGACAGGACGAGATCGCCAATACCGGCGCACTGCTCCAAGCCAGCTGGGCCGCCCAGGGCGCGCTGCAGCTTCCCGTCAGCCAACTCGATGCGACCGGCGCAAAAACCTTCGCCCGGAGAATCGAGACGCGCTTCGCCCAACTCCAAGCGCGCTCGAATCAGCTCCACTCCGAGCGGCGCGCGGTCCGGCAACTCCTGGACCTGCTGATCGAGCGTCAACTCGGCCAGCGAATCGACGCCCTGTTTGCAGACAGTGGCAGCGCAAGTCTTTCGTCCTTGCTGGCGCCGGTCGGCAAGAGCGCCGATTGGCAGGACCTGAGCAGTGTCACGGCGCGCGTGTTGGGCATGCAGTCCCTCGCCGCCAACGGCAGCGACCGGCGTGGACGGGACTTCGATCAACTCGATTTCTTCGCGAACGGTCAACACCGAAACCCGGGAGGAGAATAGATGAAGGTCAAAACTCGCGTTTGGGGGTTGTTTATCCTGGCCGTGGCGTTGAGCTTCGCCGTCCCCGCCACGGCGGACTCGTGTCGAGACTGGACCCGGGAACACCAGGCCATGAAGGCCAAAGCGATCCGCCTCTACCTCCAGGGCGCACCGAGCGGAGAACTCGACGCGCTGCTGTTCGACCTCCTGCAACACGAGGCCTATCTCACTTCCTGCAACATTCCCGCCCGCGTCGCCCGCTGTCAGATGATCGGCTGGCGCCTGGCGGATCGGCCGACCGCCGACTTCGCCCGCGCTCCGCTGGAATCGGTTCTCGAAGACGCCGGGTTTCCCGTAGACATGCGGGATTGGTTCGACGTGGATCGCGAACCCGAGGTCGCGGCAGCGCGCCCGCGCAATCGGCGACGCTGAACCCATGCGCCGCGCGCTGATTCAAATCCTGCTGTTCGTCGCCCTGGCGCTTCCCATTGCGGCAATCGCGCTGTCGGGTTTCGGCGTGTCGAGCTTCGCGGCCGCCTGCCAGCGCGGACTGGTGTGGGGCCTCGAGTCCGTGGGTTGGGTGTTGATTCCGCAGATCGGATTGGGACTCGCAATCGCCAGCCTGGCCCTCGAACGCGTCAGCCGGCGCGTGGCAGGGCTCGCGACCGAGCGGCTACCCCGCTGGATCGATCCCGCGGTGGAATCCGCGCTCCTGCTGGGCCTGCTGGGAACCATCAGCGGCATGGTGCGCGGATTCGTCGGCGTTACGCCCGATGAAATCCAACCGGGTCCGCTGGTCAATTCCCTGGGTGCCGCGTTGCGGAGCAGCGGCGTGGGATTCGGGATCGCGCTCGTGGGGGTGTGGCTCAAACAGGAACCGCTGACGGAAGGCGAGGAGGTACGCGCGACGACCTACCAGGGGGGGTCGGCGTGAGTGCCTCCTCGTCACCGCTCGGTTACGGGCTGTACTTCATCGACGTGCTGGCCTGCTCCCTTTTTTGTCTGACCCTCGCATTGGTGAGCGCGCGCTTTTCGCGGGAGGTGACGGTTCCCCTCGAACTTCCGTCACTCGCGGCCGCTGCGGGACCGAGCGCGAAACGCACCGCCCCGACTTTGGTAATGGACACGAGCCAGGGCGAAGCC
>JAJDAL010000060.1 GCA_029261875.1 Deltaproteobacteria bacterium
GCCGACCGCTCCTCGAGTTGCAGGGGCTGGGTCTCGGCGGGCGCAGCTTCGCGAAGAGCCATGGCGCGCATGGCGATGTTTGTAGCACGGGCCGCCCTCGCAGCCCGAGGAAACCCGGTATTATGCGCGCCATGGGGAGTAAGTGGCGACGCGTAGCGAGGCATGTGCTCCCCTGGGTGATCTCCGCCGGAATGCTCTATTACGTTTTCGGCGACACGGATTGGGCCAAGATTCAAGCCGCCACCGAGCAGGCCAATCTTCCGCTCTTCACCCTGATCACCTCCATCGACCGTCTGGCTTTCTTCCTGGTCTGGACGCTCTTGCAGGCCTTGGCGTTGAGACGTTTCGTCGCCCACGTGCCGATTCGCTCGGTGGTTGCGATTCGAGGCGGGTCCGAACTCCTGCGCGCGGTCAGCAATCCGCTCTCGGATGGCGCTTTCTTTCTCGGGATGGCGCAGTTGACGCGGGGGCGACTCGAAGCGGTGTTGGCCGCCGCGCTGGTTCCCGGCGTATGCCATTTCCTCATCATGGTGGTTCAGATCACCCTGGCACTGCCGTTTCTCGACTGGAGTCCCGCCGCGGGGAATGGCTACGTGGCCATTTGGTGCGCGGGCATGTGGGCGTTGGTGCTCGCCACCGGCATTGGTGTTCGATTGTCGAGGGAGCGTAAGATCCCGGGCGCAGATTGGGTGCGGCGCTGGCTGGAGCACTTCCCCCTGCGAGAGCTTCGCCCCTTCTTCTTCCTGTTCGTGGGGCTTGCCGCCTTCGATGTCATCATCCAAGGGCTGGCCACGCGCGCGTTCGGGATTCCGATTCCCTGGACTTCGTTGATGGCGAAAATCCCGCTGTTGTATCTCGCACTCGTGGTTCCGTCCTTCGCCAATTTCGGCGTGCGCGAAGCGACCTGGGAATTCCTGTTCCGGGATTTTGGATCCCGTGAAGCGCTCGAAGCGTTCGCCCTGGGGACCAACGTGATTTTCGTGGTCATCAATATCCTGCTCGGACTGATCTTTCTCTCCAAAGCGCTGCAATTGGTCGGTGAAGTGCGACGTGCCAGCCGCGAAGGCGAGGAAGTCCCCGAGCCGCTGATCCACAATCCCGGCGATACGTAGCCGCCGAGCCCAGCCCAATCTTTGTCACTTCGGCTAAGGCTGGTCGATGTAGATCGGCGAAGACCACGCGCGTTCTTGCACCGGGGCCAGGCAATCTTCGTCGAAGTCCGTTCGGTAGTCCCCGTAGCACGGAGTCGTTCGGATGGGATTGCCCTGGGCGTCGAACTCGGTCCGCAGGTTCGCGCCGTTGATCGCCATCGACTCTTCCTCCACGGCGCGCGCATAGTAGAGCGCATCGCGACCCGAAGTCCGGAATTCGGGGTCTTCGAAACGCACCGCACAGCCGCCCGGGTCCGGCGAACAGGGGAAGCGTCGCCAGGGGTCTTCGATCAAATTTTCCACGGGCTCTCCGGGGCGAACCTGGGGACGAATCCGCACGATTTCGATCGCCGTGATGGCACGGCGTCGATCGCTCGGGTAGTAGCATTCTCCCCGGCAGAGAGTTTCGAGACGTTCGGGCGACAAGGAGGCGTGACTGGCCGGGGGGCACCCGTCTTTCGGTTCGAATGAGCCGACGGCGCGGACTTCGAATTGGGGAGTCGTGTCTTGCGTGGTGCGCGAACCCATGGCGACCGGTCCCGCAGGTCCGTTCAAGAGGTCGAACCAGAGCAGGATGCGCGGGCCGCTCGTGCCGTAGACCTCGCGGCGCTTGAGGGCCTTCCAGATCGACTCGCGACTGCGGTCCTCGGAGTGAACGGCAACCAATCCGCCCGGATACAGGAAGCTCGCCACGCGCTCCGTGTCCACGGCGAGCAGGCCCATGTCTTCGCCTTGGGGAACGATGGGCCGCTCGGGGTTGGGCTGGAGTTCCGCCAGGCGTTCTTGGGTTTGACGGTCGAAGAACTCGGACCGTGCGCCGGTCGCTTCGGTCATCTTGCGGCGTTCGTATTGTTTGTAGCCCGTGCCCGGCCGAGCCGAATGGTTGTCGCTGGAGGCCATGAAGCCGTAGCGGAAACGTTTGGGGTCACCGTTTTCGTCCAACTGATCGAAGTTGGAAAGCGCCAAGGTGTATTGCCCGGATTCGCGGGGGCGATAGCCGAGTGCCGGTTTGAAGCAGTCGCGGCATTGCCCGCAGTCGAGCCAGTCCTCACCGCGCGCGTCCGGGAAGAGGAGGTGGGGCGACACATTGGAGCGCATGGCGAGCTGTTGGACTTCCTCGACCCGCGCGTCGCATTCGGCGCTCGAGAGGTCGCCGCAACGCTCGCGCATCAGCTCCCCTGCGCGCCAACAACAGGGGAGGTAGTCTCGGGTCGGTGCCGGACAAATGAGTTGCCCGTCTTGCGCGACTTCGTGCTCGCGGAAGCTGCGAAATTCTTCGGAGTTGCCGTGACCGGACATGATCTCGAAAAGGATCTGGCGATCCGGGTCGTGCATGGCGCCCTGCAACTGTTTGTCCATGGACGTCGTCGGCGGCGTATACATTCCCCAGGTCGATCCGTGGGGAATCACGATGCTGTCGCCACCCCATTGGGCCAGTTTCTCGAACAGGTCCGCCGGTGTCGGTGCGTTTTCGCTGCAATCCGGCGGCAGGTCGAGGGTGTTCTGGTCGCGCGGACAGACCGGCGTGCGACCCAATCGCGCGAGCAACCAGAGGAAGTCCTGATATTCGGACCAGCCGCGCGGATCGATCCAGCGCACCAGGCGGATCAGTTCGAAACCGGAGAACAAGCTGCGATCGGTATCGTGGCGTCGTGAATTGATGGGGCGCGCCGGAAGCTCGCTGTCCGCAGTGCCGGGGAAAATGACGTTCTTGTGTCCCCAGTGATTGCTCGGTGTATCGCCCACCTGAGTCCACTCGTACCCCATGAAGGCGACCAGGTCCGGGTCCGCCGGGTCGCCAGCCCGCGCGTTGCACTCGCGCAGGTTGTCGATGGATGCGCGCCAGTGTTCCGGCGTGATGCCTTCCGCGTGGTCGTTCAGGCTGAAGAAATCGAGCGACGAGCAATAGCGCGCGAAGTCACACGCGTCCGCCGGCGGATGCGCGCCTTCACCGGCGAACATCGGGAGGGAGAACACGAAGGCGTCGATGGAATACGTGGTGTGAACGTGAAGGTCGCCAAACAGAATCCGTTTCTCCCGGGCACCGCGGGTAGCGTCGGATGCGAGGGCGTGTTTGGCGGTGTCTTGGGCTTTTTGCTGGGCGCGAAGGTCGCCGGCCGGTCGGGCGACGCCCTCGATCTCACCCGCGGGTCGATCCGAACCACCACAACCGAGGGCAAGGACGCTGGCCACCGCGATTGCGACGGCGCGCAACGTTCTTCCTCGATGCATCTCGATCCCTCCTGCGCGCCGCGGAGCGGCGGATTCCGGCGGCCAGCATACACCCGCGCGTCGCTGACACGATCGAAATCAGCGGGCGTTGAGATTCCGGCGCAGGAGATCGAACAGCGTCAGGATGTCGGGGTGGAATTCTCCGCGGTGCATTTGCCGCGCAATCCGGCTCGCGTGGATCGGGCGCCCCACGCTGCGGGCCAGGGGGCCGTCCTTGGCCAAGAGTCGCTTGGCATCGAATCCGCGCAGCGTGGCTTCGTCGTCGTTTTCGGGGAAATGATCCCGGAAGAAACGGTCGATGCGACCGTCGTTGAAGCGTCGGGGCAAGCTGCGTCGGATGGCGTCGGGGACGAGCAGGTAACTTTCGATGTGGCGGCGGCTCCAAGTGAAGAAATCCAATCCCGGGGTCGAAGGACTCGCCGGGGGTTCATGTTCGTCGCGGTCGAGCACGCAGACCGCGCGCGTGGTCGGTGTTGTGAGGCGCGCATCCTCGAGGTGCTCGGCTGCTCGATCGGGTTGGCGACCGCCGAGAATCACGCAAGCTCCCGCTACCCCTCGGGCGAGCAGGGGAGAGAGTTCGCGCGCCCAGGCTTTCAAGATGTCGCGATCTCGGGGACCTTCGACGTAGAGCAAGAAGTCCTGCGATCGATCGTTGGGCGCTTGTTCGACAGTGGGCCGAGGCAACGGACTCTCCAGACCACCCCAATCTAGTTGAGGAACGACGAACCAGCTAGCGGGACGCGGAACGGTGCTTTCGCGGCCCTAGTCGTCTCGATCCATGACCACCAGCGCCTCCAGATGGTGGGTCTGGGGAAAGAGGTCGAAACCTTGCACGCGCGTGGCGCGGTAGCGCGCGGCGGCGAAGAACGCCAAATCGCGTGCGAGGGTCGCCGGGTCACAGGACAGGTAGACCACGCGCTTCGCGCCGGATTGAGCCAGGCTTTCCGCGAGGCCCTTGGCGAGACCCGTTCGCGGCGGATCGAGGATGATGACATCCGGGCGTTTGCGCATGCGCCGCGAGGCCAAAGCGAATTCCGCGCGCACGCCGGCGATGCGGACGTTTTCGATGCCCGCCCGCTCCAGGTTGTGGCGCAAGTCCCGGACGGCCCGTCGCGATGCCTCGACCGCGTGGAGGGTTTCGAATTGACGCGCGAGACCGAGGGTCAAGAATCCGGCGCCGGCGTAGAATTCGAAGGCGATCTCCCCGCTTCCCGCCGCGGCGTGAACTTCCCGGGCCAGGGGTTCGAGAAGCAGTTGATTGGCCTGGGCGAATACGCCGGGGGAAATGTCGATTTCGTCCGCACCAACGCGAAGCGTGAGGGATGCGCCGGATTCGAATTCCTTCGTCAGGGGAGTCGCGCGCGTTTCGCCGTCTCCCTGGGCGAGTTCCCACTCTCCCGCGGGCGTGGGCGGTTTTGCCGCCAGCTCGGAAAACTTCCGTTCGAGATCGGTTACGAGGATCGGGCACTGGGTGGTGGGGCACAGTTCGTGGGAACGTCGCTCCCGGTAGCCCACGTGCAGGGGATCCACGAGAACGCGCGCACGGGAGCGATACCCGTAGGGCGCGGGGGAGGGGAGCATTTCGATTTCTGGCGGCAGGGATAGCTTTCCGACCCGGGTGAGTGTGTCGTGGAGAATTTTTCGCTTGGCCTCGACCTGGGCGGGATAGTCGACGTGTTGCCAACTGCAGCCACCGCAAGTGCCGAACACCGCGCAAACCGGTTCGACCCGCTGGGGGCTTGCTTCGAGCAGCGCGTCCACGCGACCCCGAAGAAAACGCGGACGCGCTTCGACGATCTCGATTCGCACCCGGTCTCCCGGCACCGTGAAGGGCACGAAGACCACGCGGCCGTCTGTCAGGCGGCCGACTCCGTCGCCTCCGGCCGCGAGGGAATCGATCGTTACTTCTTCGGGATTCACGAATTCGGGTCGATTTGGGAAAGCCGGATGGCGATCGTCTGCGAAGAATCGAGGAACCAGTTCACCATGCGATCGGTAGTCCCGTATTTTTCCGCCATGGCGCGGTTGACGGCTTCGAGCTCGCTGGGTTGGTCCGTGGGCGTGGCGCGATAGGTAATCTCTTCCTCACCCCGGTGAATTCGAACCTCTGCGCTGCTCCCAATGCGTCGTACCCAACCCGCTTCGCGGGACCCGCGCAGATAGGTCGTGGGGGGAACCTCGACGATCCACAGGCTGGTTTCGCAATCCGCTCCCGCCGCGTCTAGGGTGACGAGTTTGATGACTTCGCCTTCGTCGATCAGCAGAGCGCCTGCGACGATCAGCGATAGCCCGATCCCAATCGACAACAACGCTCTACGCATTCATTGAACCCCGGTTCCCAGTCCCAGCGCTTCCAAGTCCGCTCGCAAGGAACTGCCCGGCTCGAGTAGCGCACGGAGTCGCTTCACGGCGGGCCGTTCCCAACGCGATCGGGGAATCGCGAAATCGTAGCGCTCCGCCTGGAGGGGGCGAAATCGCAAGCCCGATTCCGCGGCGATGGATTCGATGGTCACGCCCCAGTCCGCGCGTTTTTGAGCGACGGCAGCCGCAACCGCGTAGTGGGAACGGGGTTCGTAGGCGAACCCCTCCGGGCGTCGTTCTCCGAGCAATTGATCGATCAATACGCGCGTCCCGCTGCCGCGGTTGCGGTTGACCATGCGCAATCGCGTGTCTCCGATCAGCTCGGATACCTCGCGGGAGTCGTCCGGGCGCGTGACCACGCCCTGCATTCGATCGTATCCCCGCAACAGCCGCAAACTCGACTCGAGAAAAGGCTCGTTGTAGCGACCCGTCGCCGGGTCGAGCAGGTGGATGGGCGCGACGTCGCATTCGCCCCGCGCGGCGGCGGCGAGGCCCCCCTCGCTCCCCACGGCGAGCAGCTTCACCCGAATTCCTTCGCGCGCCAAGGCCGCGGCGATTCGGTCGAGGCCCGCGCAATGGCTGCCGACGATCACCAGGTCCGCGAGGGGAAGCTCGTGTCCAATCAGTGTGACGTCCACTTCGTGACCCGACTCCACGATTTCCGTGTTGCGTTCGATTCGAACGAAGCCATCCGCGCGACTGAAGGCGGTGACGCTCCCGCTCCCCTTTCCCATGGGGTACGCCGAAAGGCCACCGCCTTCGCGTTGGACCAGACCGACCAGCAGGTATTCGAGCCGGCCGCGTTCCGAGCGCACTTCCAGCGGAAGTATGGCGCGGCGTGTTTCGCGCACCGACACCGCCCGCCCGGCGAGTTCCCGAAGGACGGGCGCCACGAATTCGTGGAACGTGAAAACCGCCGAGGTGGGAAAGCCCGGCAAGATGACGACCGGGCGTCCGCCATGGGAGGCGAGACAAATCGGTTTTCCCGGTTTCAATGCGACTCCGTGGACGATGATTCCGGGTTCGAGTTCGTCGACCACCCGCGCACAAAGATCGCCTTCGCCCTTCGACGTTCCGCCCGAAAGCAGAACCAGGTCGGCTTCGCGAATGCCCCGCTTCAAGGCGCGGCGCAGCGTCGCTTCGTCGTCGCGAAACGCCCCGAGGAAGATCGGATCGCCACCGAGTTCGCGTACGGCGTCGGACAGGATTCGCCCATTGCTGTCGTGAACCAAACCCGGACGCATGGCTTCGCCGGGTTGCACGATTTCGTCCCCCGTCGAGAGAATCGCGACCCGCGGCCGCCCGAGGACGCGAACTTCGTGCGCGCCGATGGCGGCGAGAACGCCCGTTTCCCGCGAAGTCAGCGGCGTTCCCGCGAACAACACCGCTTCACCGCGACCGATGTCCGTGCCCGCGAACGACACTGCGTTGCCGGGCGTGACCGCGCGCCGAAGCAGGACCCGGTCGCCGTCGAGGTCCGTGGCTTCGACGGGAATGACCGCGTCGGCCCCGCGCGGGAGCATGCCCCCGGTCGCAATCGAGGTGGCGGACCCTGCGCGGACCTCCTCGCTCGGCACGATGCCGGTTGCAATGGTTTCCGGGTTGAGAACGAGGTGGACCGGTGTTTGCTCTTCGGCACCGTAGGTGTCCTCCGCCCGCACCGCGAATCCGTCCATGTTGGATCGGTCGAATCCCGGAACGTCGATCTCGGATCGAATGTCGTCGGCGATGACGCGACCGAGTGCCTGATCGAGAGCGACCGTCTCCGGCGGAATCGTTGCGAGTTCGAGGGCCGAACGCCAGCGCGCTTCCGCTTCGTCGCGATCGAGTACGTGGAGGAATTGGCGCTGCTTCATGACGTTTCGTCCGGGAGGAATGCATCGTACAGACGAACTTCGACCTTTTCCCCTTCGGCCATGCCTTCGAGTTCGCGCGGAACGATGACGAAGCCGGCGGATCGCACGGTGGACGAAAGAATCGAGGCGCCGGAGGTCGCCAGGGGAATCACCAGGCCGTGCTCGATCGCGACCCGCACGTAGTCGACGCGCCCAATGGCCGAGGAGATCTTGCGCGCCAAGGGAAGGTTGCGGACCGGATGGGGCCAACGGGGGGATCGTCCACCCAAGCGGCGCAGGGTCGGACCTGCAAAGAACTCGTAGGCGCACAGGCAACTCACGGGGTTGCCCGGCAAGAGGAATACGATGCGCTCGCCGATGCGCCCGACGCCCGTGGGGCTCGAAGGGCGCATGGCAATGCCGTGAAAGTCGAGGCTGCCGAGTTGCGCGACGAGGCCGGGCGCGAAGTCCTCGCGGCCCACGGAGCTGCCGCCGGAGACGAGCACGACGTCGGCATCTTCGCCGCCGAGCGCCTGGCGAATGCGCTCCTCCCGATCGGGAAGAATTTCGTACGGCAGGAGCTCGCCGCCGTCGCGCTCGAGCAGAACGCGCAGCATGACGGAGTTGCTATCGACGATTCGGCTTCCCTCGGGCGTCTCACCGGCTGCGACGAGTTCGTCGCCGGTGATCACGAAGCGAACCCGGGGGCGTCGCACGCAGGGAACTTCCGCACAGCCGAGAGAGGCGAGAATGGCGGCGTCCTGGGCCCGAAGCACGCGGCCCCGATGCAACACCGTGTCGCCTTCGCGAATGTCTTCACCGCGGGTCCCGACGTTCTTGTGGGGGGCGACCGCGTCGCGTACTTCGAGACTTCCTGCGTTTTCGCTGCAGACTTCCGCCATCAAGACGGCGTCGGCTCCGCGGGGGACCGGTGCGCCGGTCATGATCCGTACGGCTTGTCGCGGGCCCACCTCGCCGGCGAAAGGACGGCCGGGCATGGATTCGCCGATGACCTCGAGACGCAGGGGGGCGTAGTCCGAGGCACCAAAGGTGTCGGCTCCGCGGACCGCATATCCGTCCATGGCGGAACGGTCGAAATTGGGAACGGGGCGCGGCGCCTCGATGTTCGCCGCCAATACCCGGCCCGCACACGAGAGCACGGGAACGAGTTCATCGCCCAGGGCGTGAACCCGTTCCGCCAGAAAGCGCTCGACGTCCTCGACGTCGGCGCGTTCGGCGAAACCGCGCATGCGAACGTCGCGCATTGGATGGCCCGATGGGGCGGGCGCTACCCCGTGGCCTTGGTGGTGTAGAGCACGTCACGCGCTTCGAAACGCACCTTGGCCTGGGCAATGATGTCCGCGCTGACGTCGAACTTCATGGCATGGTCGGGGCCGATACCCTCGGTGCGCATGACGTCCGGCAGGTCGTCGTCCGCGGTGGTGAACCCGGCCGCATCGTTGAACGCCCATTCGTCCTGCAAACAACGCCAACCGATGTCTGCCACTTGTTCTTTGGTCACCCTTTCGCCGTAGAGATGGCCGTAGAACACGGCGATTTCCTCGATGGTGGGTTGTAGGAATTGGCAAAAACCCGAGGAGTCGCATGCGGCGTTCACGAGCTGCGCTTCCTGGGACGCGATCGCGTATTCGTCCGGCGGCAAGCCCGGGTTTACGATCAAGCCCGCCGTATGGTCCGCGCCCATCGGGCTCGTCGCATAGGTGACGCCCGTGGCCTTGAGGGGGCGCGGATCCCAAGCGGGAATCGCCTGGCCTTTGACGACCGGTACGCGGTGATGCTTCTGGAGCTTGCCGATGGCGACGGCCCCGTTGCCGATGGCAAGGCCCAATTCCGTGCCCTTTACGATCTCTTGAAACAGCGCCTTGGCGCCCTCGGCGTCGCCGAATTCCATTCCGCCCGAATCCATCAAGATCGCGATGGCCGCGCCGGTCTCGACGGTGTCGAGGCCGACGTCGTCGCACAAGCGGTCGAGATCCGCCACGTCTTCCCAGCTGGCGATGGCGCAATTCGCGCCGAGCAGTGTCAGCGTTTCGAACTCGAGTGCCGACGTCTTGTAGTTGCCGTCCTTGTCGTGGACGATGTTGCTGCATTGAACGATGCAGCCCGTCATGCAGTTGTGCATGCCGCCGCCGCGCTCTTCGAAGCTCTCCACGATGCGGGCCCCGTCGAGGGTGGCGGCATCCGGGGATTGGCCTTCGGTCCGGTTCTTGTACGGGAACGTGTTGAGCATGTTGGCGACGGGCACGACGGAGCTGGTGCCGGTCTTGAACATCTGGGGACCGTCGCGGTACTCCTTCGTGTAGCCCTTGCAGAGCGCCACGAATTCCTTCATCTCGGCGGCGCGGCGAACGGGCTTCTTCTCGTTGTCGATCGAAACGTACTTGAGCCCCTTGCTTCCCATCACCGCACCCAGACCGCCGCGGGCCGCGTGTCGTGCCGGTCGAAGCTTTTCGTCCGTGCACGCGACCGTCGATCCCGAGAGTCGCATTTCGCCCGCCGGTCCCACACTGATGAAGGAGGTCGAGGGTGCGTAGTGGTCCGACAGGTCTTCGACGAGCTGGTAATTCCACTTGCCCTTGTGCTCGTCGGCGTCCACCAGCTTGGCGCCGTCGAACGTCACGTCGAGGGCGTAGCGTTTGTCCGCGTCTGCGGGCTGCCCCTTCACGACGATCGCGCGGTAACCGAGCTTCATGAGATCTTGGCCCGGTTCGCCACCGGAGTTCGCTTCCTTGATGCCACCGGTCAGGGGACTCTTGCCCCCGATGGAAATCCGGCCCGAAGTGGGGGCCATGGTTCCCGACATCACGCCCGGCGCCATGACGAGAACGTTCTCGGGGCCCAGGGGGTCGCACTTGGGATTGCACTCTTCGAGAAGAATCCGCGAGGACAACGCGCGCCCTCCCAGTAGCTTCCAGTCTTCGGGATACGGTTCGATCGCAACCGTTTGGTGGGTCATGTCCACGCGAATCAGGCGATCGCCAGTCGGGCCGCTCATTTGGGAGTCCTCCTCGGTCGAGGAGGATACCAGAGAATGGCGCCGGCGGAGCCTCGCTGTGGGGGCTAGTGACCGCCGCCGATGGCGGCGAGGATCTGCACGCTGTCCCCGTCTGCGATTGTGCGATCGAGGTCTCGGGCGTCGAGGGGTTCTTCGTTGACGAAGAGCTTCACGAAGCGATGTAGCTCGCCCGCTGCGTCGAAGACCTGGGCGAGGAAGCCCGGGTAGCGGGCTTCGACGGCCGCGAGGCATTCTCGAACCGTGCCTCCGGCGACGGGGATTTCGCCCTCGCCCTGGGTCGGGCCACGATAAGCGGGCGGAACGGATACGGTAGGCATGGCCTCAGTATAGTGGCACACCGGCGGCGACCGAGCTGCTCTCGTAGGGCTCCCCAACGGCAATCTTCAGCCATTGGCCTGCTTTCAGACGGACGTTGGCGGGGAGCGCATTCACGACGGCCGTCTCGCGGACGTCCCAGCGATTCTGGGTGCGGAGAGATAGATCTTCGATCGTTTCTCCAGCGCGGGCTCGGGTCGCGCGCAAGCGGATCACTTCGATCTCCGCGATTTCTTCGGCAGTGATGCGCCGAAAGCTGTGGGCGACCCCTCGGAAGGCCGGGCGGTGGGTCGGGGCGGCAGCGAGCGGAGTCGTTCCCGTGAGGCGGAAGATTCGGCCCTGGAAGGCAATCCAGGTCAGGTCGAGTCCCAGGTTTCCCCGCGCCCCGGGTTGCGTGGCCATCACCCACACGGCGGGAAATGCGCCGATTCGAAGCTCGCGACTCTCGTAGATCGACAGGCGTTCGAACTCGACGAAGCGCGCCGCGGCGATGCGCGGGTCTTGCCCAGCCTCCTGAAGCTCCAATGCGACGATGGCTTGACCGCGGGGCGATACGGCGCCGATTGCGGTGCGCGCGTTGGCGACCTTCCAAGCGTCCGGAAACCGGACCCCCAATTGCAAATCGGGGTGCAGAAAACGATTGCCTAGCAAGATGCCTTCCGCTGGATTTTCCCCCACGACGATGCCGTCGATTCGATCGAGGAACGCGTCGCGGGGTAGGGGGGGCGCTGCGCCCGCTTGCACGGGAAACGAATCGGCCCGCGCCGCGGCACTCGCAATGCGTTCGGGTGTCGATGGATGGGAATCGAAAAAACTCGGACGCCGCGACGCGCCCGTGCGCAGTCGCTGATCGTTCTCGAGCGTGCGGAGAAACTCCGCCATGCCGATCGCGCGAAAGCCCGCTTGGGCCGCGAGTTCCTGGCCGAGCCGATCGGCATCCCGTTCCTGGTCGCGGGAATAGTGGGCGATCAATCCCGCTCCATAGGCTTGCCCGAACACCCCCATGGCGGCGCCCGCATCTCCGCCGACGACCGCACCCGCCAAGCCTCCGAGGACCGAGAGGATCGAAGCTTTCCTCTGCTGGAGTTCGCGCTGCGCGGCGTGGCGCGCGTCGACGTGGGCGATCTCGTGGGCAATCACATTGGCGAGTTCCTCCTCGCTGTTGACCAGGTTGAGGAGCCCCCGCGAGACGTAGATGTAGCCGCCCGGAATCGCAAAGGCGTTGGGCTCGGTCATTTCGACCACGAAGAAGCGGTATTGGATTTCCGCGCGGCGCGCGTTGAGTGCGAGACGGTCGCCCAGGGACGTCACATAGGCGTTGAGTTTCGGATCTTCGACGAGACCGATCTGGCTCGCGACCTCGCGCGCGCCGTCGCGGCCGATCGAATCCTCGCGCGCCGTCGACATCAAGACCGAGGTGCGCGGAGCGCGCGCGGGGGCCGCGGGCGCGCAGGCGATGGGCCCGACGGTTGCGAGCGCCAACAGCAGGAGTGCGAAGCGATTCAGTGAGACGCGCAGCGAAGTTGAAAGGATGCGCGGGGGAAGCGGCAGCAGCGGGCGTGAGACCGCACTGCGATCGGGAATACCGAGGTGGCGGGGAACCTCCCAAACTCCATAGACGGGGCGCGCTTCGTTGCGAAGCGGCGCCACATACGAGATGCGACGCCATCGGGGAGTCGTGGGTGCGATTCGGCGCTTCGGTTGGGATCGAAGTCGAGATCCCGGGCCCGCGCTGTCCCACAGCCCGATCGAAACTCCCGTTGTCTCCGCCGTCTTGGTTGGAAGCTCCCGGCGTTCGGGAAGGCTTCCCGCACCATCACCCGTCGCGACGCGATTCGTCGCCACGACACGGCATGCTCGCTTCCACCGGCGCTCTTCACGCGGCTTCCGAGTCTGGGCGCTTTTTTTGGCCGACGGAAGCAAGACCTCGGTTCTCCTGCACCCAGAACCGGAGACCAAATTCAAGCTACGACTCGCGTCGTCAGGAATCAAGCACCTTCTCCATCTTTGCGGATCTCCGCCCAGTAGGCGCGCTTAGCGGGCACTTGCCAGAAATTTTTATCCGGAATTGCGAAGGCATCGCCGTCGTCCGGGTCCGGTAGCCAGGCGGTCAACGTCGTGTCGCGTCCGCGCCCGTGATGGACGCACCCGCTATCGAGACCGCGCAGACCGGGCGCGCAGTGCAGGCCCTGGGTGGCCCAATGGCCGTAAACGATTCCGTAGCGATGTTTGTGCGCCCGCCAGGCGCGATGCCAGGGGACGCGCGCAGCATCGGGCTCCTGGCTCGACCACTCCCCCGAGGGGCTGACGCTGCGACAGCGCGTCATGCGTCCCAGCCGATCGCGATCCGGATGTTCGGCGTTCGCGGAGTGCAAGAAATCGCGGGTGACATCCAGGTCGGCGTTGCCCAGTCGTTTTTCGATCCGCCCCGCATAGCGCAGGGCTTCCTCGATATTCCATTCCGGATGCACGGAAGCGTGAACCATGAGAAAGGGTTGTCCGCCCAGGCGCCCTTCCACCGCGATGGGCCGGCGGCGCAGCCATTCGACCCATTCGCCCGCATCCGGGCCGTCGAGAATTTCACCAAAGGTGTCCAAGGGGCCCATCTCGCGCGTGCCGAGCGCGACACCGAGCAAGGACAGCTCGTGATTGCCGAGCACGTAGTGCCCGCGGCCTGCGTCGATGAACTCTCGGACCCGTTCCAAGGCTTGGGTGTTGCGCGGGCCGCGGTTGATCAGATCCCCGACGATCCACAGTTCGAGGTTTTGCCCGAACTCCCTGGAACCGCGGTCCAGAAGCTCGCCGAGTTCGACCGCACAGCCCTGTACGTCGCCGATGAAGAGGGGTTGCACGCGGGCAGCTTAACCGAGCGGCGCCTTGCCTCCATCGTCTGCGTAAGAGTATGAATTCGAATGCAATTCGGTTCCCGAGACGAGGGTCCCCCAGGGGAGTCGGGCGCGCTGGGCCTTCGGATGGTCTGCGTTTCCACTCCCCCGATCCGCTAGAATTCTTGGGTTGCTCGGCGCTACCCCCCTTCGTGGGGCCCCCGGCCCCCCAACTCGACAGTTCGAGAATGGGGACATCGGGGCCGGGCAGTCGGGGGTCAGGTGATACGTAGGATCATCGTTTGCGATGGGGCCGAGCTTGCTCGCCTCTGGGGACGGATCGGTGCGGGTGAGAACGAAGAACTCATCTGGGTCCCGCGCGATGAAGAGTCCCGCGCGCGCCCGCCGGGATTTCGCGCCCTGTCCGGTGGCCTGAAGGTCGAGACCGTCCAGAAGCTCGATACCAAGGAAGGCGACGGATTCGCGTTGGTGTCCGAGGATGGACCTTTCCTGCGCGCATCCATCCTTTGCATCGCCGAAGCGGCGCCGGATGCTCCGATTCTGGTCCTCTCGGACCGTGTCGATCCCGAAGATCTTCCCGACCATCCTTGCCTTCGGGTGACAGGGCTGCGGACCTTGATTCGCGACGATGTCGACGAAGAGCTCGAGCACCTCGCCAACTTGCGGCGACTCGTTCAGGTTCAAACTCTGCTGGCCGCTCGCGAACGGGTCGGGATTCTATTGCAACCGGACCCGGACCCCGATGGAATCGCCTGTGGCTACGCGCTGCGCGCCATTCTCGGCCGCAAGAAGAGCACCGCTCCCCTGATCTCCTTCGGTGAGGTCAAACGTCCCGAAAATCGCGCCATGGTGGAGGCGTTGGGGATCGAGGTTCGCACCATCACACCGGACGAGTTGGACGAATTCGACGGCATCGCATTGGTGGACGTCCAGCCGACGGTCTTTGGCGAAAGCCCGCCCGCGCGCGTTCTGTCGGTCGATGTGGTGATCGATCACCATCCCGAACGCCCGGGATACGACACGGTGATCCGCGATATTCGACCGAGTTACGGCGCTACGGCGACCATCGTCACCGAGTACGTCCGCGCATCCGGGATCGAGGTGGGTCCGAAGCTCGCGACCGCGCTCCTCTACGGCATCAAGACCGACACGCAGCTGCTGGGGCGAGAAACCAGTCGGCACGACATGACCGCCTTCGCGTTTCTCCACACCGCCCACAGCCCCGCGCTCTTGCGCCGCATCGAACGTCCCGCGCTGCCGCAGGACGGCCTGCACGCCCTGGGACGAGCGCTTGCCCAGACCTCGGTCGAGGACGGCATGCACCTACTCGTATTGGGGCGCGTACGGGAAGACGTGATTCCCCAGGTGGCAGACCTCGGTTTGCAGGCGGAAGGCGCGGAATGGGCGATCGCGGCGGGGATCGTCCATCGGGACCTGGTTTTTTCGGTCCGGAACGTGGGTTATGTGCGGGCGGCAGGGGATGTGGTGCGGGCGGTGGTCGAAGGACTCGGCGTCGGTGGCGGACATCGCACCATGGCCAAGGGCATCATCCCGCTCGTGGCGTTTCGAAAAGTCTACGGGCGAGCCGATCGCAACACGATTCGCAAAGCCCTCCACGAGGCTTTCGTCAAAGCCATTCGGCGCGAAGAAGAGTAACGGCCGATCAGCCCACCGAGAGCATCGCGTGGGTTTCGTCGAGTCGCTGCTGGATCGAAATGCCGCCCGGGCAGGTGTCCTGGCACGGGGCGCTGCACGATGCGCACACCGAGGCGTTGCGCTCCAAACGCGCGTAGAGCCGCATCGCTTCCTTCTCTTGTCCGTAATCTTCGAAATACATTCGGTGGCGGAGGATGTCGGGGATCGGCAGGTCCATGGGGCAGTGGTTCAAACACTCGCCGCAGTGGGGCGCGCAATAGGTCCCGGCGATGGCCTGGTCGTAGCGGTCGAGGGTGCGTCGGTCCTCCGCCGTGAGGGTCTGTCCCGAAGCGTAGAGATACTCGTCGACATGCTGGGGCTCCCGGAACGAAATCACTGCACACGACACGTCCGAATTTCCCAGGGTCCATTTGAGCGCCGCTTGGGAATAGGCGTCTGCCACGTCCTGGAAATCGACGAGCCCGCGATGCTTCGCGCCCTTCAGCGTCTTCATGGCGACGACGCCCATGTCCTGCTCCCGGCGCGCGCGGGAGATGATCTCCGGGACGGGGGCCCACAAACCGTGGTGGTACGCGAGCATCATCACATCGAAGCGGCCCGAATCCACCGCTTGGTTCGCGACTTCCACGAGTTTCGGCGTGTGGGAGGAAACGCCGAGGAAGCGAACCTTGCCTTCCTCCTTGAGGCGGTCGAAGGCCTCGTGGACATTGGGATCCATCAAGCGCTCGACTTCGTCACAAGAATGAATGTGAACCAGGTCCACGTAATCCGTTCCCAGGCGCTGGAGGCTCTCTTCGATGGCACGCTTGTAGTTCGCCACGGGCGTTCCCGGCGGGAGATGGCCGATCGGCGTGCAGAATTTCGTCGCGAGAAAAATCTGGTCCCGCATCCCGCGGATTGCCCGCCCGACGGCTTGCTCGCTTCCGGTTGCGGAATAGTCGGGTGAAGTGTCGACGTAATTGACGCCGCGTTCGAAGGCCAGGCGCGCGAGTTTCTCGCCCGCTTCGCCGCGAATCCCGCCGGCTCCGAGCACGATGTCGGAAACGTCCCAGCCCGTACGTCCCAGGCGGCGGTGATTGCGAACGCGACTCCCCCGCCACGCCTCTTTTCATTCGGGGTGTTTGAACGCGATGTCGCCATCGCTGATGTGTTCGGCGACGCCCGACCAACCGCGTCCGCCTTCTCCCCAGCCCAGAAACCCGCGGGCTGCGGCCAGACCCCCGGCCAAGACGACCGAGCCGAGCGCGACCCCGGTTCCCGATGCCGCTTGCAGGAAACTGCGCCGACCGGCGTCGGGTTTCGGCGTGCGCCCGACGAAGAAGCCCGCCAGACCGAGCCCCAGGAGCGCTCCGAGAAACAGGACCCAGGCTGCGATGGCGTTCTGAAGTTGTGGGAGGAAGCGCAGCATCACCGATTGGATCCATTCGCCGGCCGGGAACGCGCTGGCGTCGAGCCCAATGGGGGCCCGGTAGAGCAGGGCACCCAAGACGGTGATGCCCAACACGCCCACGAATCCAAACCAGATCCACAATTTTGCGCCGCGCCCAGTTGCCATCGAAACGCCCTCCATTCGGAATCCAAGTATAGGTCGAGAGCAGCGGGGTTGTCCCGAGTGTTGGTTTTTTGGCCCGAATTGCCGGGATTCTCGAGGGGAACCCCGAGTTTGCCGATAAAACCCATCGTGGAGCGGAGTCCGACGAACTCCGTGCGGGGGCAGTGTGGCGGCTTCGTATCCGACTGGAGCGACGATCTCGAGGAGTGTGATCCAATCCGTCCTCTGCGTCGCCACCTTGGGTGTGTACGCTCGCGTCGTCGCTTTCGATTTCGTGATCTTCGACGATTGGAACTACGTCTACCAGAATGAGGCCGTTCGCGGCGGACTCAACACGGATGGGGTTCGATACGCGTTTACCGACGTCTTCGGGGTTTGGAGTCCCCTGACGATGTTGTCCCTGATGTTGGACGTCGAGATCTACGGCGTACATCCCGCGGGATTTCATTTCACGAATCTGGTGCTCCACATCGCGAACGCGCTGCTGTTGTTCTCAGCCCTAGAACGCTTGACCCGAGCGCGGCTACCCAGTGCGCTCGCAGCGGCGGTATTCGCCCTCCATCCTCTGCACGTCGAATCCGTGGCGTGGATCGCCGAACGCAAGGATGTCCTCAGCGGCTTCTTTTTCATGCTCATCCTCTACGCCTACGCGGGGTACGCGGCGAAACGGTCACGGCTGCGCCTGGCGGGAATCGCGATCCTGTACGTGTTGGGCCTGCTCGCCAAACCGATGCTCGTCACCCTGCCATTCTTGTTGCTGTTGCTCGACTATTGGCCCCTCGAGCGATTTCGGCTCTGGGGCCCGCCCGGGGCGCGCATGCGTGGCATCGGCTCCGCGTTGCTGGAAAAGGCGCCGCTGATCGCGCTGGGGGCGCTCGTCTCGGCGATTACCTTCGCGGTTCAAGATCCCAGCGCAATGGCGTTCAATCACCTTCCCCTGGAACTTCGGCTGGGAAACGCGGCGACGAGCTACCTCGCCTACATGGGAAAGGCATTTTTCCCATCGGGGCTGGCGCCGTTCTATCCGCACCCCGAGGGCGATCTGGATCGGGCTTTCGCGGGGATGTCGTTTCTGGTCCTGATTGCGATTTCGCTCGGTGTCTATCGCGTGCGCGGCACGGCTCCGTATCTGCTCGTGGGTTGGCTGTGGTTCGTGGGATTGCTCGTGCCCGTCATCGGGTTGGTTCAGGTCGGGAATCAGGCCATGGCCGATCGCTACATGTACTTGCCGCTGACCGGACTCTCGATCATGTTGATTTGGGGCGTCGCGGCTTTCATTCCAAGACGCTTCGCCGGGGCCGTGGCGCTGGCGAGCGGGATCGCACTCCTCGTCATCGCGGGGATTGCCGCACGGCAGGTGGGCTATTGGCGGGATACCCGCACCTTGTTCGAGCACACGCTTCGCGTCACCGAGAAGAATTATCTCGCCCACAACGCCCTGGGCTGGGACGCGGTGACGCGAGGGGAAGTCGATCGCGCCAGGGGGCACTTCGCCCGGGCGGTGCGCTTGCGTCCGGGTGTCGCTCAATTTCACCGGGACCTGTCCCGCGTGCTCAGTATGCAGGGCCAAGACCGACCGGCGCAGATCCACCTCGAGATCGCTCGGGAGATCGAGACCTCGCTGATGGCTTCAAAGTAGCCCCCCGATCGTGGATTCCGGGGTCCCAGCGAGGCGGACTCAACGAATTCTTCGGTTGCGCCGATATACTGAATTCATGGCTCGTCCTCGCCAGATCGACTGCATTTTCGAAGCCGCGCGACCGTTGACCGACGACGGAAGAATCGGGGTCCGCCTCGAATTTCGAGTCAATCAATTGCGCGTCGATGCGGACACCATCGAGGACAAGGCGGAATTGGGTCCGGACCTCTCGATCTCCGCGGTGGACGGAATCGGCAAAGTCATGCGGATTCTACGCGCCGCACGCATCTCTGCACCGCGGGAACTGCTGGACTGGGTTGGCGAGGTCGACATGGCGATCGCGCTCCTGACCCGTGCTCGGGGAACACGCGTGAAGCTCGCCGTCCGGGCGCGCAGCGACATTTCCTTCGTGGCCTGGACCGAAGCCGGCGTCGAAACCGTGAAGAACGTCGCCGACGTGCGCGAGCTCGGAAACGCATACGTGATCGAGCGCCAGGGCGGTGGCTTCCCGGTGCTCGTACCCCGAGACGGATTGGTGCGGCACAGCACCGAAGCAGAGCGATGGTATGAGGTGCTCGACATCCGGCCCGCCTGACGGGAAGCTCGTGCTACCTTCCGCCCATGAAAAATCGTTGGAGTGATTCGGGCGCCAAAGCGGCGATCGGGGAATACGGATCCGAGTGGGGCGAGTCCGTCGCCCTGCGTGTCTACACCTCGCGGCTGATCGGACAAGATGCCGCGCTCGTCCTACACGGCGGCGGCAATACATCGGTCAAAGCGGATTACACGAATCTGCTCGGCGAGACCGTGGAAGCCATCTACGTCAAGGGTTCCGGCGCGAATCTCGACGCCATGGTTCCGCGCGGACTACCGGCCCTGGATCTCGCGTACCTGCGCCGGCTGCGCGGTCTGCGCGCCATGTCGGATGAAGAAATGGTCAACCAGCTGCGAACGCATCTTTTCGATGCGACGGCACCCAATCCCTCCGTCGAGACCTTGCTCCACGCCTTCTTGCCGCATCGCTTCGTGGATCATTCCCACGCGGATGCGATCCTGGCCTTGACCAACCAACCGGATGGAGAGGCCCTGGTGCGGGAAGTGATGGGGCCGGACGTTCTGGTGCTGCCCTACATCATGCCCGGCTTTCCCTTGGCATTGGCGGTGGCCGAAGCGATCGAAAAGCAGCCGCAAGCGACGGGCGCAGTTCTGCTCAAGCACGGTCTGTTTACCTTCGGCGACTCGGCGCGCGAGAGCTATGAGCGCCACATCGAGCTCGTCGATCAGTCCGAACGCTACTTGGATGGAAAACGCAGGCGCGTGTCGCTCGCCCCCAAAGCCGCCGACACCGGCGAGCGCGTGGCGCGCGTCGCTCCGATCTTGCGCGGGCTTTTGGCCAATCGAGACGCTGGGGACACGATCCAGCGGTTCGTCATGGAATGGCGCGGCGCAGCGTCCGTGTTGTCCTTTTGCGAACGCGAAGACGCCGCGACGCTGGCGGCAACCGGGCCGTTGACGCCGGACCACGTGATTCGCACCAAGGAACGTCCGGTCTTCGTCGCCGATCCCGCTTGGGACCATCCCGAACGCCTGCGCGCGCAGCTCGAAGCCGCCGTGGCGGACTTTCGTCGCGACTATGACGCGTATTTCGAACAGAATCTGCGGGCCAAAGGCATCGAACGAACCCAGCTCGACAACGCGCCGCGCGTGGTGTTGCTGCCCGGGGCCGGCGCGCTTTGTTTCGGAAAATCGAAGAAAGAGGCACGCGTAGCAGCCGACATCACGGATCACACCTTGGCCACGAAGGCGTTGGCCGAGGACGTGGGCCAATACCAGGCGTTGGCGTCCAGTGATCTGTTCGACATGGAGTACTGGAGTCTCGAACAAGCCAAGCTCGGAAAGGCGGCCGAACGCCCCCTCGAACGCCAGGTGGTGCTCATTACCGGCGGCGCCGGCGCCATGGGGGTGGGGATCGGTGAGGTGTGCGCCGCGGCCGGGGCGCACGTGGTGTTCGCGGACATCGACCTGTTGGCTTCCGAGCGCGCGGCGAGTGAAATCGAGAGTCGTCATGGGAGCGGAAGTGCCATTGGCATTACGCTCGACGTCACCGACGACGCGTCGACGCGCGCTTGCTTCGACAGTGTGGCGCGCCACTACGGCGGGGTCGACGTGGTGGTCCCCAATGCCGGGGTGGCGCACGTCGCTCCGATTTCCGACCTCGATCCCAATACCGCGCGTCGCCTGATGGATGTGAATTATCTCGGGGTTCTCCGTACCCTGCGGGAGGCGGAGCGCGTTTTCTCCGCCCAGGGGACCGGGGGCAACATCGTCTTGATCTCCTCGAAGAACGTCTTTGCGCCGGGCAAGGATTTTGGTGCCTACAGTGCCAGCAAGGCCGCCGCGCACCAGATCGCGAAGATTGCCGCCATGGAATTGGCTCCGCTTCAGGTGCGGGTCAACATGATCAATGCCGACGCCGTGTTTTCCGAAGGCGACGTGCAGTCGGGGCTGTGGAAGAAGGTGGGACCGGATCGGGCGCGAAGTCGCGGCTTGGATCTACAAGCGCTGCCCGACTTCTACAAGGAACGGAATCTCTTGAAGACGCGGGTCAGCGCACGCCACGTGGGTCGGGCCGTCGTGTTCTTCGCCAGTCAGCAAACGCCGACCACGGGTGCCACGCTCCCCGTAGACGGCGGGGTTGTGGAAGCGTTCCCCCGCTAGACCCATGCGTGTCGCGCTCGCTCAAATCAACCCCACCGTCGGCGATCTCGAAGGAAATCGAAAGCTCGTCGAGGAGTCCGCAGCGAAGGCTGCAGCCGCGGGCGCCGATCTGGTCGTGCTGCCCGAGATGGCGCTCACGGGCTACCCCCCCATGGACCTGCTGGAACGCGCGGGGTTCGTAGCCGAGCAGGTGCGGGAGCTGGATGCGTTGCTGCCCGCATCGCGGAATGTCGGCATCGTACTCGGGGCCGTTCTGCCGACGGAATCGGATCACGGAAAACGTCTCTGCAACGCCGCCGTGCTGCTATCGGACGGAAAGCGCGCGGCGGTTCAAGCCAAGTCTTTGCTGCCGACGTACGATGTCTTCGACGAGAATCGCTATTTCGTCCCCGCGAGTGAACGACGTTGCGCGATGTTTCGCGGCAAAGCGATCGGCCTCACGGTTTGTGAGGACACCTGGGTGGACCGCGTTCCCTACGCATCGGACCCCGTTGCCGACCTGGCGCAACAAGGTGCCCGCTGCATCCTCAATCCGTCGGCTTCGCCCTGGCACGTGGGGAAGTCCGTGGAGCGGCGCAGCATGTTGTCCGCGCTGGCGGACCGGCATTCGGTCCCGGTCTTGTTCGTCAATCAGGTGGGCGGCAATGACGAACTGATTTTCGACGGCGGTTCCTGCGCGGTCGACGGTGCCGGTCGGCACCTCGCCTCGCTGCCTCTGTTCGAATCCGGTTTTGCGGTCGTGGATTTGTCCGACGCGATCGAAGGCGCAACTCCGGAGCCCAACGAACCCGAAGGGGCGGCCCAGCTCGAAGCCGGGTTGGTGCTCGGGATTCGCGACTACTTCCGGAAGCAAGGCCTTCCGCCGGGGGCCGTGGTGGGGATTTCCGGTGGCATCGATTCGGCGGTGACCGCCCACCTCGCCGTGGAGGCGCTGGGCGCGGACCGGGTGCTGGGGATCGCGATGCCCGGGCCATTCTCTTCGGATCACAGTCTGGATGACGCCCGTGAACTCGCGACCCACCTGGGGATCGAGTTGCGTTGCGTCAGCATCGAGCCCATGTACGCGAGCTACCGCGAGAGTTTCGCGGAGTTGTTCGGCCCCAAGGACGATTACGGACTGGCGCAGCAGAACATTCAATCGCGTATTCGCGGCGCCATCTTGATGGCGGTCTCGAACGCCGAGGGACGCTTGGTCCTCGCGACGGGCAACAAGAGCGAGCTTTCGGTGGGATATTGCACCCTCTACGGCGATACGGTGGGCGGGCTCGCGGTGCTGGGCGACGTCTACAAGCGCGACGTCTACGCCCTCGCACGTCACGCGAACGCGCTTCGAACCGCCATCCCGCAAAACGTGATCGAAAAGCCGCCGTCCGCCGAATTGGCACCCGATCAGCTCGATAGCGACGACCTGCCCCCGTACGAGATCCTCGACGCGGTTCTCGAACAAGCGATCGAGGGTGGAGTGGGGGCCGACGGCATCGTGCCGCCCCCCGGTGCCGATGCGGCCCTCGTCACGTCGATCGTCGCCCGGCTCGACCGCAACGAATACAAGCGTCGGCAATCTCCGCTCGTGCTCCGGACGTCCACTAAAGCGTTCGGCAGCGGCCGACGCCTGCCGATCGTTCATCGCTACGGCGTGTAAGGGGAAACGGTCCGGCGGTTGCGCGCCTAGCTGGTCGCTTCGCTGGGAGTGGCCTCATCCGGGGAACCGGTCAGGCCGCGTACGTTCTCGGCGCGCGGCCCGCGCGGCCCTTCCTGAATTACGTATTCGACGGAGTCGCCTTCGGAGAGGTTGTCGTAATCCGCCGCCGACAAGCCCGAACGGTGGAAGAACACTTCCTTGCCGTCTTCGCCGCGAATGAAACCAAAGCCGCGGTCGCGCACCATTTTCTTGATTCGCCCTTTGAAGCGCGGTCCGGTCGGCGCGCGGGCCGCGGTTGCTGCGGTTCGCCGGCGCCGGGGCCTTCCGCGCCCCGTGCTGAAGCGATCGCTTTCTACGAATTCTTGGCGGAATAGATCGAGCGGGACGACGAGGTCCTGGAGATCTGCGGTCGAGGGCGAGAGCAAGACCTCTTCGTCTCCGAATTCCACTACGGTGTATCGCAACCCGGTATTTTTGTGGGTGACGTTTGTGCCCGAATCAAGGGGTTCGACTGACATCATGGCACATGGCCTCGCGCGTTACAGAATGAAGAGCTTCCGAAGGAAGCCCCGGAGAAGGCCCAAAACTGTAGTTAAACCGACGGCTTGGGTCAAATGCGCGCGAATCCTCGTCGCGCTCGCGTTTTGGGGCTGCGGCGCGCTGCAAACGACCGCGCAGCCGCCCGTTCTGCGCGTAGGGACCAGCGGCGATTACGCGCCCTTCAGTCTTGCGGCAGATGGAGCCGGGGTTGCGTCCGCACGCGGTTTCGACGTCGATCTCGCACGCGCTTTCGCGCGGGATCGCGGGCTTCGCATCGAGTGGGTGGAATTTCGTTGGAGCGAGCTGTCGCGCGACATGGCGGCCGGACGATTCGATGTGGTGATGAGCGGTGTGACGGTGCGTCCGGAACGCCAGTTGCTCGGAGAATTCACGGTAGCGGTGGTGGAGACCGGTGCCGTGGTGCTCGTGGCGGCCGGGGGGGCCACGCAGGTCTCGGATCTCGACGGACCCGAACATCGCGTGGGGGTCAACGCGGGTGGCCACCTCGAGCGGGTGGCCGCCCGGTTTCTGCCGCGCGCCGGGCGGGTGGCTTTCTCGGAAAATGCAGCGGTGCGCGAAGCCCTGGCCAAAGGCGATGTGGACGCCGTCGTCACCGACACGCTCGAAGCGCCCCATTGGATGCAGGGGCTTCCCACGGTCCGCGCGCTGGCACCGCTGACGCGGGACCGGAAAGCCTATTGGGTGAACCCCGCACGTCCTGAACTCGCTCGCGACCTCGAATCCTGGTTGTTGGATCGCGAGCTGCGGGGAGACCTCGAAGCTTGGCGTCGCAAATGGTTTGGCGAGGGCGGTTCCCGCCGGACCGCGACTCCGCTCGCCGCCCTGCTAGACGCGATGGACGCGCGGCTCTCCCTCATGCCCGCAGTCGCGGAGTTCAAGCGCGCCAACGGATTGCCCGTGCGGGCCATCGCGCGGGAGCAAGCCGTGTTGCGGAAAGCCCATGCGGACGTCTCGCGCGCAGCCCGGGCGGAAGGACGCGACCCGCTTTCCGCCTGCGGGATTCGCGCGTTGTATCGCGCGCAGATCGAAGCCGCAGTGGCGATCCAGGAATCCGTCCTGGCCGCTCCGCCGGAGCCTTCGCCTCGTTTCACCCCGGACCTCGACCGCGAACTGCGGCCCGCGATCTCTCGCCTGGGCGATCGGATCGCCCGGGCGCTGGTTCGATTGCCGCCCGACTTGTCGGCGGACACGATTCGGGTCGAGACCGAACGGGCCCTGCGAACCCCGGGCTTGGCGAACGATCCCAAACGCCGCATCGCCAGCGCGTTGGGGTCGTTGTTCGCCGCATCGCCGGGGGAAGACGCGACCTGCGCGGATCAATAGAAGGGTGTCCGGGTTCGGTGGCGTGGCGTGGCTTTGATGTCCGGCCGCTGTCCGTAGTTCCACAGATAGGAATCGAGTTCCCACGCACAAACGTCGACACCGCGTTGCGCGAGTGCGGCGACGAGACGCTCCACCGCGTGTACCGCACATGCGCGAAGCTCCACTTCCTCGGGGCTACCCGGGGAGATGAGTTGGGAAGAATCGATTCGGGCGGCAAGCGCTGGGTCGTAACGCAACACGCCCAGGCAGCGAAGAACGTGGGGGATCAGGTTGTCGGCGAACAGGGTGAGGCGCGCGAGGTCGTCGAATCTCCCGAAATGGGTTCCGCCGAAGGCGGCGTGAAGATCCGCCGCGAGAATCTGGGCGCGTTTGTAGAAGGGCACGGCGAGTGAGCCGTAGGCCGCGAGGTCGCGAAACAGCCGCATCTCGCTGAGAATTCCCACGAGTTTTTCCGCGCTGGCTTCCGCGTCCTCGAGTAAATTCGAGAACTGTCCGTCGTAGCGCGTGGACAAGAGCGTGCCCAGGTCGCGCAAGGCGGTCGCAAACAGTTCCATCAATTCGCGGATCTCCGGTCCTCGTTCGGCTTGATCGAAAATCCGCGTGCATTCTTCCGCTGTGACCTCGGCCAGTGACGGGGCGTCCCAGGGGCCGCAGCGATCGAACTGGGCCTTCAGCGCGGATGCGATCGTGAAATAACCCGAAAGGCCGTCGGGTTTGCGGAGCTTCGGAAAATATCCCGAACCGAAGTTGAGCGTGTCGAGGGTGACGTAGAAGGCGAGCTTCGCACCGTCATCCCCCTCGAAATGATGCGCGGGGTCGGGCGGGCTCGGTCGCGGGCGTTCGGGCGCGAGCTGGTCGGCGAGGGTTTCGAGGGAAGCGTCGCAAAGCTGGACGAACGTGGCGCGACCCGCGACCTCCGCGCACGCAGATCGGATCTCGTCCAGGATCCCCATCGCCTAGGACGACGCACCCACCAGGGCGATGGCGCCGGGCAAGACTTCGAAGCGCGCGGGGAGCGTTCCCAACGGCTCCCCGTCGATATCGAGCCACACGTCGCCGTCGGTGGTTTCCGCGTCGATGACGCGTGCGTGCTGAAATCGAACCTCGGGCCGCTCGAGGTGTCGGCCGCGGTAGACGTGCGGCATGTTGAGTGCGACCCGCCACTTGGAACCCGCCGGGACGATCACCACGTCGAGCAGGCCATCGTCGATCTTGGCGCGCGGGGCCACGTGCATTCCACCGCCGAAGTAGCGACCGTTGGCGGCGGTCGCCAGCAGCAGCGGTCCGTCGTAGATCTCCTCGCCGTCGCAACGCACCCGGACTCGCGGGTTGGTGTATTGGACCAATGCCCGCAACGTTCCCACCAGGAACGAAACGGTTCCGCCGAAGAGCATTGGGGCGCGGTTGACGAGTTCATCCGTGAGCCCGCTGATTCCGAGGCTCGCGACGTTGAGGTAATAGGCGCGTTGCTCTTGCCCGGTGCGGTTTCGGTACGTCACGCGACCGGCGTCGACGCGTCGTGCTTTGCCCCGGGTCAACGCATCGATCGCCCCATCGATATCGCGGGGCAGCTCGAGGGTGCGCACCAGGTCGCCCCCGGTTCCCATCGGCAACACACACACTTCCGCATAGTCGCCGAGTTCGGCTGCGAGTAGGCCACTGACGACCTCGCTCGTGGTGCCATCGCCGCCGGCGACGATGATCTTCGACGCTCCCGCACGGACGCCTTCCCGCGCCAGGCGTTCGGCGTCGCGCGGGCCCTGGGTGCGGGCGATCTCGAGCTCTCCCAAAGCGCGACGCAACTTGTTCTCGATCGATTCCCAGTGCCGGCCGGTCGCACCGCTGCGGCTTTTGGGATTTCCGATGACGTGGGTCTGGGGGGGCTTGGGGGGGGAAAATATCAGGCTGCGGAGGCCGCCGCTTGGGTCTCGGGGGCAACGATTTGATAGCGCCGCTGCACGGACGTCGCGTAGGCGATTGCCTCCGCGCGAATCCGCTCCCGGTCCCAACCCGCCGCGGCTCCGGCCGTCGCGGCGATGCGATCGAGTTCCGGCAGCCCCTGGCCCACGGCGAAGATCGCCATCCGCAGACGCCGTTCCAGCAGGTCGCACAGGTTGGCGGGACATTCGGTTCGAAACAACCAGGAAATTTCCGCGTAGGTGAAGCGCGATTCGCCGATCGGTTCGCGCGCAGACGCGTCCGCTTCGGCGAGCAATGCCTCGGCGTCGACGCCATAGGTGCGGGCCAGGAACTCTGCGCGGCGCGGGTGGATGCCGAAGCGCTCGGTGATGACTTGTTCGAGTTCGATTCGATCGAAGGAATCTTCGCGCAGGGGCAAGCTTCGGGTTTGACTCCTGCGAAGGGTCTGGCGCCGCGCCTTCGGAAGATCGCGCACGACCCGATCGACCATCTTCTCCGCACTGTCGCGATAGGTCGTGAGCTTGCCCCCCGCCAACGAGATCAATCCGGAAGGGTCGTCGTAGATGCGATGCTCGCGCGAAACCTGCGACGGTGGCGTCTCCGCCGACGCGGACGCCACCAGCGGGCGAACGCCCGCGAAGACGCTTCGAATGTCATTGGTCGTGAGCGCGGCGCGCGGGAACGCCTGGTTGGCGGCTGCCAGCACGTAGTGGACTTCTTCGATGCGGACCGTCGGCTCATCGATCTCGTGGCTGAACGTGTCCGTCGTACCCAGCAATGCGACTTCGTCCCAGGGAATGAAGAAGAGATGACGACCGTCCGGGGCTTCGAAGGTCACGGCACCCTCGGCGTGGACGCGCGAGCGCGGAATCACCACGTGAACGCCCTTGGCCGGGCGAAGTTCCGGCTGGAGGACCCGCCGATCCAAGCCCCGGATGCGTTCGACGCTTGGACCCGCTGCATTGATGATGCGGTCGGCCCGAATGGAAAGCGTGCGATTCGCGAGACGATCGTGGAGACGGACACCGATGATTCGCCCCTGTTCGTTGTGAAGGAACGCTTGCACTTCCGCGTGGTGAATGGCTTCGCCGCCCAGTCTGCGCGCGCTGCGCAGGGTTTCGATCACCAGACGCGCATCGTCGACCTGTCCATCCCAATAGAGTCCCGCCCCACGCAATTGGTCGCAGGCGATGTCGCGCGAGTACTCCGCCACATCTTTCGGAGTCAGCATCTGGAATCGAGAGCTCTTTCGAAAATTGGCGAGCGCGGAGTACACCGTCAAAGCGCCGCGGACTTGCCAATAGGGGACCTTTCCCCCGCGATAGGCGGGGAACAGGAAGGGAATCGGTTGCACGAGATGCGGATTCAGGGCGGTGAGGAGATCCCGCTCGCGGCAGGCGGTGCGGGTGAGGGAGAGCTGGCCTTCCCCGATGTAGCGGAGCCCTCCGTGAATCAGTTTCGAAGAGCGCGATGAAGTGCCCCCGGCGAAATCGTCGCGTTCGAGCAAGCAGGTGCGAAGGCCGCGGCTGGCCGCGTCGCGCAGAACGCCCGCGCCGGTGATGCCGCCCCCCACCACCAGCAGTTCGACACCGTCGCGTTCGGCGCGCGTCAGTGCCTGGCTGCGTTCGTCGAGTGTCCAGGCGACCGTCATGAAGCGGGTTCCGCCCGCGGTCCGATCATGCCCGCTTCTTCGAGTGCGGCCGCCGACGCGAGAATCGACTCTTCGCTGTAATCGAGCATCTTCGTCACGATCTCGACCGCCGACGCGGCGTCGTGTTTCTCCAACGCCATCAGCAGCGCGCGATGGGTCTGCATCGACCGTTCCGAATCGCGATTCTCGTTGTAGTAGAGCGGCCCGAGGCGCTGAACGAGTTTGGTGAAGAGATTGACGATGGTCTGGTACATCAAATTGCCCGAGGCAGCGCCGAGCAGCGTGTTCATCTCGATATCGATTTCGAGAGCACTCTTGGGATCTGCGCCCTCCGCGGTCTCGCGATACAGCAGGGAACGAGCGCATTCGATTTGCGCATCGGTTCGGTTCTTTGCCGCCAACTCCACGACGTGGAGCACCGTGTGTCGGCGGAACTCGAGGAGCTGGCGCAGGAGATCGCACGTGATCGTGTAGGGCTCGCGCAAGAGCGCTTCGATGACTTGCGGTGCCGAGGACTCGGCGACGCCGCACACGAAAGCCCCCTGGCCGTGGCGGATTTCGATCAGTTCCAGGAATTCCAATCGCTTCAGGGCTTCGCGTGCGGACGATCGGTTGACCCGCAGCGCCAGCGCGAGTTCGCGTTCCGTCGGCAAGCGTGAGCCGGCCGGGTAGGCGCCCGTCAGGATCTTGGATCGCAATTGATCGAAAACGCCGTCCGCTCGCCGCGGCACGTCGAGGGGCTGAAGTGTGTTTTCCATGTGGGGACTCCCGGGAGGTTGGGGTCAGGGTCGGAGGTCCGACCACGAGAGCTTATCCAACACGACCGCTCCGGTCAAAATGCATTCGATCTAATTTTATTATTGATATCAGTTGGTTACGGAATGGAGGGCAATCGGTGTTCGCGCGCCGACGGAGTGTCGCGTGCGCGTCGGTGGGTCTATGCTCCGCCCGTGGACAAGCGGAACCGTAGCGATGTCTGGGCGCTGGCTTTTCTCCTGGTCCTGGGAGTCGGGGCTTTCTTTGCGCGCCGCGCGCTGGGAATCGAGTGGAGCGCGGAATCCATCCGCACGCTGGTCGACGGTCTGGGATTCTGGGGCCCGCTGCTCTTCATCGCCCTGGTGGGCTTCCGCATGTTGCTCCTGATTCCGTCGCAGATCGTTCTGGTTGCGGGCGGGCTGTGTTTCGGCGTCGCCGCCGGCACCCTGTACGGCGCCATCGGGCTGACGTTTTCGGGATCTCTGGTGTATGGGATCGCGCGGCTTGCGGGGCGCGATGTCCTGTTGTCCCGTCTGCCACCCAACAGTCGCGAGATTCTCGATCACGTGGGTCGTCGGATCGGACCGCTGTTCATCGCACTGGGGACCGGCTACCCCCTGGGTCCCATCACCGCATACCACGCCGGCGCTGCCTTCACGGGCATGACGATCCCCGCGTTCCTTTTGGCCCTCGTGATCGGTGCGACGATTCGTTCCGCGCTGTTTACCGCCTTCGGGAACGCGTTGGTGGAGCAAGGGAGTTTGAATCTGATTCTCGCGGCCGCCGCGATCCTCGCCGTCGGCGTCATCCCTTTGCTGATTCCCCGCACGCGGCAATGGTTGCTCAGCCGGATGTTGCCCTCGACCCCAGATCCCGAGTCCGACGAGACTTCGGTCTAGGCTGCTCCCCGACGCAACAGATTGAGGGCGGAACCCGCGCGGAACCACTCGATCTGGTCGGGATTCAAGGTGTGGCGCACGCGGAATTGTTCTTCGCTGCCATCGTCGTGATGCAGGGTCACGTCGAGGGTGCCACCGGGGGCGAGCCGCGCAATCCCCGTGATGCTGATGCGGTCGGTCTCGCGCACGCGGTCGTAATCCGCGAGATCCTCGAAGGTCAGCGGCAAGACGCCTTGCTTCTTCAGGTTCGATTCGTGAATCCGCGCAAAGCTGCGCACGATCACCGCCGCGGCGCCGAGGAAGCGCGGCGACATGGCAGCGTGTTCACGGCTGCTTCCTTCGCCGTAATTGTCGTCCCCCACGATGGCGAACCGCAACCCGGCGGCTTTGTAGTGACGCCCGATCTTCGCGAACGCGACATCGCGTTCCCCGGTCAATAGATTCACCCCGGTACCGGTCTGTCCCGTGAACGCGTTGGTGGCACCGACACACAAGTTGTCGCTGATCTTGTCGAGGTGGCCGCGGAAACGCAGCCAGGGACCGGCGGGCGAGATGTGGTCCGTCGTGCACTTGCCCTTGGCTTTGAGGAGCAGCGGGAGTTCTTGAAAATCGTTTCCGTCCCAAGGCGCGAAGGGCGTGAGGAGTTGCAGGCGATCGCTGTCCGGCGCCACTTCGACGCTCACCCCCGTGCGATCCGCGGGCGGGTCCTGATACCCCTCGGCGCTCGTGACGAAACCGTTTTTCGGTACGTCGGGCGCCGGTTCCGGCGGGGTCAAGCGAAAGCGCGTCCCATCCGCCGCCTCGATTTCGTCTGTCTGAGGGTCGAAGGAAAGGCGACCCGCCAGCGAATAGGCGACGACGATCTCGGGGCTTCCGATGAAGGAGAGGGTGCCTTTGTTGCCGTCGTTGCGGCGCGGAAAATTCCGGTTGAAGGAATTCAGGATCGAGTTGGTCTCCCCTTCCTTGATGTCGTCGCGCTTCCATTGGCCGATGCACGGACCGCAGGCATTCGCGAGCACCGTCGCGCCGATGGATTCCAAATCTTCGAGCTGACCGTCGCGCTTGATGGTGCGGTGAATCTGTTCCGATCCGGGTGTTACGAACAGAGATTTGCGCGCCCGCGCGCCCTTGGCGCTGGCCTGGCGGGCCACGTCCGCGGCGCGGGACAAGTCTTCGTAGGAGGAATTCGTACAACTTCCGATCAGGAACGAAGAAATTTCATCCGGGTAGTCGTTGGCGCGAACGTCCTCGGCCATGCGCGAGATCGGGCGCGCGAGATCCGGCGTGTGGGGACCGACGATGTGGGGTTCGAGTTTCGAGAGGTCGATTTCGACGACCTGGTCGAAGTAGCGTCCGGGGTCGGCTTCCACTTCGGGATCGCAGCGCAGAAGGTCGCGGCGTTGGTTGGCGAGGTCGACCAGGGCTTCTCGGCCCGTGGACTTCAGGTACAGCGCCATGCGTTCGTCGTAGGGAAAGATCGAGGTCGTGGCGCCGAGCTCGGCACCCATGTTGGTAATGGTCCCCTTGCCGGTTGCGCTGATCGAATTCGTCCCGGGACCAAAATATTCGACGACGCGATTGGTTCCACCCTTGACCGTCAGCACCTTGCAGACGTACAGGATGACGTCTTTGGGGGCCGTCCAACCCGAGAGCGAGCCGGTCAGGTGGATGCCCACGGGTTTGGGGTAGAGGACTTCCCACGGGAATCCCGCCATGACGTCGACGGCGTCGGCTCCCCCGACCCCGCACGCAAACATCCCCAGGCCGCCGGCGTTGGGGGTGTGGGAATCCGTACCGATCATGAGACCGCCGGGGAACGCGTAATTTTCGAGCACCACCTGGTGGATGATTCCCGCGCCTGGTCCCCAGAAACCGATTCCGTAACGCGCCGAGGCGGAACGCAGGAAATCGTAAACCTCGCGATTGTTGTCGGTGGCGACCGCCAGGTCCGTGTCCGCACCCACGCGCGCTTGAATCAAGTGGTCACAATGAACGGTCGTCGGAACTGCGGTGTCGGGCTTGCCCGACGACATGAACTGCAAGATGGCCATCTGTGCCGTGGCGTCCTGCATGGCGACGCGATCCGGGGCGAGTTCGATGTAGCTACGGCCGGCTTCGAGTTCCGCACCCTCGGGGTCCGAAAGATGCCCGAGCATCACTTTTTCCGCGTAGGTGAGTGGACGTCCCAGGCGCTCGCGAATGATTGCGACGTTGCGCCCGAGGCGATCGTACGCCGCGCGAACGAGTTCCGGTGTGGTGTCAATTTCCGACATGGCCAACCTCCGGGTTCGAGATTAGCGCACTGGCCCTACCCGCGTTGCGGGATGCCTCGAAGCTCCGCAAGCAAATGGGCACTCGCTCTCGCGGCTTTGCGAAAGTCTTGAAGGTTCAAACTCTCGTTTTCGCCGTGGGCGTTGCAGGGAGGGTCTTCGAGGCCAAGCAGTAGGGCCGGCGCGCCCGCCAAGACTTCCACGAACGGTCCGACGAATGGGATGGACCCGCCGCAGCCGATGGATACCGGCTCGCACGCGAAGCCGGCTTGCAGCGCGCGCCGCGCTGCGTCGAATGCGGGCCCCTCGGGTTCCGTACGCCAACCCGGAACTGCGGTCTCTACCTCGGTGTGGACTTCCAGACCCCAGGGCGGATCCGTTTCGAGGAACGCGACGGCGAGATCGCGGACGCGCAAGGCGTCCTGACCCGGAGCGATTCGAATTCCGATGCGGGCCCGCGCTTGCGCCATCAACTGGTTGGCCGCCGTGGCGAGGGGCATGCCTTCGAGGGCCGTGAGCGCGAGGGAGGGGCGGGTCCACAGGCGCTCGTAGGCACTCCGCTCGGGTTCACCGGCAAAGCGCGCGGAACCCACCAGGCCTGCGTCGCTGCGAAACGCGGCGGCGTCGAATGGCAACGAGGCCAAGCGCGCGCTTTCCGCAGAACCGAGTTCCGGCACGTCGTCGTAGATTCCTGGGATCGCGATCGCTCCATCCGCGTCGACCAGGCGAGCCAAGATCCGCGTCAATGCGGTTGCGGCGTCGGGAAGCGGGCCACCCCACATGCCGCTGTGCAGCGGGTGGTCGAGGGCGCGAACCGTTACATCGATGGCGACCAGGCCGCGCAGGCTGGTGGTGAGCGACGGGATTCCCGTGGCGAGGTTCGCCGTGTCGGAAAGCACGACGACGTCGGCTTGCAGGCGTTCCCGGTAGGTGCGGAGAAACTCCGTGAGGTGGCCGGATCCGATTTCTTCTTCGCCTTCGACGATCAATTTCACGTTGATGGGAAGCCTGCCGTGGGTCTCCAGCCAAGCGCGAACCGCGGCCACGTGGAGCAAGAGTCCCGCTTTGTCGTCCACGACGCCGCGTCCGTAGAGTCGACCGTCCTCGCGCACGCTGGGCTCGAAGGGGGGAGTCTCCCAATGTTCGATTCGTCCGGGCGGCTGCACGTCGTGATGGGCGTAGATGATGGCGGTGGGTGCGCCCGGCGCATGCTGCCATTGGGCGAACACGTAGGGGTGTGCGTCGCCTACCCGCAAGACTTCGACCGCTTCGAATCCCGTTCGCGAAAGGAGGTCCGCCACGTGGTCCGCCGAGCGGGCGACCGCGGCGGGGTCGAAGCCGGCGGCGGAAACGCTCGGGATCTTGGAAAGCGCGATCAATTCTTCGACGGTTTCGTCGAAGCGCTGCTCCAGGGCTGCCAGGACCGGTTCGATGTCCAAATCCACCACTGCAACCCCCTTATGCGGCTCGGCGCAATTGCACCAAGGCGGGAAGTACGATCAGGTTGCACGCCAGTGTGCAGGAAATTCCAACCGTGAGCAGCTGGCCCAAGCTGGCAATCCCGGGGTGGGAGGAGAAACCCAGCGTTCCGAAGCTCGCCATGGTGGTGAGTGCGCTGAACCAGACCGCGCGCGCGGTGCTGGATGCGAGCAAGTCCTCCTCCCGGCCATGTGTCCCACGTTCGCGTTGCACCAAATGAATGCCGCTATCCACCCCAATGCCGAGAATCAGCGGGATCACGATCACGTCGGCGAAATTGAGCGGGATATCGAGCAGGACCGACGCCGCACCCGTGAACAGCGTGGCGAGCGCCAACGGAACCATCACCAACGCGGCGTCCTCGGCGCGGCGCCAGAGAATCAACAAGAACACGCCGATCGCGATCGCGGCGGAAATCAAGGCTTGGCGCATGGAACGCACGATGGCGCGGCCGGATTCGAGAATGACGACACTCGTGCCGATGGCGTCGGGAGCGACTTCATGCACGGTCGCGATGAAACGTTCGAGGGCCGCGCCTCGCCCCAGGTCTTCGGAGGGGAACACTTCGATTCGCAGCCGTCCGTCGCGTCCCACCATCTGCTCGACCCACTCGGAGGGAAGATCCGAAAGGGTGACGGGGCCCGCTTCGATGGCGGCATACAGAATCCGCAATCGTTCGGGCAGTGAACCCAAAAGGCTTTCTTCCAAGCGGATCAAGTCTTCGCTCGGTGTATCGCTCTTGTCGAGGGCTGCGAACCAGACCGCCATTCGCTCGCGTAGCGCCCGCGCGTTTCGCCTCAGTTCCGACTCGGGTTCTTCGGCGACGATGCTTTCCAGCACGGCGTCGAACTCGTCGAGCGCGCTGCGCTGTTCCGCGTAGCTGGGAGCGGGAAGCGGAGAATCGGATAGCGGCGGCATGAAGAGGGCGATGTCTTCAAGGATTCCCAGTTTTTCCGCTTGGTCCTTGGGGACGAGGTCTCGCAGGCTCACCGTTCGTCCGACGGCGTCGAGATTCTCCAGACGCTCGGATACGGTCTGCGCGGTTTCGAGGTCCGGTACCAGGACGTTGACGCTCCAGGGCGAGGCGCGCCCATCCGCCAACAGGTCGTTGAAGGCCGTGACGGAATCCGCTTGCGGGTCGCGTATGCGCAACGGGTTGTTCTCGAAGCGCACCTGGGGAATGAAACTCCCGGCCGCGATGGCGAGGATCGCAGCCCCGGAAACGATGCTTCGGGGAAATCGCGCGGGGAAATCCATCAGTGAAGATCCGCTTCCGCGCTCGGCCGGGATGGCGGGTTCATCTCGCCAGGTGAGTGCAATCAGCGCCGGAAGCAGGGTCAGGCTGCAAAACAGACTGATGAGCATTCCCGCTCCGGAAATGAGTCCCAGCTCGGCGACGCCCGCGTAATCCGTCGGAACGAAGGCGAAGAACGCGACGGCAGTGGTGAAGGCGCAGATCACCAGGGAACTTCCGACGCCCCGAGCCGTGTCGCCGAGTGCTTGCTCCAAGGGTTGTCCCAAACCCGTCAGTTCGCGGTAGCGCAGGCACAGGTGAATGCCGAAATCGACCCCCAGTCCGATGAAGAGCACAGCAAAAGCGACGGATACGGGATTCAGATGGCCCACCCCCAAGGCGGCGAAGCCCGCCGTAAGAACCAGACCCACGATCAAGGTGAGCAGCGTGGCGAAGACGAGTCGGGTCGAGCGAAGGGCAAAGAACAAGATCGCACCCACCAGCAGAAAGGATGCGAAGCCCGCGAGCGCGGCTTGACGCCGAACGAGTTGGGTTTCGTCGTAGGAAAGCGCGAGATCTCCAGTGATGCGCAATCGCACACCGGTATCCGGGGCGAGGCCCCTCCGATTGGCGACGGCTTGGATGGTTTCGATGGCTTCGCGCGCCGGTTGAATGTCGGCAAAGTCCATTTCCGGATAGACGACCACGTAGCGGCGTTTTTCGGCGACCGTTGAGGTTCGACCGAGAATCAAATCCGCCCAGGAAAGTTCGAAGTGGCGCCCCTCCAACTCGGCGTCGATGGCCTCGCGAATGCGTTCGAAGGCGGGGGCGAGTTCGACGCCATCCTGCCGACGTCGCGCATCCGCGGCTCCCTCGGCCAACAGGGACACGAATCCCCGCAGGCTTCCGTCGCGCGAGAGTCGCGCGAGATAGGGCTGGACCAGACTGATGTTCTCCGCCAGATCTTCGAGTTCCGAAGTCTGCATGTAGAGCAGACCGTTCTCCTCGAAGAAGGCTCCGCGCCAGGGGACGTAGACGGACCGAAATCGATCCGAGGCGCGCAGGTCTGCGGCGATCTGGTCCGCTGCGGCTTCGGCCCGGTCCGGCGTGGATCCGTCGATTACGACCACGAGCGGATCTTTCAGATGGGGAAACGCTTCGTAGTATTGATGGCGTAGGGCTCGAAAGGGCAGGTCCTTCGCGAGCATGTCGTTCAAGTCTGCGTTGACCCGAAGATGGTTGGCGGAATAGAGCCCTGCCGCCCCGGCACCGAACAGAGCCAGCAGCGTGACGAGTCCAGCCCGCGCGCACACGCCCGATACCCACCGGGCAAGCACGCCGCCGAGTTTGTGTTCGATTCGAGTCAACACGTCGGAATTCCTCGGGAGACAGCTCTAGCACGCGGATCTCCGATGCGCCGCGCCGCCTTCGCTACACTGCGAATTCGTCGAGATACGGAGTCGCCATGTCGAGCAAGCTTGCGAGAAACCGAAGGCGGTGGTCTGTCGCTTTCACCGCGATCGCCATACTCGGCGCCGTCGTGGCCGGGCCGGCGCGAGGAGATGCGCTTCCGGGTGCAACCAGGGTCGTCGAGCAGCTCCACGCAGCGCTGACGGATACGATGGTTCGCGCCGAGGAACTCGGATACGAGGGGCGTTTTGCGGCCCTCGAGCCCGTGGTGACGGCGGCCTTCGACCTCGAGTTCATGGGCCAGAAGTCCGTGGGTCGCAATTGGGAAAATTTCGATGCGGAGCAGAAGGATCGCTTCCGCAGGGCTTTCGCCCAATACACGGTGGCCAACTACGCCGGGCGGTTCGTGGGGTACTCGGGGCAATCGTTCGAGACCCGTTCGGAAGACCCGGCGCCTCGCGATACGGTTCTGGTGCGTACCGCGCTCATCGATCCCGGCTCGGAAACCATCCAGCTCGATTACCGCCTGCGCGCCCCCGACGGAAACTGGAAGATCATCGACGTCTTCATGAAGGGGACGATCAGTGAGCTCGCGCTACGTCGATCGCAATACACTTCGATCTTGCGACGCGATGGCTTCGAGTCGTTGATGGACTCGCTGAATGGCAAGATTCGGGATTTCGAGGCGGGCGACGAAGCGGATCAGAACGAATCGTCGTCGAAGAGCGGGTCGTAATCGGCCGCGAGAGGAATCTCGCCGCCGCGAATCTGCGACTCGCGTTGAAGCAGATACGCTCCGCGCAGCGCAGAATAGTAGTCCAGGGCCGTCGACTCGAGGGCATCGAGTTCATCCGACAGCTCTTCGCGCTGAGTCAGTCCGTCGCTGGTCTGCAGCGCCACGAGTCCACCTCCCGGTAGCAGGTAGGACTGGGGGCGGAAGGCAAAGTCGACGATCGAACCCACGGCATCCCGCGCGGTCGTGGGGCCGACGAGGGGAATGACCAAGAAGGGACCGGCGGATACGCCGGCTCGGGCCAGGGTCTGTCCGAAATCCGAGTGATGGGCCTCGAGCCCAATTGCCTCTGCCGGGTCCAGGAGACCCGCGAGTCCCACGGTGGTGTTGATCGCGAAGCGGGACATCGTGATGCCCGCCTGCTTGAATTCGAGTTGCAACAGGTCGTTGACGAGAATCACCGGGGCGTTGAGGTTGCTGAATGCGCGCCGAACCGCGCGCTTGGCGGGATCCGGTACGACGAACCCATAGACCTTGGATAGGGGATCGGAGATCACCCGGTCGAGCCCGCGGTTGAACCAAAGGAAAGCGCGGTTTACGGGTTCGAGGGGGTCGCCGGGTTCCGGCGGGGCCGCTTCGACGGCGTGCAGGCCATCCGCCGGATAGGAGTTTGGCGCTTTGGCACAGGCCAGCGCCGGCAAAATGGCGGCGCACAGGAGCAATAACGCGAGTTGACGCGACGTCCGACTCAAGGCTTTGCTCCCTCCGAAGGCCCGGAGTCTAGGGGGGACCCCCCGCGGATTCCAGTGAGGGGGTGTCAACGCTGTTGACATATTTTGGGAGGCGTGATAATCCGGGCGTGTACAGTTCACGCTCCGTCCGAGCGAGTGATTCGCCCCCTCCGGCGCTTGGAGAGTTCCCCATGTCCCATCCTGACCCGTCGAACTCCGGCTCTGCCTCCCTGCCTTCTCGTTTGGGGGACAAGCTCGAAGCGGTCCTCAACATCTGTGAGAAGCTCGGCAGCGAGCACCACCTACCGGTTCTACTCGATTTGATTGCCCGCGATACGGCTCGTCTGCTCGAAGCAGACCGGGCCAGCATCTTTCTTCTGGACCGGCTGAAAGGGGAGCTCTGGTCCCAGGTTGCCCTGGGGAGTGAGCCGATCCGCTTCGATGCCTCCCAGGGGATCGCCGGGGCGTGTGTCCAGAAGGGCGAAACCATCAATGTGGTGGACGTCCGCGAGCATCCCTTGTTCTTCGCCGGTGTCGACGCCGACAAGGGTTACGAAACCCGGTCCATTCTGGCGCTCCCCCTACGCAATCACACGGGGGAGATCGTGGGAGCCTTCGAGGTCCTGAACCGCAAAGAGGGCAGTTTCACCGAAGACGACGAGGTCCTCGCGCGCGCGCTGGCTTCCCAGGCCGCCGTCGCGATCGAGACCGCACAGCTCGTCGAAGAACTCCAGAAACATCGCGACCAGCTCATCGACGAGAACACCCAGTTGAGAAAGGAGGTGGAGGAGAAGTTCTCGACACGCAACATCCTGGGTGGAAGCGAGAAGCTCCAAGCGGTGCTGCGACTGATCGATCAGATTCGCGACAGCTCCGTCGACGTCCTGATCACCGGGGAGAGCGGGACCGGCAAGGAGCTCTACGCCAAGGCCATTCACTACAGCAGTCCACGCGCCCACAGCCCGCTGGTGGCCCTCAATTGCGCCGCGATGCCCGACAATCTGCTCGAAAGCGAGTTGTTCGGCATCGAAAAAGGGGTGGCGACCGGGGTCGACCGGAAGCCCGGCAAATTCGAACTCGCCCACGGCGGCACCCTGTTTTTGGACGAAATCGGCGATCTCAGCCTGGCCGCCCAGGCCAAGATTCTGCGCGCGCTCCAAGAACGAACCGTCGAGCGGGTCGGGGGGCGCAAGTCCATCGACGTCGACGTGCGCGTCCTGGCGGCGACCAACAAGGACCTCGAAGCGGAGATCGCCAAGGGAGAATTTCGCGAAGATCTCTACTACCGATTGAAAGTCGTCCATCTCGAGACCCCGGCGTTGCGGGAAATCGCCGACGACGTTCCGATTCTCGCCAACCATTTCCTCGAACACATCTGCGGCGAGATGGGAAAGCCCCGCAAGAAGTTTTCCCCGAAGGCGCTCCAGACCTTGCGCGCCTACGGGTGGCCCGGGAACGTGCGCCAACTCGAAAACGAGGTGAAGCGCCTGGTGGCGGTGATTCGAGAGAAAGTCATCGAGCCCGAGCACCTATCCGAGTCGATTCAGGGGCGCGATGCCGGTCGCGTCGCGAGTGGGAACGGGCGCTCGCTGCGGGAAGTCGTCGAGGAACTCGAGCGACAGTTGATTCGCGACGCGCTCGACGCCGAAGGTTACAACCAGGTCCGCGCAGCGCGCGCACTTGGATTGTCGCGCCAGGGTTTGATCAAGAAAATGAAACGCTACGAAATCGACTCGGGTTCGCGCGCAGGCGCGCGAAAGCCCCAATCCGCGTAAAGTCAGTCGACCCAGAACGACGTTTATCTTCTCCTGCTTACTTTACTTTTTCGCGTTTTCCTCCATTCTACGATCCGCACCGCCAAGGGTGTGGTGATGCAGAGGTGTTTACGAGAGCAACTGCGATAGGGGGCACGAGTTGAGTCGGACGTTTGATGCGCTGCGCCGAGCGGAAGTCGCCCAGTGGCGACGGTTGGCCACGGACCGGGGTCGTTCCTTTCAAGTGGTCACCGTGACGAGCAACAAGGGTGGCGTCGGGAAGACCACCGTGGCCTCGAACCTCGCGGTCTATCTCCGCGAGCGAGCCCCCGATGTGCCGATTCTGGTTCTGGGGCTCGACGACCAGCCGATGCTCGACCGCATGTTCGGCATCGAGGGCGAAGACATCAAGGAGACGATCGTCGATGGAATCCGAGCCGGGTCCCTGGCCTCGGCGATTCGACTCGGTCAATACGGCGTCCACTACGTCCCTTCCAGTCCTCGGGTGGCCGATCTCAAGAAGGAAATCGAAGAAACGGACGTGTTGGAGAACGTTCTGGTGCGGACCGGGTGGGAAGGCCTCGTGATCGTCGATACCAAGAGCGATCTCGAGATTCTGACGCGCAATGCCATCGCGGCGGCGGACCTCAGCATCGTGGTCGTGAAGGACCACGATTCCCTGCTCGAGGCGCACAAGATCTACGAACTGCTGGGTTCGTGGAAGAAGCCCGCCGAGCGAGCTCGAATCCTGCTTTCCCTGGTGGACTTGCGGGTCAAATTCGCCGAGGACACGGAACGCGACATCCTGACGCTCTTGCTTGGCGAGATCCGTCGACGCCAATACCCGCTGTTCGAGACTTTCTTGTCCCGCAGTCCCAAGGTCGAGTCGCTGCACACGAATCCGAGCGGACGGGCAGTTTCGATACTACACGGAGCGCGGGGCACCCTCGCTCATCGCCAGATGCAACGCCTGGCCGCAGACGTGTTGCAAAGGATTGGGCGCACCGACGAAGGCTTGTTGCCGGGGGCGCATGAAGTGCCGGCGGCGTCCGGGAGCTAGCGGGGACCGGCCGCGACGTCCGGAAGCGCGCCGAGGTCTGCCGGGCCGATACGCGAGCCGCGAACCGTGGTCTTGGTCGCCGCGTATTGCTCGCCGTCCGCGGCGCGATTCTCCGTTTCCACCACCAGCACACCGTCCTCGTCCAAGAGGGCGACCATGGTGGATACGATTTTGGGGCCCACGAAACGGGGAACGAAGGCGAAACCGGTATCGATGCCCGGTACGGTGCTCATGACGAGTTGGGTTTCGGCTTCGCCGACGAGTCGCCCGGCGTTGATTTGTCCTTCGCCTTTCCCAATCACGTCCGCGGGAACCGGCCCCTCGGAGGTCGGGAAGTTCGTGTTCATGCTGAAGGTCGCGGTGTAGCCATTTTCGGTCTGACTCAGGATCACGGTGCCTTCGATTTGCCGCGTATTGCCGCGCACGGTTTCCACCGTCGATCCGCGCACTGCGTAGGTTCCCTCGAAGGAGGGTTCCACACCCCCGGGCGGACCCGAAGCCACGTCGGTTTCCGCGCCACCGCAAGCCAGTATTCCGGCGGCGACGAAAGCAGTCAGGAGAAAGGCACGGTTCGGGGCGTTCATTCCGGATCCTCCTGCAGCCAGTCTACGCCTGGGGGAGTGCCGAAGGGAAGCCCCGTTCCCTGATGGATTTTCCACACTGAAACGGGCAGTTAGTCCGGAGTGCGGCTCAAGACGCCGGCGTGGGGCGAAGCTTGCGGCGTCGGATCGGGTCGAGTCCCAAGCGACGCCATCGGTTGCGCCATTCGCCTCGCGACATACCCAACTCGCGGCGTGCCGCCTCCTGGTTCCAATCTCCCCGGCGGTAGGCGTCGAGCATGCGCTCGCGCAGCAGCTGGTCCTCGACCTCCACGGCGCCCAAGCGTTCCGCCAGCACATCCACCAGGTGCGAGCGACCCAGGCGAACTCGGCCGTCCCACCACAGGATCACGTTTTGGAGCACGGACCGGAGCTCGCGAACGTTTCCGGGCCAGTGATAGCTGCGCAGTGTCGAGAAGAACTCCGAATGCACCCGCGGCGCCGGAAGATTGGCTTCGCGGGTGAGCTCGTCCAACAATTCGTATGCGATGGGTTCGATGTCCTGCGCATGCTCGCGCAGTGGGGGGAGCTGGAAGTGCGTCTGATGCAGCCGGTAGTAGAGATCCTGGCGGAACTCGTTGCGCTCGACCTTTTGCTCGAGATCGCGGTGGGTCGCAGCAACGATGCGGGTGTCGACCTTCTGCACGCTTCGTCCGCCGACCGGGCGGACCTCGCCGGTTTCGAGGACGCGCAGCAGGCTGGCTTGCACGCGCGGCGGCGCATCTCCGATTTCATCGAGAAACAGGGTGCCGCCGTCGCATTCGCGAAACAGGCCCGGGTGGGATGCAACGGCGCCCGTGAACGCACCTCGCTCGTGGCCGAAGAGTTCGCTTTCCAAGACACCGTCGGGTAGCTCGGTCACCGTCAATGCCAGAAACGGTTTGCGTTCACTCTCCTCATGGATGGCTCGTGCCATCAGCTCTTTGCCGGTTCCCGTCTCGCCCGTGATCAACACGGTGGCCTTCGAGGGGGCGACGCGGCGTGCAAAGATGCGAGCGCGGTGCATCTGGACGGACCCGCCGGTCAGTCGATCCGCACCCACGCGCGCTTTCTGGGGCGCCATCGGTTCCTGGCGGAGACTCTGGACGATCGCGGGAAGAAGTTGTTCTTCGATGCGAAAGGGGAATTCGAGAAAACGAAATGCGCCGTCGCGACCGGCCCGAAAAACCGCTTCGGAGTTGGCGCCTGCGCTGTACAGGATGAAGGGAACCTCGAGATTCCGGCGAACCTTCCGAAGCAACGTCAAGCCGTCCATGGGGTTCATCTGGTAGTCGCTCAGGACCAGGTCGACGTGTTGGGTCGAAATCAGTTGCAGGGCTTCGCCGCCGTCGCGCGCCAGGGTGACGGCGTAACCGGACTGGGTCAGTACCTCGTGGAGAAAGACGCGCGTTCGCTCGTGATCTTCCACCAGAAGGATTTCGTGGCCGGACATCGTTTCGCTCCTTTGGCGAGGTCGCGAATACGATTCTACCGATCGTCAACATTGGGTTGGTGGCGCAAACGCGAAGTTACCTAGCGAAAAGTAAGCAACGAAGGTTCGAATTGGAGGGAAAGGCGTTGGTGCCAACCAAAAGTGTCCGAAGTCGTTCGCAGCGCCTGTGATCGCGCGGCTTCACTGGACGTTACGCGGTGATTCGCAGGCTGTAGAGGGCGTGAGGGGCGAGCCGAAATCGCAAGGTATCGCCTTGCAGCGAAGCTTCATCCTGAGCGATGGCGGACGCATTCGGGGTTTCGTCGAGATTCACAGGCGTCGCACGGGAAAAGGGAAACGCGAGCTTGAGGGTTCCGAGTTGGGGTTCGTCGCTGGGGTTCAAAACCCGAACCACGATGCCGGATCCGTCCGAGGCGGGCTTCAGGGCCGATAGCACGAGTGCCGCGGGTTCGAGGGAGAGAAGGGGGTGGCCCTGCGGGAAGAGTGGATGCGGACCGGCGATGGCTGCGCGAAGTCCCATTTCGCAATCGCGCGCCGCGGCCATGGATCCGCCGGCCCGTAGCGACACGCGCGCTTTCCAGGGTCCCGGGCATTGCGCCCCGGGTGTCTCCAGCGCCGGGCCCGCGGGTTCGGGGCGGGACGCGAGGTCCGGACGGGAGAGCCAGCCCACGGATCGCAAGGCCGTGATCGCGATGACGCCGTCTTCGGTGACTTGCGCTTCGGGAAGGCCCGGGGCGACCACCATCAATCCGTTGGCCTCGACGAATCCCTGATGGGGAAAGGTGTCGGGCGCGGGTTGTCTCCAACCCCGGTCGTCGGGTCGGCCGGGAGTCCGGGTCGCAACGTCGAAGGTGGTCGCGGCGCGAAAACGCGGCGCGGGGGCTCCCGTGGGAAAGAGGAGTCGCAAACGGTGATCCCGGGCCTCGTTGTCGATGCGAATTTCCAGGTCTACGCGCTCGATGTCCGGGTGTACCCGGGCGTCGACGCACACGCGAACCCGACGGGTGTCGGGGCCCCGGCCGTCGCGTTCGCGGTTCAGTTCGGGAATGTCGAGGAGGTGTTCGATGCGGAGTTCGCCGGTTCCGTCGGGATGGCGCACGCGCCGGATCGATTCGACCCGGGATTGGAACTCCCCGGGGACCGGGTCGAAATCGTAGGTATCGCCGCGGTCCCCCACATCTTCGAGGGCGCACAAGCCGCGGAAATGCAACGAACCGAATTCGACGTCGAGGCGGCCGTCGTCTCGCGCGCGAACGGAGATGGCGCCGGCACGGATCTCGCGTTCCCCGTCCGCTTCGACCTGCGGTAGGTCGCAGGGTTCGAGTTCGAACACGCGAAAACCCATGGCGGGTATGTCGGACGCGACGAATTCGAGATCGTAATCCTTCCAATCGGGAGACAGACGAAAACGCGAGGAGTCGAGGGCTTCGAGCATGCGCGTGGGAACTCCGTCGACCGCGAAGCCGCGACCGCCCGCGGTAACGGCGCGAACCGGGTGGATTCCGAAGCCGCTGGCTCCGGTCTCCGGGTTGCGAGCGTTGATGCGGAAGGCGGGTTCGGGGTCCAGGGCCAGCCGCACGACGTCTGTACGCGGACGGGGCGAGGGATTGAAGACCGCCACCTGAAGCGTGTCCGTCCAGGGCCAGCGCCGATCGGTTCTCCCGCCCGCGATTCGCGACAAAACGCGGCTCGTCGTCTGATCCGCGAGTTCTTGGGCGGCGTCATAGCGTCCCATCATCTGATCGTGCACGGCGTCGATGGAGCATCCGCAGATGGAATCGTGGGCTTGATTGACCAACAGTGAACGCCACGCCAGGCGCAGTGCCGATCCTTCGTCCGCTACCCCCAGCAGATTGCCCAAGGCCGACCAGGGTTCCGCCCAGGCTTCGAGGAGTTGTTCGCAGGCGCGGTTGCGCAGCTTCAAGTAGCTGCGCGTCGACCACACGCCGGGGAGAAGGGGGGCATCGCGTCCACCGACCAGTTCGCCGCAATGGTCGTCACGCGGGGGAAGGTGCGCGTCGACGTAGTCGTCGAGGAGGCCGCGTTCCACATCCCAACCGGTTTCGCGCGCCAGTTCGCGCGCGGCCGCGCCGATGTGCGGATCCGGTGGCTCGTGATCGATTCCATTCATCAGGAGTACCTGTTCGCCGGAGCCCGCGGCCTCGAGTTTGCGCGCCATTTTGGCGAGGCGCGTCCCCGCCTCTTTGGGATCTTCGGGCAACTGTGAGCAATTGAAGTATCCACACCTCAGGTGAAAGGCCGGAATCTCGGAGCCGTCGGGTGACTTCCAGCGGAATGGGATCGAGAGGTCCGCGGAGCGCTGGTCGTTTCCGCGCCAATACACGAACGCCTTGAGTCCGAAGCCCGCAAAGAGTTGCGGGAACTGGGAAGGATGGCCAAACGAGTCGGGGGTATAGGCGACCGTCGAGGGAGCGCCGAACTCCGACGCCACGCGTCGCCCCTCCAGCAGATTGCGGATGTGGGATTCGCCCGAAGGGAGTAGCGAGTCCGGTTGAACGTACCAGGGGCCGATGGCGATCCGACCTGCGGCGATCGCGCGCGCCAGTTGGGGGCGACGCTGCGGCCGGATTTCCAGGTAGTCCTCGATGACGACGCTTTGTCCGTCGAGTAGAAAGCGGTATCCGGGATCGGATTCGAGCAGATCGAGGAGCTGATCGACCGCGTCGACCAGCTTCGCCCGAAAGGCTTGAAACGCCCGATACCACTCGCGGTCCCAGTGGGTGTGAGAGACGATGGTGCACTTCATCGGCATAGATCGGTGAAAGTCCTTGCACGATGGGTGGAAAGACGTTCGTGCTCCGCCATTGTTAACCACTTTCCGACGCTATTTGGTCGCATTTGTACGCCATTTCCCCACTTTCGGGAGGACACACGCGATGCGGTCTTCAGGCACAATTTCGAACTGGGTGGCGCGACCAAACAAATCGGTGTTCCCATGAGTACCATTCTAGTCGTAGACGATCACGAACAGGCACGACACGTTCTCGCCATGGAGCTCGAGGATGCGGGCTTCAGCGTCCTCGAGGCGGGCGACGGGCAGGAGGCGTGGAATCGCTTCGTCGAGAGCCGTCCCGATCTCGTGATTACGGACATGAAGATGCCACACAGCGATGGCATGGAGCTATTGAGCCGGATCCGATCCCGATCGGAAACGCCGGTGATCATGTTCACCGCCTATGGAACCGTCGACACCGCGGTCTCGGCATTGAAGGCCGGCGCCAATGAATTCGTATCCTCGGTGGACGCCAATGTCGACGAACTCGTCGATATGGTCCGAGGCACGTTGATCGATGGTGAAGGGAACGAGACGCTCCCGGATCTGGAGAGTCGTTTGGTGGGTTCGACGCGCGCCATGCTGCGCGTGCGCGAACAGGTGACGGGCTTGGCTCCACTGGGGACTCCGGTGCTGGTCAGTGGCGAATCGGGAACCGGTCGGGATACGACCGTCGGTGCGCTCCACTCCCTGGGTGCGACGGCCGGTGGTGAATTGGTGCGTGTGGATGCGGCCGCTTTCGAACCCGGCGACTGGATACCGGATAGTGGGGCCGTCTACCTCGACGACGTCGATCGACTGACTCCGGAAGCCCAAGCCTATTGGGCCGATCGGGTAGCGCACGTGAGATCCGACACCCCGCCCACGGGAGTGCGTTTGTTTGCGTCGACGACGGATTCCATCGCAACCCTGGTGCAACAGAATGGCTTTTCGAAAGAGCTCGGTGAAGTGTTGATTCGCTTCGAGATCGATCTCCCCCCGCTGCGCGATCGTCGCGAGGATATTCCCGCCATCGCATCGATCCTGGTCGACCGGATCGGTCGTCGACTCGGGCGACCGGTTGTCCTGAGCGCGGCGGCCAACGAGTACCTCCAAACCCAGCGCTGGCCCGGCAACGTTGCGGAGCTCGAGAATGTGCTCGAGAAAGTCATTGCGTTCTCGCGCGCGAAGGAAATTCGCCGCCAAGCCATCGACGATGTACTCCAGGATGTGGAAGAAAGCGTCGCTGGGATCCGCGACCGGCGCGACGCCCAGGAACGCGATGCCCTGTTGAATGCGATCGAAGTGGCCGGCGGAAACGTCACCCGAGCCGCGGAGATTCTCGGGAAGAGCCGTACCGCGGTATACTACCTGATCTCCAAACACGGAATCCGGCTGAATCGAGGTCGTTGACTCACGTCTGCTGGGAGATGAGCCGATACGTCGAGCGGTGGATGTGGGGGTCCGAGTGAAGAGACCGCGTCGAATCGCCGACCCGGGGTGGTGGCGAGCCACAGGGGTGATGGCGATGGTTGGGTGCCTTGTCGGAATGGCAAGGGCCGAAGAGATCCAGGACGCCGTTCCGATCCCCGCGGTCGAAATTCTACGCGCCGCCTTCGACAACCTCTACGATCGCGACACCACTTCGGATATCGAACTCATCATTCGCAACAGTGCGGGCAACGAACGTCGTCGCGAGTTCGAGTCGGCGAGCAAGCGGATCGATGGTCGCCTTCGCTCGATCGGCAGACTGGTATGGCCGCCGCACCTGCGTGGGATGTCGCTGATGGTGGTCGAGAACGAAGATCGCAGCACGGATTCCTTCGTCTATCTCCCCTCTCTCAACCGGGTGCGAAGAATCGCAAGGGCGCAACGCGACGAGCCCTTCCTGGGTAGCGACCTCACCTATGAAGACTTCGAGCGGCGCTGGGTGGAGGACTACCACGTGGATTCCGCCCGGGACGATCGGGTGCACGGCGAAAGCGTCCACGTGATCTACGGGCGACCGATCGAACGTGTGGGCTACCAGTTCGTCGAGTTCGTGGTCGCCAAGAAGGACAGCGTCCTATTGGAAACGCGCTACATCAAACGCGAAGGCGAAGCGCCGTTTCGCGTGGTGCGGGCGCTCCGCGAGTCGATGCTGGAAAGCGACGGCCACATTCTTCCCACCCACATCCTGGTTCGCAACGAAAGCCGCAACACCACGACGGAGGTGCGGTTTCGGAATCTGCGCGTCAACCCGGAGATCCGCGATCGGATCTTCACGGTGGGCCATCTCGAGCGGAACCGACCGCTTCCCGAAGTGAAGGAGCAAGGCGTCAATTAGCCGGGCACCTTGCTGGATCCCACTCCGTCCCCATATAGTGACCTCGTCATTTCGGAGGGTTCATGGGTTTTCACCACCTCGCCATCGCCACACGGGATTCCAAAGCCACCCACGCCTTCTACACCGAAGCCATGGGGTTCTCGCTCGCCAAGGTCGAGGTGGGGAAGACGCCCGAAGGGGGTTGGGCGAAGCACTTCTTTTACGAAACCGGCGGCGGCGGCATGATTGCATTCTGGGAGATCCACGACTCAGGTCTCCCTGAAGATTGGAAGCCCGCCCTATCCGAGGGGCTGGGGTTGCCCCGCTGGGCGAATCACATTGCCTTCGCCGCCGCGGACGAGGACGATCTCGCACGCAAGCAGGAGCGCTGGCTGTCCGTCGGACACGACGTGGTTTGGATCGATCACGGTTGGTGCATTTCGATCTACACCGTCGATCCCAATCGAACCATGGTCGAATTCTGCCTCACGACTCGGGAATTCACGGACGAGGACCGCACGCGCGCGCTCGAACTCCTGCAGGACCCGAACCCGCCGCTGGGCGACGAGGCACCGACCATCCGCGTGTTCCGAGCTGGGGACGCTCCTGCCGCTGCCTGATTCGTCAGGCGCGCCCCAGCCATTCGACAATGTGGCGAACCGCGACGTCGCGTCCGGCGGCTTCGGGGAAACCGTAGTGATCGGCGTCGACCGTGTGACACGTGATCTCCCGGGTTGCGAGGGAGTCGCGAATCAAGTCGGCGTCCGACGGGAAGATGCAGTGGTCACCGCTGTAGCGGATCATCAAGGTCGGTAGCGTCATGCGCGCGCCGTTGTCGGCGATTTCCGCCCGGGAAGACAAGCCGGACCAGGTGGAAAGCCAGGCTTCCGGGGAGATCATGCGGCCGAAGCCCACGGCACCGTAATTGATCCAATCCGGACGTACGCCCCAAAGCGAGCCGTAGCTACGGCGGGACGGATCGAGCGCCAGGTCGACCGAGCGCGGGTCGGCATCGGTTCGGTAGACGAAGAGGAAGTCCGTCGCGATCGCTTCGCGGCGAGCTTCGGTCGCTCCGGTTTCTTTCCAGCGTTTTCGCGCCTGGCGACGAACCTCGATGCGGCGGCGCGCCTCGGCGTCGATGCGCGCAATTCGCGAGCGCTGGGCTCCGCGATAGCGATCGAGAAAATCCGGCGTGTAGTGCGACGACTCGGGTGGGTCGGCGAATCCGTTGGCGGGATCGAACAGGTCGAGTTCCGGGTTGCAGGAGGTCGGGCGGGTTTCGTCCGTCACCGACGGATCGATCGCGTGCAGGAGGAAGTGTCCCTCGCCCGGGTGGGCGGCGAGATAGATCATGGCGTCCGCCGCCGGGAGCTCGAACCGGTTGAGGTCGAAGGGGTCTCCCGCGGCGGTATCGCGTAGGCGTTCGCCCGGCGTCGCCAACGCTTGCGCGAGGTAGAAGGTGAACAGGGAGCCGCCGCCGGAGTTGCCGCACAGGACCACGCGGTCGTAGCGTTCCCGGGCCGCGGCGATGCCCGCGGCGACGTCGAGCAACACGATTTCGTGGATCAAGGTCGCATCGTTGTTCAACCAGCGGCTGTTGATGCAGAGCACGGCGAAACCCGCCTCCACCAATCCCGGAACCGCGTAGTGGTGGGAGAAATTGGCGCGCGGATGCATCAAGCAAACGACCGTCGATTCACCGCCGCGCGCGTAGAGCCAACCCTGGGCGAAGGCGCGGTCTTGGGTTTCCAATTGCAGCGGGTGGCACTGGGTGCCCGAAGGAAGCGGGCGATGCCATTCGACGACGCGATAGGGGTTGTCGTAGCGCCCGATGCGCGGGGGCTTTGACGTCGACATGGCGCTCGACTATCCGCCCAAGTCCGAAAGATCCATCGGCCAATTGGACGCCACAGTGCCGCCATCGATTTCGAAGATCTTTCCCGTCACCCAACTCGCTGCGGGCGATGCGAGATAGAGGGCCGCCAAGGCGATGTCTTCGGGGGTTCCGACACGTCCCATGGGGGTGAGGGCTTCCATCTTTTCCCGCATGTCGCCGTGGGCGAGAAACGGTGCAAGTGCGTCCGTTTCGACGGATCCCACCGCGATCGCGTTCGCGCGCACGCGCGGCGCGAATTCGTGGGCGATCAAGCGCGTCATGTGGTTGAGCGCCGCCTTGGCGGTGCCGTAGGCGACGAAGCCCGGCTCCACCATGTGGGACAGGCCCGAGGAGATGTTGATGATGTTTCCACCGTCGCCTTCCAGCATGTGGGGAATTGCGAGCCTCGAAAGCAAGAAGGCCTGGGTGACGTTGAACTGGAACGCGTGGGCGAAGGCTTTCTCACTGGTGCGCAGGGCGGGTTTGGGCGGTGCCCCACCCGCGTTGTTGACCAGAATGTCGATTCGTCCGAATTCCTTCATCGCGCTGGCGACGAGATTCTCGAGTTGGACGCGATCCGTGACGTCGCAGGGGATCGCGAGAGCCCGGCGTCCGTGGCCGCGCACGATTTCGGCGGTGGCGTCGAGCTGCTCTTGGGTGCGGGCGCCACACACGACATCGGCGCCGGCTTCCGCGAACGCAACCGCGATCCCGCGGCCAATCCCGCGCCCGGCTCCGGTCACGATGGCCACTCGGTCCGTCAGGCGAAAACGATCGAGAATCATTGGGTTGTTCCTATCGCGAAGGGGAAGAATCGGACCGAGATTACCACGCCTTGGTGGGCAGGGGACCTCGAGTATGCTGTGGCGTCCACTGCAAGGAGAGACACGTGTCGAAACGATTCGAGGGGAAGGTTGCCGTCGTGACCGGTGCCGCATCGGGCATCGGGCGCGCGACCGCGGAACGGATTGCCCGGGAGGGCGGCCGGGTGATGTGCGTGGACGTCCAGGCACCGGCGCTCGCCGACCTGGTGAAGCAACTCGCCGACGAAGGCCTCGAAGCGATCGATCAGATCTGTGATGTGAGCGATGTGGCGGCGGTGCAGGCGACCATCGACGGCGCGGTCGCGCGCTTTGGTTCCCTCGACGTGCTCTGCAACATCGCGGGAATTCTCCAGTTCACCCATACCCACGAAGTCAAGGACGAGGACTGGGATCGAATCCTCGCGGTCAATCTCACCGGGACATTTCGCATGTGCCGCGCGGCACTTCCGCACTTGCTCGCAAGCCGCGGCACGATCGTCAATATGTCGTCGACGGCCGCTCTCGGAGGCCATCCCTGGACGGCCGCCTATTCGGCGGCCAAAGGCGGCGTGCTTTCCTTGACCCGAACCCTCGCCGTCGAATACGCGAAGCGGGGCTTGCGAGCCAACTCCGTGTGTCCCGGTTCCGTGAAGACACCCATGCACGATGTGTTCGAATTGCCCGAAGGCGCAGACGGGAAACTCGTGCGTCGTCTCATGCCCCTCGACGGTGAATTCCGCGGGCCCGAAACCGCCGCCGCCGCCATTGCGTTCCTGGCTTCCGACGAAGCCGCCCACATCAATGGCACCGAGTTGCGCGTCGACGGCGGAATGCTCGCGTAGCCGGCACTTCGGTTGGAACCCGCAGTGGGAAACGCGCGAGGGCTGAGCGAGCGTGGGGTCGAAGTCGGGATTCTCTTCTACCTCGCAACGATTCCCTTCGGCCCGACCTTGCCTCCGTTTTGGCGCCAATTGGCCTTGGGGATCGTGCTGCTCGGAATCGTCGCCCAGCGATTGGGCAAGTCGAGCGCCGCGTCGACCCACTACGCGATGCTGTTGCCGTTCTCGCTGTTCGCTGGATCGCATCTGCTGTCGATTCTTTTTTCCGAGCAGCCGGAGGCAAGTGCCGCTCGTTCTACCTATGCGCCAATCGCCTGCCTGTTCTTTTTTGCCGCTCAACATTCGGCGCAACGCGTCGAGCGTCTGCGCCGAATGTCCATCGCGATGGCCTGGGTGTGTGGCGTCCTCGCGTTGGATGGATTCGCGCAATACCTGATGGGAGAGAGTCTCCTGGCCGGGCGTCCCATGGCGCGGGGGCGCGTCAGCGCGAGCATTCCGCATCCAAACGACCTGGCCTTGATCCCCCTTTGTGTCCCGTTCGTGTTCGCGCTGCTTTCGGACGGGGGGAGGGGTCGCACGCGAGCGATGGCCGTGTTCCTGCTGCCGCTCGTCTGTTTTACGGTGATCGTCAGCCAGAGCCGAAACGCGTGGTTGGGACTCGGGGTCGCTTCGATCGCGTATCCGCTGCTCGCCGGGAAGCGTCGTTGGCTGCTCGTTCTCGGTCTCGTGGCGGCCCTCTGCATCGCAAGTGCCCTGGCCTTCGACTGGGGAGATTTCCGCTCGCGTCTGGCTTCCCTGATGGTCTGGCGCACGGAAGGCCGCATTGGGGTGTGGCTCGTGGCGTGGGAACTCTTCAGCGAGGCGCCTTGGCTCGGCAAGGGCGCGCATCTGTTCGGCGAGTACTACTTGCCCTACCTCGAGCAGATTCAGCTGCCGGCCGGGTACACCCCCGAGTTCAACCACATCCCATGGGTTCACAACTTGATCCTCGAGTTCCTGAGCGAGCGTGGCATCGTCGGACTTTCGAGCTTCGTATTCGTTGTGGTCGTGGCGATCAAGCGATTGCGGACGCAGAGGGACGAAGGAAGGCAGGGCGAAGTCGCGCCCTACGCAACGGCCCTCCTGTGCGCTTGGGTTGTCTTTCTGTCGATGGGAATCTTCGACCTCACGTTCCTGAAAGACTGGGTATCCCTCTACTTCTGGCTGCTCGTAGGCCTGAGCGCCGCGATCGCCGGCGCCATTCCCCGACCTGCGTCAGCACCAGAAACGCAATCGCGGCCAGCGACAGCATCGCATACCGAACCGACGGCGGACCCATAGGGAAGCGCCGTATAGGATGGGTGGGCGTCGAAAAGACTATTCGGGGTCCGGGCGGCGGCGGGTTTGTTTTTGTTGCGCGCGTTTTCTTTTCGTATTGAGTCGTTTTTCGACAGCGGCCCGCGATTTTTTCGTGGGGACGCGCGGCTTCTTGCGGCGGTTTCTCAGGTTGAGGCGGTCGATCAAACGTTCGAAGGCGAGTTCGCGGTTGCGCGATTGGCTGCGGTGATCGCTTGCGCGCACGGTGATGCCGCTCGACGGGTGGTAGATCCGTACGGCGGTTTCGACTTTGTTGCGATGTTGTCCACCGGGACCGCTGGCGCGATAGAACGTAATGCGGACATTGCGCTCGAGGGTTCGGCGGTCTGTGGCAAAGCGACTCACCTCGCGCTGGGATCAGGCGCTGGCGAGATCGAGCCCGGCAATCACTTCGCGCAGCTCGTCCGCGCTGCGACGGAAAATCGGGAGGTCGGTGTGCTGGTACGCGATGCGTCCGTCGCGTCCGATCAGGAACAGTGAGCGCTTGGTCATGCCCAGGATTCCGTCGGCCCCGTAGGCGCGGCAAACCTTCCGGTCCGGATCGGCGGCGAGCGGGAAGGGGAAGCTGTGCTTCTTCGCGAAGGCTTCGTGCTTCTCGAGGGATTGGGCGTTGATGGCGATCACGCGGACATCGAGCAGGGCGAACGCTTCCAGATTGTCCCGGTAGTCGCACAGCTGCTTGGTGCAGACCGGGGTGTCGTCGCCGGGATAGAAGACCAGCAGGACGGTTCCCTGGGCAATTTCGTCCGCCAGGCGGATCGGTCCCGCAGTCGATGCCAATTCGAATTCCGGTGCGATCGTTCCAACCGCGGGTGCCTTCGCCATGTCTTCTCCTCCGCGGAAGTCGAAAGACTCCTGCAGTGATGTCGTTGCAGAATACTCCGCCCCATGCCGGATGCGGTAGCGATCTGCAGCGGATCGTCGATTACTTGCGCACCAGCGCGAGCACGGCGTCGCGCGTGCCCTCGACGTCGATCGGGGCTTGGAGTTCGAGGAGCGGAATTGCGCCCACCGCCATGGCGACGAGCGCCGTGGCGATGCCGCGCGCATCGACGTCTTCGCGTACGGTTCCCTCGGATTGGCCTTCTTCCGCGGCCTTGGCGACGCGCTCGATGGCTTCGCCCATGAGGGCGACGAAGCGCTCGCGCAGGGAGGGCACGCTGTGGCACGCCTCGAGAACGCGGTGAAACGCGCCGACATCCGGAATGGCGGGCGTGTGGCCCAGCGCGTGAAGCGATTTCCCCGCCGATAGACCCAGGATGGCTTCCACGAAACGGCCGATCGTGGTGGAGAGATCCCGGGCGCGGTCGTCCGTGGCGATGACCGCGTCGAGGAACCGACCGAGCACCAATTCCATGACCGCGGAGCGGAAATCGTCCCGGTCTTCGAAGTGCACGTAGAACGCCCCGCGCGTGTAGCCCGCCCGGGCACAGATGTCGTCGAGGCTCGGGGCGTCGAGGCCGCGCTCGGCGAGTTCCTCGAGCCCGGCCTGGAGCAGGGCTTCGCGCGTCTGGGCTTTCGCGGCGGCTCGGGATTGCCGATCAGCACTCATGTCCTTGACATACCGCGTCGTATGTGAATAATCAAGTTAGATACGGTTTCGTATGTGAAATTCCGGCCGCCGCGCCCCGGTTCCGGACCGACATCGGAGAATCCATTCCTATGGCCAGCCCCAGTGTCCCGGGCGTTGCTCGGGAAGTGTCGCGAACAGAGCTCCAAATCTGGCTCGCCCATCTCGCCTGTTTCGTACTCCCGGTAGCGACCCTCGCGTTTCTCGCGAGTGCTCCCCACAGCGGCGCCGCAACCCTCTTGTGGGTCGGTGTCATCGCCGCTTCGATCTGGCTCGACCACCATTCCCCGAAGGAGCTGCGCCAGCCCCACGCGGGCTTGCGAAAATGGCCGTTCGACGCCGTTCTCTACGCACTGTTCGCCGCACAATTCGTCATCCTGGGGCTTGCGGTCTACCGGGTTTCCGAGACGGGTTTCTTCCACGTACAGACCCTCGTGGCATTGATTCTGGTGGGCATCAACTCCGGGTATTCGGGCATCGTGGTGGCCCACGAGTTGATTCACCGCCGGGAGAAACATCTGCGCATCCTCGGCCGCATCCTGATGGGGTCCGTGCTCTACGAACACTTCTACACCGAGCACATTCGCGGACACCACGTTCGCGTGGGGACCGCGGACGACCCGGCGACCGCCCGCTTCGGAGAAACCTATCACGCGTTCTTTCGCCGCACGGTCCCCGGTCAATTCCGCAGCGCCTGGCGCTTGGAGGCCAAACGCCTGGGTGACGAGGACATGCGCTGGTGGGACGCGAGGATGCTTCGCAGTCGCGTGGTCCACGGCTTGATCGCGGAAGGGTCCACGGCCATCGGCGTAGGGTTGTTGTTGGGGCCCGGCGCTTTTTTCTTCTACGTCTTGCAGGCCTTGATGGCGATTCGACTGCTCGAGGCTGTCAACTATTTCGAACACTGGGGGCTCGTTCGCACCGGCAAGCGGGTTACGCCCGTGGATTCCTGGGACACGAATTCGCGCTTCACGCTCTACACCCTGGTCGGTCTATCGCGTCACTCGGATCATCACGCTTACGCGACGCGCCCCTATCCGCAGCTGCGGCATTGGGATGAAAGCCCGAAACTACCGAGCGGTTATTTCGGCATGGTGTTTCTGGTCCTGGCGCAGAACGACCGGTTTCAGAAGTTGATGACGCGTGAGCTGAAACGGCGCGGGCTCGGTCCCTTCTCCGCACCAGCCGGCGCCTAACGCCCTCCAGAGGGCGTTTCGTGGCCTTTCGGGGTGTCTTTTTCGTCCCAAGCCGCGGAAACAGCGTGATAAGGTTGTCGCGTTCGTTCGTGCGGGGCCTCTCGTCGGACGGTCTAGCGCGGGCTCCGGCGAAAGGGACGCAGCTCGATCCCTCGCGTTGGGGAGGGCTCGCAGTGTGCGTCTTCGGGTGTGAGCTTGAGCAAGCGTCTCTACATCGGAAACATCTCCTTCTCGACGACCGAGGAGGAACTTCGCGAAGTCTTTGGGAAGCACGGTACCGTCGATTCCGTCAGCGTGATCACGGATCGCGATACGGGTCGTTCCCGCGGTTTCGCGTTCATCGAAATGGATGACAGTGGGGCTGCGGCAGCCATGGAGGCCCTCGACGGGCAGGAATTGGGCGGCCGCCCCTTGCGGGTCAACGAAGCGCGCGAACGCCAGCCCCGCGGTGGTGGCGGCGGCGGCGGCGGATACCGCGGGCGTTAGCGAAATCCAACCCACCTTGCAGAAACCGCTCGAAGACATTCGCGTCGTCGAAGTGGCGAACTACGTGGCGGTTCCCGCCGCGGGTCGCCTGCTCGCCGACCTGGGCGCAGACGTCATCAAGATCGAAACGCCGCCAGCCGGCGAACTCTATCGGCGCGGGCGCTTGCAGTACGCGGGCTACGAAACCGACTTCCCGGAGAACCCTCCCTTTCAAATGGACAATGCGGGCAAGCGCTCGCTCGTCCTCGATTTGAAACGCGAGGAAGCGCGCGAAGCGCTGGCGGAGATCATTCGCGGAGCCCAGGTCTTCATCACCAATCTTCTGCCCGCCCGGCGCGTGAAATACGGCTTGGATCACGAGACCCTGATGGCCCGGGACCCCCGGCTCGTGGTCGGTGCCATCAGCGGCTACGGGTTGGGTGGGGCCGAGTCCGAAACCCCCGCCTTCGACTACACCGCCTATTGGGCCCGAACGGGGATGATGGATGCGGTGCGGGACGAAGGGGTTGCGCCTTCGTTACAGCGCCCGGCGTTGGGCGATCACGCGGCGGCGGTGAACCTGGTTTGCGGGATCATGGCGGCGCTGCGGTTGCGCGACGCCAACGGAGTGGGGCAATACGTCGACGTCTCCCTGCTCCAGACGGGGCTCCACATTCTCGGAAACGATGTCTCCAACGCGCTGATTACCCGGGAGCCCCTGCGCCGACACGATCGACGCGCCCCCGCCAACCCGCTTTGGAACTCCTATCGGGTGAAAGAGGATCGCTGGATCTTGTTGGTGATGATCGACGCGGATCGCTATTGGGCGGATTTCTGTCGCGCGATCGGCAAGCCCGAACTCGAAGGGGACGAACGCTTTTGCGACGGTTTTGCACGCGTGCGCAATGGCGGGAGCCTGGTCGAGATCCTGGACGCGATCTTCGCCGAGAATACGCTGGAAGAGTGGGAGCGTCGCTTTGCGGGAAGGGGACTGATCTGGTCGCCGGTGCGCAGCGTTGCGGATGTGGCGGACGATCCCCAGGCGCGGGAACTCGGCTACTTCTGCGAGGTGGAACACCCGGAATACGGTCCCTTCGAAATTGTGGGACCGCCGTTTCGAATCGAGGGAACGGACTTGGCGCCGCGGGGTCCAGCGCCGGCGATCGGGGCGGATGCGGAGGCGGTCCTGATAGAGGCCGGGTTGCCCCCGGCTGCGATTCGAAAGCTGATCGAAGAACCCAGCTGATCGCGATGCGCGATCCAACCGAGCGTCGGGTTACTCGCCCAGGAAAGAGTCCAGGTCCGAAAGATCATCGCGCTGGATCAGTTCGACCACCGCATCCATTCGATGGTGGAGTGAAACCATCGATTGCCACAGCACGCCGAAGATCGAACCCAGCATGATGAGTAGTGCGACGGGCAGGACATCGAGGCCGCCGGCGAACAGCAGATAGAGCCCGCCGAAGAAGCATCCGGCACCCATCAAGTACACGAACAAGCGGACCGGTCGCAGGGGGTCTTCGCCCTTGGCGATCGGGAGATAGCGGTGCTGGATCTCCATCTCGCGAATCATCCGCATAGCGTCCTGGTGTTTGTCGTCTCGCATGGTTGTGAATGAGTGGCCCCCGACGCGGTTGGGGTGACATCGCCGTTGCCTCGGCGGGTCTCCAGATCTCTCGTTCCCTGGCTGCTTCCGGCAAGTGACCGGCAGCGCGTCGGAAGGGGAAGCGCCCGGGCGCGCGTTGGCGCGTTTCTGACCACGCGCTGCCCAAGCGTTATGCAACCCCGCGGACGAGTGAGCGAAAAATTGCACAGCTTCGGCGCGAAACGCTCCCGCGTGTCGTTCCGAGCCCATTTCGCCCTTGGCATGCCCATTGCTCTTGAGAGTCTCCATCTTGAGCCGCCCAGCTGCTGTGCGGGCGAGCGAAACATAGGAGATGACCATGAAACGCCCTCTTTTTGTTCTGACATTGCTGGGAGGAGTCCTGCTCCCCAGTCTGGGAATGGCGGACGAGGGCGTTACGCCCGGTCAGTTCGTCGCGAACAACGTCTGGATGATGCTCGCCGCAGGCCTGGTCTTCATCATGCACCTCGGGTTCGCAACGCTGGAAACCGGGCTGACCCGCGCCAAGAACACGACCAACATCCTGTTCAAGAACGTGTTCATCATCTGCATCGGCATCCTGACCTACTTCATCTGTGGTTTTAACTTGATGTACCCCGGCGAGTTCGGCGCCATCAGCGGTGTGCTGGGCTTCGCGGGGTTCGGGTTGGATCCCGGTGCTGAGGGCAACACGGCCGCCTACGCGTCCGGCGGGTACACCTATTGGACCGACTTCCTGTTCCAGGCAATGTTCGCCGCGACCGCGGCCACCATCGTTTCGGGCGCCGTCGCCGAACGCATGAAGCTCAAGTCCTTCATGGTGTTCGCGACGATCTTCGTGGCTTTCGTCTACACCATCGCGGGTTCCTGGAAGTGGGGCGGCGGTTGGCTCGACGCCATGGGGTTCTACGACTTCGCGGGTTCGACCCTGGTTCACTCCGTTGGCGGATGGGGGGCGTTGGTCGGTGCCTTCCTACTGGGACCCCGCTTGGGCAAGTACGTGAAGGGCCGCTTGAGCGCGATCCCCGGCAGCAATCTCCCCATGGCGACCACGGGTGTGTTCCTGCTGTGGTTGGGATGGTTCGGATTCAACGGTGGCTCGGTGCTGTCGGCGGATCCCGAACTCACGTCCCTCGTTCTGGTCACCACCTGTCTCGCGGCAGCCTCCGGCGGCGTGGCGGCGATCTTCACGTCCTGGGGGACGGGGTCGAAGCCCGATCTCTCCATGGGACTCAACGGGATTTTGGCCGGACTGGTGGGAATCACGGCCGGCGCGGACGTCATGACGCCGCTGTCGGCGGTGGTCGTGGGGCTGGTTGCCGGAACCATCGTGGTGTTCTCGGTGGTGGCCTTCGACAAGATCAAGATCGATGATCCGGTCGGTGCCATCTCGGTTCACCTGACCTGCGGGATCTGGGGAACGTTGGCGGTGGGAATCTTCTCCACCAATCCCGAACACACTTTGGGAATCCAACTCGTGGGCGTTCTCGCTTACGGACTCTTCACCGTGACCTGTGCGGGCGGATTGTTCCTGGCCCTCAAGGCCACCATGGGGATCCGGGTCACTCCGGAAGAGGAAATCGAAGGTCTCGACCTCGCGGAGCACGGCATGCACGCCTACGACTTCAGCGGGGCCTCGGGAGGGATTTCCGCTGCCTCGGGTTCGCCGCTGGCGGGCGGAGCCATGGCCTCCGCGCGGCTCGCTGCGGAAGAGAACTAATTGAGGTCGGGAGGCCCGAGAGCCTCGGGTCTCCCATCTTGCAACCCGAATCCCAGGAACCGGAGCTTGGAATCATGCAGAAAGTCGAAGCGATCATTCAGCCCTTTCAACTCGACAGCGTGCAGCAGGCGCTTTCCGATGAGGGCGTGTTGGGGATGACTCTTTCCGAGGTTCGGGGCTTCGGTCAGCAAGCGGGGCACACAGAACAGTATCGCGGGACCGAGCTGGTGGTCGAACGGGTACCGAAAATCAAACTCGAACTGGTCGTTCACGAGGACCGGGTGCCGCGGATTCTGGACGTTCTGCGCGAAACCGCGAACTCCGGTCGCGTCGGAGACGGAAAGATCTTTACTTCGGTCGTCGAATCCGCGTGTCGGATCCGAACGGGCGAAATCGGCGAGGCGGCCCTTTCGTGAGTGAAAACGTAGCCGCGCTGGAACCCGGTCTCGCGTTGCAACACGACGGGATCGAAGAGCGACCGGAGCCGGATGTACGGATACGTGGGGAGCGGGAGCGGCTGTTTCGCGAACTGTTGCGGGTGATCGACCAGGCGGATCCGAGGGCGCCGATGAGCCTCAAAGATTGGCTCGAACTCGCGGAAGCGAGCAAGGTCATCGACGAACTCCAGCGCTGCAATGGAAACCGCTCGGCGGCCGCGCGCTCCCTCGGAATCGGGCGTCGCACCCTCTACTGGAAGATGGATCGGCTCGGGATCGCCCGTTCCTGGACCCTGCAGGCCTCGCACAGCTAGTGAGAGCGACCGTGGATCGCGTCCATACGTTGCGCTTCGTGGATCGGGCGGAGTTGACGCGTGCCTATCACGAATTGGCGGCGTCCGAGTCGATCGAGGATTGCCTGGTGGAAACCGAGGCACTCGAACTGCGATTCCTGGCACCGGGCGATATCGCGGCGCGGGTGATCGAACGGATCTATCTGAGCGGGGGATTGGTCTGGTCTTCAGAGCACCCGCTGTCGGCCGAGGCCCCGCTCGGGCGCGACTAACCCCGAGGTCGCTACCATCGACCGCCATGGCGCGGGTCTGCATGTTGAGTTCGGTCCACGCGGCCCTGGACACCCGCATCTTCCACCGGGAAGCCAAGACCCTGGCGAAGGCGGGCCACGAAGTGATCGTGGTCGCCCAGCATCCCGCAGATGAAGTCGTCGACGGAATCCGCGTGGAAGCGATACCGCGCCCGGCTACGCGCTTCCACCGCCTGATGACAACCGGTTGGCGCTTGTTCCAGCGCGCGCGCAAAGCGCGTGCCGAGATTTATCACTTCCACGATCCCGAGCTGATCCCCATTGCGTTGTGGCTCCATTGGACCACCGGTGCGCGGGTGATCTATGACGTCCACGAAGACTTTCCGAGCGTCGCGCGCAGTCGCGCCTGGATTCCGCGCCCGCTGCGCGGGTTCGTCGCGATGGCGATCGGTGTGTTGGAGCGACGGGTCCTGCCGCATTTTTCCGCCATCGTCGCCGCCGACGTCGCGATTGGCGAACGCTGCCGCCGTCGCAATCCGCGTTCGATCGTCGTGCAGAACTTTCCCGCGCTTTCCGAATGGCCCGTCGTTGGCGCGCGCGACGACCGCGATCGTGAGGGCGCCACACTGCTGAGCCTCGGGGGAATTTCATCCAATCGGTGTGCGGGGGAAATCGTCACCGCGGTGGGCCAGTTGCCAGCCGGGCGAAGCATCCGCCTGCGGCTGGCCGGTCTCAGCGATTCAGCGAGCCTGCAGCGCGAAATCGAAAGCCTGCCCGGCTGGACGCAGACGGATTTCTTGGGACTCCTGCCCCACGGCGAAGCCATGCAGGAGCTCCGACACGCAGACGTGTCGCTGGTGCTCTACAGCGACCATCCCAACCATTACGCCATCCGATCGAATCGATTGTTTCAGTCCATGGCGGCGGGTGTGCCCGTGGTGGGTTCGGATTTTCCCGCCTGGCGGCGATTCCTCGAGGAGCACGCCTGCGGCCTGGTGGTCGATCCGGGGGATCCCAAGGCCATCGCTCGGGCCATCGCGCAACTGCTCGCAAACCCCAAAGAGGCGCAGGCCATGGGCAATCGCGGGCGTAGCGCCGTGGAGGCAGTCTTCAATTGGGAATGCGAGAGCGAACGGCTGCTCGCGCTCTACCGAGAACTCGTGCCCGGATCGTGGTATAAAGCGTAGGGTTGCGCACCCGAACTGAACCCGAGGTAGTTGAGATGAGCCGGACGCGTGGGCGGTCTTTGCTGGCAGCCACATTGCTGTTTTTCATCGGAGCCCCGATCTCCGATGCGCGCGCGGATTTCGATTCCCAATCCTGCTGGAGCTACGAATTCGACGATCAGGATGGCTTCAACTGCAACACGGGAAACATCGAATCCAGCGCCGGTCTGACCCTGACACTACAAACCGGTTCGCTGTCGATGGGAACCGTCGGGATCGGATCACTGGCGGCGGGCACGAACCCGCACATCGTTGCAATCGATCTCCAGAGTGTGGGGGGTAGTTTTACCACGACACTCGAGCAGCGCACTCGTCCCGCCACGCTGCGGGACTCCACCTGGGCGGCGTTTTTTCTCGGGCACCCGATGGCCGCGGGGGACGCGGATTCCGGATTCACCGGGCACACCACCCGCGCCTTCGTGCAAGGCGTCAACGCCGACGATGTGTTGGACTCGGGTACCGCGAATCTGCGCTTCCGCAGCCCCGTCACGCTCACACTCGCGATTTCAAACTTTGCCCAGTCGGGGCCTCTGGTTCGCGCGATCGCGAGTCAGCAGGTCGTGGTTCCCGCCCACCCGGACCCGGTGGCCGTCAATGGGGTGTCGCTCGATCATATCGGGAACGTACAAACTTTCGATCAGGATTTTCTCCCCGTCGCAGATTTCGAGATCGAGAAAACCGAAATCGATGCGGACACGTTCTACGTCACGGCCACGGGAAACCTCACCTTCGAATACCCGGCGATGGTCTACGGAGGAGTGGGGAGCACGAGCCCGTTCAACTGGAGCCAGTTCTCCCAGGGTGTCATCAACGCGGATTTTCTCTCTCAGGCCACGACCCTCACGGGAACCCTGCAGGCCGCGGCCGTGGGGGGGCCTTACGAACTGGTCGTCGAGAATCCGGATGCCGCATCGAAGGTCGAGTGGACGCTCGTTCCGTTTCCGGAGCCGGGTACGTGTGATCGAACCCTCTACAACGATGAAACGAATCCGCTGAACCAGAGCGTTTGTGTCGACATCACGGCCGATGGCGGCGGAGAGGTCGGGGCCGGCCACACGGAATCGTTGACCGAAACGAATATCGTGATGCCTCAGGTCTTCCTTCCGTTCCAAACCCCGACCACGCATCGCGGCAATAGCAACGTCTCGTTGATCAACTCCGTCGCTCCCGACGGCAGCGCTGTATCCCACGACTACAGCATCAAGCTCCCGCAACAAAGCGGGGTCGGGGCGGGGCCCAGCGATTCTGCGTCCTACGGCGGCGGCGGGTTGGCGCAAACGAAATTGGTGGTCGATACCGGTCCGCTGACCGCAACCGTGCGCGCGGATTTCGATGTTCGCTTCACCACGAGCAACGCCTCGGAAACGGGAGGCGGCTTCGTCGAGAACGCCTTCAACGCGTTCGTTTTCGTCGACGAACTTCTCGATGGCGGTGGGACGGCGCCAATCGTAGATGCGTTCGGGTTCCACGTTCGCGATATCTCCGGTGGGAGCCCGGGGCACTTCGAGTCGGGAATCTTCGTGGATGAATGCACTTGTGACGCCACCGGCTGCACGTGCAATGCCCAGGGGGGAGTCGACTTCGTCGTGGCCGATGGAACGAAGCTCTGGTTCAATTCCGGGGCCGGGGGATCCGGCTTTCTGCAGGGCGCGGGGATCACTTCGGATTTCTTGGGGCTCGACGGGATCAAATTCGAGCTCTCGAGTCCGGACAACAATGCGTTCTTTTCGTTGATTTCCGCATGTCCCCCTTCGACCCTCGACCCCACCGATGGAGACCTCGACGACGACGGCGTTTGCGACGATGGCGACAGCAGCGGCGTTGCGGGAGACAATCCCTGCATTGCCGGCGCTACCCAGAATTGCGACGACAATTGCGTGGACATGCCGAACCCCGGCCAGGGCGATCCCGACGCCGACGGTGTGGGGCAGGTGTGCGACAACTGTCTGCAAAGCGCGAACCCGCGCTTCGGAAGCCTGAACGTACCCGCGCGCGCGAGCTTCCAGACCGCCACCGGGGGCCAGCACGACGACGATGCGGATGGCTTCGGCAACGGCTGCGACGGGAAGTTCGGTACGTCGGGGCAGGTCGTTGGAGGCGTCGATCTCTCGGAACTCTTCGCTTCTTTCAACAAGGATCGCACCCAGTCGAATTGCGGCACCGGAGGTCAGTCGCCGTGTTCCCTGTTCGACCTCGACAGCAACGGTCAATTCATCTCCGGTGGCGATGTCAGCCGACTCTTCCAGCTCTTCAATCAACCTCCCGGGCCCAAATGCCCCGCCTGCCCGAAATCCTGTGAAGGGCCGGGCTGTTAGCGGATAAGCCTGCGCCGACTTTGCCCGCGCGATGCCCTATTTATGCGTGGGGCTTCGCCTACTGGTTCGGATAAGATGGGTTCCAGGCGTATCGCCCGACGGGAGAGTTCAATGTTGAAGTCGAAGTGGATCCAGGTTGGTGTTCTGATCGCGGCGGCGGTCGCGACCGCGTCGGGGGCTTTCGCCAATCCGACCGCGACCTCGGGCTGGGTTTACGATTGGGGTTCCTTCGACTTCAGCGTCAACCGGGATCCGCGCGAAGCATCGGACAGCTTGAACATCCTCTTGAACACCGATGGGGTTCCTGCCACGACCGAAGTGACGAGCACAGGTCAGGTGAGCGGGAATACCTATTTCCTGGAGGACGTCTCCCTGGCGGATGCGGGTCTCGTCACCGAAACCCTGGGGATGCGGGGCGGAGCCCTGACGGAACTGACTTTCGATTCCGTGCTCGACGGCCACACGGTGGCCGCCGGTTCCCAGGACGGCAGCGAGATGTTTCAGGGTGTGACCTTTGCTTTCGACGGGGTCGATCAGAATGTCTTCGACGGCACTGGAACCGTGGACCTCGAAGCCACGGTTCCGCTGTCGGCTGTACTGACGATTCGAGAAATGACACCGCTGAGCGACGCCTTGCTGAGCAGCGGACTCGGCGTGGGGATCGCGGTGGGCGAAACGGGCCAGAACGACCAATATCGCGTCGATCTGACGGAACAAGGTTCCTGTCTTCAGACATTGAACGGCACCCCGACGACCTTTCCCGATCTGGATTGCACCGTGACCCCGAAGTCCGGCAACGAGTACGTGGCGGCGGTCAATGGAACGCTCATCGTTCCCATCAATGGCGTTGCCTACGGCGGGCCCGGAGTGCTCAACTCCGCCGAGATCGCGTACAGCGGATTCCACGACGCCGATGCGAGTTCGGCGATCGTGGCTCCGTTGATCAAGAGCCAATACTCCGTCAACGCGGCACCGAGCGCGCTACAGATCCAGAACGTGGGAAGCAACGCCGCGGATGTGACGGTGAATTTACTACCGACACCCGAGCCCGGGCCCTGCGCGTTGTCGACATTCTTCGATCCCAACAACATGACTCCGGTCATTTCCTGCGCCGATGTTTCGATTCGCGAGCCAAACGGAAACGTTCAAGATGGTCATGCGGACGGAACGGGTTTCGCCCGCATCACGGCGCCCCAGGCGGCCTTTTCATCGGGCCAGTTTCAGGTTCAGAACGTCACCTCCAGTCCCAGCGTGGCCCAGGTCCAATTCAAAGATTTCCAGGGTTCGGCCGTGGTTGCGTCGGAGACGAAACAGGTTGCGGCGATCGTCAACGACAACGGCGTGCCACCGGGAGACGCGACCTCCTATTCCGCGAGCAACGTCATGGCCACGAACTACAAAGTCACCACTTCGGGGAATGAGCTCACGCTTCCGTTGGTGGCGAAAACGACCTTTGGTTTCAGTACCGCGATCGTCGTCCAAAACGCCACGAGTTCGGCCGAGGCCTCGGTGACGATCGATTTCGTCATGACCGACACGTCTCCGGGTGGGCAGCAGGACTTCGCGTCGGCTTTTCACGCTCAAGACTTCTTCAACGGCGTTCCGAACTTCTTTCAGGCGGGCGGATTCGCCGGGGCGTGTGTGCCGAGCGGCGACGGGTTCGACTGCGACGGGAGTTTCGACGGATCGATTATCGTCGCACCCAATAGCGTGGTTCGCATCGTGTCTCTCGTGTCCCACGACGCAACCGCGACCGGGCCCGGGATCTCGACGGCATACAATGGTTTCGACACCTTCCGCGTCGATCTCTCGAGCTCGAACCCCAACGTATCCTTCGAACTCGTTTCGAACTGTCCGCCCTCCAGCCTCGACCCGGTCGGTGGGGACGTCGACGGCGACGGGATCTGCGACGACGGCGACGCCTCCGGAACCGCCGGCGATGCATCTTGCGCCGGAGGCGAAACCACCGGCTGTGACGATAATTGTCCCCTGACCGCGAACCCGTCCCAGGCCGATGGCGATTCCGATGCGGTCGGCGATGGGTGCGACAACTGCACCACGCGTTCGAACCCGAGGCTGGCGAGTCTCGAGAGCTTCCAAACCGCCACCGGGGGGCAACTCGACGACGATGCCGATGGCTTCGGAAATCAATGCGACGCCAAATTTGGTACCGCGGGCCAGGTGGTGGGCGGAGTGGATCTCTCCCAGCTGTTCGCGTCCTTCAACAAGAACCGTTCGGGTTCCAACTGCGGGTCCGCGGGCGACGCAAGCTGCGCTCCATTCGACCTCGACAATGCGGGCAACTTCATTTCCGGGGGCGACATCACCACGGCGTTCCAGCTCTTCAATCAACCCCCGGGTCCGAATTGCGGCAGTGATTGCGACGGGGCGGCACTGGGCTGCGAAGGACCGGCCTGCTCCGATTGAAAAAGGCGGCTATGGAGGCTTGGGGAAGTCTGACTGCCTAGAATACGCCCCATGTCGCGCTTGATCTGCGGGCTCCTGGCGGGCTACCTGCTGTTGTCGCCGCTCCTGTTTTGGGGCTTGGCCCTCGAATCCTACGAATTCAGCAAAGTGGCTCTGCTGCGCGCGCTCGCGGCGCTCCTCATAGTGATCGGAATCCTCGTAGGAATCCGAACCCTCCGCACGCAACCCGGCGTTCTCCGGGCTGGGTGGCGCGGCGTGGTACGCGATCCGCTCGCCCTCGGCATCTTGGCGCTATTGGGATCCGCCGCCTCGAGCACGTACTTCGGTGTGAACCCCGCATTGTCCTTGCGCGGTGTTCACTCCAGTTGGTTCGGTTTCACGACGCTCGCCGCCTACGGGGTTCTCTTCTTCGCGACGCGCGCGGCGGTCCGGGCGCCGAGTCAGAGCTTCCCGTTGCTCGCTGCGGCGGCAATCGCTGCGGGGCCGGCCGCGCTACACGGCCTGTTTCAAGTCCTGGGCATGGACCCGGTTCCCCACCAGGCGCTCCACACGGCGGGGGGGACCGTGCGCGCCGCCGGGACCCTGGGCAACGCAATCTTTCTCGGCGGTTACCTCGCGATGGCGGCTCCGGCGATCGCATTCCTCTCCTGGTTGGCCTGGCAGGGCCGCCATCGCGCGGCGGGGATCGTGTTCTTCGGTCTGTTCTGGCTGAGCACCATCATCGTCTTGGCGACGTTTTCGCGCGGGGCCTGGGGCGCCTTCGCAATCGGAATCGCGATCCTGCTCCTGGGTTGGTGGCGGGCCGGCGCGACCCGCATGGTGCGAATCACCTTGCTGGCGCTCGGCGCGATCGGAATAGCGACCCTCGTTCTGGCTGTGGCGACGGGTTACCTGGGGCCGTTCGTTTCCGGCGTCGAGGTTCGTTTCGCCAAGCTGTTGCAGACGGGTACCGAGGCGCGGCTCTTCATCTGGTCGGCGGTGTTGCGAATCGTTCCCGATTTTCCCTGGTTCGGTGTCGGGCCGGATGCACTTGGGTTCGTGTATCCCCAATACGCCGGTCCCGAAGCTTGGACGTTCACGGGGGGGCGCACCGCCATGCGGGCCCACAACGAGGTGCTGCATCTGGCGGCGACTCAGGGGGGGCTGGGCCTCGGCGCGTTGGCGTTGGCGGGATGGGGACTGCTTCGCACCGTGAGGCTTGCCTGGCTGCGATCGCGCGAACCCATCGAGCGAATGTGGGTGGCCGCCGTAGTCGCGGGAATCGCGGCTTTCGCCGCCTACAGCATGCTGGGGTTCACCGTCGTCTCGATTGGGTCCCTCTTCTGCGTCTACATCGGTGCCCTGTCGGGTTTCGGTTCCGGTCCGGAAACCCGGGAGCGCGACGAACTCTCCCGTAGCGCTCTGCTGGCCATCTGGCTGGGTGCGGGTTTCCTGGGGAGCCTGGTTTTTGCCGCGAACTCCTTGCGCAGTCAGTGGCTACTGCCCACCGGGTTGTACGTCGCCGTGTTGTTGATCGCGATCTTGGCCGCGTCCACCGCGGTGAGTTCGAATGCGACCCGACCGCGATGTCCGGCTGCCTGGCGCGTGGCCGCGGTGGGGGCCTGCATGGGCGCAGCCCTCTACGCCTTCGTGTTCGTCCCGTTGCGCGTGCAGACGCTGTGTCGCGGTGCCGTCGACCTGACGGAAGCGGGTCGACCGGACCTCGCGCTGCCGATCCTCGAGCGCGTCGTCGCACAGGAACCCCACAACCCCACCTATTGGCGGCGCTACGCGGCCGCCTACGCCAAGGGCGCCGAATTGGAACCGGATCGCGAACGCAAGCGGCAAAAACTCGTGCAGGCACGGGACGCTTTGCTGCGCGCCCTGGAGATTGCACCGCGCGAGGCGTGGGCACAGTTATCTCTGGCCCGAGTCGAATCGGCTCTGTCGAGTGTGGCGCCGGAGGAGGACAACCGTGAACGCGTCTTCGCCGCGTTCGATCGCGCATTGACGCTCGCTCCGACCCAGCCCCCGTTTGCGCTGGACGCGGCGCGCGCTGCGTTGGCCCTCGGCGATCTCGATCGCGCTTCCGGCTATGCGCGGCACAATCTGGAACGCCTGCCGAGTTTTGCCCCGAGCCGATTTCTGTTGGGAAAGATCGCCATGGAGCGGCGGGAGTTCGAGACCGCAGCGTTCGAAATCGAAGCCGCATTGGGGGCGAATTGGTACGGGCAGGATGGACGGGGTCGAGCCTGGACGGATCTCGCCTACGTACGCTTGCAACTGGGTCGGCCCGATGCGGCCCTCGAAGCCGCGCTGGAGGCCGTTGCCGCAAGACCCGAAGCCGCGGATCCCTACCGCGCCAAAGGCATCGCGCTGGTGGAATCCGCGCGCAAGCGCGGTTGCCAGGCGCGTTTGAACGAGGCGCAAACCGCGCTCCTGCATGCGCGTCGCTTGGCTCCGCGCCAACGTCGATGGAGCGGGGACCTCGCGCGTTTGGCGCAAGTGGCTTCCGAACTTCCGCCGTGTCAGAGTCCGTCGGCGCCAACCATGTAGGAAGGGGGCGCGGCACCCAAGCGCCGAAGCAGTGCGGGGGCCAGGGCGGTAACGGGTACGCGAATCCGCGACCCCCGGGGCGGGCGAGTCGGCGATCCGTATACGAGTAGACTTCCGTCCGGGTGATGGTGCGCGGTGGAGGCGGCCCCTTCGTCGATCGCGGTGTTCTCGAAGCCGAGTTCGCCGAGGGCGAAACGTTCGCCACCCAAGCTTACCCGCGTCGCAGCCGCGTCGACGTCGGGTGTGTCGATTCCGAGCTTGAAGAATCCGTTTTCACGCTCTTCCCAGTGGAGTCGCTGGTCGCCGATGCGCAGGGATTCGAGCTGCGCGCGAAATGCACTCCGCACCGGCGCCTCGACGACGACGCCGACGTGCGGCGCCATGCCGGGTCGGGCCGACCACGCGGCATCGGGTACGCCGAGACCCCGCATGAAACGAGAGAGGTTGGCGAGGTAGAGCTGCGTTTTCAGGGTTCGCGCCTGGGTGGCGACTTGTCCGGCTCCGCTCGCGACCCAAATTTCGGTTCCCCGTATTCCGTCCGCCCAAAGCATGAGTCTCTCGATGCACCGATCCGCGGCTTTCAGCGCAAAATCGATTTCTTCCGCGTAGCGGAGCGTCCAGTGATGCGGGAGTTCGTAGTGGGTGTAGTCGTCGGGGTAGCGGGCCGCCCAATAGCGGTGCAGCGCGGCGGCCACGTGATTGGTGAAGAAGGTCGCGAAGCGGACGTTCTCCTGGCGCAGTTGGCGCAGGAATAGATCGAAGGCCACGCTGCATTGAAGGTTGCGCCGGCGTCCGCGCAACGTCGGTTGCGGAACCTCGGCGACCAGCTGGCCCGCGATACGTGCCAGCGTTTTCCACTCGAGTCCCAAACCGCGGCAAACGCGCAGAAACGCCAATGCACTCGCGGGCGCGATGCTCCGGGATACGTTTCGACCGGATCGTCTCGACATCTCCAGATTGAAACGCTGGAATGCGCGAAGGGCTTCGGGAATGCACTCTGGCTCTGGAGCAAACGCGTCGGGGACGAAGAATCGAAAGGCTTCGCGCGTGCGGGGAATGGGGTAGGTGTTCAGGCAGCCAAACACGCCCACCGGCACCCGTGCGGCTGCAAGAATTTCCCAGAGGGGTGGATAACACTCTTCCCCCGGCTGACCCAGATACCGGATCCCGTGCTCGGCATCGGAAACGCCGCGGTGCAGTGTGGCCCAGACCGACCACGGCGAAAGACTGACCGGGTTGTCGCAATGGGTCACGTAGGTTGCTGCGCGCGCCGTGAGTCGCGCGAGCGCGGATCGCGGATGGCGAACGACGAAGTCGTCGATCACGCGCCAGGGCACTTCGTTGAGTTCGAACAGAATGATTTGCGGTGAAGTCTTCATGGTGCGGAAGTCCACTCGCGATAGAGCGACCAGGCGCGTTCAGCCAGTGGGAGGGGCGCGGGCTGCGCGGACCGGCTTCGATTCTCTCGCGCGAGACGCGCTCGGAGATTCACGTCCGAGAGCACCCGCTGGATCGCGTGGGCGGTGGCGTGAACATCGTCGACGGGAACGCGAAGCGTCGCGCCGCTTTCTTGCGACGCGAAAGCGGGCAAATCCGTGACGACCGTTGGGCAACCCGCCGCCATGGCTTCGAATACGCTGCGACCGAACCCCTCGGACGCCGGAATCGAAACCGCGACGTCCGATGCGCGGTACAGGCGCGCCATCGCCTGCTCACTCTGCTCCGGAAGCCAGACGACGTGTTGCCCGAGGCTCCGTTTCTCGATCTGTGTGCGAAGACGTTCTTCATAGGAAGCATCCGCGAGATAGCGAATCAAGACCAATCGCAGGCGCGGGATGGTGCGAACCAATTGGGAAGTCGCGTCGAGCAATACGTGAATGCGGTAGAGCGGTGTGAGGGCGCGGGGACAGAAAATGGTAGGCGCGAGCAACGGAATGCCCAGCCGGGTCCGTGTGGCCTCGCGATCATCGGGTTCCGGAGAGAAGGGGGCGGTGTCGGTTTCCCAAGGAAGGGATCGGATCTTCTCGCTCGCGATTCCCAATTCGCGGGCTCGTCGCTCGAGCGCAACCGACGGAACGACGAGGCAGTCGCTACGGGACAGAACATGTCGAACCAGGGTATTGCGCAATGGGTTGCGTTCGGGATCGCGCAACAGATCCGAGCCCCAGGCGCTGACGAGAAACGGATGGAACCCCGTCATGCTTCCCAACCAGCCTGCGCCGGTGACCTGATGGGCATGCAGAAGGTCCGCGGAGCGTTGCCTCAGATGATCGCGTATCCAGAGCCCCCAATAGGCGAAACGAAAGCGGGGAATCGCCGCTCGCCACCCGAGCTGCGTCAAGTCCACGAGATTCACACCCTCGGGTGGGGGGGCGTGACTCGGTGTGTAGCTGAGAAGGTCGATCTCACAGCGGGGAACCAGTGCGTCGATCCAGCGACGGGTGTGGATCGAATCCGCGCTGGCGATCAGACAGATGCGCATGCGGGTTCGATACCGAGGAGGCGGGCTTCGCGCCGCCTGAGCGCCGGAGTTTGGGACCCCACTCTGCCCGATGGGGAAGTCGTCGTGACGATGAGAACCTGCATGCGTGATTTCCGCAGGCGTTGATACCGTAGTTTTGGGGGCGGTGTCGATTCGGCGACGATTCGGCGTGGCGAGGGGCGAGGAAACGAGGGGGGTGGGGAAGGCGGCGGGTGACCCGGTCGGATCACCCGCACGCCCTTAGCGAACGACGATGACGCCTTCCAGACGTGCAGACATCTGACGCGACCCGGTGGTCGATTGGTCCGACGCGCCCTCGCGCTCGACGCGATAGCGATAGGTTCCCGGCGCAAGCTCGCAGAAACTCGCGGTATCGCCCGGTCCCATGAGAGCGGATCGCAGCTGATCGTCGTGCAGGTGGAAGTTGACCAGGCTGTGGCAAACCATGGATTTCGCGACTTCGCGCTCGAACACGATCCGCGTCAGATCGCGACCGACGCTGTTCCAGGCCACCCGTTGGCCGGTGGAAACCCGAAGCAGTCGCGGCGCGATTCGGTCGTCGGTGACGAGAATGCGCACGGGAGCGACAGCGGTTTCGCTGGCTTGCGGAAGCGGAAAGGCGCCCGGCATCGTGTAGTTGATCTTCGAGACCGAGCCGGATTCCGCGCTGCCCACCGAGGGCAGGGCGAAGGCGGCGCCGAGTAGCAGAGAAAGAATCGATAGCGCGGAGAAGGTTCGTTGTGTCATGGGCTGGTAGGCCTCCCACGCAACGCTGCTGCAATCCCGGGGCCATCGATTCTGCCCGGCTCCGGCCCTCGGAAGGCCGCCAGAGCCAACTTTGCTGGATCGCGCCTGCCATCGCAGACGGCAGCCGCCTTCCGAGGCTGCGGGTAGAGGCCCGAGGAAGAGAAGGTTCACGAACCCCCGTATCGAACCGGATCCCAGTCGACGAGTACCCGTTTGACGTAGCGCCGGGTCTCCGCGGGCCAGGTGTTGACCGCTGCCGCGCGCGACGGACCGGCGTTGTAGGCCGCGAGGGAAAGCGTCCAATCGCCGAACTGGTCGTACAAATGTCTCAGATAACGGGTGCCGCCGAGAATGTTCTGGCGAATGTCGAAGGAGCAGCGAACGCCCAGGGTGCGGGCCGTCGCGGGCATCAATTGCATCAATCCCTGGGCTCCAGCGCGCGAAACGGCAGCAGGATCGAAATTGCTCTCGTGTCGAATCACGGAGCGAATCAGGCGGCGATTTACGGCGAACCGCAGGGAGGCTTCGCGAATCGCGGCATCGATCCGCAAGCGAACGCCCGGGGCCGTTGGATTCGCCGGGGGCGTGCAGCTACCGGGCCCCGTGGGTTTTCCGGACGGGATCGAAGCGTGGGGCGAAGGAGGGACCGTCGACGTCGTCATTCGAATTGCACTGCGGAACAACGCCGCCCGCGCGCGCAGGGAATCTTCGGCTTGGGCGGGCCCCCCCAGCAACAGGAGAGCCAGCACGCAACCCGCCGCCCGCGAGGTCATGAGACCTGGCGCAGGGCTGCGATCGCGCGCAGATCGAACAGATAGTCCATGGGGACTTCGCGCCCATCGCCGCGAACGCCGGATTCCACACGAAAGCGAATTCCACCCGACGGACCGGGCTCGTAACGGCCTCGGAGCTCGCGAAAACCCGCCGGCTCCTCTCCGTTCCGCAGCAACATCGACGCGATTCCCCCGAACAAACCGGCGTCGAGGGTCTTGGGGACGAGCATCATGACGCCGGCATCGTTTCCGAATTCCTGCCGCGCGCGTTCGGTCGGACCGCGCAGCGCCGCTTCGTCGCTGTAATCGCGCGCCCGCGGCGAAAGCGTTTGCGCAGCCGCAAAGGGCACCCATTGGCCGCTGGCGAGTTCGACGCCGGAAACGATCTCCCGCTGACGGACCACGACGAATCGTGCGCCGAGGTTCGTCATGGCGCGCGCATAGGCGTCGAAGGAACCGAATGCAGAGTAGGAACTGTTCAAGATTGGAAAAGTCTCGCTCCCGCGCAACAACGCGTCTCCCGCGGCGATGTCTTCGAGGCCGATTTCCATGGCGAGCTGTGTTGCTGGAGGCGAGCTTTTCGATGGGGTTGCGCTGGGAGGGTTCGCGGTCGGCGGATCGATCCATACGCGTTCCGCTTCTCGGGGAAACGCGTCGCTCATCTCCGCTTCCAGCCCCTGCCAAGCGAGCCAGGCGCTGAACCAGAAGCAAACCGTCAAGGCCGATGACAAACGAAGCATCGTGTCTCCTCAATCTTCGGGATCGATGCGATCGTAGAGCGCGAGTAAACGCCGCAATACATCGGTCCGCGCGTCTTCGTCCATGGGGGTCAAGGTTCGATCGGATGGGGTTGCGGGGGGTGTCGGTAGAGACGAAACCGCCGTCGCTTCCGTGAAGGGTTCTACGGCGACGAGCTCTTCGATTTCGGGATCCTCCGCCGCGGGGGGTGCGTCGATCGGAGGCTTCACGAGGTCTTCGAGATGGGTCAAATGGATCGTCCGCGCGTGTCGCTTCAACGTGTCGAGGCTGGGGGCATCGAGCGGCGGATTCGCGAAGGTCGGCAGCTGGCTCCGCCAGTAGGGACTCGAAAGCGCGATGCCGGCGGCGAGCAGGAGGACGAGCAGGGCTCGATTCATTTCGCTTTCCCCTTTGCCTGATAGGCGATCTGCACGTTTCGAACGCCCGCGTCGCGCACGAGGGCGATGATTTCCGAAAGCGGTGCGTCGGTTTCGATCACCAGCGAGGCCGCCCGGGAGGCCTGCAAGCGGTCTTCGAGTTG